>NZ_JBEXYS010000003.1:0-575282 GCF_040631045.1 Streptomyces sp. NPDC005706 | reverse complement strand
GGGTCTGGGGGCTGAGTTGCCCAGGATTCCCGGAAGAGGTGAGCCGGGCCCGCCGATGGACCCGTGACATCCTGCGCGGCTCCCCTTTAGCCGGCCACAGGGTCGTAAACCAGTCAGGCCGGTGAAACTGCCGGTTCATATGAGTGAACGGATGATGTGCTCACGAGGCGTATGGGGGAATCGGTGGGGATCAGTGGATGATGCCGGTCCGCAGCGCCACGGCCACCATGCCGGCCCGGTCGCCGGTGCCGAGTTTGCGGGCGATGCGGGCCAGGTGGCTCTTCACGGTCAGCGCGGACAGTCCCATCGAGACGCCGATCGCCTTGTTGGACTGCCCCTCGGCGACCAGGCGGAGCACCTCGACCTCCCGTCCGGACAGCTCGCGGTAGCCGCCCGGGTGGCTCGGGGCACCCGGGGGGCGGCGGTGCATACGGGCGGCGGCACCGAGGGGAGCGGCGCCGGGCCGGGTGGGGAGGCCGATGTTGGTTCGGGTTCCGGTGACGACGTAGCCCTTGACCCCGCCGGCGAGGGCGTTGCGAACGGCGCCGATGTCGTCGGCGGCCGAGAGGGCCAGCCCGTTGGGCCAGCCCGCGGCGCGGGTCTCGGACAGCAGGGTCAGGCCGGAGCCGTCGGGCAGGTGGACGTCGGCGACGCAGATGTCGCGGGGGTTGCCGATGCGGGGACGAGCCTCCGCGACGGACGAGGCCTCGATCACGTCGCGCACACCGAGGGCCCACAGATGGCGGGTGACGGTGGAACGGACGCGCGGGTCGGCCACGACCACCATGGCGGTCGGCTTGTTCGGGCGGTAGGCGACCAGGCTTGCGGGCTGCTCGAGGAGAACGGACACCAGGCCTCCTGGGTGGGGGGACGGGGCCGGCTTGTGGGGAGGAAGCCGGGACGAAACGTGCTTTCAGGGTCACAGTCGTCTTCGGCAGCAAAGCCGTGCGCCTTTAGAGAATGATCACGATCTAGTGAGTAACAATCCGTTCAATTCGGACATGCGATCGATCATCCGAAGATCGAATCGGTTCGGGCCGATGCGATTCGAGTACAGAAAGTGGCCGTATCGACAAAGAGAGAGTCAATAAGGCGCCCAAGAGGATGAATTCGGTACGGCCGGTGCTCAGGTCACCGTGACTGCGGCCCCCTGCGCTGCGGCAGGGTCACCACCGAGGCGTCGCCCGGACCGGCCGGCGGAAGCCCGCCGACCTGGGCCAGCAGATCGCACCACGAGGCCAGGTGGGCGGCGGTGTCCGGCACACCGCCGAGGCCCTCGCGCGGTGTCCAGGAGGCGCGGATCTCGATCTGGGAGGCGGCCGGGCGCGCGGACAGCCCGCCGAAGTAGTGCGAACTCGCGCGCGTGACGGTCCCGCTCGGCTCGCCGTACGTCAGCCCGCGCGCCTGGAGCGCCCCGGTCAGCCACGACCAGCACACCTCGGGCAGCAGCGGATCGGCCGCCATCTCCGCCTCCAGCTCCGCGCGCACCAGCGTCACCAGCCGGAAGGTGCCGTGCCAGGCCTCGTGGCCGGCCGGGTCGTGCAGCAGCACCAGCCGGCCGTCGGCCAGGTCCTCGTCATCGTCGACCACCGCGGCCTCCAGCGCGTACGCGAAGGGCGCAAGCCGCTGCGGGGCGGGCGTCGGCTCCACCTCGATCTGCGGCCGCAGCCGCGCGTTGCGCAGCGCGTCGACCGCGGCCCGGAACGCCGGCGGCGCCGCCGTGCCCGTCCGGCCCTCCGCCTGAGCGGAGTCCTTCGCGTCGTCCATTCCGTCAGCGCCGTCCGACGATCGTCCCTGAGCCGCAGCCATGCGGGGAAGAGTAAGGGGAACAGCGCTCCGGTGCAGGGAGGACACCCCTGAGGGCGGCCGCACTTCTCGCTTCGCGGCCGTGCGAGACTTGCCGACGTGAGTGCCAACGGAAGCCCCACGGGCAAGCAGCCGACCGCTACGTACGACAGCGCCTTCCTCAAGGCGTGCAGGCGTGAACCCGTGCCGCACACCCCCGTGTGGTTCATGCGCCAGGCCGGCCGCTCGCTGCCCGAGTACCGCAAGGTGCGCGAGGGCGTCCCGATGCTCGAGTCCTGCATGCGGCCCGAGCTGGTCACCGAGATCACGCTGCAGCCGGTGCGCCGGCACAACGTGGACGCGGCGATCTACTTCAGCGACATCGTCGTCCCGCTCAAGGCGATCGGCCTCGACCTGGACATCAAGCCCGGCGTCGGCCCGGTCGTGGCGCAGCCCGTCCGTACCCGCGCCGACCTGGCCCGGCTGCGCGACCTCACGCCCGAGGACGTCTCCTACGTCACCGAGGCGATCGGCCTGCTCACCGGCGAGCTGGGCGAGACCCCGCTGATCGGTTTCGCCGGGGCGCCGTTCACCCTGGCGAGCTACCTGGTCGAGGGTGGCCCGTCACGCACGTACGAGAACGCCAAGGCGATGATGTACGGCGACCCGCAGCTCTGGGCCGACCTGCTGGACCGCCTCGCCGACATCACGGCCGCTTTCCTGAAGGTGCAGATCGAGGCGGGCGCCTCGGCGGTCCAGCTGTTCGACTCCTGGGTCGGCGCGCTGGCCCCGGCCGACTACCGGAAGTCGGTCATGTCCGCCTCGGCGAAGGTGTTCGACGCCGTCGCCGGGTACGGCGTCCCGCGTATCCACTTCGGCGTCGGCACCGGCGAGCTGCTGGGACTGATGGGCGAGGCCGGCGCCGACGTGGTCGGCGTCGACTGGCGCGTCCCGCTGGACGAGGCCGTCCGCCGCGTCGGACCCGGCAAGGCGCTCCAGGGCAACCTGGACCCGACCGTGCTGTTCACCGACAAGGACACCGTCGAGGCCCGGGCCGGCGAGGTGCTCGACGCGGCCGCCGGCCTCGAGGGCCACATCTTCAACCTCGGCCACGGCGTCATGCCGAACACCGACCCGGACGCGCTGACCCGGCTCGTGGACCACGTCCACACCCGCACCGCGCGCTGAGCGGACCCGCGCACCGCGCGCTCACCGCGCCCGCCGCTCACCACACCTGACGGGGCCGCGCCTGTCTGCCGAACACCAGGCGGCGCGGCTCCGGCGGTGGCGGGGTGCCCGGCTTGAGCGGCCAGGCCAGCAGCATGCCCACCAGGAAGCCGACCACGTGGGCCGAGTAGGCCACCGTCCCGGCTCCGGACACACCGTGCCCGGAGGAGTACACCGCCTGCAGCCCGAACCAGAAGCCCAGCACCAGCCAGGCGGGCAGCCGCAGCGGCAGGAAGACCAGGAACGGCACCAGGACCCACACCCGCGCCCTCGGATACAGCACCAGATAGGCGCCGAGCACACCGGCGATCGCGCCGGACGCGCCGATCAGCGGGTCCGCGGAGGTGGCGTTGAGCAGCGCGAAGCCGTATCCGGCCGCGTAGCCGCAGAAGACGTAGAAGAGGAAGTAGCGGATGTGGCCCATCCGGTCCTCGACGTTGTTGCCGAAGATCATCAGAAACAGCATGTTGCCCAGCAGGTGCAGCCAGCCGCCGTGCAGGAACATCGCCGTGAACACGGACAGCGCCGGCGACTTGTCGTAGCCGGGCGGCGCCACCACACAGCCCGGGCCGTGCGGCCCCACGCCCACGCCGCCGGTCGGGACCACCCTGGGCATCTGATGGTGGATCAGCTCTCTGGGGACCGCCGCGTAGTGGTCCATGAAGGCCTGCAGATCGCAGAGCCGGGCCAGTTCGCTCGAACCCGGCACCGAACCGACGGTGCCGGGAGTGACCAGGAAGACAAGGATGTTGGCGGCGACGAGGGCGTACGTCACATACGGGGTGCGGCGCGCCGGATTCACGTCATGGACGGGGATGACCACACAGAACTACTGCCCGGGATACGGCGCGTGAACCGGTGAACGCCAGCGGGCGGAGCCGCGTATCTCCTCTCAACCGACGTGAGGATCAGGCGATGAGTGCGAACGCTCCGCAGGTGACGGCGATGCAGGCGCTGCCCGACGGCGAGGCCGAGCTGGCCCTGGTGATACGGCTTCCCTGGGAGGACGTCGCCCGGCTCGGTCAGGAGGCCGGGCGGCTGGCGTCCCAGATGCAGCGGCCGGTGACGCTGGACGAGGCGGTGAGCTACCGGCTGCGGTCCACCAGGCCGTCCGCCTCGCACGCCAAACCCGCGGGGGAGCAGCCCGCGGCCGTGACGGCCGGCGGGGGCGTCACCTCCCTGCCGCGGATCAGCACGACGGCCTGATCCGCACGAAGGGGCCTACCGCTGACCGGACCGCACCTTCGCCGCCGCCTTCCTCGCCGCCACCAGGACCGGGTCCCACACCGGTGAGAAGGGCGGGGCGTACCCGAGGTCCAGGGCCGTCACCTGCTGCACCGTCATCTGCGCGGTCAGCGCCACCGCCGCGATGTCGACCCGCTTGCCCGCACCCTCCCTGCCGACGATCTGGACGCCGAGCAGCCGGCCCGTGCCGCGCTCGGCGAGCATCTTCACCGTCATCGGGGAGGCGCCGGGGTAGTAGCCGGCCCGGCTGGTCGACTCGATGGTGACCGTCTCGAACCGCAGGCCCACCCGCCGGGCGTCCTTCTCGCGCAGGCCGGTGCGGGCGATCTCCAGGTCGCAGACCTTGCTGACCGCCGTGCCGACCACGCCCGGGAAGGTGGCGTAGCCGCCGCCCGCGTTGGTGCCGATGACCTGGCCGTGCTTGTTGGCGTGCGTGCCCAGCGGAACGTACTGCTCCTGCCCCGACACCAGGTTCAGCACCTCGACGCAGTCGCCGCCCGCCCAGATGTTCTCGTGGCCGCGCACCCGCATCGCGAGGTCGGTGAGCAGCCCGCCGTGGGCGCCGAGGGGCAGTCCCGCCGCACGGGCGAGCGAGGTCTCCGGGCGCACACCGATGCCCAGGACCACGATGTCCGCCGGGTACTCGGCGTCCTCGGTGGCCACCGCGCGGATCCGGCCGTCCTCGCCGGTGAGCAGCTTGGTCACCTCGGCGTCGTTCACCATGGTGATGCCCAGGCCCTCCATGGCCCCGTGCACCATGCGGCCCATGTCCGGGTCCAGGGTCGACATGGGCTCCCTGCCGCGGTTGACGACCGTCACCTCGAAGCCCCGGTTGATCAGCGCCTCGGCCATCTCCACACCGATGTAGCCGGCGCCCACGACCACCGCGCGACGGCCGGACGTACGCTCCAGCGAGTCCAGCAGCGCCTCGCCGTCGTCCAGGGTCTGCACCCCGTGCACGCCGGGCGCGTCCACACCCGGCATGTCGGGGCGGACCGGACGGGCACCGGTGGCGATGACCAGTTGGTCGTACGACGTCCACGACTCCGTGCCGGAATCGACGTCACGCGCGCGTACCCGCTGCCCGGCCACGTCGATCTCGACGACCTCGGTGCGCATCCGCAGATCGATCCCGCGCGCGCGGTGCTCCGCCGGGGTGCGCGCGATGAGCTGATCGCGTTCCGGCACGTCACCGCCCACCCAGTACGGGATCCCGCACGCCGAGTAGGAGCTGAAGTGGCCCCGCTCGAAGGCCACGATCTCCAGTTCGTCCGGCCCCGACATCCGGCGCGCCTGCGACGCCGCGGACATCCCCGCGGCGTCGCCGCCGATCACCACCAGCCGTCGCCTGCCGTCCCGCCCACCGTCGATGCTCATGTGAACACGCTACGGTGCGCGGCCATTTCGGTCCCGGCCGGGCCCGCGCGTCAGTCCTGGCCGGGCTCGCGCGCCGGGTCCGGCGCCGGGCGCGCATGCGGCAGCGGGCCCGGCGCGGCGGTCACCGGTGCGGGGACGGGCTCCGGGCGGCGCCTCAGCCGCGGCCGGACGAGCCGCGCCCACACCAGGGCCAGCAGGGCGGCGAGCGCGGCGAACGGCAGCAGCGCGCCCAGGACCAGGGCGATCCAGCGCAGCATCGTGACGAAGGCGTGCCAGCCGCCCGACAGCGCGTCCACGAAGCCGGGCGTGTCGTCCTCTGCGGCCTTCTTCACGGGCGTCCCGGACAGCGACAGGGTGATGGTCGCGAGGCTGGTGCGGTCCTTCAGGGACGCCTGCTGGGCGAGCAGCGCCTCCAGGTCGGCCTCCCGGCTGCTCAGCTCCCCCTCCAGGGTGACGACGTCGCTCAGCTTGGTCGCCCGGTCCATCAGCGTCCGGATCCGGGCCACGCTCGCCCGCTGCGACTTGACCCGGCTCTCCACGTCCACGACCTGGTCGGTGACGTCCTGCGCCTTCGCGGTGCGCTCGACGAGCCGGCCCGCGCCCTGCAGATCGCCGAGGACCTCGTCGTACCGCGCGGACGGCACCCGCAGCACCACGCGCGTGTACTCGTGGCCGTCGGCGTCCCGGCCGGTGTTCTCGCGGCCGACGTAGCCGCCCGCGTCCTCGGCGGTCGTACGGGCCCGGTCCAGGGCCTTGGGCACGTCCTTGACCTCGACGGTGAGCGAGGCGGTGCGGATGACGGCGCTCGGGGCGGCCGCGGGCGCCCGGCGCGCGGACTTCGCGTCGTCCGCCTCGCCGCCGCCGGCGCCCGCCTGCCGCTGCGCGGAGTCCGCGGCGGACTTGGCGGATTCGCCGCCCGAGTCGTCCGCGGCACTGCACCCGGCCAGCGCCAGGCAGGCGGCGAGCAGGACCCCGGTCAGGGTCCGGACGGGTCGTACGGGACGTGGTGTGCGCATGGTGGTACCCCCGGGAGCGGTGAGACACGACGGTGAATGACCTCTGACGCTCCTTCGACGCCCGGGCGGGCCGGGACGTTGGGGCGCGGCGGTTCCGAAGCGGTCACGGTCCGGACTCGTCCCGGACACCGGCCCGGGCCGGGCCTGCCGGCGGGGTCTGAGAGAGTGGAGGACATGAGCGCAACGGGTACGCCTTCGGGGCATGTCGTCGTCATCGGAGCCGGGATCTCGGGGCTGGCGGCCGCCCACCGGCTGCTGCGGCGGGGCGCCCGGGTGACCGTGCTCGAGGCCTCGGGCCGGGTCGGCGGCAAGCTGCTCCCGGGCGAGATCGCGGGCGTCCGGGTGGACCTGGGCGCCGAGTCGATGCTTGCCCGCCGCCCCGAGGCGGTCACCCTCGCGCGTGAGGTGGGCCTCGCCGAGCGGCTCCAGCCGCCGGCCACCGCGACCGCCTCGATCTGGACCCGCGGCGCCCTGCGCCCCATGCCCAAGGGGCATGTGATGGGCGTCCCCGGCACCGCCGACGCCCTCGCCGGCGTGCTGTCCGACGAGGGCCTCGCCCGCATCGGGCGCGACGCCGAACTGCCCCGCACCGAGATCGGCGACGACGTGGCGGTCGGCGAGTACGTGGCGGCGCGGCTCGGCCGGGAGGTCGTCGACCGTCTGGTGGAACCCCTCCTGGGCGGGGTGTACGCGGGCGACGCGTACCGCATCTCGATGCGCTCGGCCGTCCCGCAGCTCTTCCGGGCGGCCCGCGACCACGACTCCCTCACCGAGGCGGTGCGCGGCATCCAGGCCGAGGCCGAGGCGAACCGGCGGACCGAGCCGGTGTTCATGGGCATCGAGGGCGGCGTGGGCCGGCTGCCGCTCGCGGTCGCCGAGTCGGTGCGCGCCCTCGGCGGTGACATCCTCTGCCGCACACCGGTGACCGGTCTGCGCCGGGAGGCGTCCGGCCGCTGGCTGGTCACCGCGGGGGAGCGGGTGCTGGACGCCGACGCGGTGATCGTCGCCGTACCCGCCCCGGCCGCCGCCGCGCTGCTGAGCGCCGAGTCCCCGGAGGCCGCGGCCGAACTCACCGCCGTCGAGTACGCCTCCATGGCCCTGATCACCCTCGCCTACCGCCGCACCGGCCTCGCCCTGCCCGAGGGCAGCGGGTTCCTGGTGCCGCCCGTCGACGGCCGCACCATCAAGGCGTCCACCTTCGCCTCCCGGAAATGGGGCTGGATCGCCGAGCAGGACCCGGACGTCGTCGTGCTGCGCACCTCGGTCGGCCGGCACGGCGAGACCGGGATCCTCCAGCGCGAGGACGCCGCGCTCGTCGCCGTCTCCCGGCACGACCTGCGCGAGGCCACCGGCCTGGACGCCACGCCCCTGGAGACCCGCGTGACCCGCTGGACCGACGGGCTGCCCCAGTACCCGGTGGGCCACCACGCGCGCGTGGCGCGCATCCGCGAGCACGTCGCCAAGCTGCCGGGTCTCGCGGTGTGCGGCGCGCAGTACGACGGCGTCGGCATCCCGGCCTGTGTCGCGAGCGCCCACGCGGCCGTCGACCAGCTCGGCGGCGACCTCGGCGGTGTGCGCGAGCTGACGGCCGACCCGGTGCAGAGCCTGCACGGCGGAGCGGGAGAATAGGAACATGAGTGACGACGCCCCCACCACCGAGACCGGCAGGATCCCGAACAAGGGCAAGCTGGCCAAGGACCTCAACGAGGTCATCCGCTACACGCTGTGGTCCGTCTTCAAGCTGAAGGACGTGCTCCCGGAGGACCGCGCGGGCTACGCCGACGAGGTACAGGAGCTGTTCGACCAGCTCGCCGCGAAGGACGTGACGATCCGCGGCACGTACGACGTCTCCGGGCTCCGTGCCGACGCCGACCTGATGATCTGGTGGCACGCCGAGACCAGCGACCAGCTCCAGGAGGCGTACAACCTCTTCCGGCGCACCAGGCTGGGCCGCGCGCTGGAGCCGGTGTGGTCGAACATGGCGCTGCACCGCCCCGCCGAGTTCAACCGCTCGCACATCCCGGCGTTCCTCGCCGACGAGACGCCCCGCAACTACGTGAGCGTCTACCCCTTCGTGCGCTCCTACGACTGGTACCTGCTGGCCGACGAGGACCGCCGCCGCATGCTCGCCGACCACGGCAAGATGGCCCGCGGCTACCCCGACGTGCGCGCCAACACGGTCGCCTCGTTCTCGCTCGGCGACTACGAGTGGATGCTGGCCTTCGAGGCCGACGAGCTGTACCGGATCGTCGACCTGATGCGCCACCTGCGCGGCTCCGAGGCCCGCAGGCACGTCCGTGAGGAAGTCCCCTTCTTCACCGGTCGGCGGAAGGACATCGCCGATCTGGTGGCGGGGCTGGCCTAGGAAGCCTTTCCCTTGAGGGCGTCCCGTCCGGGGCGCCCGGTGGTGGGGGAGACCGGGGCCTTCGGCCTCGGTTCCGGGCGCGGTGCGCAGGCGGCGCGCCGCCCCGGGACGCGGCCCTCGAGCAGGTAGTCGTCCAGGTGGCCGTTGACGCACTTGTTGGGACCGCCCCCGATGCCGTGCGTACCGGCGTCCCGCTCGGTCACCAGCGCCGAGCCGGCCAGCCGCCGGCTCATCTCCAGCGCGCCCGAGTACGGGGTGGCCGCGTCCCGTTCGGCGGCCAGGATCAGCACCGGCGGCAGCTCACCGGGACCCGTCCGCACGTCCAGCGGCCGCTGCCGGGGGGCCGGCCAGTAGGCGCACGGCAGGTTCATCCACGCGTTGTCCCAGGTCTCGAAGGGTGCGCTGCGAGCGAGCCGGGTGTTGTCGCGGTCCCACACCTTCCAGTCCGTCGGCCAGGGCGCGTCGTTGCACTCGACGGCCGTGTAGACCGCGCTCGAGTTCTCCGCCTCGGCGGCCGTGCCCGCGTCCGGCGCGGCCAGCTCCACCAGCGCCTTGGCGTCGCCCCTCAGATAGGCCGACAGCGCGGCGGCCCGGCTCGGCCAGAAGTCGTCGTGGTACCCGGCCTGGAGGAACGCGTTCTGGAGCTGGCCCGGTCCCACCTTGCCGCCCGCCGCCTTCCCCGCCAGCCGGCCGCGCGCGGTGTCGTAACTGTCCTGCACCTTCGCCGCGGTGTCGCCGAGCCGGTACACGTCGTCGTGCCGGGCGATCCACTCGCGGAAGTCCGTCCAGCGGTCCTCGAACGCGGCGGACTGGTCGAGGTTGGCGCGGTACCAGACCTTCTGCGGGGCCGGGTCCACCGCGGAGTCCAGCACCATCCGCCGGACGTGCGAGGGGAACAGCGTCGCGTACACCGCGCCGAAGTAGGTGCCGTACGACGCGCCCATGTAGGTCAGCCGGTCCTCGCCCAGCGCCGCCCGCAGGACGTCCAGGTCACGGGCGTTGTTGAGCGAGTTGTAGTACCGCAGCCCGCTCCCCGAGCGCTTGGCGCAGCCGCGCGCGTACGCCTTGGCCCGGGCGATGCGCTGCCGCTTGTAGCGCTCCGAGGGGTGGGCCGGCGAGTCGCTGGGCGCGTGGAGGAAGAGCTTCGGTTCGACGCAGGACAGCGGCGCCGAACGGCCCACCCCGCGCGGGGCGTAGCCGACGAGGTCGTAGGCGGCGGCGATCCGCTGCCACACCGGCAGGGTGCGGACCATCGGGAAGTACATGCCGGAGGCGCCGGGGCCGCCCGGGTTGTAGACGAGGGCGCCCTGCCGGGGCACCTTCCGCTTGCTGTTGCGCGGGTCCTTGTGGGTGGCCCGGGCCCGGCTGACGGTCAGCTCGATCTGCTTGCCGTCGGGCTTCGCGTAGTCCAGCGGGACGCGCACCGTGCCGCACTCCAGGCTCCGCGGCGCGTCCCGGCCGTCGCACCCGGTGAACCCGATGCCGGCCTCCCGCGCCCGCTGGACGGCCACCGCGGTACCGCGCGTCTCGGCCCCGCCCGGCGCACCGGCGGCGCCGTCCGCCGGGGCCGCCGCCAGGGCCGCGAGGAGCAGGGACCCTGCGGCCGAGTACAGGGCGGCAGCTCTCATCGCGTATCCCTCCGGTGCGCGGCGGCGATGGCACGGCTGCCACGGCCCGACGATCACACAAGGGATGTTTCGTTCGGCTCCCGGTGAAGGCAAGCACCGGGCGGCGGTGTCGCCGGGAATGCCCCCGGTGCGCCCCCTACGGGCGGTCTCACTCCCCCCGGGGCTGGTCGCGGTGGGCGAAGGCCGCCCGCAGCTCCGGTTCGCCGACCGCCCGGACGCCCCGCACGGCGACGGACGTCAGGAAGGACCGCTCGTCGCCGTCACGGGCCGGCCGCCGGGGCAGGCCACCCAGCAGCCGCTGTCCGGCGGGGGAGGCCCAGCGCGAGTGGGGGTGCGCCTCGATCCGGGCGATGGCCAGACAGCTCAGGGTGAGCGTGAGGGGCAGCGCGAACCACAGCGCGACGAGGAACCGGGGCATCCCGGTCTGAGCGGGCATCAGCAGGGCGGCCAGCGCCAGCGCGCACACGGCCAGTGTGGCGGCGCGCACCTGGCGGACGCCGTCCGCGACCGTGGTCCGCGCGCCGTCCGGCACCGCGAGTCCCGAGCGCACCAGCCCGTCGGCGAGCCGCCGTACGGCCTCGGCGCCGGCCGCGGCGGCCCGCACCGGAGCGATCCTCGACTGGCCCTCGGGGCCGATCGCCCCTATGACGGACCGCTCCATGTCGTCGCGGCCGCGCGGGTCCACCACCGTGGCCCAGCCGGTGTGGGCGAGCAGCAGCCGCCGCTGCCGGGCCATGGAGACCATGGTCACGTCGGCGACCCGAGCCGGCCCGCCGGACAGGAACGCCGCCTCGTACAGCGTCAGATCGCGCTCCCGGTCCGTGGGGACGCCCTCGGTGTCGAGGTCCGCCGAGCGGACCGCGGCCAGGCACAGCCGGGTGCACGCGACGCCCGCGAACGCCCAGGCCAGAAGCAGCAGAAGGACCCAGAACATGACGTGTTTCTATGCCAGGCGCCTCGGAAACACCATGCCCGTTCCAGTATCCGGACCGAGTGTCGCCGGTGCGTGACGTTCCGTTTGACTCGCAGGTCAGGGGGCGTCGACCGGCAACGGGCTGGAGGCGGCGGGCGGCATGGAGTACGACTCGGACGGCGAGGGCGCGACCGGGACCGCGGAACCGGCGTCGCCGACCGGGGGCGTGGGCACGGGGGAGGGGGTGGCCGCGAGGTCCCGGGCCAGCGCGGAGAAGTCGACGTACCCGGTCGCCTCCAGGACCTTGATGTGGTCCAGCACGGTCGTGTTGGCGTCGTCGGCCAGATCGCGGACCAGCGAGTTCTGGGTGCCCGCGCGGACCTCGGCGACCAGCGAGAACACCCGGCCGTGCGCCAGGCGCAGCAGCGCGGCGAACTGCCGGTCGAAGTCCTGGCCGCGCGCGCTCCGCAGCGTGGCGAGCCACTGCTCCTGCTGTGCGTTGGGTTCGTCGGGCAGGGGCACGCCGAGCCGGGAGGCGACGGTGCGGTCGTGCGCGTCGAGCGAGGTGTGCCCGTCGACCAGATGCTGTCCCGCGTCGCGTACGGCCTGGGTGGTGCCCTTCTCCAGAGCGAGTTGGCCGGCCGGCAGTTCCCACAGCCCCGCCAGCCGGACCTTGGTCACGAAGTCCCTGTCCCGCTCGGACAGCGGGCCGTACGGCGTCGTCACGGTGCGCGCGCCGAGAACCTGAGCGCCGGCCGCACCGCCCGGCCGGTCGGCGTACGACCAGAGCGGGAAGAGCAGTGCCGCGGCGGTCGCCGCGAGGGCCGTGATGATGAGCCCGGTGCCGCTGAATATGCCTCGGCCCTTGACGGGGGGTCGCGGTCGCATGGTGCCTCCTGCACCGCACTCCGGTGTGCCGGGTGCGGGGTTGGCATATTACTGCGGCGGCCGGGACGAACGGTTCACGGCGGTGGGCCGGGGCGGACCGGCGGATCAGGCCCCGCGCAGCAGTACCCGCGCCCGTGCCGCCAGGCGCCGGGGGCGGGGCGCCGGGCCCGCGCGGTGCAGCCACCACTCCCGCAGCTCACGCCGGGTCCCCGGGTCCCGCGGGCGGCCCAGCTTCAGCAGGTGCCCCGCGAAGTCCAGCGCGTCCCGGCGGTAGCCGCCGCTCATCGGCAGGCTCCGGGCGTACTCGAGGAACGCCTGCCGGTATCCGTCCCCGAGGATCACCGGCAGTTCGGGCGCCACCTTCGCCACCACGTCCGCCCGCTTCGCGGCTAGGGCCCGCGCCTGCACGCCCATCCGCGCCCGGTCGAACCCCTCCGGCACCGGCGTCCCGGCCACCAGCGAGGACAGCACCGCGGCCTGCGCGACACCGAGCCGCTGCCGCACCTCGGACCGGTCCGGAGCCGGGGCGGCCACGGCCGGGCCACCGGCGACGGCAGGGTCGTCGATGCCGCCCGGCTTCTCCGCGCCGCCCGCGAGGCGCGCCGTCCCCGCCGCCACGGCGGCCCGGACGGTGTCCAGCTCCCGCTCCAGCTCGGCCGGCTCGGGGAAGTCGTCGTCCCGCTCCAGCAGCACCCCGGGCGGCGCGACACGGGACGCGAGGCCGGTCAGGATGTCGAGCACCGGACGCGGCACGGGGTGCGCGTGGCTGTCGTGCCAGACCCCGTCGCGTTCGACGCCGCCCGCGACGTGCACGTACGCGATGGCCTCCACCGGCAGTCCGGCGAGCGCCGCCGCCGGGTCCTCGCCCCGGTTGACGTGGTTGGTGTGCAGGTTGGCCACGTCGATCAGCAGCCGTACGCCGGTGCGTTCGACCAGTTCGGAGAGGAACTGCCCCTCGGTCAGCTCCTCGCCCGGCCAGGAGAACAGCGCGGCGATGTTCTCCAGGGCCAGCGGCACGGGCAGCGCCTCCTGCGCGATCCGCACGTTCTCGCACAGCACGTCGAGCGCGTCCCGGGTGCGCGGCACGGGCAGCAGATGGCCCGCCTCCAGGGGCGGGGACGCGGTGAGCGCTCCGCCCGCCCGGACGAACGCGATGTGCTCGGTGACCAGGGGCGCGCCGAGCGCGGCCACCCGCTCGGCGAGCGCCGTCAGCCGCCCCGGGTCGGGTCGCTCGGCCCCGCCGAGGCCGAGGGAGACGCCGTGCGGGATCACGGTCACGCCCCTTTCGCGCAGCCGCAGCAGCGATTTCGGGAGGTGGCCGGGGCAGACGTTCTCCGCCACGACCTCCACCCAGTCGATGCCCGGCATGGCCTCCACGGCGTCCGCGATCTCCGGCCGCCAGCCGATCCCCGTCCCCAGTCGCGGCATGCCCGCACCCCCTCCTCCGAATGACGGGGGTATGGCCCCGCCGGGCGTCCCCGAACCATGACCGGACCGCGTTCAGAGCAACATTTGAGGTTCCCGGCGGCTACCGGCCGAGCTGCCCGGCGGCTACCGGCGCAGCGCGGGATGGTCGGCGACGACCGTGCAGGAACCGGGGGCGATCTCCGTGAAACCCGCGTCGCGGACCAGGGGGAGGCCGCCGGCGGTCAGCCCGGGCCAGTCGCCGGGAGCGGCGGTGCGTACGGACACGGGGAAGCCCTCGTCGCGCCAGGCGGCACGGACCTCGGGGGGCAGGGCCCACCAGGCGAGCTGGGCGCCGTGTCCGGCCTGGGCCATGGTCTTGCCCGCCGACATCTCCAGCTCCGGGTTGAGCCACAGCACCGGCCGGGTGCGCTCGGCGCCGGCCGGCGGCTCGGGATCGTCCAGCTCCGTACCCGACACCTGGAGTTTCGCCAGGTCCTTCGGCCAGCCGTCCAGCGGGACCGGCGGGAAGACCCGTACCTCGGCGGACTTGCCGGTCACCGTGATCCCGGGCAGCGCCTCGGCCCGCCGCCACTCGGCGCCCCGGGCCCGCCGCACGACCTTGCGGATCCGGGCGTCCTCCCAGTTCCGCACGGCCTGTGCCCACTCGCCGTCCCCGGCGGCCCGGCCGTCGCTCAGCAACAGCAGCACGGCGCGGGCGGCGGTCTCCAGGGCGTCGGTACGGGCGGGCGGAGCGCTCTTCTCGATCCGCACGACGAGCGGCAGCACGAACTGCGGCGCCTCGTCACGCGGGTTGCGCTCGGCCTGGAAAGGACTGTCACCGGGGGCGGCGGGGGCATGACTCACAAGGGCCCAGCTTACGAGGGGCCGGCCCGGCCCCGCGGCCGGGCCCGGCGCACCGCCCGCCGCTCAGCCCGAGCAGGCGGTGCGCTGGGCCTCCTGCCACTCGCAGCGCGGGCACAGGGTGACGCCCTTGTACGACTCCGGGTACTCCGTGGGCTCCCGCCACAGTCACCGGTGCCCGTCGGTCTCCCCGATCAGCTCGGAGACCTTCACGAACCGGTAGCCCTGCCGCCGCAGCTCCGGGACGACCGCGCGGACCACGCGCTCGGTCGTGGGGGCGGCGCTGCGGGTGCAGTGCATGACGACCACCGAGCCCGGCTTGACGCCGTCCAGGACCTGCCGGACGACCGCGTCGGCGTCCGTGGCGAACGCGTCGCCGCTCACCACGTCCCACTGCACCGCGGTGACTCCGGTCGCGCTCAGCGCGCGCAGCGCCTGGCGGTCGTAACAGCCGCCCGGGAAGCGGAAGTACGGCATCGGGTGCGACACGCCCGCCGCGCGCAGGGAGGCGTACGCCCGCTCGACCTCCTTTCGCATCCCGGCCGCGCCGACCGTCGGCAGGCCGTAGCAGTCGTCGGTGAACGCGTAGTGGCTGTAGGAGTGGTTGGCCACCTCGAACTGCGGGTCGTGGCCGAGGGTGCGGGCCTGGGCCGGGTACTGCTCGGCCCAGCGGCCGGTCATGAAGACGGTCGCCGGGACCTTCAGCAGGCGCAGGGTGCCGATGAGGTCCGGGTTGTCGAAGTGCTCGCCGGAGGCGGCGCGGGGCCCCTCGTCGGCGGTCATGTCGGCGTCGAAGGTCAGCGCGACGGTCTTGCCGAGATTGCGCGGGCCGTGCTCGAACACCGGGGTCAGGCCGCCCGGGCCCTGGGCGAGGGTCGGGGGCCGCGAAGCGGACGGGGAGGCGGAGGGGGCCGGATCGGCGTGGGCCGGACGGGCGGGCCCGGGGCTGCCCGCGGTTCCGCAGGCGGCGAGGGCCGCGCCGAGGGCGCAGAGGGCGGTGAGGCGGCGTAGAGATGCGATCACCGTATGAAAATAGGATTTATTGGACAGTTTTCAGTTCATATGACTAATGACGCTCCGGTGGAGTCACCCGGGCGGCGGGAGCCCCCTCACAGGTCCCGCTGTTCCAGCGGCCGCACCGCCGGGCCCTGGATCACCCGGCCGTCGACGCCGAAGCGCGAGCCGTGGCAGGGGCACTCCCAGGCCTGCTCGGCCCCGTTGAAGGCGACCAGGCAGCCGAGGTGGGTGCAGCGGGCCGAGAGCGCGTGCAGGATGCCCTCCTCGTCACGGCGCACGGCGAGGTGCTTGCCGCCGACGCGGACCACCGCGCCCTCGCCGGGCGCCAGATCGTGCGGGGAGGCCGGGGAGCGCAGCCGGTCGCCCACGAAGTGCCGGGCCACCTCGGCCTGGTTCTTCAGCAGCGACGGCGCCTCCCGCAGCACCGACTTCACCCGCCGCGGGTCGTACAGGTCGCGCCACGGGCGGTCCTCCCCGGTGATCAGCGCCGTCAGCAGCAGCCCGGCCATGATGCCGCCGCTCAGCCCCCAGCCGCCGAAGCCGGTGGCGACGTAGGTGTGACGGGCGCCGGGGTGGAAGGGGCCGACCATCGGCACGGTGTCGGAGGAGTCGTTGTCCTGGGTGGCCCAGGCGTACTCCAGGGCCACCCCGGGGAAGTGCTTCTCGGCCCACTCGGTGAGCCGGCCGAAGCCCGCTTCGGGGTCTGCGGTGCCCGGGGTGAAGTGCTCACCGGTGACGACGAGCAGCCGCTGCCCGTCCTCCCCGTACGGCGCCGTGCGCACCGAGCGGGTGTTCTCCTCGGGCGTGATGTACATGCCCCCGGGATCGGGCCCGTCGCCGAGCGGCCCGGCCACGACCAGTTCCCGGCGGGGGGAGAGGCGGGAGAAGAGCAGCGCACGGTCGAAGACCGGGTAGTGGGTGGCGATCACGACGTCCCGCGCGGTCACCGTACGGCCCGCTTCGGTGGTCAGCCGGCAGGGCTCGCCGCCCTCCGCCAGGCCGACGACCCGGGTGTTCTCGTAGACCTGTCCGCCGCGCGCGAGCAGATCGGCCGTGACGGCCCGCAGGTACTTCAGCGGATGGAACTGCGCCTGCCCCGTGACCCGTACCGCGCCCGCCACCGGGAACGGCAGCCCGGTCTCCGTGGTGAACGAGGCGTCCAGCCCCGCCTCCCGCGCGGCCTCCGCCTCCGCCCGTACCTCGGCCACCCGCTCGCCGTCCCGGACGAAGGTGTAGGCGTCCCGGGGCTCCCACTCGCAGTCGATGCCCAGCCCGGTCACCAGCGCGGCCGCGTGCTCGATCGCCTCCGACTGGGAGCGGGCGTACAGCCGCGCCCCCTCGGGCCCGCGGGTGCGCCGCAGCCGGTCGTAGACCAGGGTGTGCTGCGCGGTCAGTTTCGCGGTGGTGTACCCGGTGACCCCGGCCGCCACCCGGCCGGCCTCCAGCACCGCCACCCGCAGCCCGGCCCGGGCCAGTTCGTGGGCGGTGCTCAGCCCGGCCATGCCGGCGCCCACGACGGCCACGTCGACGTCGATGTCCTCCGTCAGGGCGGGACAGGACGGCCCGGGGGCGGTCCGCAGCCAGTACGAGTCGGTGACCTGTCGCATCTCGCGCATGGCCGCCGGGTACCCGGCCCCGCCCGCCTCACGTCCCGCTCCTCCGGCTCAGGTCTCCGGCTGCCGCGGGGCCTGGCGTTGTCCCGCGTCACCGTTGGGGGTGGGCAGCTGCCCGAGCTGGTGGCCCCTCTCCAGGAAGTGCAGCAGCTCCACCGGGATGGGCAGCACCAGGGTGGAGTTCTTCTCGGCCGCCACCGCCATCACCGTCTGCAGCAGGCGCAGCTGGAGCGCGGCCGGGGTCTCGGACATCTGCTCCGCGGCCTCGGCGAGCTTCTTGGAGGCCTGCAGCTCGGCGTCCGCGTTGATGATCCGGGCCCGGCGCTCCCGGTCGGCCTCGGCCTGGCGGGCCATCGACCGCTTCATGGTGTCCGGCAGGGACACGTCCTTGATCTCCACCCGGTCGACCTGGACGCCCCAGCCGACGGCCGGACTGTCGATCATCAGCTCCAGCCCCTGGTTGAGCTTCTCCCGGTTGGAAAGCAGATCGTCCAGGTCGCTCTTGCCGATGATCGAGCGCAGCGAGGTCTGCGCCATCTGGGACACCGCGAACTTGTAGTCCTCGACCTTCACCAGCGCGCTCGCCGGGTCGATCACCCGGAAGTACACGACGGCGTCCACCCGCACGGTGACGTTGTCCCGGGTGATGCCCTCCTGGCCGGGGACCGGCATGGTCACGATCTGCATGTTGACCTTGTGCAGCCGGTCCACGAACGGGATCACCAGGGTCAGGCCCGGATCGCGTACGTCACCCATGACCCGCCCGAGCCGGAACAGCACCCCCCGCTCGTACTGCTTGACGACGCGCGCCGCCATCGCGAGGTAGACGGCACCGACGGATGCGGCGGCCGCGGCCGCCCCCAGCAGCTCCTGGAGCATGATGACCTCCTCACCGAGAGGCCTGCCTTTTGTCCGCTGCTGCAACCATATGCCCGCGTCAGGGCGGAAGCCATGGGCCGGACGGCCGGGTGCGGACCGGGGTGCCGAGGGGCGTCGGCACCCCGGTCCGTGGGCGGTGGGCGCGGGCTCAGGCCGCCGTCGCCCCGGCCGCCTCGCCCGGTGCGGACCGCGCGGCCGGGAGGGCCGGCGCGGTGACCCGGACCGGCTCGGTACCGGCCGCGCTGTGCCGTTCGGCCCAGTTCTCCAGGGCCCTGCGGCAGGCGTGGTCCAGGTGGTGCAGGCCGGACAGGTCCAGCCGTACCGGACGGTCCTGGGGCAGCGACTCCAGGCTGTCGAGGATCTTCGGCAGCCGCAGGAAGGTCGCGTTGCCCGACAGGTACGCCTCGACCGGGCCCGCGCCCTTGTCGACGACCTCCAGCCTGAGGTGCGAGGCCTCCCAGGCCGTCTTGACGACCGCGAGGGCGAGGCCGATGAGCACACCCTCGAACATGCTGACCACCACGATCGACACCGCGGTGACGCCCAGGATCAGCGCCTCGCCCCGGTGCTCGCGCCACAGCGCGGCCAGCGCCCGGACCGGCACCAGCTTGGCACCGGCGTGGATCAGGACGCCGGCGAGGGCCGGGATCGGGATGAGCGCGAGCACGCCCGGCAGCAGCGCGGCGAACAGCAGCAGCCACACGCCGTGCAGCACCCGGGACGCCTTGGTGCGGGCGCCCGCCTGGACGTTGGCCGCGCTGCGCACGATCACCGCGGTCATCGGCAGCGCGCCGAGCAGCCCGCACACCGTGTTGCCGGCGCCCTGCGCGATCAGCTCCTTGTCGTACGCGGTGCGCGGCCCGTCGTGCAGCCGGTCCACGGCGGCCGCGCTGAACAGCGACTCGGCGGACGCGATCAGCGTGAACGCGACGATCGTGCCGAGCAGCCCGGGACCCGCCAGGCCGGCGAACGCGCTCAGCGGCGGCGGCTGCACCGAGCCCAGCAGCCCCTTCACCTCGACGGTCGCCACCGGCAGGCTCAGGACGGCCGCGGCCGCCGTGGCCAGGCCGACCGCGGCGAGCGGGCCGGGCACCGTACGCACCCGGGCCGGCGCGAGCCGCCACAGCACCAGGACCGCGACGGTGCCCGCGCACAGGGCGAGCGAGGCGAGCGCCGGTCCGTCGCCGAGGGCGTCCAGGAACGCCCGGGGGAGTCCGGCCACCTTGCCCAGGCCCGAGTCGGGGGCCTTGGCCGCCATGGCCGGATACAGCTGGCCGGCTATCAGCACCAGTCCGATTCCGGCCAGCATGCCCTCGACCACGGAGACCGAGATGGCCCGGAAGTACCGGCCGAGCCGGAACGCGCCCATGAGCACCTGGAGCAGACCGGTGGCGAGCACGATCACACCGAGCGCCGGCAGCCCGAACTCCTTGACGGCCTCGAAGACGAGCACGGTCAGTCCGGCGGCCGGCCCCGACACCTGCAGGCTGCTGCCGCGCATCAGCCCGGTGACGAGGCCGCCCACGATGCCGGTGACGAGTCCCAGCTCGGCCGGCGCCCCGGAGGCGACGGCCACGCCCACGCACAGCGGCAGCGCGACCAGGAAGACAACGAGGGAGGCGGCGAAGTCCTGCCGCAGATGGGGGAAGCGGGATATGAGCCGTGACTTCGTCATGGGCGCGCTCACAGGGCTTCGAAGGTGTCGGTCTGCGGGCGGTGCGTCCGTACGGCGCCGGTGTGCACCTCGTAGTACCAGGCGTGCAGGTCGATCCTGCCCTCCGCCAGCCGCCGCTCCACGCACGGGTACGAGCGCAGCCGGAGCAGCTGGGTGAGGACGTGGCTCTGGACGCCCTCGGCGACCTCCGGGTCCTCGGGGGCGCCGGCCGGGCGCGCGGCGGCGTGCGCCAGCCAGTCGCGCACGGCAGGTACGGCGGTCAGGTCGTCGCCGCGCACCAGCGCGCCGACGGCACCGCAGTGCGAGTGGCCGCAGACGACGACGTCGTGGACACCGAGCACCTCGACGGCGTACTCGATCGTGGCGGCCTCGCCGGTGGGCCGCTGCGAGGCGTAGGGCGGGACGATGTTGCCCGCGGTGCGCAGCTCGAACAGCTCGCCGGGGCGGGCGCCCGTGATCAGGGCCGGGACGACCCGGGAATCGGAGCAGGTGATGAACAGGACTTGGGGGGACTGGCCTTCGGCGAGCTCGGCGAACTCCTCAGGGCGCTGTCCGAACGTACGGGCGTTGTCGATGAGGGGCTGCATGCGTGTGGTCTCCTCCTGGCGCGCCGCACCGGCGCGTCGGGCTTGCACGACGGTCGTGGGGGGACGAGCCGGCTCTCAGCGGCGGAAGACCTGTAGGGCCGCGGGGGAGTGGGCTCTGGAGGATCTCGTGGCGCGGCGGTGCGGATCGCCGGCCGGGGCCGGTGACCGCGGGGCGGCCGTCCGCCGGGATATGAGCGGGTGCTCCCGCGCGCACCCGGCGGCGGGCGCGCGGTGCCGGTCCCGGGTGTGCGGGGTGCCGGTGGGTTCCTTCGGGCGGCCCGGCTCGCGGTACGGGTCAGCCTGCTCGGCCGGCCGCTGCGCGGAGGACGCCATTCCGGTCCAGGCCTTGGCCTCTGCCTCACCGAAGGTGTGCGCGGCTGCGAAGGTTCCCGCGGAGGTGAAGAACTGAAGCGCGAGGAGGGCGGCGGTGAGCAAGGTGAGCGTGGTCCGGGTGTTCCTACCTCGGAACATGCGCCCCCCTTCCGCAACTTCACGCCTCTTGTGCGCACCATCCATTGGTCAATGGATGGTCAAGAAACACGTTAACCCCGCAAAGTCCTTTGCAGGGTTAACTGAGGGTTACGCGCGCAAGAGAGCGTGAAAAGCGCGGGTGCGATGGCGTGAACCGGCTCTTGACCCGCTGGGGCCCGATCGAATATCGGTCGGGCCGTAAGGCGACGGATTATGTGATTACAGGACTGAGCGGAAACACCGGGTGGAAACGGGACTACGAGGCGACGAGGCCCTTGGCGTCCCGGGCCAGCGCGGTGAGCCGGGATATCGCGCGGAAGTACTTCTTGCGGTAGCCGCCGTTCAGCATCTCGTCGCTGAACAGCCGGTCGAACGGCAGCCCCGAGGCCAGCACCGGCACCTCACGGTCGTACAGCCGGTCCGCCAGCACCACGAGACGCAGCGCCGTCGACTGGTCCGGCACCGGCGTCACGTCGGTGAGGCACACCGCGCTCAGTCCGTCCGTCAGCGCGCCGTACCGGCTCGGGTGCACCTTCGCCAGGTGCTCCAGCAGATGCGGGAAGTCGTCCAGCGACGCGCCCGGCGTGGCGTACGCGGCCTTCGTCACCTGTTCGTCGGTGAACGGCGCGGGAGCCTCGGGCAGACCCCGGTGGCGGTAGTCCTCGCCGTCGATCCGCAGGGCGCGGAAGTGGGCGGAGAGGCCCTGGATCTCGCGCAGGAAGTCGGCGGCGGCGAACCGGCCCTCGCCGAGCTTGCCGGGCAGCGTGTTGGAGGTGGCGGCGAGCGCCACGCCCGCCTCGACCAGCCTGCCGAGCAGCGTGGAGACCAGCACGGTGTCACCCGGGTCGTCCAGCTCGAACTCGTCGATGCACAGCAGCCGGTGGTTGCTGAGCGTCTGCACCGTCTGCTGGAAGCCGAGGGCACCGACCAGGTTGGTCAGCTCCACGAAGGTGCCGAACGCCTTGAGCGCCGGCTCGGCCGGGGTGGCGTGCCACAGGGAGGCGAGCAGATGGGTCTTGCCGACGCCGTAGCCGCCGTCCAGGTAGACCCCGCGGGGGCCCGCCGGGGTCTTCGGTGCCCTGGCCCGGCCGAAACCGAGGAAGCCCCGCTTGCCGGCGCCCGTGGCGTGCGCGCCGCCGAGCCCGGCCGCGAAGCCCTCCAGCACCCGTACGGCCTCGGTCTGGCTGGGCTGGTTCGGGTCCGGGATGTAGGTGGCGAAGCGCACCGAGTCGAAGCGCGGCGGCGGCACCATCTCGGCGACCAGCCGGTCCGCCGGGACGTGCGGCTCGCGGGCGGTGAGGGACAGCGGACCCGCGTCGGTCAGGGGGCTTGAGCCATGGGCTGCGGTGGAGGACGACACGGTTACCCATGCTAAGCGCCGTGTCACACTGCACGACATGCGACGCCTGTTCCCTGTGACCGACGAAACACCAGACCGGGCCCGGGAGTGGAGCCTCGCCGAGCTGGCCGCCGCCTACGCCTACCCGGAGCCCGCCGCCGGCGGCCCGCGGCCGTGGCTGCGCGCCAACATGGTCTCCACCCTCGACGGCGCCGCCCAGCACGGCGGGCACTCCCAGCCCATCTCCAGC
The DNA here is from genome assembly GCF_040631045.1 of Streptomyces sp. NPDC005706. NCBI lineage: Bacteria > Bacillati > Actinomycetota > Actinomycetes > Kitasatosporales > Streptomycetaceae > Streptomyces > Streptomyces sp. NPDC005706. The sequence continues at coordinate 552,739 of NZ_JBEXYS010000003.1, read as the reverse complement.
GCGGCCGACATGCGCGTCTTCGGCACCCTGCGCGCGCTCGCGGACGTGATCGTGGTCGGCGCGGAGACGGTACGGCAGGAGGGCTACCGGCCCGCACGCGCGCGGGCCGAGTTCGCGGCGGCCCGGCAGGCCGCGGGCCAGGGCCCGGCACCGGCGATCGCCGTCGTCACCGCCGGCCTGGAGCTGGACTTCTCCCTGCCGCTGTTCACCTCGCCTCTGGTACCGACCCTGATCCTGACCGGCGCCGCGGCGGCCCCGGACCGGGTCGCCGCCGCGGAGAAGGCCGGCGCCCGGGTGGTCGTCGCCGGTGAGGGCATGGGCGTCGACCCCGCCCGCGCGGTGAGCGCCCTCGCCGGCCTCGGGTACACCCGGCTGCTCACCGAGGGCGGTCCCAGACTGCTCGGCCAGCTGGTGGCCGCCGGTGTCCTGGACGAGCTGTGCCTGACCGTCTCGCCGATGCTCACCGCCGGGGACGCGCAGCGCATCACCGGGGGACCGTCCGTCGCCGTCCCGCGCCGCTTCGGCCTGGTGTCCCTGCTCGAGGAGGATGGATTCCTGTTCAGCCGGTACAGCCGGTCCTGAATGCGGGGCAACGCTCCGTTCCGTTCCGCTCCGCGGAGGGCACACTGGGGCTGTCCGGTGTGATCCACCGGACAGCCCCTAAGTCCGGTCTACCCGCGCGATCACGGGGCAGGATGGTTTCCGCAGGGCCCTGCCGGGCCCACGGGAGGAGAGAGGCGCCGGGTGTTCACTAGCGTTCTGATGATCGAGAAGGCCTTGTCGTCGGTCGACGTGGAGTTCGTCACCACCCTGCACGGGGACGAGCCGGTCTCGTTCCGCGTGCTTCTCCAGCCGCGCGGTGACCAGGACCGCCTGCTGCGGGCCATCGACGACATCGCGCTCGGCGAACTGGACGACGCCGTCCGCGAGGGCAGGACGCCGGAGGGCGAGGCGGCGAAGGAGCCCGCCGAGAAGGCGCTGGCGGTCTCCCTGCGGGCGCTGCGCGCCGCGGGCAGCGAGGCGCAGGGGCGGCTCGTCGACGACCATCCGCTGGACGCGCTCAAGACCCTCGTCGCCGAGGTGGGCGCGGACGAGGTGATCGTGCTGACCGCTCCGCACTACGTGGAGGAGTTCTTCCACCGGGACTGGGCCTCCCGGGCCCGGCACAAGGTGGGCGTGCCGGTGCTGAAGCTGTTCGCGCACGGCGAGGAGTGACACGGCGGCGACCGGGGGCGCCGTGCCCGCTGCGAAGGGGGCCGGGCGCGAGCGCATAGGCTAGGCACGCTCAGCCCGTACCGGATCTTGGGAGAAACGCGCATGGCACCCGGACTTCCTGCCGCCATGGACCGACCGCACTTCATCGGCATCGGCGGCGCCGGGATGTCGGGGATCGCCAAGATCCTCGCCCAGCGCGGCGCCGAGGTGGCCGGCAGCGACGCCAAGGAGTCGGCGACCGCGGAGGCGCTGCGGGCACTCGGCGCGACCGTGCACATCGGGCACGCCGCCGGGCACCTCGCCGACGACGCGAGCTGTGTCGTGGTGTCGTCCGCGATCCGCGAGGACAACCCGGAGCTGCTGCGCGCCGCCGAGCTGGGCATCCCGGTGGTGCACCGCTCCGACGCGCTCGCCGCGCTGATGGAGGGGCTGCGGCCGATCGCCGTGGCCGGCACCCACGGCAAGACCACCACCACGTCCATGCTGGCCGTCTCCCTCGGCGAGCTGGGCCTGCGGCCGTCGTACGCCATCGGCGGCGACCTGGACGCCCCCGGTTCCAACGCGCTGCACGGCGAGGGCGACATCTTCGTCGCCGAGGCCGACGAATCGGACCGCAGCTTCCACAAGTACGCGCCCGAGGTCGCCATCGTCCTCAACGTCGAGCTGGACCACCACGCCAACTACGCCTCGATGGACGAGATCTACGAGTCCTTCGAGACCTTCGCCGGCCGCGTCGTGCCCGGCGGCACGCTGGTGATCTCCGCCGACCACGAGGGCGCCCGCGAACTCACCCGGCGGCTGGCCGGCACGGTGCGCTGCGTGACCTACGGCGAGGCCGAGGACGCCGACGTGCGGGTGCTCTCCATCGTCCCGCAGGGGCTGCGGAGCGAGGTGACCGCGGTGCTCGACGGGCAGGAGCTGACCTTCACCGTCTCCGTCCCCGGCCGGCACTACGCCCTCAACGCCGTCGCCGCGCTCACCGCGGGTGCCGCGCTCGGCGTCCCGGCCGCGGGCCTCGCGTCCGCGCTCGCCGCGTACACCGGCGTCAAGCGGCGCCTGCAGCTCAAGGGCGAGGCGGCCGGGGTGCAGGTCATCGACTCCTACGCCCACCACCCCACCGAGATGACGGCCGACCTGGAGGCCATGCGCGCCGCCGCCGGTGACGCGCGCATCCTGGTCGTCTTCCAGCCGCACCTGTTCTCCCGCACCCAGGAGCTGGGCAAGGAGATGGGCCGGTCGCTGGCGCTCGCCGACGCCTCGGTCGTGCTCGACATCTACCCCGCCCGCGAGGACCCGATCCCCGGGGTGACCAGCGAGCTGATCATCGAGGCCGCGCACGCGGCCGGCGCCGACGTCACCGCCGTGCACGACAAGGCGGAGATCCCCGCGGTGATCTCGGGAATGGCGAAGCCCGGTGATCTCGTTCTCACCATGGGCGCGGGAGACGTGACCGACCTGGGCCCGAAGATCCTGGACCGCCTGTCGCAGCAGTGAAGGGGCTGAGACTCATGTCGTACAGCGTCGAGAAGCCGGACGAGCAGTGGCGGGCGGAGCTGACCCCGGCCGAGTACGCCGTACTGCGCCAGGCCGGCACCGAGCCGGCCTTCACCGGTGAGTACACCGACACCAAGACCGAGGGCGTCTACTCCTGCCGTGCCTGCGGCGCCGAACTGTTCACCTCGGACACCAAGTTCGCCTCGCACTGCGGCTGGCCGTCCTTCTACGACCCCAAGGACACAGACGCCGTCGAGCTGATCGAGGACCGCTCCCACGGCATGGTCCGCAACGAGGTGCGCTGCGCCCGCTGCGGCTCGCACCTCGGCCATGTCTTCGAGGGCGAGGGATATCCGACCCCGACCGACCAGCGGTACTGCATCAACAGCGTCTCGCTGCGGCTGGCGCCCGCCGAGGGCTGACCGGCCCGGCCCCCCCGGTCCATGGCGCCGCGGTGACGCGTCCGCCGTGACCGGGGCCCGGCCGGGTGGCGGCCGAGCGGGCAGAAGGGATCTGCGGGGCAGGGCCTTCCCGGAGCTCACCTTCGGTACGCCGCACGAGAGACTGGAGTCGGTCCGGTCGCTGCGGGTCTGGGCCGAGCAGGAGGCCGAGGACGCCATCGAGTGGTACCTGCGGGACAAGCGCCTCAAACGACTCGGCTCCCGTCTCGTCCGCGCCCTGATGATCGTCCTCGCGGCGACCGGCACCGTGATCCCGCTGGCCGGCACGGCCACCGGCGCGGACATCCAGAGCTGGGGCTATGTCTTCCTGGCCGCCGCCGCGGGCTGCAAGGGCTTCGACTACTTCTTCGGCCTGTCCACGGCCTGGATGCGCGACATCACGGCGGCGCAGGCGCTGCGCGGCGAGCTGAACGACGCCGAGTTCCGCGCCGGGCTCCAGCAGTTCCAGGACCAGGCCGCCGCGCTGCCCGCGCCCCGCGAGGCCGGGGCCGCCGCCGAACGCTGACCGCCGGCCCGTCGCAGCCGGCCGCCCGGGACCTCTTCCTGACGCGACCGGACACCCGGTACGGGCGGGACGACGAACCCTCCGCGCGGCGGGCACTCGCCCGCCGACGTGCCGCGACGTCCGACGTCTAGACTCTCCCGGCAACGGCAAAGGCTTCGCCAGAACCGAAGGGTACGCAACGTCTTGATACGGATCGACGCAGTCACCAAGCGGTACCCGGACGGCACGGTGGCCGTCGACCGGCTCTCCCTCGACATCCCGGACCGCGCGATCACGGTCCTGGTCGGCCCCTCCGGCTGCGGCAAGACCACGACGCTGCGGATGATCAACCGGATGGTCGACCCCACCGAGGGCAGCATCCTCCTCGACGGCCAGGACATCCGGCAGCAGCCGGTCAACACCCTGCGCCGCTCCATGGGATACGTCATCCAGAACGCCGGTCTCTTCCAGCACCGCACCATCGTCGACAACATCGCCACCGTGCCCCGCCTGCTCGGCTGGGGCAAGCAGAAGGCGCGCGCCCGGGCGGCCGAACTGATGGAGCGGGTCGGACTCGACACCTCGCTCGCCAAGCGGTACCCGTACCAGCTCTCCGGCGGCCAGCAGCAGCGGGTCGGCGTGGCCCGCGCCCTCGCCGCCGACCCGCCGGTGCTGCTGATGGACGAGCCCTTCTCCGCCGTCGACCCGGTCGTGCGCAAGGGGCTGCAGGACGAACTCCTGCGCATCCAGAACGAACTGGGCAAGACCATCGTCTTCGTCACCCACGACATCGACGAGGCGATCAAGCTGGGCACGACGGTCGCCGTACTGCGCACCGGCGGCAGGCTCGCCCAGTTCGCGCCGCCCGCCGAACTGCTCAGCGCCCCCGCCGACCCGTTCGTGGAGGACTTCCTCGGCGCCGACCGGGGCATCCGCCGGCTGTCCTTCTTCTCCTCCGCCGGACTGGAGTTGCAGACCGGGCCCGTCGTCCCGCTCGACGCCGACGCCGAACGGCTCGCCGCCGGCGGCCCCGCCCCCTACCGCCTCGTGACGGACGCCGACGGCAGGCCGCTGGGCTGGGGCGCGCCGGACGAGCTCACCGCCGGGCGGATCGACCGGGACCGGCTGCTGCCGTACGGGCGGCCCTTCCTGCCCGGCGCCGACTCGCTGCGCACCGCGCTCGACGGGGCCGTGCTGTCACCGTCCGGCTGGGCCGTGGCGGTGGACGGCGAGGGCCGGGCCGTCGGCGTGGTCTCGCAGCAGGCCATCGGCGAGGCGATCCGCGCGGCCCACACCGAGGACCGCCAGGACGCGAAGGCCGCACGATGAACAGCTTCTTCGACATCCCGAGCGACCTCCAGCACGGCTACTTCGGCCTGATCGGCCTGCACCTGCGCGAGGCGCTGCTGCCGGTGCTGGCCGGGCTGCTGGTCGCGCTGCCCGTCGCCCAGCTCTGCGTGCGGTTCCGCTGGCTCTACGCGCCCGTGTTCGGAGTGACCACGGTGCTCTACGCCGTGCCCTCGCTGGCGTTCTTCGTGCTCCTCATCGACTACACCGGCATGACCGAGACCACGGTGATGATCCCGCTGGCGGTGTACAGCCTGGTGGTGCTGGTCCCCGCGATCGTGGACGGCGTCCGCTCGGTGCCGCCGGAGACCCTGGCCGCCGCCACCGCCATGGGGCTGGGGCCCGTACGGCGTTATCTCCAGGTGCAGTTGCCCATCGCGGTGCCCGCCATCATCGCGGGACTGCGGGTCGCGGCCGTGTCGAGCATCTCCCTCGTCAGCGTCGGCATGCTCATCGGCAACCAGGGCGCGCTCGGCAACCTGCTCAACGACGCGCAGATCTACCACCGGCCGCCGCTCGCGGTGAACTCCGTGCTGACCACCGCGGTGCTGGCCGTCCTCGTGGACGCCGCGCTGGTCCTGGTCCGTGCCCTGCTGACCCCCTGGATGCCGCGGAAGGGTGCCACCCGGTGAACGTATTCGACTTCGCCCACGCCTTCTTCGGCGACGGCGCCCACTGGCACGGCCAGGACGGTATCCCCACCCGGGTCGGCGAGCACATCCTGTACTCCCTGGAGGCCGTCGGGATCGCCGCCGTGATCGGGCTGCCCGTCGGACTCGTCACCGGCCACCACGGGCGCGGCGGCAACGCGCTGGCGTCCATCGCCACGGCGGCCCGGGCGCTGCCCACCTTCGGCCTGCTGGTGCTGATGTTCACCTGGTTCGGGTTCGGTCTGCTGCCGGTGATGATCCCGCTGGTGGCGCTCGCCGTGCCGCCCATCCTGGTCACCTCCTACGAGGCGGTCCGTTCCGTGGACCCGCCGCCGGTGGACGCCGCGCGGGGCATGGGGATGCCGGAGGCGCGGATCCTGTTCCAGGTGGAACTCCCGGTGGCGCTGCCGCTGATCCTCAGCGGGCTGCGGACGGCGGCCATCCAGGTCGTCTCCACGGCCACCATCGCCGCCTACGTCAGCTTCGGCGGCCTCGGCCGGTACATCATCGACGGGCTGGCGCAGCGGGACTACGAGAAGGTCGTCGGTGGCGCCACCCTGGTCGTCGGGATGGCGCTGGCGACCCTGGGGGTGTTCTGGGCCGTGTCCCGGATCGCGGTCACGCCGGGAGTGCGCAGGAGCGGCTGAGCCGGCGGCCCGTCACCATGCGCCCCCGACCGGTCGCGGATCGAAGCCAATCGGTGACCGGAGATCACTTGACTGAGTCGGAACCGGCTGGATTGGATCGTCGAGTGACTTCCATCAACCGCATCAGCAGGTCAATCCGGAGGAACCGAGGCGCGGCCGTTGTCGCCCTCGCGGCGGCGACGGCGCTGCTGGCGGGATGCGGCTCCTCCGACGGCAAGGCCGACAACCCCCTGACGGACGGCAACGCGAGTGGCGACAGCGTCGTCGTCGGATCCAACAACTTCGCCGAGAGCATCCTGCTCGCGGACATCTACGGCGAAGCCCTCAAGGCCAAGGGAATCAAGGTCACTTACAAGCCGAACATCGGCAGCCGGGAGACCACCTACGGTCTGCTCAAGAACGGCTCCGTCACCGTGCTGCCCGAGTACAACGGCGCCCTGCTGGCCTACCTGGACCCGAAGGCCGCTCCGAAGACGCTGGAGGCGACCACTTCGGCCATCGAGGCCAAGCTGCACTCGAAGCTGACCCTGCTGGAGCCCTCGCCCGCCGAGGACAAGGACTCGATCACGGTCAACGCGGCCACCGCCAAGAAGTACGGCCTCAGCGGGAAGTCCTCGATCGCCGACCTGAAGGACGTGGCGAAGGACCTGGCCATCGGCGCCTCACCGGAGTTCCAGACCCGCCGGCAGGGCCTGGTCGGCCTCAAGTCCGTCTACGGGCTCGAGTTCAAGTCCTTCAAGGCGCTGGACGCGGGCGGCCCGCTCACCCAGGCCGCGCTGAAGAAGAACGCGGTGCAGGCGGCGGACATCTTCACCACGGACCCGGCCATCGCCAAGGAGAAGTTCGTCGTCCTCCAGGACCCGGAGAACCTGTTCGGCTTCGAGAACGTGCAGCCGCTCGTCCGCAAGGGTGAACTCTCCCAGAAGGGCGCCGACGCGCTCAACGCCGTCTCCGCCAAGCTGGACACGGCGACCCTGCTGGACCTGGACACCCAGGTGCAGTCGCAGAACAAGGACCCGCTGGACGTGGCCAAGGCCTGGCTGGCCTCCGCCGGCCTGAGCTGACCGCCCCCCTCCGGGGAGTCACACCGGCTCCCCGGAGGCCCGCACCGGTTCCCCGGCGCCCTGGGCCGCCGCCCGTGTCTGCGCACGGCGCCGGCGGCTCGTCCGGGGCGGCTGGTCGGGCAGCCAGCCGAAGGTGAGGCAGCTCCCGACGGCGCCGAGCAGCAGGCCGACCAGGAAGCCGCCCAGGTTCGAGGTGAGCCAGCTCCCCAGGGACAGCAGGATCCCGGTGAGGGAGTAGAAGAGGCGCTGGCCCGGGCTGAAGAGGATCAGCAGACCGCAGATCGTCATCAGCACCGGCAGCAGATAGCCCGCCAGGCCCTGCATGCCGATGTGCAGGATCACCGGGAGCGGCGCCTTCATGGTCACCAGGATCTCGGCACCGCCCAGCACCAGCAGCAGACCGCCCGCGAACGGCCGGCGCCCCCTCCACTGCCGGAAGCGGTTCACCGGGGGCAGCCGTCGCCGTCGAACCGCATGTGCAGGTTCGGCAGCTTGAACACGGCGGCGGTGGCCGCGTAGTTGTGCTGGTAGAGGTCGGTGATGACGACCTTGTCGGCCTGCTGTCCGTAGACACCCTCGGGGCCCTGGACGTCCGCCTTGTCGAAGGTGCTGGCGTCCCGGCCGATCTCGATGCCGTCGAACGTGGCGTTGCCCTTGATGTCGTCCGAGTCGATGGCCAGGTTCGACACGCTGACCGGCTTGGCGCCGCCGCCGGCGGTGAGCACGAGCTGGATGCCGCCGAGGTCGACGCTCTGGCAGAGGTTGGTCAGGGTGCCGTCCTTCACCACCGAGGTGACGACCAGTTCCTGGCCGCCCGTGTCCCCCTGGTTGGGGCTGTTCTCGATCATGTTGTCCAGGGCGCCGAACTGCTCGAACCCGGTGCCCTCCAGCTTGTCCGCGGTGACCACGAACGGCATGCCGGAGATGGCGAACTGCACGCCCAGCGCACCCTGCGCGGTCAGGATCGCGAGGCCGGCGGCGACCAGGGTGGCCGGCACCGCCATCATCGCGGCCCGGCGCGCCCGGACCCGTCCCCGTCTGGGGGTGTCCGGTGCTTCGGGGGAACCGCTTGCGGTGTTCTCGGGGGTGTTGCCGACGGACGAGAAGTCCGGTGACGAGGCCATGTGTCTGCTCCCATGGGCATGGATCGATGCGGATCGGGCTCCAGTGGCGCGGTGTCCTGGCGCGGACATGGCTGTCGCGCGTACGCCTCCTCGCACTCCCGGCGGGTGCAAGGGCTTTCTCGTTACGCGTCAGTAGCCTTCTCGGAAGTTACCGCCGGTTACTTTGAAGGGTCAAGGGAGTTGTGAAAATAGAGTGTCGACGGTGCGACCGGACGGCAACTCCTGTTGCAGGCCTTGACGTTGATGGTCCATCAGGTCTAAAACTCTGCCTGGTCTCCCCTGGATCCGTGGCGCCGGATCCGCCGAGCGGCAACGGCCGCCTTCCCGGCCCCTTCTGATCACCGCTCCGCCCGGCATCACGCCGGCCCGGCACGCTCCACCGCCCTTCGCGCCCCGCCTCGCCCTGCCCTGCCGTGGTCCGGCCGTCCGGCCCGGTCGGCAGGCCCTTTCCCGGCCTCGTGCCGGTTCACCGGCCGGCCGCCGCTGCCGGTCCGTCACGTACGGAGAAGGCGTCACGGACCGGCAACGGTGGCGGACCGGCAGGGGCGTCACGCCCCGGTACGCCGCCAGGCCCCATCCCTTTCGACGGCACCCTCAACCCCCCACCTCACCCCACATCACCCCCACTTCGAAGAGAGGCACCCCCATGCGTACGCGCACCCTCCTCGCCCTGGCCGGAGCCGCCACCGCGCTCACCGTCGCCACCGCCGTCCCGTCGTCCGCGGCCGGCGGCGCCGTCCTGACCACGGGCGGCACCGGCGGTGCCGCCGCCGCCGTGGGCGACACCCTGACCGCGCCGCTGGCCTCCGGCACCTCCGCCACCCTCTACTCCAGCGCGACCGGCACCAGCGGCGTGAGCTGCAAGACCTCGCAGTTCACCGCCACGGTCGCCGACAACCCGGCCGCCCCCGGCACGGCCACCGAGTCGGTCACCGGCCACAGCTTCGACGCCGGCAGCTGCACCAGCAACGTCACCGGCGTGCTGGGCGTCAGCAGCATCGTGATCGACAACCTGCCCTACACCGCGACGGTCACCTCCGCCGGCACCCTCACCGTCTCACCGCCCAGCGGCTCCACCATCCAGACCACGGTCAAGCTGCGCACCCTGCTCGGCACCGTCACCTGCGTCTACCGGGCGGCGGGCCTGACCGGCACGGCGAGCAACACCGACAGCAGCATCACCTTCACCAACCAGCAGTTCACCAAGTTCTCCGGCTCGTCCCTGTGCTTCGCCAGCGGTTACTTCACCGCGAAGTACGCCCCCGTCACCGACGCCGGTGCCCGGGTGTACGTCAACTGAGCACCGAGTAGCAGGCGTTCAGCGCCGCCGTAGCCGCAGGACGAGGACCGTGCCCGCGACGAGCGCCAGTACCGCGGCGGCGCCGCCCGCCACCAACGGAGCCGAGGGGCCCGCGTCCGCGCGGGTCTCCTCGGCCACCGGTGTGCCGTCACCGGCGTCGACCGACGGGGTGCCCGGCGTCCCGGCGGGAGCGGAGGCGGAGGCCGGTGCCGAGGGACGGGCGGCCGGCTTCCGCGTGGGCCGCGCGCTCACCGGTGCTTCCGGGGTCCCGGCGGGCTTCGGGGCCTTCGCCGCCGCGCCGGCCTGCTCCGGGAACACCACGTCGGAGCAGGAGTAGTAGGTGTCCGGAGTGCTGCTGTTCTGCCAGATCGTGTACAGCATCTGACGTCCCGTCCGGTCCTTCGGCAGGGTGGCCCTCAGGTGGTACGCCCCGTTCGTCAGTGGGGGGTCCTTGACCTCCGCGAAGGGGCGCGTGGGCAGATCGGACCAGGTCAGCGGCTTCGCCGGGTCGTAGCCCGGCCGGGTGAGGTACAGCCGGAACGTGCCGGTGTGCGCGATCGTCGAGGCGTACGTCATCGTCAGCCGCCCGCCCGGGGCCAGCCGGGTCGCCGGCCAGTCCGTCCTGGCCAGGTCGAGCCCCCGGTACGCGGGCAGGTTCCCGCTGCACAGCCTGCCGTCGGGGATCACCTGCCGGTCCCGGCCCGCCACGCCCGCCACGCGCAGGTTGTCCCACGCGGTGAACGGAGCGCCGTTCGCGGACACCGCGGCCCGGCAGGCCGCGGACCGGTTCGCGGCGCCGCCCTCGGGCGAACAGGCGTACACCCGGCTGACCGGATCCGTGGGGGCGCCGTGGGCCCGGGCGGACCCCGCCACCCACGGCAGGAGCAGGAGCGGGGCCACGGCTGCGGCCGCCGTGACGCTCAGGCGGGCGGTCATCCGAGTCATCCGGGACGTCTCCTCGGCGGGCGCGGGAACGAGGTCTGCCGCATCCAGTACGGCGGACGCGAACGCCGCGTTCATCACAGACCGCGTCGGCTGTTTTCGCCCGCGTCGCCGCAGGCGGCAGGCCGGGAGGCCGTCTGTCCGGATGCGTGCCCGTCAACGGGGCCGACCGTGCCGGTACTTGGCTTGTGGAAACCATCGGAGTAGCGGAACAGGAGGTTCCTGACGGAAACCGTTTGCGGAACGCAAGGTCGAGGCGGTGCCGGTGCGGTTGGGCGAAAACTGTCCTCGACGAATTTCCGACTGGCCGACTCCCGTGGCTGTTCCGTGAGTTATCGTGTGCGTGAGGCAAAACAAACCGCGTGTCCCGTTCGGTCGAGCCGCGAGGAGGGGTCATTCGATGGCGAGGCAGTTACGTGCGGAGCAGACACGGGCGACGATCATCACGGCCGCGGCCGACCTGTTCGACCGGCAGGGCTACGAGTGCACCAGCCTGAGTGACATCGTGGGGCATGCGAAGGTCACCAAGGGGGCGCTGTACTTCCACTTCGCCGCCAAGGAGGACCTGGCCCACGCCATCCTCGACCTTCAGTCCAGGGCCGCGCAGAAGGTCGTCGACGACGTGGAGGGCCGCGGCTACTCCTCGCTGGAATCCCTGATGCGCACCACGTTCGCCGTCGCCCGGCTCGCCGTCGAGGACCCGGTGCCGCGCGCCGGACTGCGCCTGGCCACCACGGACGTCCCCGTGCGGCCGCCCATGCGGCATCCGTTCACCGAGTGGCTGGAGTTCGCCGGCCGCAAGTTCAGCGGTGCCGTCCGGGAGGCCGATGTGCACCCCGAGATAGACGTGGGCGTCGTCGCGCACTCCCTCGTCTGCTTCTTCATCGGCACCCGGGTCGCCGGCCGTTCCCTCGAACCGGTCGGACGGCTGCCCCGACGAGTGGCCGAGATGTGGTATTTCATGATCCGGGGCGTGGTGCCGGTGCACCGCCGACCCCGCTACCTCACCCTCGCCACGCAGCTGGAGCGGGAGATCAGAACCGGCTGACCAGCGCGGTACGGTGACGGGCATGCCAGACACCCCCGCCGCGCCCGTGCTCCTCGGACACGAACCCGGCTCGTTCCCGCACAGCGTGCTGGCCGAGCGGCACCCCGCGATCATCCGGCAGGTACGGGACGCCTTCCCCTACGGTCCCGGGCAGCACCGGGCGCTGGACGAGCTGCTGAAGAGCTGCCTCGACGGTGTGCTCGAACCGCTGCCCGAGGATGCGGGCGACGTGGAGCGGTGGCGTGCCTGGGGCCTGGACGACCACGTGGGCCGGTCCTGGTTCGACGTGCCGTGGTTGTGGTCCGAGAGCTACTTCTACCGCCTGCTGCTCGAGGCCGTCGGCTACTTCGGCCCGGGCCCCTGGCAGGGCGTCGATCCCTTCCGCCCGTTCAAGCACGCCGAACTCGACGCCCCGGAGACCGGCGAGGAACTGGCCGCGCTCGACGCGCTGCGCGACCGGCCGGAGCCGGAACGGGCCCGCGCCCTGCTGCACGGCTCGCTCTGGGGCAACCGCGCCGACCTCGGCTTCCGTCTCTCCGCCGGGGACGCCGAGGCCGCCGGACCGGTGCCCGCCCTGGTCGCCGACGACAGCGAGATCCTGTGGTCGCTGCTGCCGCCCGCCGGCGCCGGCACGCTCTGCCTGGTCGCGGACAACGCGGGCCGTGAACTCGTCCCCGATCTGCTGCTGATCGCCCACCTGCTCGGCGCGGGCCGGATCGGCCGGGCGGTGCTGCACGTCAAGCCGTACCCGTACTACGTCTCCGACGCCACCACCGCCGACGTGGTCGACGCCATGCGGCGGCTCGTCGCGGCGCCCGGAGCGGCGGGGGAGTACGGGCGGCTGCTCTGGGCGGCCATGGCCGACGGGCGGGTCACGGTGCGCGCCCACCCCTTCTCCAGCGCCCCGCTGCCGTACGCCGGCCTGCCGGACGACCTGCGGGCCGAGTTCGCCCCGGCCACCCTGACGGTCGTCAAGGGCGACCTCAACTACCGGCGTCTGGTGGGCGACCGGCGGTGGCCGCCGACCACGTCGTTCCAGGACGCCACCGCCGGCTTCCCCGGCCCGGTCGCCGCCCTGCGCACCCTGAAGTCCGACGTGATCACCGGCCTCACCCCGGCCACCGAGGCCGCGCTGGTCGCCGCGGAGGGCCAGCGCTGGCGCACCGCCGGCACCCACGCGCTGATCCAGGTGAACGCGTCAAACGACGTACGCGGGCAATGACTTGACGCCGTTGATGAAGTTGGACACCAGCCGCCGCGCCGGACCGGCCGGCCGGAGGCCGGGCAGGGCGCGCAGCACCTCCTCGTGCAGCAGCCGCAGTTGGAGCCGCGCGAAATGGGCGCCCAGGCAGACATGCGGGCCGTCCCCGAAGGAGACGTGCGGGTTGGGCGAGCGGGTGAGGTCCAGCCGCCCGGGATCGGCGAAGACCCGCTCGTCACGGTTGGCGGAGGCGTGGAAGACCACGACCTTCTCGCCCGCCCGGATCCGGCGCCCCGCCAGCTCGGTGTCCCGCGCGGCCGTCCGCCGGAAGGTCAGCACGGGCGGATGCCAGCGCAGCAACTCGTCGACCGCGGGGCGGAGTCCGACCTCTCCGGAGCGCAGCCGCCGGTGGGCGTCCGGGTGTTCCATCAGCGCCAGCAGCCCGCCGGGAGCCGCGCCGCGCACCGTGTCGTTGCCCGCGACGGTGAGCAGGAAGAAGAACATCTCCAGTTCGGTGCCGGCGAGATCCTCGTCGTGGGCGAGGGTCGTCAGGATGTCGTCGGCCGGGGACCGCCGCTTGTGCGCGGCCAGTTGCCGGGCGTACGCGAACATGTCCCGCAGCGAGGCCGGTGACCGCGGATTCACCGGCCTGCCCGTTCCGTCCAGCACCGGGGGAGCGGCCTCGTCAGGGTCCTGGTAGCCGATCACCCGCCGCGTCCAGTGCAGCAGCAGACCACGGTCGCTCTCCGGAACGCCGAGCAGATCGGCCAGGTTGAGCAGGGCGTACTCGTCGGTGACGGCGGCCACCAGATCGACCGTGCCGTCGCCCGAGCGCGCCTCCCGCAGCGCCCGCGCGAGCAGCGTGCGCGCCCGCTCCCGCGCGACCGCCGCGAACCGGTCGACGCGCCCCGGTGTGAACGCCCGGCTCACCAGCCGCCGCAGCCGGCCGTGGTCCGGCGGGTCCTGATTGAGCATCATGCGCCGGATGAAGGGCAGGTCGTCCGGGTCGGGGTCCCGGATCTGGGTGGCGCCGAGGTGCGAGGAGAACGTCGCCGGGTCCTTGAGCACACGCACCACGTCGGCGTGCCGGGTCACCGCCCAGAACCCGGGCCCGGCCGGCCAGCCCAGCACCTCCGCCTCCTCCTGCCAGGCCACCGGATGGTGGTCGCGCAGGACGCGGTAGTCGGCGTGGGGCACCCCGGCGGCGTACCGGCGCGGGTCGAAGACATCGGGCACCGGCGGGGCCTCGCGCACGCTCACGCCGGCCCGCCCGGGTCCGTTCGCGTCAGGGTCGTCACCCTCCCACGGTGGCCCGCGCCGGGGTCACCCGGCAAGGGGGCGGACGGGCGCGCGGCGCACACCCGCGTCACATGCGGCCAACGGCACCGGCCTCCGCGCCAGTTGTCCCTTTCCATGGCATTTCACGCGATGGTGTGATCATGCGCCGTGCCCCGGATGGCCCTCCCGGGCGCCGGGTAGGGGCCCGCCATGACGCAGCCGTTCGAACTCCCGCACTTCTACATGCCGTATCCCGCGCGGCTCAACCCGCACCTCGACGAGGCACGTGCCCACTCGACGGCGTGGGCGCGCGAGACGGGCATGCTGGAGGGCTCCGGGATCTGGGATCAGGCCGACCTGGAGGCGCACGACTACGGGCTCCTGTGCGCCTACACCCGCCCCGACTGCGACGGACCGGCCCTCTCCCTGATCACCGACTGGTACGTGTGGGTGTTCTTCTTCGACGACCACTTCCTGGACATGTACAAACACACCCAGGACCGCGCCGCCGGAAAGGCCCACCTGGACCGCCTGTCCCTGTTCATGCCGCTCGACCCCGCCGCGCCCGTGCCGGAGCCGGAGAACCCGGTCGAGGCGGGCCTCGCCGACCTGTGGCGGCGCACGGTGCCGACGATGTCCGTCGACTGGCGCCGCCGCTTCTCCGTCGCCACCGAGCACCTGCTCAACGAGTCCCTGTGGGAGCTGTCCAACATCAACGAGGGGCGGATCGCCAACCCGGTCGAGTACATCGAGATGCGCCGCAAGGTGGGCGGCGCCCCCTGGTCGGCGGGGCTGGTGGAGTACGCCACCGCCGAGGTGCCCGCCGCCGTCGCCGGCACCCGGCCGCTCAGGGTGCTCATGGAGACCTTCTCCGACGCCGTCCACCTGCGCAACGACCTCTTCTCCTACCAGCGTGAGGTCGAGGACGAGGGCGAGAACAGCAACGGCGTCCTCGTGCTGGAGACGTTCTTCGGCTGCACCACCCAGGAGGCCGCCGACACCGTCAACGACATCCTCACCTCACGTCTGCACCAGTTCGAGCACACCGCGCTCACCGAAGTGCCCGCCGTCGCCCTGGAGAAGGGACTCGCGCCCGGTGAGGTCGCCGCGGTGGCCGCCTACGCCAAGGGACTCCAGGACTGGCAGTCCGGAGGCCACGAATGGCACCTGCGCTCCAGCCGCTACATGAACGCGGGGGCCCGGTCCGTCTCCCCCTGGCAGCCGCCGAGCGGCCCCGGCGCCTCCGCCGCCGACGTCGGCGCGCTGCTCGCCGCGGCCGCCGCGGAGCGCCTGCGCGCCCACTCGCACGTGCCGTACCAGAAGGTCGGCCCGTCCCGGCTGCCCGACTTCCACATGCCGTACGAGCTGGCGCTGAGCCCCCATCTGGACACCGCCCGCCGGGGCCTCGTCGAGTGGTCGCACCGCATCGGCATCCTCGGCGAGGGCGTCTGGGACGAGGACAAGCTCGCCGCGTACGATCTCGCGCTCTGCTCCGCCGGCCTCGACCCGGACGCCACCCCGCAGGCCCTCGGCCTCAGCGCCCAGTGGCTCGCCTGGGGCACGTACGGCGACGACTACTACCCCCTGGTGTACGGCCACCGCCGGGACCTGGCCGCCGCCCGGCTGACCACGGCCCGGCTCTCCGCCTGCATGCCGGTGGAGGGCGAACCGGCCGCCGTCCCCATGAGCGCCATGGAGCGCGGCCTGACCGACCTGTGGGCGCGCACGACGGCGGAGATGACGCCCGACCAGCGGCGCACCCTCAAGGCGGCCGTGGACACCATGACCGAGAGCTGGGTGTGGGAGCTGTCCAACCAGGCGCTGCACCGCGTCCCCGACCCGGTCGACTACCTGGAGATGCGGCGCTCGACCTTCGGCTCCGACCTCACCCTGAGCATGTGCCGCATGGGCCACGGCCCGGCGGTCCCGTCCGAGGTCTACCGCAGCGGCCCGGTGCGCTCCCTGGAGAACGCCGCGATCGACTACGCCTGCCTCCTCAACGACATCTTCTCGTACCAGAAGGAGATCGAGTACGAGGGCGAGATCCACAACGCCGTGCTCGTCGTGCAGAACTTCTTCGGCGTGGACTACCCGGCCGCGCTCGGCGTCGTCCACGACCTGACGACCCAGCGGATGCGGCAGTTCGAACATGTCGTCGCGCACGAACTGCCGGTGCTGTACGAGGACTTCCAGCTCTCCGGCGAGGCGCGGGCGGTCATGGACGGCTATGTCCTGGACCTGCAGAACTGGATGGCGGGCATCCTGAACTGGCACCGGGAGGTCGACCGCTACAAGGCCGAGTGGCTCGGTCGGCGCGCCCACGGCTTCCTGCCGGGCCGTACCCCCGGAGTGCCGGTGCTGTCCCCGGGCTGACGGACCGGACGTGAGCCGTGGGCCACCCGGCCGGCGGCTCACGCGCCGGCCGGCGTCCGGGCACCGGTCCCATGGCTACCCCGCGCCACCCTCCGGCCAGTCTCACTCGTTCGTGTCTCGTCGCGGCCCTGCGCCCCGGGTAGGCACCATCCGGAGGCGAGTGAACCATGGAACAGACAGCGTTGCGGCCCAAGCCGATGCCCGGCCGGGAGCGGCGGCAGGAAACCGCCGCGGAACCCACCGTCGGCCGGCCGCACGCCGCGGGCCGGCGCGGCCGGCGGCTCCGGACCCTGCTGCTCGGGCTGCTGACCGGCACCGTCGTGCTGCTCTGCGGGGTGGGCATCGGCACGGTGGGCGCCACCGTGATCGGCATGAGGCGGCCGGCCGAGCTGCGGCGGCAGGCCCCGCCGCGGGACCACCCGGCCGGAACGGCCCCCGTCGCCAAGGCGGGCAGCGCCCCCGCCCCCTTCCCGGGCCCCGCCGGCGCCCCGGCCACCGGTGCGACGCTGGGCGTGGAGGCCGGGGACGCCCCGAAGGCGGGCGCGCTCGTGACCGGCGTCCATGTGCCCGGCCCCGGCTACACGGCGGGCCTGGTACGCGGCGACGTCCTGCTGCAGTTCGGCGCCGCCCGCGTGGACACCGCCGCCGACCTGGCCCGCGCCGTGTCCCACGCCCGGCCCGGGGCCACGGTGACCCTCACCGTCCGCCGCAGCGGCGGCGGCTACCAGCAGCTGACCGTCGTACCGGGCGTCGTGACCTGACCTCACCTGAGCCGACCTGACCGGGCCCGTGCCGCGCGCCGCGCATCCGGGCCGCACCGTCCCGCCGGGGGCGCGTTGCCCCGGCATGCTCGCGTCGCGCCGCCGGGGCGCCCGGAAGCCGCAGGTCACCCCCGTACCGGGGCCGCTGACGGTCCTGTGCCGGGCCCCGGCGCCCGCCTACCGCTCCGCGCGGACTTCGTCATCGGCTCGCGCCGCCCGGCCCAGCCGGGCAGGATGCTGCCCGGAACACCTTCGCCCCGTCACTCGACCGCGCTCGGAGGCCCCGGAATGACCGGCAGTACGCCCGCGCCCTTCAACGCCGACGACTACAGGGCCCGCATGGAGCGCGCCGCGCGCTCCGCCGCCGACGCCGGCCTCGCCGGACTGCTCGTGGCACCGGGACCGGACATGGTCTGGCTGACCGGCTACACGCCCACCGCGGTCACCGAGCGGCTCACCGTGCTGGTGCTGACCCCGGGACGCGACCCCGTGCTCGTCGTGCCCACCCTGGAGGCCCCGGACGCCGAGCGGTCGCCCGCAGCGTCCGTGCTCACCCTGCGTGACTGGACCGACGCCAAGGACCCCTACGCCGTCACGGCCGCCCTCCTCGCGGCGAACGGACGCCTCGGCATCAGCGACAACACCTGGGCGATGCATCTGCTGGGGCTTCAGCGCACCCTGCCCGGCACCTCCTACGCCGCCCTCACCGACGCCCTGCCCATGCTGCGCGGAGTCAAGGACGCCGCCGAACTGGACCTGCTGGCGGCCGCCGGAGCCGCCGCCGACCAGGCGTTCGAGGAGATCCGCAAGGTGCCCTTCGCCGGCCGCCGCGAGTCCGGCGTCGGCCACGACCTCGCCGACCTGCTGCGCCGCTTCGGGCACTCCCAGGTCGACTTCACCATCGTCGGCTCGGGTCCCAACGGCGCCAACCCGCACCACGAGGTCGGCGACCGCGTCATCCAGCCCGGCGACATGGTCGTCCTCGACTTCGGCGGACTCAAGGACGGCTACGGCTCGGACACCACGCGCACGGTGCACGTCGGCGAGCCGACCGAGGAGGAGCGCCGGGTCCACGACATCGTCCGCGCCGCGCAGGAGGCCGGATTCCGGGCCGTGCGGCCGGGCGTCGCCTGCCAGGAGGTCGACCGCGCCGCCCGCGCGGTCATCACCGACGCCGGATACGGCGAGTACTTCATCCACCGCACCGGGCACGGCATCGGCGTCACCACGCACGAGCCGCCGTACATGATCGAGGGCGAGGAACAGCCCCTGGTGCCCGGCATGTGCTTCTCGGTGGAGCCCGGCATCTATCTGCCCGGCCGCTTCGGCGTGCGCATCGAGGACATCGTCACGGTGACCGGGGACGGCGGCCGCCGTCTCAACAACACCACCCGTGAGATGGTCATAGTGGACTGAGGGGACCGGGAGACACACCCTCGACGACGGATCGGAACGGCTGCGCGCGACCCATGACCCAGGCACCGACACCCACCGCGGACACCGTCCGCCGACTGGTCCGTTCGCTGCTCAAGGAGAGCACCGGCCGGAACACCGGCGAGGACGGGGGGCCGGACGTCCACTCCGTGGGCGAGGGCCACGAGCACACCTGGTGGGTCGGCACCCGGCAGGTGCTGCGCCTCGCCCCCGACCAGGACGCCTCGGCGCGGCGCCGCCGGGAACTGCGCCTGCGCGACCTGGTCCGCCCGCACGTGCCCGTCACCGTCCCGGTCAGCGTCGCCCACGGCGACTGGGCGCCCGGACTCGCCTACACCCTCGACACGGTGGTGCCCGGCGGCACCGCCGACGAGCACGACGTCTCCGCCGTCGGCGAGGCCGACCTCGCCGGGCTGCTCGGCGGGCTGCGCGCGGTGCCGGTACGGCAGGCCGAGGCGCTCGGGGTGCCGCGCACCGCCCCGCGCTCCCTGGACGCACTGCGCCGCATGGCCGTACAGGCGGCCGAACGGCTGGCCACCGCCGACGAGTTCGACGCCACCCGGCTGCACCTCACCCCGCCCGGCGCCGCCCAGCTCGCCGCGCAGCACGGCACCGCCGTCCTGACCCATCACGGCCTCACCGGTGAGCACGTGGTGGTCAGCGCCGACGGCCGGGTGCGCGGCGTCCTGGACTGGACCGAGGCGGCCCTCGGCGACCCCGCCGAGGACATCGCGGGGCTCGCCGTGGCCGTCGGCTCCCCGGCCGCCGTGCGCGCCGCCACCCTCGCCGGGTACGGCCCCCGCCCCTGTCTGCGCGGCCTGTGGCTCGCCCGCTGCGACACCGTGCTGCGGCTCGCCGGCCACCTGGAGGGCCGCGCCCCCGGCTCCCTGCCGCTGCTGCGCAGCCGGCTGCGGCGCGCCTGGGAGCCGATCCTGCTGG
This sequence comes from Streptomyces sp. NPDC005706, assembly GCF_040631045.1. Taxonomy (NCBI): domain Bacteria; kingdom Bacillati; phylum Actinomycetota; class Actinomycetes; order Kitasatosporales; family Streptomycetaceae; genus Streptomyces; species Streptomyces sp. NPDC005706. The sequence goes on along the minus strand of NZ_JBEXYS010000003.1, from coordinate 532,977 downwards.
AGCGGGTGACCGAGTTCAAGGACGACGACGAAACCCCGCCGTAGCGGCTAGGGCTGGATCAGCACCACGCACGACTCCCCGGGCACCTGCAGCAGTCCGTCCGGGCCCGGCGCCCGCACCGGGTCCCACGCGGCGAGGACCTCCACCCGGCCGGTGCCCAGCGGGATCGCGGCCTCCTCCTTGCCCAGGTTCACCGCCACCCGGACGTCCCCGCGCCGGAACGCCAGCCAGCGTGCCCCGGCGTCGTGGGCCACCTTCGTGTCGGCGAGGTCGGGATCGGTCAGGTCCGGCTGCTCCCGGCGCAGCGCGATCAGCCGCCGGTACCAGGCCAGCACGCGCGCGTGCGGCTCGCTTTCCGGCTCCGACCAGTCGAGGCAGGACCGGTCCCGGGTCGCCGGGTCCTGCGGGTCCGGTACGTCCTCCTCGGCCCAGCCGTGCTGCGCGAACTCCCGGCGCCTGCCCCGCCGTACGGCCCCGGCCAGCTCCGGGTCCGTGTGGTCGGTGAAGAACTGCCAGGGGGTGCCCGCCGCCCACTCCTCGCCCATGAACAGCATCGGCGTGAACGGCGCGGTCAGCGTGAGGGCGGCCGCGCAGGCCAGCAGGCCGGGGGAGAGGTGTGCGGAGAGCCGGTCCCCCTGCGCCCGGTTGCCGATCTGGTCATGGGTCTGGCTGTAGCCCAGCAGCCGGTGCCCGGCCACCCGGGTCCGGTCCAGCGGCCGGCCGTGGACGCGCCCGCGGAAGCTCGAGTACGTCCCGTCGTGGAAGTAGCCCCCGGTGAGCGTCTTGGCGAGCGCGTCGAGGGGGTCCCGCGCGAAGTCGGCGTAGTACGCCTGGGACTCGCCGGTCAGCGCGGTGTGCACCGCGTGGTGGAAGTCGTCGTTCCACTGGGCGTGCAGTCCGAGACCGTTCTCCGCGCGCGGGGTGATGAACCGCGGGTTGTTCAGGTCCGACTCGGCGATCAGCGACAGGGGGCGGCCCAGTTCGCCCGCGAGGACGTCGACGGCCGCGGACAGCTCCTCCAGGAAGTGGCACGCGCGCGTGTCGTACAGCGCGTGCACGGCGTCCAGCCGCAGCCCGTCGAGCCGGTAGTCCCGCAGCCAGGCCAGCGCACTGCCCACCAGGAACGCGCGCACCTCGTCCGAGCCGGGCGCGTCCAGGTTCACCGCCGAGCCCCACGGCGTGTGGTGCGTGTCGGTGAAGTACGGCCCGAACAGGGGCAGATAATTGCCCGAAGGGCCCAGGTGGTTGTGCACGACGTCCAGGACCACGGCCAGACCGAGTTCGTGCGCCCGGTCCACGAACCGCTTCAGTGCCTCGGGGCCGCCGTACGGCTCGTGCACCGCCCACAGCGACACCCCCTCGTACCCCCAGCCGTGCCGCCCGGGGAACGGACACAGCGGCATCAACTCCACGTGGGTGACGCCCAGTTCGACCAGGTGTTCCAGCCGGGGCGCGGCCGCGTCCAGGGTGCCCTCGCGGGTGAACGTGCCCACGTGCAGTTCGTAGAGCACCGCCCCCGGCAGCCCGCGCCCCGCCCACGTGGCCCGCCACGCGTACCGCCCGTGGTCGACGACCGCGCTCAGGCCGTCCGGGCCGTCCGGTTGCCGGCGCGAGTGCGGGTCGGGCAGCACCGGTCCGTCGTCCAGCGCGAACCCGTACCGCGAGCCGTCCCGCGCCCCGGCCTCCCCCCGCCACCAGCCGGCTCGTTGCGGATCGCGCTCCAACGCGCCTGTCACGCCGTCGCAATGGAGCGTCACACGGTCTGCCTGCGGTGCCCACACCTCGAACTGCACGGACGGTTCCCCTTCGTCTGCTCACCGTGATGTAGCCACTCCATCGTGCCGCGAAAGCGATCAATCCGCTTTCGAATCCGGGCTTTCCCGGCGGGTGTCGCGCGGGTACGGGTACGTCGGCACCGTTTTCCCCGATTCTGGACACCGGGGGTTCACACCCCTGACAATCACCAGCGTGACGTCGTCCTTCGAGTTCCCCCTGCGACCCGCGCGGCCGTCCGACGCGGAGCGCGACAAGGCGCTGCGGGTGCTGCGGGAAGGCGTCGCCATGGGACGGCTGTCGCACGACACCTTCGTGCACCGCATGGAACTTGCCCTCGCCGCCCACGGCGCGGACGAACTCGCGGCCCTCACCGCCGACCTGCCCCGCGAGAACCGTTTCTCTCGCGTGCTGTTCGGCACCGTCGAGGCCGTTTCCGGCTTCTCCGTACGGCTGCGCCGGGCCTGGCAGGCCGAGCGGCTGCCCAAGCTGCTGCTGCCGCACCCGGCGGGCGGCCACCCGCTGCGCATCGGACGTGATCCCGCCAACGGGCTGCGCCTGAACCACGACACCGTCTCCCGGGTGCACGCCGAACTGCGCCGCCAGGGCGGCATGTGGATCCTCAGGGACCTCGGCTCCACCAACGGCACCACCGTCAACGGCCGCCGGGTGACCGGCGCCGTCGTGGTCCGCGAGGGCGACCAGGTCGCCTTCGGCCGGACCGTCTTCCGGCTGGCGGCACACCGGGACACCTGACCGGCCCCGCTCACGGCTCCGCCCGCGCGGTTCCGTTCGGGTGAGTGGGGGTGGGGAACGCGCGCCGCCGTGCCGATGCACCGGGCATGACGTACATCACCCGAGCGACCGCGGCCGCCGGCGCCGTGCTGGCCGCCGCCGGCCTCCTCCTCGCGGGACCGGCCCAGGCCGCCTCCCGCGCCACCCCGTCCGGCGACTGGCTCTACCTGACCGTCACCCACGGCGAGAGCCCTTCCACCGAATCCCACGGCACCCTGCTGCGGTGCGACCCGCCCCAGGGGCACCCGCACGCGGCCGCCGCCTGCGCCGGGCTCGCCGCCGCCGGCGGGGACATCGCGCGCATCCCGCGGAAGGACGTGTTCTGCCCGATGATCTACGCCCCCGTGACCGCCCGCGCGCACGGGGAGTGGAAGGGGCGGCCGGTCCAGTTCCAGGAGACGTACGCCGGTACGTGCGTCATGAACGCGCGCACGGGTTCCGTCTTCGCCCTGGACGAGTGACCCGGGCGGGACGGCCGGCCGGGCGGTACGGCGAACAGGGCGGACCGACCCGGTCGGACGCGACCCGCCCCGCGGACCGCCCGGGCGCGGGCGACGCGGACGCCGTACGCCGCCCGCGCCCCGGCGAAGTCTCACCCCGCCCGCTCCCGGGCCTGCTGAGCCGCCACCAGCACGGTCCGGGACTGGTGCTCCACCTGGTCCTCCAACGGCACCCAGCGGGCCTTGAAACGCGCCGCGTAGGCCTCGCACCAGAAGGCGACGAGCCGCTCCAGAGCGGGGACCGCCCGGTCGTCCGTCTCCCGCAGCACCCGCAGCAGCATCGCCGCCGCCCGCAGCGGCAGCCGCCGCCCGAAGGCGTCCACACTGCCGACGTAGGCCATCGTCGTGGCGGCCGGCGGGGTCTGGACCCAGTCCCGGGCCAGGCCCGGTATCAGGTCGAGCACCCAGCGCGCGGCCCGCAGCAGCGGCCCGTCCGTGTCCCCCAGCCGGGGCAGCGCGTCGTCGAACACCCGCTCGACCTCCAGCGCGTCCCGCAGCAGCCGCGCCGCCAGCCGCCGTATCGCCGCCGCCGGTGCCGGGTGCGGAGCGGGGTCACCCACCAGGTCGCTGGCCCACATCGGGACCTCCACCACCGCCGTCAGGCCGCCGTAGCGGTGGGCGTGGTACCAGGTGCTGCGCCGGGCGTCGTCCGGCAGGCTCGGGTAGGCGACGCCGCTGTCGGGGCCGGGCATCACGTGCACCCCGGGCCCCGAGGCGGGCCAGCCCGCCGCGTCCGAGGCGCCCGTCTCCACCGGTATGTGCAGCTCGGCCGCCGACTTGGCGAACGGCTCGGCGAGTCCCGGCACGTCCCTCGTCAACTGCACCCAGCTGCCGCCGAGATCGGTGCCGTGCAGCGTCACCTGGAGGTACGGGCGCACCTCGTCGATCACCCCGGTCAGGGCCCGCGTCTCGGGCGGCAGCAGGTCCGGCGGCAGCACCGCGGGCGACCACTCGGGCTGCTCCGCGCCCGTGGGCCGGTAGAACCCACGGTGGTAGTCGAGCAGGCTGCGCGGCGCCGGGGTGACATGCAGGCTCGCGCCGTCCGGGTCCGCGCACAGCAGGAAGTGCCAGGAGGTGCCCGCCCGCAACTCCGGTGCGTCCAGCACCCGTTCGGCCAGCGTCCGCAGGGTGCAGCCGCCCGTCGGTTCGTTGGCGTGGGCGCCCGCCACCACCAGCACCGCCCGGCGGGCGTGCCCCACCGACAACAGGTGCAGGGGCCGGCCGGCCCGCGAGGCGCCCACCTGCCTGAGCGCACACAGCCGGGGCTCCGTGGCGGCCAGCGCCCGGGCGGAGGCGACCAATTGGGGAACGCTGGGATAGCGCAGCTCCGGCAGGAGACTCACCCCCGACTTGTCCAACCGGCTTCGCCCTCCCAGTGCCGCACGGCGTGGGTGAACTGTCAAGAACGGCGCCGGGAGCCTCCCGGGGGCGCCCGGACGCGTTCACCGCCGCGCCTCAGCCCTCGCCGGTCCGCTCCAGCAGGGCCACCGGGAACGGGCCGAGAAGGTCCGCCACCGGCACGTGCCCGGTGAACTCACGCCCCGGGCCGAGCGCGTCCGCCCACCGCCCCGGCGGCAGCTCCAGCCGCGTCTCCCGCCAGCCGCCCGACTCCGCCAGCCGCAGCGACAGCCGGGTCACCGCCGTGACCACCTCACCCGAACGAGTGAACGCCAGGCAGTGCTCCGCGGCCGGTCCGTCCGCCGCCAGCGGGGCGTACGTCGCCGCCGTGCCGAACGCGCCGGGCCGGCGGGCGCGCAGCCGCAGCGCCGCCGCCGTCAGCGCGTCCTTCTCGCCGGGCACCGGAGGCGGGAACGGCACCGGCCGCCGGTTGTCCGGGTCGACCAGCGCCCGGTACTCGCTCTCCGTGCCCTGGTACAGGTCCGGCACCCCCGGCATCGTGAGCTGGACCAGCGCGGTGCCCAGGACGTTCGCCCGGATGTGCGGCTCCAGCGCCTTGCGCAGGGCGGCCACCCGCTCGCCGGGCGGCCCGCACGGCCCCGCCGTGAGGAAGGTAGCCACCGCCTCCTCGTACGGCGGCTCCTGCTCGGTCCAGCTCGTGTACATCCCGGCCTCGCGGACGTGCTTCAGCAGCGCCTCCCGGACCCGCTCCTCCTCCGCCGGGCCGAGCCCGAACACCGTCTGCCAGGCCGCCCAGGCGAGCTGCCCGTCGGGGGCGCCCTCCTCGGCCCGGGACACCTCGGCGAGCACCTTCGCCCAGCTGCCCGGGCACTCGGTGAGCACGGCCAGCGCGGCGCGCACGTCCGCGCTGCGCTTGGTGTCATGGGTGGTGACGACCGTGCCGGTGGCGGGCCAGTCGCGCTGCACGCGCGCGCAGTACGCGTGGAAGTCCTCCGGGGAGACCCCGGGCGAGCCCGGATCGCCGCCCACCTCGGCCGCCGACAGCAGGGGCACGTAGCGGTAGAACGCGGTGTCCTCCACGGCCTTGGCGCGCAGTGCCGACGCGGTCTGCGCGAACCGGGTGCGGAACTCCACCCGGTCGGCGTGGTCCGGGGCCGAGGCGTCGCCCGGGTCCCCGACGAGCAGCCGCCGCACGATGCCGACCGCGTCAGCCTCCTCGGGCACCACGAAGGCCAGCCGGGCCTCCTCGGCGGCCTGCTCGGTGATGACGGCGGAGGCGTCCTGGGAGACGTAGGGCCGGTAGACCCGCATCCGCACCAGCAGCTCCTCCACGGCCGTGCGCAGCGCCCACGGCGCCCGGTCGCGCAGCGACAGGTCCGGCGAGGCGGCGCACAGCCGGGCGGCCACCCGGGTGAGCCGGTCGGTCTCGGTGGCCAGTTCGTGCGTGAGCACCTTGTAGGCGGCCCGCCGGACGGTGGCGTCCCAGTTGCCGCCCCGGTCCGTCTGCGGAGCCGCGAACGCCCGGTAGCGGCCGAGCAGCTCGTAGGCCCCGGTACGGTCCGTGAACAGGCCGTCGACGTGGCGCAGGGCGTCGTAGCCCGTGGTGCCCGCCACCGGCCAGGAGGCGGGCAGGTGCTCGCCGTCGGCGAGGATCTTCTCCACCACGGTCCAGCGCCCGCCGGTGGCCTCGTGCAGCCGCCGCAGATAGGCGTCGGGGTCCGCGAGCCCGTCGGGGTGGTCGACGCGCAGCCCGTCGACCACGCCCTTGTGGAGGAGCTGGAGGATCTTGGCGTGGGTGGCGTCGAACACCTCCGGGTCCTCCACGCGCACCCCGATCAGCTCGGAGATGCTGAAGAAACGCCGGTAGTTCAGCTCGGTGCGGGCCAGCCGCCACCACACCGGGCGGTACCACTGCGCGTCCAGCAGCCGGGGCAGCGGGAGGTCCGCGGTGCCCTCGCGGAGCGGGAAGGCGTGGTCGTGGTAGCGCAGCACGTCCCCGTCGACCACCAGCCCGTCCAGCTCGGAGCCGGCCGGCCCGCCGAGCACCGGCAGCAGAACCCGGCCGCCCTGCGCCGCCCAGTCGATGTCGAACCAGCGCGCGTACGGCGACTCGGGCCCCTCGCGCAGCACCTCCCACAGGGCCCGGTTGTGCCGGGGCGCCATGGCCATGTGGTTCGGCACGATGTCCACCACCAGGCCCAGCCCGTGCTCGCGCGCGGTCCACGCCAGCGCGCGCAGCCCGTCCTCGCCGCCCAGTTCCCCGCGCACGCGCGCGTGGTCCACGACGTCGTATCCGTGCGTGGATCCGGGGACGGACTCCAGGACGGGGGACAGATGCAGGTGCGAGACGCCCAGCGACGCCAGGTACGGGACCGCCGCCGCGGCGGCGGCGAACGGGAACGAGGGCTGCAGTTGCAGCCGGTAGGTGGCGGTGGGTACCTCGGGTCCGGGTCGCGCAGCAGTCATGGAACCCTACGTACCCAGCGCGCCGGATTTCGTGTCATCCCCTGCGCACGTGGGGGGCGCACGCCGGAGTGCGCGCGCCCCCCACGGGCACGGTCTAGGTGGGCCGCTGCAGCACGGTCAGGCTGCGGTCCGGCAGGGTGACGCGGTCGCCGGCCGCCACCTTCGGGCCCGTGCCCGGCGGCACGCCGTCCGGGCGGGCCGTGTCGACGACCACCTGCCACTGCCGGCCGTGGTCGACCGGCACCTGGAACTCCAGCGCCTCGGGCGAGGCGTTGAACATCAGCAGGAAGGAGTCGTCGGTGATCCGCTCGCCACGCGGACCGGGCTCGGAGATGGCGTTGCCGTTCAGGAATACCGTCAGCGCGGACGCGGGCGCCGAGTCCCAGTCCCGCTGGGTCATCTCGCTGCCCTCGGGGGTGAACCAGGCCACGTCGGACAGCTCGTCGCGGGTGCCCTCCACCGGCCGCCCGTGGAAGAAGCGCCGCCGCCGGAACACCGGGTGGTCCCGGCGCAGCCACACCATCGCGCGGACGAACTCCAGCAGGTCCTCCTCGGCGGACGCGTCCTGCGCGGGCGCCTTCTCCACGGGCTCCGGCCACCGGAGCCAGGACACCTCGTTGTCCTGGCAGTAGGCGTTGTTGTTGCCGCGCTGGGTGCGGGCGAACTCGTCCCCGTGGCTGATCATCGGCACGCCCTGGGACAGCATCAGCGTGGCGAGGAAGTTGCGCATCTGGCGGGCGCGCAGCCCCAGTACCCCCGGGTCCTCGGTCTCGCCCTCCGCCCCGCAGTTCCAGGACCGGTTGTGGCTCTCACCGTCCCGGTTCTCCTCCCCGTTGGCCTCGTTGTGCTTGTCGTTGTAGGCGACGAGGTCGTGCAGGGTGAACCCGTCGTGGCAGGTCACGAAGTTGATCGAGGCGAGCGGGCGGCGGCCGTCGTCCTGGTAGAGGTCGGAGGAGCCGGTCAGCCGGGAGGCGAACTCCGCGAGCGCCCGCGGCTCACCCCGCCAAAGGTCCCGGACGGTGTCGCGGTACTTGCCGTTCCACTCGGTCCACAGCGGCGGGAAGTTGCCCACCTGGTAGCCGCCCTCGCCCACGTCCCACGGCTCGGCGATCAGCTTCACCTGGGAGACCACCGGGTCCTGCTGCACCAGGTCGAAGAACGACGACAGCCGGTCCACCTCGTGGAACTGCCGCGCCAGGGTGGCGGCCAGGTCGAAGCGGAAGCCGTCCACGTGCATCTCGGTGACCCAGTACCGCAGCGAGTCCATGATGAGCTGGAGCACGTGCGGGGACCGCATGAGCAGCGAGTTCCCGGTGCCCGTGGTGTCCATGTAGTAGCGCGGATCGTCCGTGAGGCGGTAGTACGACGGGTTGTCGATGCCCTTGAAGGACAGCGTCGGGCCCAGGTGGTTGCCCTCGGCCGTGTGGTTGTAGACGACGTCCAGGATCACCTCGATCCCGGCCTCGTGCAGCGCCCGCACCGCCGACTTGAACTCCAGCACCTGCTGGCCGCGGTCGCCCCAGGACGCGTAGGCGTTGTGCGGGGCGAAGAAGCCGATGGTGTTGTAGCCCCAGTAGTTGTTCAGGCCCATGTCGACCAGCCGGTGGTCGTTCACGAACTGGTGTACGGGCATCAGCTCGAGCGCCGTCACCCCGAGCTTGGTCAGGTGTTCGATGATCGCCGGATGGGCGAGCGCCGCGTACGTGCCGCGCAGCTCCTCCGGCAGCCCGGGATGGGTCATCGTCAGGCCCTTCACATGGGCCTCGTAGATCACCGTGTGGTGGTAGTCGGTGCGCGGCGGCCGGTCGTCGCCCCAGTCGAAGTACGGGTTGATCACCACCGAGGTCATGGTGTGCGGCGCCGAGTCGAGGTCGTTGCGTTCGTCCGGGGCCCCGAAGTGGTAGCCGTACACCTCCTCGCCCCACGACACGGCCCCGCTGACCGCCTTCGCGTACGGATCGAGCAGCAGCTTCGCCGAGTTGCAGCGCAGCCCGCGCGCGGGGTCGTACGGGCCGTGCATCCGGAACCCGTACCGCTGTCCCGGCATCACTCCCGGCAGGTACGCGTGCCGCACGAACGCGTCGCTCTCGCGCAGTTCCACCGCCGTCTCCGAGCCGTCGTCGTGCAGCAGACACAGCTCTACTCGGTGCGCGGCCTCCGTGAAGACCGCGAAGTTGGTTCCGGCGCCGTCGTACGTGGCGCCGAGCGGATACGCCTCTCCAGGCCAGACCTGCATGACCACGACTCTTCCAGGTGTGCGGCCCCGCTGGGGGCGCGTTGGCTGCGAGTCTCCCCGAAAGTGAGGGAACCTCCCGAGACTTACTGCCCTCTTACGGGCCGACCAGTGCATACGGCGACTCGTGTACCCGCCGTGTGCCGAATCAGTGGGGATACACGTACTCCCGGGGATCTTGGGGGAGTAGGGGGCAGATGTGCGCGAGACAGTGCACCGACATCTCGGCAAGGTGGTGGCCGGCGCGGCCCTGGCGGTGGCCGGGACCGCTGTGATGGTGGCGGTCACCCTTCCTGGCACGGCGGGGGCCGACGAAACGGGAGGGAACAAGGGCGGCGGCGGCACACCGGCCGCCCAGCAGGCGGGGCAGGGACCGGGCGAGGTCCCGCCGGGCGTCGTGAAGCAGGCGCCGGCCGAGGGGAAGAAGGGCACGGGCCGCGACCCGCTGACCGACGACGAGATCCGGCGGGTCGAGAGCATCGCCCTGAGCGGGCGGATGCTCAGCGCCGGTGAGAACGTCGACGGGCAGCGGGGCCCGCAGCGCCTGAGCGTCGACCTGGCCGACCCGGAGGCGGACGAACTCGACGACCCGGGAGCGCCGCGCCGGGCCGACGTGAGCTTCTACGACTACAAGAGCGACGCGCTCATCACCAGGACGGTGGACCTGGGGACCGGCAAGGTCGTCAGCAGTGTCACCAGCCAGGGCGTCCAGCCGCCGCTGAGCCGGGACGAGAACGCCGAGGCGGCCAGGCTGCTGATCGCCGACCCGCTCGGCGCGGGCCTCAAGGCGGACTACCGGGACGCCACCGGCCACGAGCTGACCTCCCCGGACCAGCTCCGGCTCAACGGCGCCGTCTACCGCGCCACCCCGGGCGGGCAGCCGGCCGTGCTCGACAAGTGCGGCGAGCACCGCTGCGTGCGGCTGTTCCCGAAGGTCAAGAACGGCCCCTGGATCGACGCCAGGTGGCTGGTCGTCGACCTCAGCGCCCGCAAGGTCGGCCGGCTCGCACGCCACTGAGCCTGGCAGCCCGTCCACCTTTCCGACTCGCATCTCCTGCAAGGGAGCCACTTCTTCATGCGTGAGAACAGAATCAGTCATGCCCGCACGCGCGCGGCCGTCGGCCTCACCGTGGCCGCCCTGGCCGCCGGCGTGACGGCCGGCGCCGGACCGGCCGCCGCCCGGCCGCAGGCCGCCCCGGCCGCCGCCGCGGACTGCAGCGCCGCCTACAAGATCGAGCAGAAGCTCTCCAGCGGCACCACCTGGCGGATGTGCTGGCGCTACGACAGCAAGGCCGGCCTGGTCCTGGAGAACGTCTCCTACCAGCCCAAGGGCGAGCCCAAGCCGATCAAGGTCCTCAACAGCGCCCGCCTCGCCCAGATCGACGTCCCCTACGACGACGGCAGTGTCGAGTACGACGACCTGACCGGCTTCGGCTTCGCCCAGGGCCTGGTGAACCTGGCGCCCGGCGAGTGCCCCGGCGGCACCATCAGGACCGTCCGCGTCCCCGACTCCTGGGACCCGGACCACCCGGACGTCAAGGGCCTGTGCACCACCACGCGTTCGCGCGGCCACGCCTACCGCATGCAGGGCGACACGGCCAACAAGGTCTTCCAGGCACAGGGCAAGGACCTGCTCGTCTACACGGTCAACCAGGTCGGCTGGTACGAGTACATGACCGAGTGGCGCTTCCAGGACGACGGCACCGTCAACATGAACGTCGGCGCCACCGGCAGCCTCTCCTACGAGGACTACGACGCCGGCGACGGCCGCGGCTGGCCCATCGGCAAGGGCGCCAAGGCCTACGCCACCAGCCACAGCCACAACGTCTTCTGGCGGCTGGACTTCGGGCTCGACGGTTCCTCGAAGACCAAGGTCGAGCAGTACGACTCGGCCGTCACCGCGCCCGCCCCCGGCCGGCAGGCGCCCACCGCCAAGACCACCCGCACCAAGGTCACCAAGGAACTCGCGGGCGACTCCAAGACCTACCGCTGGTGGCGGGTGGTCAGCGCGACCGGCAAGAACAAGGACGGGCACGCGCGTTCGTACGAGATCGTCCCCGGCCCGACCACGAGGTACCCGGGCCGCAGCTTCACCAAGCACGACGTGTACTTCACCGAGTACAACAAGTGCGAGCAGTTCGCGAGCAACAACCCGAACTGCGCCCGTGGTTACCCGAAGACCGTGGACAAGTGGGTCAACGGCCAGACGCTCACTCACCCGGTCGTCTGGATGAACGTGGGCTTCCACCACATAGCCCGGGACGAGGACCAGCAGCCCATGCCGATCCACTGGCAGGGCTTCGCCATCGCACCACGTGACGTCACTGCTATGAATCCGCTCACTCCGGACGAGCTCTCATGGCAGAACGGCCACTGGCGCCCGCGTAGTTGAGAAACCGACCTGTCCATCCGGCTGCATCGCCGACCGCTCCCGGAGTACCCTTCCTTGATCGTTGACGTGGGGAAGGCCCGGGGTGGCGGAAGGCGGTGCGCGGGTGGGCTCGGGAGGGCTGGAGCTGCCCCCTGGTGACGAGGGTCACGAGGGGAACTCCACAGACGTCCCGCCCGGCGCGGTGTCCCTGGCCCGCCCGATGGACGCCACGGGGTCCATCGGGCCGGAGCTGGACTGGGACACCGACGCCTGGCTCGAGGTGCGCGTCCGCGCCCAGCGGGCGGGCCGGGCCTACATCTGGCTGAACCTGGTCGAGCAGCGGCTGCGCGCGGTCGTGGCCGCCGTGCTGCGGCCCATCTACGAACCCGTCCACGGCGACGACTGGGTGGTGGCCGCGGCCGGTCCCGCCGGGCAGGAGTGGGTGCAGCGGGCGGCCGCCGTCCGCGAGGTCAGCCGCCGCAAGGGCTACCTGCTCGACCCGGCCGACGACAACGTGCTCAGCTTCCTCACACTGCCGCAGCTGCGGGAGCTGATGGTGCAGCACTGGCCGTGCTTCGCGCCGTACTTCGACGAGCGCCGGGACGTCGAACTCGCCCTGGACGAGCTGGAGGTGACCCGCAACGTCGTCTCCCGTAACCGGGCCCTGTCCGAGGCGGTGCTGAACCAGGCCGAGCGGGCCTCGGCCCGGCTGCTGGAGATGCTCGGCACGGGCGGTGACGTGCCCTCCGCGCGGCGGCTGCCGGTCGACGCGGTGGAGGACCTGGTCGGCGACCGGTACGCGGACGTCGTCGCCGTCCACCCCGACCGGGTGCGGCTCATGCGCCAGTTCCCGGCCGAGGACCTGTTCGGGGGCGCCCGCCGGCTCGACGCCATCGGCATAGGGCTCAACCTGCTGGTGCAGAACTTCTCCGGCCGCCGGCTGGTCCGGCTCGCCGAGTCCGGCTGCCGGGTGCGGCTGCTCTTCCTCAACCCGGCATCCAGCGCGGTCAAGCGCCGGGAGCGCGAACTCGGGATGAAGCGGGGTGAACTGAGCCGGTCCGTCGAGATGAACATCCTGCACATGCGCCGGGTGCGGTCCCGGCTGCGCGACCCCGGGGCCTTCGAGATCCAGGTCTACGACGAGACGCCCCGCTTCACCGCCTACCTCGTGGACGGCGACGGCGCGGACGGCATCGCCGTGGTGCAGTCCTATCTGCGCGGGGCCCGCGGGATGGAGTCGCCGGTGCTGGTGCTGCGAGGCGGTGGCAAGGTGCTCAAGTCGGACGACATGGGTGATGCCGGTATCTTCCCCACGTACCGTGAGGAATTCGAGCTGTCCTGGGCCGATTCGCGCCCCGTGTCCTGAACTGTCCGTGCGGGCAAGCGGAACGCGGTCCTCGGATTGTCAGTGCCGCGTGCGATGGTGGGAGCCACTGGGGGAAAGCACCACAAGAAGGGGGGCCGCCCATGGGCTGGCACCGGGAGCCGCTGATCGGCTTCGACCTGGAAACCACGGGCACGGACCCGCACGAGGCGCGCATCGTCACCGGCGCGGTCATAGAGGTCAGGGCCGGTGAGCCCTTGGGGCGCCGGGAATGGCTGGCGGATCCGGGCGTGGAGATCCCGGCCGACGCGGTCGCGGTGCACGGCATCAGCAACGAACGGGCGACGGCCGAGGGCCGCCCGGCCGACCAGGTGGCCGACGCCATCGCGGACGTGCTGGTGTCGTACTGGCAGACGGGTGTTCCGGTGGTCGCCTACAACGCGGCCTTCGACCTCACCCTGCTCTCCGCCGAACTGCGCCGCCACGGCCTGCCGTCCCTCTCCGACCGACTGGGCGGCGCGTTCCCCGCCCCGGTGATCGACCCCTACACCATCGACCGCTGGGTCGACCGGTACCGCCGTGGCAAACGGAACCTGGAGGCGGTCTGCGCGGAGTACGGCGTAGTCCTCGACGCGGCCCACAACGCCTGCGCCGACGCCTTGGCCGCGGCCCGCCTCGCCTCCGCGATAGCCACCCGCCACCCCAAGATCGCCGCCCTCGGCCCGGCGGAACTCCACACCCGCCAGATCGACTGGTACGCCGCATGGGCAGCCGACTTCCAGTCCTTCCTGCGCCGCAAGGGTGACGAGACAGCGGTGATCGACGGCACCTGGCCGATCCGCCACCTCCCGGACAACCTGCCGGCGTAGCCGCGGGCAGCCATGTCACCCGGCCGCGGACGGCCGGGCTCGCGCAACCGTGGGTACTGGACCCGCCCGGCTGCGGGCATGCGTGCCTCCCCCAGTGCCTCAAGGGCCTGGGGGGACCCCCAGGGCGGCACGGCTAGGCGCGGCGGCACCCCGTAAGCGCCGGGCCGCGCGACACCGTGACCTCAGCACCAGCACCGGGCACCGACGAACGCCGGGCCACCGCGCCCCCGTGACAGGGGCGTCAACACCCGCCCCCTCAGAACGGATACCACCGCACAGCCTCGTCCCCGTCGCGCAACGACCCCACCCGGCGCCGGAACTCCGCCAGCGCCTTCGGGTTGCCGGCCGCGTGCTGGGCCACCCACGCGCAGCTCGCCGTCTCCCGGGCGCCCCGCAGCACCGAGCACCCCTCCCACTCGCGCACATCCCAGCCGTACGCCGAGACGAAGGAGTCGTACGCCTGCGCGGGCAGCCCGTAGCGGTCCCGGGACAGGGCCATCACCACCAGATCGTGCTCACGCAGATCCGCGGAGAAGGTCTCCAGGTCGACCAGCACCGGCCCGTCGGGCCCCACGTGCACATTGCGGGTCAGCGCGTCCCCGTGGATCGGCCCCGGAGTCAGACGGGGCGTCAGCGCCGCCGCCGCGGCCGCGAACCCGTCCCTGCGCTCGCGCAGATAGGCCGCGTCCTCCGGGTCGATCGCCCCGCCCGCGAGCCGCAGCCAGCGCTCCACACCGCCCAGCAGTTCCCGGGGCGGCAGCGCGAAGGGCGGCGCGGGCAGCGCGTGCACGGTGCGCAGCAGCCCGGCCAGATCACGGGGCTCGGCGGGCCGCACGGCATCCGGCAGCCGGTGCCACACGGTCACCGGGTGCCCGTCCACCAGCAGGGGCTCGGGCTCGGCCGCCCGCACCGCGGGCACGCCCGCCCCGGCCAGCCAGCCGGCGATGTCCAGCTCGCGCCGGGCCCGGTCCAGCAGCTCGGCGTCACGGCCCACCTTGACCACCAGCTCACCGGCCGCGAACACCGCGTTCTCGCCGAGGGCGATGAGCCGTGCGTCTCCGGCAGGGCCCGGCAGTACCTTCGCCGCGGCCAGTACGTCCCGCGCCCGTGCCTCGTCCATCGTCCGCCTCCGTGCCCTCTCCGTACCGTCCCGGCCGTCATGGCCCGCGGCCAGTCTCCCATTCGCACAGGTCGGGCCAGGTGCGCGGTGCCTTGACGGAGTTCCGCGCCTTTACGAACATGAACACGCCAATGAGATCGGGCAGAGGGGCTGATCGCATGACAGCAGTGGCCGAGGCACGGCGGCCGGCCGGTCGTGCCGCCACCCGCGACCACGGCGCCTGGTTCCTGGTCCTGCCCGCCCTGATCCCGATCCTCCTGCTGAGCGTGGGCCCGCTGCTCTACGGCATCGCGCTGGCGTTCACCGACGCCCAGTCCGGCCGGACGACGGCCACCGCCTGGATCGGCGCCCTCAACTTCCGGGACCTGCTGCACGACACGCTGTTCTGGGAGTCGTTCCGGATCGGGCTGGTGTGGGCGGCCGGGGTGACCGTGCCGCAGTTCCTGCTGGCGCTCGGCCTCGCCCTGCTGCTCGATCAGGACCTGCGGCTGCGCCGGTTCGCCCGGGCGCTCGCGATCGTCCCCTGGGCCATGCCCGAGGTCGTCGTCGGCATCATGTGGCGGCTGGTCTACAACCCAGACGCCGGCGTCCTCAACGAGACCCTGCGCGACCTCGGCCTCGGCGGCGGCCGGGACTGGCTGAGCGGGCTGGCCACCGCGCTGCCCGCCGTCATCGTCGTCGGCGTCTGGGCGGGCATGCCGCAGACCACGGTGGCCCTCCTCGCCGGTCTCCAGAACACCCCGCGCGAACTGCGCGAGGCCGCGGCGGTGGACGGCGCCGGCGCCTGGCGCCGGTTCCGCGCGGTCACCTGGCCCGCCCTGAGACCGGTGGCCCTCGCGATCACCGCGCTCAACCTCATCTGGAACCTCAACTCCTTCGCCCTGGTGTACGTCCTCACCAGTGGCGGACCCGGCGGAAAGACCCGGCTGCCCATGCTGTTCGCCTACGAGGAGGCCTTCCGCTACGGCCAGTTCGGCTACGCGGCGGCGATGGGATGCGTCCTGGTCGCGGTCGTCTCCGTCCTGCTCGCGGTGTTCCTCGTGGGCAGGCTGCGGGGAGGCGAGGACGCATGAGGACCCGTCCCGCGGCCCGCGCCGGTCAGTACGCCGCTCTGCTCGCCTATCTCGTCTTCCTCGCCTTCCCGCTGCTGTGGCTGCTGTCCACCGCCTTCAAGCCGCCCCGCGAGCTGGGCAGTCTCCATCCCACCTGGATCCCGCGCCACCCCACCCTGGCCAACTTCCGGCAGGCCTTCGACGAGCAGCCGTTGCTGCACGCCGCGCTGAACTCCCTGCTGGTGGCGCTCGGGGCCGCCGTCGTCGCCGTGCTGATCGCGACCCCGATGGCGTACGTCATGGCGCGGCACCGCTCGGCGCTGTCCCGGGCGGCCACCGGATGGGTGGTGGTCAGCCAGGCGTTCCCGTTCGTGCTGGTGATCATCCCGCTGTTCCTGCTGCTGAAGCACCTGCGGCTGATCGACTCGCTGGTGGGGCTGGTCCTGGTGTACGTGGTGTGGGCGCTGCCGTTCGCGCTGTGGATGCTCGTCGGACACGTCCGGGCCGTGCCCGCCGAGCTGGAGGAGGCGGCGGCCGTCGACGGCGCCGGCCGACTGCGGACGCTGGTGTCGGTGACCGCGCCGCTGCTGGCGCCCGGGATCGCGGCGACGGCGCTGTTCGCGTTCGTCACCGCCTGGAACGAGTTCTTCTTCGCGCTGGTCCTGCTGAAGAGCCCCGGCAGGCAGACCCTCCCGGTCGTCCTCACCCACTTCATCGGCGCGGAGGGCGTCGCCGACCTCGGTCCGCTGGCCGCCGCCGCGTTCCTGGCCACGCTGCCCTCCCTGCTCGTCTTCGCCCTCGTCCAGCGCCGGATCACGGGCGGTCTGCTCGAAGGGGCGGTGAAGAACTGATGCGGCAACCGCGCGGAGCCGGCCGGGGAAGGACGGCCACGGCACTCCTCGTCCTGCTGCTCCTCCTCGCGGGCTGTTCCGGGACGGGCCACGGGCGGGGCGGCCCGGTCACCCTGCGCTTCCAGTCCCTGGCCTGGCAGCAGGAGTCCGTGGCCGCCAACAAGGAGCTGGTGAAGGAGTGGAACGCCGCCCATCCGGACATCAAGGTCGAGTACGTCCAGGGCAGTTGGGACAGTGTGCACGACCAGCTCCTCACCTCCTTCGAGGGCGGTGAGGCCCCGGACGTCATCCACGACGCCTCCGACGACCTCGCCGACTTCGCGTACGGCGGCTACCTCGCCGATCTCACCGGCCTGCTGCCGGCCAGGCTCAAGTCGGACATCCCGCGCCGCAGTTGGCGGGCGGCCACCTTCGGGGACGGCGTCTACGGAGTGCCCTTCCTCCAGGAGCCCCGGGTGCTGATCGCCAACGCCGCCTGGCTGCGCTCGGCGGGAGTGCGCATCCCGACCGCCGGGCACCCCTGGAGCTGGACCGAGTTCCGGCAGGTCGCCGAGCGGCTCAGCGGAGCCGGCAAGTACGGCGTGGCCTGGCCGCTGAAGGAACCCGTCTCCGCCACGCTCAACCTCTCGCTCGCGGCGGGCGGGCGGCTCTTCCACCGGGGCGCCGACGGAAAGGTGACCGTCCGGTTCGGCGCCGGTGACGCGGTCGTACCGCGCACGGTCCACGACCAGGTCGCCGTCGACCACAGCGCTCCTGCCTCGACGCTGGGCAGCGGCGGCTCCGACACCCTGCCCGGCTTCTTCGGCGGCCGGTACGCGATGGTCCCGCTGGGCTTCTCCTACCGCCAGCAGATCGCGCAGCAGGCGCCGAAGGGCTTCGACTGGCAGGTGCTGCCCGCGCCGGCCGGCGCCGGCGGGCTCACCCAGGGCGTCAGCCCGCAGACCCTGTCCGTCGCCGCCGACTGCCCGCACAAGAAGGAGGCCGCCGAGTTCATCGACTTCCTGCTGCGGCCGCGGAACATGGTCCGCCTCGCCCTCGGCGACTGGATGCTGCCCACCGGCACCGAGGCCCTGAAGGACCCCGCCCTGCACACCGCGGAGAACGGCTGGGCCACCGGCACCGCACTCGCGGCCCACCTGCGCCCGGCTCCCGCCCAGTCCGTGCGCGGCTACCCGGAGTGGAAGGACAAGGTCGCCACCCCCGCCTTCCAGGAGTACTACAGCGGCTCCATCGGCCTGGCCGGCCTGCGGGAACGCCTGGAACGGGACGGCAACCTGGTGCTGGCCCGCTACCAGCGCTGAGCCGGCGGGCGTAATTCGTTTGAACGAGACGTCTCGTCTCGTTTAGCCTCGTCGTCATGACCGCTCCCGCCCATATCGCCATGTTCTCCATCGCCGCCCACGGCCATGTGAACCCGAGCCTCGAAGTGATCCGTGAACTCGTCGCCCGCGGCCACCGGGTCACGTACGCCATTCCGCCGGTCTTCGCCGAGAAGGTGGCCGCGACCGGTGCCCGGCCCGTGCTCTACACCTCCACGCTGCCCGGCCCCGACGCCGATCCCGAGGCCTGGGGGAGCACCCTGCTGGACAACGTGGAGCCCTTCCTGAACGACGCCGTCCAGGCGCTCCCGCAGCTCATCGCGGCCTACGAGGGCGACGAACCGGACCTGGTGCTCCACGACATCACCTCCTACCCGGCCCGCGTGCTCGCCCACCGCTGGGGCGTCCCGGCGGTCTCCCTCTCCCCGAACCTCGTCGCCTGGGACGGCTACGAGGAGGAGGTCGCCGAGCCGATGTGGGCGGAGCCCCGGAAGACCGAGCGAGGCCAGGCCTACTACGCCCGGTTCCGGGCCTGGCTCGCGGAGAACGGGATCACGCGGCACCCGGACTCGTTCGCCGGTCGTCCCGACCGCTCGCTCGTCCTCATCCCCAAGGCGCTCCAGCCGCACGCCGACCGCGTCGACGAGCGGGTGTACAGCTTCGTCGGCGCCTGCCAGGGCGACCGGGCCGACCAGGGCGACTGGCAGCGGCCCGCCGGCGCCGAGAAGGTGGTCCTCGTCTCCCTCGGCTCGACGTTCACCAAGCAGCCCGCCTTCTACCGCGAGTGCGTCCGCGCCTTCGGTGACCTGCCCGGCTGGCACCTGGTCCTGCAGATCGGCAGCCAGGTGACCGCGCAGGAGCTGGGCGACGTACCCGCGAACGTGGAAGTCCGCGGGTGGGTGCCGCAGTTGGCGATCCTGCGGCAGGCCGACCTGTTCGTCACGCACGCCGGCGCCGGAGGCAGCCAGGAGGGGCTGGCCACCGCCACGCCGATGATCGCCGTACCGCAGGCCGTGGACCAGTTCGGCAACGCCGATGTGCTCCAGTCCCTCGGCGTGGCCCGGCACCTGCCCACCGAGGAGGCCACCGCCGACCGCCTCCGCGAGACCGCCCTGGCCCTCACCGGCGACCCCGAGGTCGCCCGGCGGCTGAAGGAGATCCAGGCGGAGATGTCCGAGGAGGGCGGCACCCGGCGCGCGGCCGACCTGATCGAGGCGGAGCTGCCCGCCCGCTGAGCACGGACAGGGGCCCGTCGGTTCCCCGGAACCGGCGGGCCCCCGCGTCCGCGGGTGGTGTCAGACGGTCAGCCGTTCGCCCTCGTCGCGCACCGGAGCCGGCGCGGCCGGCTCCGGCGACTCGTCGTGGGTGAGGTCCGGCAGACGGTGCAGCCACTTCGGCAGGTACCAGTTGCGCTCACCGAGCAGTGCCATCACGGCCGGCAGCAGCACACCGCGGATGACCGTCGCGTCGATCAGGACGGCGGCGGCCAGGCCCACGCCCATCTGCTTCATGGACTGCATGGACAGCGTGCCGAAGATCCCGAACACCGCGACCATGATGACGGCGGCGCTGGTGACGACACCGGCCGTGGTGACGACGCCGTGCCGGATGGCGTCCTTGGTGCTGCGGCCGCGCAGCCGGGCCTCGCGGATCCGGGAGACCACGAACACGTGGTAGTCCATGGACAGGCCGAACAGGATCACGAAGAGGAACAGCGGCAGCCAGGTGACGATCGCGCCGACACCCTCCGCGCCCACCAGCGACGCACCCCAGCCGTGCTGGAAGACGGCGACGAGGATGCCGTAGGCGGCGCCCACCGACAGCAGGTTGAGCACGATCGAGGTGATCGCGACGGTCAGCGAGCGGAACGACAGCAGCATCAGCAGGAAGGCGAAGACGACCACGAACACGAAGACCGGGACGACGGAGCCGACGAGCTGGTCGTTGAAGTCGTGGTTGCCCGCGACCTGCCCGGTGATCGGCGCCTCGACGCCCTCCACCCTGCCCAGGGTGGCGGGGCGCACCTCGTCGCGCAGCTTGTCGAGGCTCTTGACCGCGCGGTCCATGTCGGAGCCGCCGACCAGCGGTACGGAGACCAGGGCGACGTTCTGCGCCCGGTGCACCTTGATGTCGACGGGGCCACGCGAGGCGCCCGAGGAGATGGCCCGCTGCTTGAAGTCGGCCAGCGCCCGCTGTACCTCCGGGGCGCCGATGTCCTTGGCGCCGACGACCACCTGGGCGGGCTCGGAGCCGCCCGGGAAGGCCTCGTTGAGCCGGTCGTAGGTCTGCACGATCGGCAGCGAGTTCCCGAACTCCTGGTCCAGCGTGAGCTGCTGGGTCTTCATGCCGAGCGCGGGCGCGGCGACGGCGAGCAGCGCGCCGGCCGCCACGACCACGGAGACCAGCGGCTTGGCCAGCACCCCGCGCAGCACGGCGGTCCAGAAGCGGCTCTCCCCGGTGCCGCCGCGCCGGCGCCGGCGGCCCAGGAAGGGGATGCGTCCCTTCTCGACCCGCTCGCCCAGCAGGGAGAGCAGCGCGGGCAGCACGGTCACCGAGCCGACCATGGCGACGGCGACCACCATCAGCGAGGCCAGGCCCATCGCCTCGAACTCGGCGAGCCCGGTGAACAGCATGCCCGCCATCGCCACGCACACCGTGACCCCGGAGACGATGATCGCGCGGCCGCTGGTGGCGGCGGCGATGCGCAGGGCGGTGCCCGCGTCCCGGCCGGCGTCCCGCTCCTCACGCTCCCGGCGCAGGTAGAACAGGCAGTAGTCGACGCCGACGGCCATACCGACCAGCAGCATCACGGAGTTGGCGGTGTCGCTCATCGGCTGGACGTGGCTGACGAGGCCCATCAGGCCCATCGTCGCCATGATCGCGGTGACCGCGAGGGCCACCGGCAGCAGCGCGGCCACCAGGGCGCCGAACGCGATCAGCAGGATGCCGAGGGCCACCGGCACGGCCGAGTACTCGGCCTTCTGGAAGTCGTCCCCGAAGGCGTCCTGGTACTGCTTGTTCATGCTGGCGCCGCCGATCTCCTCGATCCGCAGGCCGTCGTGCGCCTTCTGCGCCCCGGCGACGGCGTCCAGCACCGGCTCGACCCGGTCGGCGGCGGTCTCCGCGTCGCCGCGCATGTCGAACTGCACCAGCGCGGTACGGCCGTCCCGGGAGATGGCGCGGGTGTCGTACGGGGAGGTCACATGGGTGACCTTCCCGGTGCCGTCGACGGCCTCGACGACGGCGTCCACGGCGGCCCGGAACTCGCCGCTCGTCGCCTTGAGGGCGCCGTCCCGGGACTGGATCAGCACGGTCTCTCCGGCCGGCTGCTCGATGCCCGCGTCCTCGATGATCTTCGCCGCGGTGTGTGTCTCGCCCTTGAGCTGGTCGCTCTCGTCCACGTCGACCCGGCCGGCCGCCGAGCCGAGTCCCATGGCCAGGACGACGAACAGCACCCATATGCCGACGGCGGCCCAGCGGTGCCGGGCGCTCCAGCCGCCGGCGCGGGCGGCCAGTCCCCGCACGCGCACGTCCGTGTTCCCCATGACGGGATTTCCCCCTCGTATGCGGTGACGACCACCTGCCGCCACGTCCTCGCTCGTTCAGCTTCGACGGTATGGGCCCGGCGACGAGGTCTCGTCGTACTGCCCGGTGAAGTGGCGCGGGCCCGGGTCACCGCTGGGGAGGACGGCGGGCCCTTACATCTTTCGGGGCTTCCCGGGGACGCGTCTCGGGGTGAGGGGCCGGCGGGGGCCGGCGGCGGGCCGTGTCCGATCCGCCGTCGAAGATCCACTTTGTGATTAAGAAACCTTGTTGAACAAGTCACAGGCGCGTGTAGAGGTTGAACAGCGGGCCGTTGATCGGCCAGAGTTTCGCGCAGCCCGGGTCGTTCCGGTCCGGCCGCCGTGCCCGCCCCCACGGGGCACGGCGGCCGTTCTAACCTGTCCGGGTGACGACCTATGCGGCGCTGCTGCGCGGAATCAACGTCGGTGGCAGCAGGAAACTCCCGATGGCCGATCTCCGCTCGCTCCTGACGGGCCTCGGTCACGACGGCGTACGGACCCATCTGCAGAGCGGCCAGGCCGTGTTCAGTGCCGGGCACGGCGACGAGGAGTCCCTGGCGGCCGAGCTGACCCGGGCGATCGAGGCGCGGTTCGGCTTCCGGGTCGACGTGATCGTGCGCGACCACGCCTATCTGCGGGCGGTGGCCGACGCATGCCCGTTCCCGGCCGCCGAACTGGCCGCGAGACAACTCCACGTCACCTACTACTCCGCACCCGTCACTCCGGAGCGCTTCGCGGCGATCGACTCCGCCGCGCACCTCCCCGAGGAGTTCCGCCTCGGCGACCGCTGCCTCTACCTGTACGCACCGGACGGCCTGGGCCGCTCCAAGCTCGGCGAGGCGCTGTCCCGCCGCCCCGCCAAGGGCCTGATCGCCACCAGCCGCAACTGGAACACGGTGCTGAAACTCGTCGAACTGACCGATCCCGAGGCGTGAGACGGGCCGGAGCGGCCCCCCGCCGGGCCGGCCGGTCCGCCGAAGTGGCCCAGAGAACAGGGCGGTGATTGGACCGGGATTCCGCTCCACCCGCTGACTAGCGTGATCGGCATGACACATGCCGATCACAGCGGTACGGCCGGTTCCGGTCCCACCAGGGTCGACTTCTGGTTCGACGCCGCCTGCCCCTTCGCCTGGATCACCTCCCGCTGGCTGCTGGAGGTCGAGCGCCTGCGCCCGCTCGACCTCCGCTTCCGCCCCATGAGCCTCTGCCTGCACAACACCGGCAACGAACTGCCGGACTGGTACCGCGATCTGGTCGACCGGTCGATCGGACCGGTGCGGGTCGCGGTGGCCGCGGCCGAACGGCACGGTGAGAAGGTGCTGCGCGACCTGTACACCGCGTTCGGCACCCGCATCCATGAGCGGGAGGCCGCGGACTTCGACGTGGTGATCGCCGAGTCGCTGGCCGAACTCGGCCTGCCGGCCGACCTGTCGGACGCCGCTCACGACCCGTCGTACGACGCCGCGGTGCGCCGCAGCCACGACGCCGGCGCCGAGCCCGGGTCCGGCGGCTACGTGGGCACGCCCACGATCCACGTCGACGGCACGGTGTGGTTCGGTCCCGTCCTGCGGGCCGTTCCGCGTGGTGCCGAGGCCGCGGAACTCTTCGACAGCTTCCGGGTGCTGGCCCGCCACCCCGACTTCTTCGAACTCAAGCGCACCCGCTCGGGAGAGCTCCGCTTCGACTGAGGCGGGAGGCCCCGGTCGACGGAAAGCGGGTGGCCGATTAACACCTCTGGGGCGCGACGGGCGTTCCGCGCGGGTGACGCATCCGCCGGGCCGAACGCAGAACGAGATACCGGCCGCGGTCCGACGTCACAGGGGAACGCCGGACCGCGGCCGGCCGTCCTGGCACGCGCGCGGGAGCACCTCTCCCGCCAGGACGCGCGGCAGGCGGGCCGCGCTCCACGGGCCGGTTCCCTGTCCGTTCCGTCGGGAGTGTCCGGCCTGGTCAACGGGCACGGATCACTCGTACGGGTGACTATTTTCGGCCCTTTCCGCACGCGTGGGCGGAGCACCACCAGACTCCTGGACATGGCCGGAGCCGCCGCGTGGGTAACGTCGGCGGTCCCGGACCCAGCCCGGTACGGCCCCTCCCAGACCAGGAGTCAGGACGAGACGATGAGCACGTACTACAACGGGAACATCAACGGCCCCGGTCGCATGGGCTCCTACGGCCGCACCGGCGACGACGGACCGGACCCGGAGACCGTCTTCCGGCTCACCGAGGGGCTCCTCGAGGCGCTGCACGCCGAGCTCCCCGGGCTCGTCGTCCACGGGGAGGTCATCATGGCCGCGTTGGAGGAGGCCGCGGCGGACGGCGGCCCGCCCAACCGGGGCCGCATCCGCTCCAGCCTGGAGGCCATCAGCATCGGCGCCCCGGCCGGCACCGGCAGCCTCGCCTTCACCCAGCAACTGGTCCACCTGCTGGAACTGTGAACCGGCCGGGCCCCGCCGCCACGGGGCCCGGCCCAGGGTCAGGCGCCGAGGGCCGTCCGGGCCGGCAGGCCCGCCCTGTCGTAGCGGGCCAGCAGGAGCCGCGCCACCTCTGGGGCCGGACCCAGGACGTCCGCCAGGACGTCGGCCTCCGCCGCGCCGCGCGCGATGCGGTCCGGCAGGAAGCCGGGGGCGAGGACGTAGGGCGCCACGGCGACCCGTTCGCAGCCGAGGGCCCGCAGCTCACCCACCGCGTCCTCGGTGCGGGGAAGGGATGCGGAGGCGAACGCAGGCCGCACGGCGCACCAACCGGTGTGCCACCACTCCCGCGCGATGTCGGCGATCACTGCGATCGCCTCCGGGTCGGAGGACCCCGCCGAGGCCAGCACGACCCCGGTCGAGGACTTGTCGGCGGGCGTCAGCCCCGCCTCGTACAGGCGCCGTTCCAGCGCCGACAGCAGCAGCGGCGACGGGCCCAGCACCTCGGCCTGGCGGATGCGCAGGCCGCGCGGCGCGCCCCGCAGGACCGCCGGGATGTCGGCCTTCGCGTGGAAGGCGCGGGTCAGCAGCAGCGGCAGCGCCACCACGTCCCGCACCCCCTCCGCGGCCAGTGACTCCAGCACCCCGTGCACGGACGGGACGTTGAAGTCCAGGAAGCCGGTCTCCACCCGCAGGCCGGGCCGCAGCGACCGCACCCGCTCCACCAGGGCGTGCACGGTCGCGGCATGCCGCGGGTCGCGGCTGCCGTGGGCGATCACCAGGAGGACGGGACGGGCCGGCTTTCCGTACACGGGACTCAGCTCTTCACCAGAAGGCCACGGCTGCGCAGCACCCACCGCTCTAGCGGGGAGAAGATGAGCAGGTCGATGGCGATGCCGACGAACAGGATCAGGAAGATCGCCTCGAACACCATGGACATGGAGCTGGCGTTGCGGCCGTTCTCCAGCAACGCGCCAAGGCCGATGCCGAGGTCGGGGGAGGAGGCGATGATCTCCGCCGCCATCAGCGAGCGCCAGGAGAAGGCCCAGCCCTGCTTCAGGCCGGCCAGATAGCCCGGCAGCGCGGCCGGCAGCACGATGTGCCAGGCACCCTTCAGCCCGGTCGCGCCCATCGTGCGGCCCGCCCGCAGGAACAGCGGCGGCACCTGGTCGATGCCGGACACCAGGCCGTTGGCGATCGACGGCACCGCACCGAGCAGGATCACCGCGTACATCATCTGGTTGTCCAGGCCCAGCCAGATCACCGCGGGCGGCACCCAGGCCACCGACGGCAGCGACTGCAGACCGGAGAGCACCGGGCCGATGGCCGCGCGCACGAACCTCACCCGGGCCACCACCAGGCCCAGCGGGGTGCCGATGGCCAGCGCGAACAGGAAGCCCAGCAGACCGCGCGAGACGCTGGTCCAGATGTAGCCGAGCAGCTTGCCTTCCAGCCAGGCCCGCTTGAACTCGCCGCCCACGTCGGACGGGGAGGGCAGCTTCGTCGGGTCGTCGACGATCCGCAGCGAGATCAGTGCCTGCCAGACGACCAGCACCACGACGGTGGCGACGATCGGCGGCAGGATCTTGCGGACGAAGGTCTCCCGGAACGGGGCCCGGCCCGCGACGGCGGTCTCCAGGGCGTCCAGGCCCGCCTCGACGCTCCCCGCGTCCGTGGCGGTCTTCGTCTCAGTGCTGGCCATGGCGGCGGATCTCCCCACGCAGTACTTCGGTGATCTCGAGGGACAGTTCGGCGACCGGGGCGTCCTCGATGCGCCGCGGCTGCGGGATGTCCACCCGCCACTCGCGGGCCACCCGGCCCGGACGGGACGAGAGCAGCACCACCCGCTGCGCCAGCCGCACCGCCTCCCGCACGTTGTGCGTGACGAACAGGACGGACAGCCCCGTCTCCGCCCAGATCCGGGTCAGTTCGTCGTGCAGCAGGTCGCGGGTGATCGCGTCCAGCGCCGCGAACGGCTCGTCCATCAGCAGCAGCTGGCTGTCCTGCGCGAGCGCCCGGGCCATGGCCACGCGCTGCCGCATGCCACCGGACAGCTCGTGCACCCGCTTGCCGTACGAGCCCTGCAGCCTGACCAGTTCGAGGAGCTGCTCGGCCCGGCCGCGCCGCTCGCTCTTCGCAACGCCCCTGAGCTTCAGGGCGAGTTCTATGTTCTTGCCCGCGGTCAGCCACGGGAACAGGGCGTGCTCCTGGAACATCAGGGCGGGGCGGCCGTGGGTCGCGATGCTGCCGGCGGTGGGCCGGTCGAGCCCCGCCACCAGGTTCAGCAGCGTCGACTTGCCGCAGCCCGAGGCACCCAGGAGGGTGACGAACTCGCCGGGCGCGACATCGAGGGTGATGTCGTCGAGGACGAGTTGCCGTCCGGCCGGCCCGGCGAAGGACTTCGAAACCTGCTCGATGCGTGCCGCGTACTCGACCGTCTCTGCTTCTTCGGCCTTGGCGAGGGCGGTTGCCATGGTCGTCACCTCCTGGGAACGCTCGGATCCGGATCTCAGCCGACGCCGAGACCGGCGTCGTCGACGGTGCTCTCACCCTTGGCCCCGAGAACCCTGTTCAGCGGGGCGAGGTCGTAGATGCCCTTCAGCCGCGGGTCCTCCAGGAGGCCCGCCTTGACCGCGTGCCGCGCCTCGGTGTCGAGCGTCGCGGCCAGCGGGTCGTCGGTGATCCGGATCGACTTCCAGGCCGGGTCCAGGACGTCGGCCGGCAGCTCCTTGCCCGAGTCGACGCCGAGCTGCTTGTTCGCCGCGGCCTTGGCCTCGTCCGGATGGGCGTTGATCCACGCGTTGGTGTCGACCGATGCCTTCAGCACCGCCTCGACGGCCTTCGGGTGCTCCTTCAGGAACTTCTGCGACACCACGATGTTCGTGATCACGAATTTGTTGCCGGGCCACAGCGACGACTCGTCGAGCAGCACCTTGCCGCCCTCGGCGACCAGCTTGGACGCGGTCGGCTCGGGCACCCATGCGCCGTCGATGGAGCCGGACTTGTAGGCGTCCGGGGTCACCTTGTTGTCGGTGCGGACGACGGAGACGTCACCCTTGCCGCTCTGCGCGTCGACCTTCCAGCCCTGCTCCGCGACCCAGTTGAGGAAGGCCACGTCCTGGGTGTTGCCGAGCTGCGGCGTGGCGATCCGCTTGCCCTCGACGTCCTTCAGGGACTTGATCTTCTTCGGGTTCACGACCAGCTTGACCCCGCCGGAGGCCGAACCGCCGATGATCCGCAGGTTCTTGCCGTTCGACTTGGTGTAGCCGTTGATCGCCGGGGAGGGGCCGATCCAGCCGATGTCGACGGAACCCGAGTTCAGCGCCTCGATCTCGGACGGACCGGCGTTGAACAACTGGTAGTCGGCCTTGGTCGCGCCGAGCGCCTTCTGGAAGAAGCCCTTCTGCTTGCCCACCAGCGCGGTCGCGTGGGTCAGATTGCCGAAGTAGCCGATCTTCACGGAGTCGAGGCCGTCGGTCTTCTTCGCCCCGGCGGCGATCCGGGCGCCCGCGTTGTCGTCCTTGGCCTCGGACCCGTAGCCGCAGGCCGCGAGCGTCAGCAGGGGGAGGGCCGCCATCGCGGCCAGACCGCGGCGAAGCGGGGTGGAACTGGCAGGCACGGGAGGTGTTCCTCTCGTTGGCCCGGCGGTCACGGCCTCTCAGGCCGTGGCCGGGAGTTCGGCAAAGGGTCTTCGTCGCTGGGCGCGCATGCGGTGCGCGTACGTCACCGCACACATCGGCCCACTCCGCCCTGCCCGCTGCCCAGGGCGCCGCTGCCGACGCGGCCGCCCTCCTTCGCGAACATCGAGTAGAAATCGGGGGAGTTCATGGTCAGAAGTCCCAGCCGTCTTCTTCGGACGCGTCCTTGACCGGCTCGGGGGAGGCGAACGACTCGCCGACCATGCCGGCGGTGAGCGTGGTGCCGTCGTTCGGGTCGATCAGGATGAACGAGCCGGTGCGGCGCGAGTCCGCGTAGGAGTCGACCGGCAGCGGCTCGGCGGTACGGATCTTCACCCGGCCGATGTCGTTGGCGGCGAGCTGCCCGGGGTGCGGGTGCAGGGAGAGGTCGTCGAGCGTGAGCCGGGACGGGATGTCCTTGACGATCGCCTTGACCGTGCGGGTGCCGTGCTTGAGCAGCACCCGGTGTCCGACGGCCAGCGGCTGGTCGGCGACGTGGCAGACGGTCGCCTCCACGTCCTGCGTGACGGGCGGGGCGTCCTTGGCCGGGACGATCAGGTCGCCGCGCGAGACGTCGATGTCGTCCTCGAGCAGCACCGTCACCGACTGCGTCGTCCACGCCACGTCGACCGGCTCGCCCAGCAGGTCGATGCCGGAGATCCGGGTGATACGCCCGGACGGCAGCACGGCGACCGGGTCGCCGACCCGGAAGGTGCCGGCGGCGATCTGGCC
Source organism: Streptomyces sp. NPDC005706 (assembly GCF_040631045.1). Lineage (NCBI taxonomy): Bacteria > Bacillati > Actinomycetota > Actinomycetes > Kitasatosporales > Streptomycetaceae > Streptomyces > Streptomyces sp. NPDC005706. Next base: position 504,559 of record NZ_JBEXYS010000003.1, on the reverse strand, counting down.
CGCGTAGCCCCGGTAGTCCGGGTGCTCGGCGGTCTGCGGCCGGATCACGAACTGCACGGGCAGCCGGGCGTGGCAGTGCGACAGGTCGTGGCTGACCGGGACCGTCTCCAGGTGCTCCAGCACGGTCGGGCCGCCGTACCAGTCCATGTTCGCCGACGGCTCCACCACGTTGTCACCGGCCAGCGCCGAGATCGGGATGGCGGTGACCTCCGGGACGCCCAGCTCGGTGGCGTACGCGGTGAACTCCTCGGCGATCGCGGCGAAGACGGACTCCTCGTACGCGACGAGGTCCATCTTGTTGACCGCGAGGACCACGTGCGGCACGCGCAGCAGCGCGGCGATCGCCGCGTGCCGGCGGGTCTGCTCGACCACGCCGTTGCGGGCGTCGACGAGGATCACCGTCAGCTCGGCCGTGGAGGCACCCGTCACCATGTTGCGGGTGTACTGCACATGGCCGGGGGTGTCGGCGAGGATGAACCGGCGCCGGGGCGTGGCGAAGTAGCGGTAGGCCACGTCGATGGTGATGCCCTGCTCCCGCTCGGCGCGCAGGCCGTCGGTGAGCAGCGCCAGGTCCGGGCCCTCCTGGCCGCGGCTCGCGGACGCCCGCTCCACGGCCTCCAACTGGTCGGTGAGGACCGACTTGGAGTCGTGCAGCAGCCGCCCGACCAGCGTGGACTTGCCGTCGTCGACGGAGCCCGCGGTGGCGAACCGCAGCAGGGTGGTCTCCGGGAGCGTCTCGGTCGTGGTGGTGCTCATGCTTAGAAGTACCCCTCGCGCTTGCGGTCTTCCATCGCGGCCTCGGAGAGCTTGTCGTCGGCGCGGGTCGCGCCCCGCTCCGTGAGCCGGGACGCGGCGATCTCGGCGATGACGGCGTCCAGCGTGGTCGCGTCGGAGTCGACGGCGCCGGTGCAGGACATGTCGCCGACCGTGCGGTAGCGCACCAGGCGCTTCTCGACGGTCTCGCCGTCCTTGGCGCCGCCCCACTCGCCGGCCGTCAGCCACATCCCCGCCCGCTGGAACACCTCGCGCTCGTGGGCGAAGTAGATCTCCGGCAGCTCGATACCCTCGCGGGCGATGTACTGCCAGACGTCCAGCTCGGTCCAGTTGGACAGCGGGAAGACGCGGACGTGCTCGCCCGGGGCGTGCCGCCCGTTGTACAGGTTCCACAGCTCGGGGCGCTGCCGGCGCGGGTCCCACTGGGAGAACTCGTCCCGCAGGGAGAACACCCGCTCCTTGGCGCGGGCCTTCTCCTCGTCGCGCCGCCCGCCGCCGAAGACCGCGTCGAACTTCTCGCTCTGGATCTTCTCCGTCAGCGGAAGGGTCTGCAGCGGGTTACGGGTGCCGTCGGGACGCTCCTTGAGCACACCGCGGTCGATGTAGTCCTGTACGGATGCCACATGGAGTCGCAGCCCATGTTCGGCGACCACACGGTCGCGGTACTGCAGCACCTCGGGGAAGTTGTGTCCCGTGTCGACATGGAGCAGCGAGAAGGGGACCGAGGCCGGGGCGAACGCCTTCAGCGCGAGGTGCAGCATCAGGATCGAGTCCTTGCCACCGGAGAACAGGATCACCGGGTTCTCGAACTCGCCCGCGACCTCGCGGAAGATGTGCACCGCCTCGGACTCCAGCGCGTCCAGGTGCGACAGGGCGTACGGAGTGTCCGTGCCCTCGCCACCGGCCGCGGTCTCGGCGACGGTCGTCATGCCAGTCCCCTCTCACTGAGCAGGGCATGCACCGAGACGGCGGACTCCCGCACGGTCTGGTGCTGCGATTCGATCCGAAGGTCGGGTGTCTCGGGCTCCTCGTACGGGTCGTCCACGCCCGTCAGCCCCGTCAGCTCACCCGCCGCCTGCTTGGCGTACAGCCCCTTCACGTCCCGTACCGAGCACACCTCGACCGGGGTCGCCACATGGACCTCCAGGTACGGCGTCCCGTTCTCCGCGTGCCGCTTGCGCACGGCCTCACGGCTGTCCGCGTAGGGCGCGATCACCGGGACCAGCGCCTTCACACCGTTGCGGGCGAGCAGTTCGGCGACGAAGCCGATGCGCTGCACATTGGTGTGCCGGTCCTCGCGGCCGAAGCCGAGGCCCGCCGAGATGAACTCGCGGATCTCGTCGCCGTCGAGCACCTCGACGCGGTGGCCCTCGGCGCGCAGCCGGCCGGCCAGCTCGTGCGCGATGGTGGTCTTGCCGGCGCTCGGCAGACCCGTGAGCCAGACGGTGGCTCCGGTGGTCACGTGGTTCTCCTGGGTGTCGGTGGCTTCGGTGAAAGCGGTAACAGCCGGACCTGTGGGCGCGGTGTGCGTAGCTGTGTGCGCCGTCATCCGTGCAGCCCGCACTCGGTCTTGGAGCGCCCCGCCCAGCGGCCGGCGCGCGCGTCCTCGCCCTCCAGGACGCGGCGGGTGCAGGGGGCGCAGCCGATGGATGGGTATCCGTCCGTCAGCAGCGGGTTGGTGAGCACGCCGTGCTCGGCGACGTAGGCGTCCACGTCGTCCTGGGTCCAGCGGGCGATGGGGGAGACCTTGACCTTCCGCCGCTTCTCGTCCCAGCCGACGACCGGGGTGTTCGCCCGGGTCGGGGACTCGTCGCGGCGCAGACCGGTGGCCCAGGCCTGGTAGCCCTTCAGGCCCTCCTCCAGCGGCTTCACCTTGCGCAGCGCGCAGCACAGGTCGGGGTCGCGGTCGTGCAGCTTCGGGCCGTGCTCCGCGTCCTGCTCGGCGACCGTCTGAAGCGGCGTGAGGGTGATGACGTTGACGTCCATCACGGCCTCCACGGCGTCCCGGGTGCCGATGGTCTCCGGGAAGTGGTAGCCGGTGTCGAGGAAGACGACGTCCACGCCCTTGCGGGCGCGGGAGGCGAGATGGGCGACCACGGCGTCCTCCATCGAGGAGGTGACGCAGAATTTCGCCCCGAACGTGTCGACCGCCCACTGGAGGATCTCCAGCGCGGTGGCGTTCTCCAGGTCCCGGCCCGCCTGCTCGGCGAGTGCCTTCAACTCCTCGGCGGTGCGCTCCTGCTGAGTCGTCGTCATGTCCGCTCGTCCCCTCCGTTGTCGGCTCGCTGGAGCCCCCGGGCGAGCAGCCCGAGGAACTTCAGCTGGAAAGCGCGGTTGCACGCCCCGCATTCCCAGGCCCCGTGCCCCTGCTCGCCGGGCCGCAGGTCCTCGTCGCCGCAGTAGGGGCAGTAGAAGGGCGCCGCCCGCTCGCTCACGACAGAGCCTCCTCGGAAGCCCGGGCGGCCCAGGTGGCGAAGCGCTCGCCGTCCTCGCGTTCGGCCTCGTAGCGCTTGAGGACCCGCTCGATGTAGTCGGGCAGCTCGGCCGAAGTGACCTTCAGACCGCGGACCTTGCGGCCGAAGCCGGCCTCCAGGCCGAGCGCGCCGCCGAGGTGCACCTGGTAGCCCTCGACCTGGTTGCCGTCGTCGTCCAGGACCAACTGGCCCTTGAGACCGATGTCCGCGACCTGGATGCGGGCGCAGGCGTTCGGGCAGCCGTTCAGGTTGATGGTGATCGGCTGGTCGAAGTCCGGCAGCCTGCGCTCGAGTTCGTCGATGAGCTGCGCGCCGCGCTGCTTGGTCTCCACGATGGCCAGCTTGCAGAACTCGATGCCGGTGCAGGCCATGGTGCCGCGCCGGAAGGAGGACGGCCGGGCGGTGAGGTCCAGTGCCTGCAGGCCGTCGACCAGCGAGTCGACCTGGTCCTGCTCGACGTCGAGGATGATCATCTTCTGCTCGACGGTGGTGCGGACCCGGCCCGAGCCGTGCGCCTCCGCGAGGTCGGCGATCTTCGTGAGGGTGGCGCCGTCGACCCGGCCGACGCGCGGGGCGAACCCGACGTAGAACCGGCCGTCCTTCTGCCGGTGCACGCCGATGTGGTCGCGCCACTGTTGCACCGGCTGCTCGGGCGCGGGGCCGTCGATCAGCTTGCGGCCGCCCAGGTACTCGTCCTCCAGCACCTGGCGGAACTTCTCCGGGCCCCAGTCGGCGACCAGGAACTTCAGGCGGGCCCGGTTGCGAAGCCGGCGGTAGCCGTAGTCACGGAAGATCGAGACGACGCCCTCGTAGACGTCGGCGACCTCGTCCAGCGGCACCCAGGCGCCGAGCCGCACGCCCAGCTTCGGGTTGGTGGACAGACCGCCGCCGACCCACAGGTCGAAGCCCGGCCCGTGCTCGGGGTGCCGTACGCCGACGAACGCCACGTCGTTGATCTCGTGCACCACGTCCAGCAGCGGCGACCCCGAGATGGCCGTCTTGAACTTCCGGGGGAGGTTCGAGTACGCCTTGTTGTTGAGGACCCGGCGCTTCATCTCCTCCAGCGCCGGAGTGCCGTCGATGATCTCGTCCTCGGCGATGCCCGCGACCGGCGAACCGATCATCACACGCGGGGTGTCGCCGCACGCGGTGACGGTCGACAGGCCCACGCCCTCGAGCCGGTCCCAGATACCGGGCACGTCCTCGATGCGGATCCAGTGGTACTGGACGTTCTGCCGGTCGGTGATGTCCGCGGTGCCGCGCGCGAACTCCTGCGAGATCTCACCGATGACCCGGAGCTGCTCCGTGGTGAGCGCACCGCCGTCGATGCGCACCCGGAGCATGAAGAACTCGTCGTCCAGCTCCTCCGGCTCCAGGATCGCGGTCTTGCCGCCGTCGATCCCGGGCTTGCGCTGGGTGTACAGGCCCCACCAGCGCATCCGGCCGCGCAGATCACCGGGGTCGATCGAGTCGAAGCCCCGCTTCGAGTAGATCGTCTCAATGCGTGTCCGCACATTGAGACCGTCGTCGTCCTTCTTGGCCTGCTCGTTGGCGTTGAGCGGGGTGAAGTGGCCCGCGGCCCACTGACCCTCACCGCGGTGACGGCTCACCTTGCGGCGGGGCGCGGAGGCGGCAGGGTTCTGCGGGGTGGCGGCCATGGTTGTTACGTCCTTCGGGACAGGCGGGAAACGCGGCTCTGATCTGCGCATGCGGGCGCACGGGGGCATGCGTGCGCGCCGTTGCGCAGCAGGGAGAGAAGTGCGGGGAGATCGGCGGTGCTGGAGTTGTCAGCTCGCCGGACAGATGGCGCTGGACATGCGGCCGAGGTCGACGTGCCGCCGACTCACCAAGGCAATTCCAGTTCCAGGCATGACGGAAGCGTGTCACGCGGATCTCTGGCCAGTCCACCTTCGTCCGTAATATGGACGGAACTATTCTGAATGGCGAGACAGGGTGTTGTGGGTCACGCTCCGGGCCGGGGGGTTGACGGGTTCGGGGTCAGGCGCCGGGCCACGGGCCGGGCGTCGCGGCCTCCGGCTCCAGTTCCACCTTCGTGTCGAACAGCCGGAACCCGCGCCGCTGGTAGTTGTCCATGGCGAACTCGCCGTCCTTGCTGCACGTGTGCACCCACACCCGCTTCGTCGGCGCCCGCCCGGGCCACCGCTCGGCCAGGTCCCAGGCGCGGGCCGTGCCGTACGAGAGCAGGTGGCCGCCGATGCGGCGGCCGCGGAAGGCGGGGATCAGCCCGAAGTAGGCGATCTCGACCACGCCCTCGTCGTGCGCCTCCAGCTCGACGTATCCGGCGGGGGTGCCGCGGTCGTAGGCCACCCAGGTCTCGACGCCCGGACGGCCGAGGTACTCCTGCCACCGCGCGTAGGTCCACCCGAGCCGGTCCGTCCAGCGGATGTCGCCGCCCACGGAGGCGTACAGGAAGCGGCTGAACTCGGGGGAGGGAACCTCGGCGCGGACGATCCGGACGTCGCCCTCGGGGGCGGCGGCCGGCAGGAGGTCGGCCTGCGAGTTCTGTTCCAGGGACCAGGTGGTGACGGTGACGCTGCTCATGCGGGCCAGGGAACCATCCCACCGGCCCGGCTGTCGATCGGCCAGGTCACTCCGGCCGGCCCCGGCCCGATGAGCGGCCCGGTGGGGGCCCGCCGGCCGTCACCTCAGCGAGCGGTCGAGCGCAGTCAGGGGCACCGCGAACAGCATGCGGTCGGAGAGGGACCACACCTCGCCCGTCTCCTCCCAGTACGACAGGGAGCCGGCCGACTCGGCCCAGCAGTGGTGGGAGGCGTCGAAGCCGCAGCGTGCCGCCTTGGCGTCCGTGCTGTCCTGGCGCCACAGGCCGCCGTGTCCGTCTCCCGTGCCGGACGCGCGTCCCACGTACCAGGACGGGGAGCCCGCGCCGGCCTGTCGGTGGGACAGGGCTCCGTTGATGCCGGTCACCCGGGTCCGGTAGGCCTCGATCGCGTCCGCCCGTCCGGCGGCGTCGGTGGCGAGCAGTCCGCTGCGCGCGAGGGAGCTGTCGAACGCGTACCGCCACAGCCGGGTGCGACGGTCGCCGCCGGGCGCGGTCCGTTCGGCGGCTACGAGGCTGTCGGGCGCGGTGCCGCGGTCCAGGGAGAGGGTGGCCGGACAGGGCGGCCCGGAGGCGGTGCAGCGGCCGGCGGTGAAGCGGTAGGAGCCGACGGCGGGCATCACGTACCGGTAGCCCTCGGCGGACCAGCCGCCGGGCACCCGGCCGATCACGGGCGTGTCCGCCGTGGTGCGCTGGATGCGGTCGAGGTCGTAGACGTAGAGCGCGTCGGAGCTGCCGGACCGGGTGGTGACCAGCAGTTTGTCCTGGTACCAGACCATGCCGGACAGGGTGGAGGACAGGCCGCGGTAGTCCCGGCCGCCGTCGACGGGCACCACCAGCAGTACCCAGCGGTAGACGGGCCGTGCGGGGTCGTCGGCGTCGACGAAGGCGACCCGGGCCAGCCCCCGGCCGGCCGCGGGCCCGCCGGCGGTGGTGCGGGTCCAGCCGGTGAGGATCACCCGGTGGGTGCCCCAGACGCCGTCGTCGTCGGCGTCCCCGGAGGTGGTGACGGAGTGCGGCCGCCAGGCGGTGTCGGCGGTGTCGGCCCGGTCCCAGCAGTAGGCGCGGCCGGCGGACGGGGCGACGGGCAGGGTCGCCCGGTCGTCCGGGGCGCAGTCGGCGGCCTCGCGCAGCGTGCGGTCGGCGCTCCCCAGGACGGCGCTCACACCGACCGGGCGGCCCATGGACGCGGCGAGCCTGTTCAGGTCGCGGGCGGGCACCAGGTGCTCCTGGACCCTGAGCCGGGCGGTGTCCGAGGCGGAGGTCAACGGCTGGAGCGCGCCGGGGCTCTCGGCGACCTCGGCCTGCGAGGTGCTGATCAGCGTGGCGGCCGCGGTGAGCGCCAGCGCGGTCCCGGTGAGGACCGCGCGCAGGGCTGTGCCCCGTCTGCGCCGGCGGTGTCTGCCGCGATGCTTCATCATTCCTCCCGACGGGCCAACTGCTCCTGGTGGTCCGTACGTTGACCGAGGAGCGGGTGGGGAGGCCCACAGGGATGCTACGGCAGTAAGGGGCGGTGCAGGGCCAAGACCCCCAAATACGCGAAAGACACCCACCCGGACCGGGTGGTCCGCCCGCGCCGCCGGGTTCCCGGACGCCGCCGTCCGGTTCGCCGTCAGTCCGCGCCCGCCGCCGCCCGCCGCCGTGCGGCCACCGCCGGGGCCACCGACCGGGGCAGCAGGTCACGGGGGTTGCCGGGGGACAGCACCTCGACCTCCGCGTCCTCGCGGAAACGGTACGGCCGATGCTGCAGCAGATCCCCCAAGTACCGTCTGATCCTGGACATCTCTGCCCGTACGGTCACCGTTCTGGACGGATCGCCGAACAGGTCCTCCGCCAGGGCCGCCGCCCCCCGGCCGCCCCGGTGTTCGGCGAGCAGGTACAGCAACTCGGCGTGCCGCGGACTGAGTTCCCGGGTCCAGGAGCCGGCCGCACCGCACACGGTCACCGAGGCACAGCCCGCCCGGCGCAGATCCAGCCGGACCCGGCTCGCGGCGCCCGGCGGCGTTTCGTCCGCCACCCGCAGCAGCCAGCCGCCGGCCAGCGGCTCGACCGAGCAGTGGCCCAGCGGCGGCAGCCACCGGTGCCCCGGGGAAAGCGACTTGGGCAGGCCGAGCCGCCGCACGTACGGCATCCCGGTCACCGCCGCTGCCCAGCCGTCCCGGTCCACCACCAGCGCCCGGCCGTCCAGCCGGGCCAGCACCGGGGCGGCCACCGTGCGCAGCCGCTCCAGCGAGTCCAGGTGCAGCTCCCGCAGCCGGGCCTCGGCGAGTTTCGCCACGGAGTCCACCCAGGAGAGGGTCGCCGGATGCATGGTGCGCAGCGGGCCGCTGATGTCCACCACTCCGATGAGCCGGCCGTCCCTCGGGTCGGTGATCGGGGCGCCCGTGCAGGTCCAGGAGGCGTGCGAGCGGACGAAGTGCTCGGCCGCGAACACCTGCACCGGCCGCCGTACCACCGCGGGGGTGCCCACGCCGTTGGTGCCGACGACGTCCTCCCGCCAGTCCGCGCCGAGTTCGAAGCCGAGGCCGTCGGCCTTGCGCAGCACCTGCGGCGACCCCTCCCGCCACAGCACGCGTCCCTCAGCGTCGGCGACGACCATGATGTGCTGGGCGACGTCCGCGACCGAAAGCAGTCCCTCGCGCAGCACCGGCAGCACCTGCCGCAGCGGTGACTCCTCGCGTCTGCGCCGCACTTCGTCGGCGGACAGCAGACCGGATCTGAAGTCGTGGTCGGGGTCGACGCCGCTGCGCAGCATCCGTCCCCAGGACTGCTCGATCACCGGGCGGGGCGCGATCCGCGCACGCCGCCCCGCGAGTGTCGCCTCACGCACCTCGCTCAGCACCCGCGCCGCCTGCGCCGCGTCCACGGCGGCCAGACGCGCCAGGTTCATCGGCGGGTTCACCACGGGTGATCCTCCCGGAAGGGCCTCGAACACACTTGTCAAGCCGTACCGGGCGGCGGTTTCCGGTCGGCTTCGGTGCACATACTGCCGCCGGGCGCATGCCGGAGGCACAGACTCCGCGCACAGTCATCAATAAGTTGCAACCCCCTGCAACCCTGGTGAACCGCACGAGGACACCCGAGACTTGTCCACGGCGCCGCCCACGGGCGGCGTTCTGGCCTTTCAACGGGCCCATTCAGCGGGGGTGGTGCCGTGTCGGCGCAGCACCACCCCCGCGACGTGCGCCCGTGACGGGGCGGGGTCGTCCGGTTCAGGACACCGGCCGTGCCCGCTCCACCACCGAGGCCAGGTCCAGGCCCGCGGGCAGCGTGCCGAACGAGCCGCCCCGGTCGCCGCCGAGCCGGGAGGCGCAGAACGCGTCGGCGACCTCCGGCGGCGCGAACCGCACCAGCAGGGATCCCTGGAGCACCAGCGCGAGCCGCTCCACCAGCCGCCGGGCCCGGCCCTCGATCCCGTCGAGGTCGGCCAGCTCGGTGAACAGGTCCTTCACCGCCCGGTCCAGCCGGTGGTCGGCGCCGTGCGCCCGGCCGATCTCGGTGAGGCAGGCGTCCAGCGCGCCCGGCTCGCGTCGCAGCGCCCGCAGCACGTCCAGCGCCTGTACGTTCCCCGCGCCCTCCCAGACGGAGTTCAGCGGCGACTCCCGCACCAGCCGGGGCAGACCCGACTCCTCGACGTACCCGTTGCCGCCCAGGCACTCGGCGGCCTCCACCGCCAGCGGGGCGCAGCGCTTGGTGATCCAGTACTTGGCGGCCGGGACCGCGAGCCGCAGGAAGGCGCGCTCCTGCTCGCTCCCGTCGTCATGCGCGGCGGCGAGCCGGAGTGCCAGCGTGGTCGCGGCCTCGGACTCCAGCGCGAGGTCGGCCAGCACATTGCGCATCAGCGGCTTGTCGGTCAGCCGGCCGCCGAAGGCCTCCCGGTGCTCGCAGTGGTGCACCGCCCGCGCCACCGCCTGCCGCATCAGCCCGGCCGAGCCGAGCGCGCAGTCCAGCCGGGTCGCGGCGACCATGTCGATGATCGTACGGACCCCGCGCCCCTCCTCGCCGACCACGCGCGCCCAGGTGCCGTCGAACTCGACCTCGGCGGAGGCGTTGGACCGGTTGCCGAGCTTGTCCTTCAGCCGCTGGATCAGGAACACGTTGCGGCTGCCGTCGGCGAGGACGCGCGGCACGAGGAAGCAGGTGAGGCCGCCGGGTGCCTGCGCGAGCACCAGGAAGCCGTCCGACATGGGTGCCGAGCAGAACCACTTGTGCCCGGTCAGCTCGTACGTCCCGGCCTCGGCGAGCGGCCGGGCCCGCGTGGTGTTGGCCCGTACGTCGCTGCCGCCCTGCTTCTCGGTCATGCCCATGCCGAAGAGGGCGCCGGCCTTCTCCGCGGCGGGCCGGAGTCCGCGGTCGTAGACGGTGGAGGTCAGGCGCGGCTCCCACTCGGCGGCCAGCGCCGGATCGGTCCGCAGCGCGGGCACGGCCGCGTGGGTCATCGACAGCGGGCAGCAGTTGCCCGCCTCCACCTGGGTCCACACCAGGAACCCGGCCGCCCGGCGCACATGCCCCGCCGGCCGGATCCAGGCGCCGGTGAGCCCCGCCGAGACGCCCTTGCCGAGGACGCGGTGCCAGGACGGGTGGAAGTCGACCTCGTCGATCCGGTGGCCGTAGCGGTCGTGGGTGCGCAGCCGCGGCGGGAACTCGTTCGCCTGCGCACCCCACTCCTGCACCTGCTCGGACCCGGCGGCCCGGCCCAGCGCGGACAGTTCCGCGCGGACCTCGTCCAGCACCTCGGCGGCGGTGTGCCGCTCGACGGCCTCCACGAGGGCCCGGTCGGCGCCGAAGACGTCGTAGCCCACCAGCGCGGGCGGCTGGTTCGTCACGGTGTGCGTCGAGTTGCCTGCCATGACTGCGAACCTACCCGCGATCGCGCCGATGCTGCCCCCGGAGTGCCGCCGCACCGTCGCGGAGCGCGCCGGGGCCGGTCGTCCACCCCCGGAAGGTGAGGGCGGTCCGGTACGGCGGATACCGTTAGGTCGTGCAGCCAGGAAGTGAAACCCCCGAGCGGCCCGCCGGCCGTCTCCACCGGGCCAGAGCCCTCTACCGGAACGTATCCAAGCGCAGGACGGCCTGGCTGCTTCTCAAGGACACCGTCAACTCGTGCATGGAGTACCGCATCCTGGGCCTGGCGGCCGAGGCGGCGTTCTTCACGCTGCTGTCGGTGCCGCCGCTGCTGCTGAGCCTCATCGGCCTCCTCGGCTACGTCGACGCCTGGACCGGCGCCGACTCCATCCAGAGCCTGGAGAACAACCTCCTCGAGGCCTCCCGCACCGTCCTGTCCGACAAGGGCGTCAAGGAGATCGCCGAGCCGATCCTGCACGACGTGATGGCCGGCGGCCGGCCCGACGTCATCTCCATCGGCTTCCTCTTCGCCCTGTGGTCGGGCTCCCGCGCGGTGAACGTCTTCATCGACACCATCACCGTGATGTACGGCCTCGACGGCGTGCGCGGCATCGTCAAGACCCGGCTCATGGCGTTCCTGCTGTTCATCGTGGCCCTGCTGATCGGCTCGGTCGCGCTGCCGCTGATGGTGGCCGGACCGGACGCGGTGGTGCGGATCGTGCCCTGGTCGGAGACGCTCGTGCAGGTCCTGTACTGGCCGGTCGTCCTCGTCCTGTCGGTCGTCTTCCTGACGACGCTCTACCACGTCTCCGTACCCGTGCGCTCCCCGTGGATCGAGGACGTGCCCGGCGCCCTGGTCGCCCTCGCCATGTGGGTCCTGGGCAGCCTGCTGCTGCGGATCTACCTCACCCACACCATCGAGGGCGCCACGATCTACGGCTCCCTGGCCGCCTCCGTCGCCGTGCTGCTGTGGATCGGCGTGTCCGCCTTCGCCGTGCTCGTCGGCGCCGCGGTGAACGCCGCCATCGACCGGGTCTGGCCCGCCGCGGCCACGGCCGCCGCCCGCGAGGCGAACGAGCGGGTGCGCGAGGCACAGGTCGCCGAGTACGTCGCCTGGGCCGCCACGGCCCGCGAGAGCGACCCGGACGACCCCGACATGCCCTCCGAGTTCCCCGAGCGCTGGTCCCGCTTCCTCCCCCCGGAGGACGTGACGGCCCGCCTGCGCACTCACGCCAGGAACCCGCACCACCACACGCACAAGGGGGACGGCGCGGCCGGCGGGACCGGAGCGGCCGGCCCGAACGGCGCGACCGGATCCAACGGCGTGAACGGCGTCGACGGGAAGCACGGCAGGCACGGCGACACGCCTCCGCACGGGATCTGACCGCCGCCGCGGGCGCCCGGCCCGGTGACCGTTCCGGCGCCCGGGACGCGCCCGGCGGCGTAGCCTGGCGCTCGTGTACGAGGAACGGCCGTCCCGGCTCACCGGCGCCGTGGTGTGGCGCCGCACCCCCGAGGACCCCGCCGCCCGGCCGGTACTGCCCGACGGCTGCATGGACCTGCTGTTCAGCGAGGGCAGGCTGCTGGTCGCCGGTCCCGACACCCGGGCCCACGTCCCCGAGGGCCCGCCCCGCGCCTGGGCGGGCCTGCGCTTCTTCCCCGGCACCGCGCCCGCCCTGCTCGGCGTACCGGCCCGGGAACTGCGCGACACCCGGGTCGAACTGACCGACCTGTGGCCCGCCGTCCGGGCCCGGCGGCTGCGCGACCGCGTCGCGGCGGCACCGGATGCGGCGACGGCCCTGGAGGACATCGCCCTGCGCTGGGCCGCCGGGTCCGAGGGCCCCGACCCGCTGCTGCGCCGGCTGGTGGAGTGCCTGGACGCGGGCCGCCCGGTGGCGGCCACGGCCGCGGAACTCGGCATCGGCGAACGCGCGCTGCACCGCCGCTGCCTGACCGCGTTCGGCTACGGCCCCAAGACCCTGGCCCGCATCCTGCGCCTCCAGCGCGCCCTGGCCCTGGCCCGCTCCGGGGTCCCGTACGCCGAGACGGCGGCGCGCACCGGCTACGCGGACCAGCCGCACCTCGCCCGCGACGTACGGCAGCTGGCGGGCCGGACGCTGGGCGAGCTACTCGGCGGCTAGCGGGGCGAACAGGTCGACGCCGTTGCCGTCCGGGTCGTGCACGGTGGCGTACCGCTGGCCCCAGAACGCGTCCCACGGCTTCAGCTCGCCGTGGTACCCGGCGCCCACGAGATCGTCGTACACGGCGTCGACCCCGGCCGGCGAGCCGCAGTGGAAGGCGAGCGCGACCCGGCCGCCGGCGGCCGGCGGCCGCCACGCCGGGTGGAAGGACCGCACGGTCTCCTCGGTGTCCAGGGCGAGCACCAGCCCGCCGGGCAGTTCGGCCTCGACATGCGGCTGTGTCTCGGCCCCCTCCGGGAAGACCAGCCCGAGGCGACGGTAGAAGGCGAGCGAGGCGGCCGGATCGGAGGCGACCACGCCGATCACGGCGAATCGTGGAGTCATGGACCCACGGTAGGCAGGGGCCCGCCGTCCGGTCTTGAAGAAAACGGACAGCGCCCGGACCCGTCGGACGTCCTTGGTCAGTCTCGGGAAGGCGGCCCGGGAGGCGGCGTCAACGGGTGGGCGGGGCAGCGCAACTGGCTCGCCGCACCAACCGGGTCGACAGCTCCGTGCGCGTCCCCTCCGGCCGTTCGCCACCCATCATCCGCACCAGCAGTCGCAGCGCCGTCGCCGCCATCTCCGCGAGCGGCGGACGGACGGTGGTCAGCGCCGGGCTGACCCAGCGGGCCTCGGGCAGATCGCCGAAACCGACCACACTGATGTCGTCCGGCACCCTCAACTCCCGCTCCGCCAGCGCCGTGCAGACCCCGTGCGCCATCCGGTCCGAGCACGCGAACACCGCCGTCGGCGGCACCGGCAGATCCAGCAGCTCGTGCGTGCGGAGGCGGGCGGTGGTCTCGTCGGACCCCGCGTGCCGCACGTACTCCGCGTGGTGGCGCACCCCAGCGAGCGGTAGCCCGCGACTCTCGCGTCGCCGCGCATCGGGTGCCGGTTCCCCGCGATCACAGCGATGCGCCGGTGCCCCAGACCCAGCAGATGCTCGGTCGCGCTCACCCCGCCCTGCCAGTTGGCGGCCCCCACCGACACCACTCCGGCCGGCGGCTCGTGCGCCGGGTCGATCAGCACGTACGGGATGCGGCGGTAATCGAGCCAGGCGTACTGGGCCGGCGACAGCTCCGCCAGATCGAACAGCGCCCCCGAGGAGCCGCGCGCCGTCAGCCTCTCCAGCCGGCCGCGCTCCGGCCGGCGGCGTCCCGGCCGCGCTGCACCGCCGCCGAGACCACCACCTCGAGCCCCGCCTCGTACGCCGCCTCGTACGCCGCCTCCTCCACCCCGCGCAGCACCGCGCCCGCGCCGGAGCCGTCGAGCGAGTGCACCACCAGGTCCACCAGCCCCGGCGCCCTCGCCCCGTCGAAGCGGGGCCTGCGCACATACCCGAGCCGGTCCAGTGCCTCGGTGACCCGGCGTCTGGTCTCGGGCGCCACGTCCTCCCGCCCGTTGACCACCTTCGAGGCGGTCGGCACCGACACCCCGGCCTCCCGGGCCACCACCGCCAGCGTCGGCGCGCCCACCGAACCCGCACTCCCCGCCCGGACCATTGGAACCCACCTCTCCGGTCCGCCCCGGACCATCGGACCTCGACCGGGCCGAGCCCGCGGCCCTTCGCCATCGGTCGATAGAAAGCGCTTTCCGCGATAAGTGCGCGCTGACCGCGCGATGCGCGAGGCGGGCTGTCCGGCCGGGGGGGGGGCGTGCGGTCGGGCGGTGCCATATGACAAGGACATGACCGATTTTGACCCTGTTCATCACACCGGGCGTCCAGCAGCATCCAGTGGTGACAGTGCGGGCGACACCAGTCCGTGGGGGTCGCCGGACCGCGGCCGCCAGGGGGCCCGATGGGGGAACCCGGCACATCACGGAGGGGGAAACATGAGCATCGGAAAGACCGTCACCGCGTCCTTGTTCTCGGCGGTACTGCTCGGCGGCGCCCTCGCCGCCGCGCCCGCCGCCCAGGCCCAGACCGACGGTGGGACGGGGGCGCTCTCCTGCTACGGCAGTGCGAAGTCGTACTCCAAGCCCGCCGGGAACCGCTGGTACCCACAGGGTGGCCCGTACCTGACAGCCACCACCAACTGCTCCGACATCAACATCAAACCCAACACCTCCACCAGCGTCGCGGTGTGCTGGCTGCCCAGCTCCGGTGGTTCGTACTGCCAGAGCACGTTCAAGAGTGCTCCGGCGGGCCGGTGGACCGTCGTCGCGACGGACGTCCTGGCGGGCACGCACTTCTACTTCGACTTCGGTTCGACGGCGGCGAACTCGGGAGTCTGGGCGGCCTGACTCCCCGCGCGGGCCGCATCCCGCCCGGACCCGCCCCACGTCCCCCGTACGGCCCAACCAGAACTCCGTGCGCCGGAATACATCCGCGCGGTGTGGTGCTCTGAAGTGAGCGGTGCTTGATCTGTGCCCGGGTGGCCGTGCGGCGGGGCCGGGCGTGGTGAAGGGCTGGTGGGCGATGACGGCAGAGCAGTCGACCGGCCCCGTGGTCGTGACACCCCACGGGGCCGTACGCGGCCGGTACGAGCGCGGTGTCGCGGTGTTCCGGGGGATTCCGTACGCGGCCGCGCCCACAGGGCCCCGGCGGTTCCGGCCGCCCGAGCCGCCCGCGCCGTGGGACGGGGTGCGGGACGCCGGCGCCTTCGGGCCGACGGCGCCGAAACCGCCGTACTCCGAGGCCTTCGCCCGGTATCTGTCCGACCCCGTCGTCGCCGGTGACGACTGCCTCAACCTCAACGTGTGGACCCCCGAGCCGGGCCCCGGTGCCCGCCTGCCGGTACTGGTGTGGCTGCACGGCGGTGCCCTGACCAGGGGATCCTCCGCCGTGCCTGTCTACGGCGGACACGCGTTCGCACGGGACGGGGTCGTGCTCGTCTCGGTCAACTACCGGCTCGGGGTCGAGGGCTACGGGCTGTTCCCGGACGCGCCGCCCAACCCCGGCCTGCGCGACCAGCTGGCCGCGCTGCGCTGGGTGCGCGACGGCGTCGCCGCCTTCGGTGGCGACCCGGACAACGTCACCCTGTGCGGGCAGTCGGCCGGCGCGATCAGCGTCGGCGCCCTGATCGCCGCGCCACAGGCCCAGGGCCTGTTCCGGCGGGCGGTGCTGCAGAGCGGCGCACCGGAGGTCGCGGAGCGGGACCGGGTGCGGCGCATGGTGCGCCGCATGGCCGGCCGGCTGAGGATCCCGGCCACCGCCGAGGCCTTCGCCGCCGTCGACCGCGCACTGCTGCTGCGCGCCCAGGCCGAGGCCGGGCGGCTGAGCAGCCCTGTCCTGGGCGGCCCCGCCTTCGGCATCGTCGTGGACGGTGACCTCGTACCCCGCGACCCGCTCAAGGCCCTGATCGACGGCGAGGCGGCCCGGGGCGCCGAACTGCTGATGGGCTGGACCCGGGACGAGTACCGGCTGTGGCTGGTGCCCGGCGGGCTGGTCGAGCGTGTCGACCGGCTCGGCACGGTCGCCCTGGCCGGGGCCATGGCCCGCTGCCACGCCGGGCACGACGTGCCCCGCGGCTACCGTGCCGCGCGCCCCGGCGCCGGCACCGCCGAGATCGTCGGCCAGATGGTCACCGACCACCTGCTCCGGCTGCCGCTGCACCGGCTCGCCGACGCCCGCCCGGGCAGCTCCTACCTGTACGAGTTCGCCTGGCCGTCCCTGGTCCCCGGACTCGGCGCCTGCCATGCGCTCGAACTCGGGTTCGTCTTCGACACCGGCGAGGTGCCGGAGTCGGTCAAGCTGGCCGGGGCGGGCGCGCCGCAGGAGCTGTGCGACGCGATGCACCCGGCCTGGGTGCGGTTCGCCGCGACCGGGGACCCCGGCTGGCAGGCCTGGGACGCCTCGCATCCGGTGCGGGTCTTCGACGGCGGTGAGCCGTACGTCGCGTACGGGCCGCGCGACGCCGAACTCGGTCTGTGGCCGACCGCGGACAACACCGTCCCGGAGCCGGCGTCCGCCTCCGGCGTCAGGGCGCCGGGAGCCGCCCGGGCCTCCGCGGTCCGCCGCCTGCGCCGCTCGGTCGCCGTCCGGCGCCGGTGACACCGCGCCCGGTGCCGGTGCCGGTGCCGGGTCCGGTGACGGCGGGACGGCCGGCGATGCTGATGCCGGTCACACGGACGGCCGCCGGTGACGGCGGCGGAGCCGGCAGCCGCTGAAGCGCGGCGCGGGCACTGGCCCCGGCACAGCCGCGTGACACGCCCACCCCGCCCCGCTCACACCGCTCGCGTGATCGCGGCGATCTCCGCCGGTCCCACCCGGCAGCAGCCGCCGATCAGCCGTGCCCCCGCGTCCCGCCACTCCTCGGCGTGCCCGGCGCCGAACCGGGACCGGCCGGTCCAGGCGCGTGCCCGCGGGTCCCAGGCCTCCCCGCTGTTGGGGTAGACGACGACCGGCTTCCCGGTGACCCGGGCCGCGACCCCGGCCGCGTACGTCACCTCCTCCGGCGCGCAGCAGTTCACACCGACCGCGATGATCTCGTCGGCGTCGGCGGCGGGCGCGAACGCCTCCTCCAGCGGCTGCCCGGCGCGCGTACGCCGGCCCTCTACGGTGTACGAGAGCCAGGCGGGCACCCCCAGCCCCCGCACCGCCCGCACCAGCGCCGCCCCCTCCTCCGCGTCCGGGACCGTCTCCAGTGCCAGCGCGTCCGGCTCGGCCGCGGCCAGGATCTCCAGCCGCGGCCGGTGGAAGCGTTCCAGCTCCCCGGCGCTCAGTCCGTAACGTCCCCGGTACTCGGAGCCGTCCGCGAGCATCGCCCCGTACGGACCGGCCGAGGCCGCCACCCACAACGGGCGATCGGTCCCGCCCGCCCGCGCCCGCCGGGCCGCCTCCCGGGCCAGTTCCACGCTGAGCACCAGCAGCCGCGCCGCCCTCGCCCGGCCGATCCCGCGCCTGCCGAAACCCTCGAAGCTGGCCTGGTAGCTGGCGGTGATCGCCACGCTCGCACCGGCGCCGAAGTAGGCGAGGTGCGCCTCGGTGATCGCCTCGGGCCGCTCGGCGAGCAGCCGCGCCGACCACAGCTCGTCGCCCAGGTCGAACCCGGCCGCCTCGAGCTGGTTGGACATCCCGCCGTCGAGCACGACCGTTCCGGCGGCGAGGGCTTCGGCGAGGCCGGGGTGCGTGCGGCCGGACGCGCTGCTGGTCATGTCTCGACGCTAGTCCAAGCGCCCCGGGCGCACCGCGCGCACGCATCCGCGCAAAGGAGTGGGAAGCGCTTGCTGGAAGCGGTACGGTCTCAGGTCCGCCGGGGACGGCACCACGCGCCGCGCCGGCCCGGCCCGAGCGGAACTCCCCGCCCGGCGACCGGTGCCCGGGGCCGGACGCGGGTGGGGCGACGCCCCGGGGCGTCCCGACCGGAACCCGGGCGCCCCGGGCCCAGCAGGAAGGGAAGTCACCGCCGTGCTCCGACTGCCGCCCGACGACCGCTCGTCGAGCCCGTACACCGGGTACACCCGCGCCCACTGGGAGGCGGCGGCCGACGCCCTGCTCGCCGCCGTCGAGCCGTACGCCACCCCCGACCGCGCGCTCTACCACTTCCCCGGTGACCACGTCAGCCACTCCGGCCACCTCTCCGACGGGCTCGAAGGGTACGCCCGCACCCTGCTGCTGGCCGCCTTCCGCCGTGACGGGAATGCGCTCGGCCGCTACGCCGAGGGCCTCGCGGCCGGCCCCGGCGGAGTCTGGCCGCGGATCACCGACCGGGCCCAGCCCCTGGTCGAGGCCGCCTCGATCGCCCTGGCCCTGCGGCTGACCCGGCCCCTGCTGTGGGACCGCCTGGACCAGGAGGTGCGCGAGCGGACGGCGGTCTGGCTGGAGGACGCTCTCACAGCCGAACCCTGGCCCTGCAACTGGGAGTTGTTCCCGGTCACCGTGGGCGGCTTCCTCGCGGAGATCGGCCACCGTCCGGACGCGGCCCGCGAGGCGGTCGACCGCGGCCTGGACCGCATCGAGGACTGGTACCTCGGCGGCGGGTGGTACACCGACGGCGACGGCCGCAAGTTCGACTACTACAACGGCTGGGCCATGCACCTCTACCCGGTGCTGCACGCCTGGCTGGCCGGCGACGCCGCACTGCTGGACCGCTACGGCGGCCGCCTCGAAGCCCATCTCACCGATTACGCCCGCCTGTTCGGCGGCGACGGCGCCCCCCTGCACCAGGGCCGCTCACTGACCTACCGGTTCGCGACCGCGGCCCCGCTGTGGCTCGGCGCGCTGACCGGACGTACGCCGCTGGCGGCCGGTGAGACCCGGCGGCTGGCCTCAGGAGCGCTCAGGTACTTCCTCGACCGGGGCGCCGTGGACTCCCGCGGGCTGCTGACCCTCGGCTGGCACGGCCCCGACGACGCCGTCCTGCAGAGCTACTCGGGGCCGGCCTCGCCCTACTGGGCGAGCAAGGGCTTCCTCGGCCTCCTGCTGCCTGCGGACCACGAGGTGTGGACGGCGCGGGAGCGGCCGGGTCCGGCGGAGCGCGCCGACGCTGTGACCTCGCTCGCGGGGCCCAACTGGCTGCTGCAGTCGACGCGTTCGGACGGCGTCGTCCGCCTGCACAACCACGGCAGCGAGGACATCCGCTACGACCCGTACTACACGCGGTTCGCGTACTCGACGGTCACGCGGCCCCTGGGGTCCCCGCCGGGCAACATCGTCGTGGTCGGCGGCGATCCCGTCCGCTCGGACCTCGTGCCCCTGGGCGTGGGGGAGAACTGGGCGGCCTCCCGGCACACCGTGGCGTCCGGCGCGACGGTGACCAGCCTCGTCGTGGCCGACGGGGCGGTCGAGGTGCGGGCCCATCTGGTGACGGGAGCCGGACCCGGCACCGAGGTGCGCGTCACCGGGTGGGTGCCGGGGGAGGACGAGCGGGCCGAACTGGTGCCGCTACACGGCCTGTCGGACGGGCCCGCCCTCACCGGCACGACCGGTGAGGGTGCCACCCTGTTCGTCGCCCTCGCCCGGCTCACCGCGGAACCCGGCCCCGTGCCGCTGGGCGGTCTGGTGGCCGTCGAGGTGCGGGACGGGCGCGACCTGACCGTCCGCTGGGCCACGGGCCGGCGCGGGCGGTTCCGGTTCTCGCCCCGGGACAACTCGGTTGCCGCCCTCGGCGACCGTGCTGAAGACTCCACCGCATGACTTCCAAGATCCGCCATGTGACGATCGCCTGTGCCGACGCCTACGCCCTGGGCGGCTTCTGGTCGAAGGTGCTGGACCAGCCGCTGCACGAGGACGACCACCCCGGTGACCCGGAGGCGCTGATCGAGGGCGCGGGGCTGCTGTTCGTCACCGTGCCGGAGCGCAAGACCGTCAGGAACCGGCTGCACTTCGACCTCCAGCCGCAGGACCGCACCCGGGACGAGGAGGTCGAGCGGGTGATCGCCCTCGGCGCCACCCTGGTCGACGACCGGCGCAGGCCCGACGGCACCGGCTGGGCGGTCCTCACCGACCCCGAGGGCAACGAGTTCTGCGTGGAGCGCAGCGCGGCCGAGCGCGCCGGGTAGGGGTCGCGGACACTTCGGCCGCCGCCGAACGGACCCGCGCCTAGCGTGCTCCGTATGAGCGACACCGAACAGCGAACGCCGGCACGGGCCGTCACCGACATGGTCGGGCACGTACTGGCCCTGGCCGCCGGATGGACCGCCTGGGACGGCACCCCGGCCCACACCGACGACCGCGTCCACACCCCGCACAAGGCGATCCGCAGGGTCACCGACCACCTCATCGACCATCTGGCCGAACTGGAGGCCCGGCTGGCGGGCGAGGCCCCCCAGCCGGACCACTGGCACGCCTCCGCGAGCACCACGGCCGCCGACCTGGCCCCCTTCACCGCCGACGACCTCGACGAGGCCCGCAGCCGACTCACCCGGCTCGCCCGGATCTGGGCCGTACGCCTGGACGCGCTGACCGGCGAACAGCTCGACGCCTCGCCCGGCGAGGGCTGGACCTTCCGCGAACTGGCCCACCACGTGGCGGAGTCCACCTATTACGCGGACGCGGTCGGGGACCTCTCGTGACCGCCTGAGCCCGTGCCGCCGTGGCAGCCCCCGCTCAGCCGGCGGCCCGCGCCTCCCGGGGCCAGTGGGTGAGGGCGATGTGCAGGGCCTCCACCGCCTTGTCCCAGGAGGCCTGTGCGTCGCGGGGGGCGCCGAAGCCGCCGGTGGACTCCAGGGCGCAGTAGCCGTGGAAGGTGCTCCGCAGCAGGCGTACGGCGTCGGTGAGGTCGGGTTCGGCCAGGCCGTAGGCGCGGAGCATGCCGTAGGTGATCTCGGCGGTGCGGCGCAGGGCGGGGGAGTCGGCGATCAGGCTCTGGTCGATCCGGATCTGGGTGGCCGCGTAACGGCCCGGGTGCTCCTGGGCGTACGACCGGTAGGCGCCCGCGAAGGCGGCCAGCGCGTCCCGGCCCGCCCGGCCGGCCACGGCCTCCGCGATCCGGTCGATCAGCTCGCCGCCCGCGTGCAGCGCCAGCCGGGTGCGCAGGTCGTTCAGGTTGCGGACGTGCGAGTACAGGCTCGCGTCCTTCACCCCGAAGCGCCGGGCCAGCGCGGAGAGGGAGACGTTCCCGAAGCCCGCCTCGTCGGCGAGTTCGGCGGCGGCCGCGACGATCCGGTCGACGGTGAGTCCCGCACGGGCCATGGGCCACCTCCTAGGATGCCGAGCCGGCATCCCAGGGTATCCAGGCTGTGGCCTTCGGCCCGCGCGGAACCAGGCGTTCGTCAGGCGGGGACCTCCGAGAAGACGAACGAGAACCGCGTGGGCTCGGCCCGCAGGAAGTACCGCGGCAGCGGGCCCGGACCGCAGGACTGGGAGCCGAGGCCGTGCAGGCCGTGGTCCAGGTTGACCCACACCGTGTCACCGGGGACGAGGTCGGTCAGGTGGGCGGCCGCGTCCAGGTGCTCGGTGGTCCAGCGGCGGGCGGTGAGGGAGAACTGCGGATCGCCCTCGATACGCAGGCCGCCGAGCTCCGCCCAGCGGACGCCGGCCCGGGCGCCGTTCTCCTGCGGGCGGACGTACGGCGTCTGCAGGTCGTCCACGGTCGACTCCCAGCGACCGACCTGCGACGCCGTCGCGCTGTCCGGATACGTCTCGCCCGGACCGCCGCCGTACCACCGCACCCGGTCGGCCGCCGCCAGTCCGAAGCGGATGCCGAGCCGGGGCAGCGGTACCGTCCAGTCGCCGTCCGGTGCGACGGACACGGTCAGGCCGAGCCGTGTTCCGTCCGACGTCCAGCGGTACACGGCCGACAGCCCGAACTCCCGGGCCGCGGGCGCCACCCGGGTGCGCACCGTCAGCGCGTCGTCGTCCACCTCCACGGCGTCCAGCCGGTGCCGCATGCGGTGCAGACCGAGCTCGCGCCAGAGCGGGCCGTAGCGGATGTCGCTCTGCCAGGCGGCGCCGTCGTCGTTGTCGGTGGTGGCCCGCCACACGTCCAGGCGCGGCCCGGTGACCGCCACCCCGCCGATCGCCGTCAGGGCGCCGCTGCGGGCGTCGAAGGAGGCCGGGCCGAGGGTGATCACCCGCTCGCCGGGCACCGGCCCGTCGCTCGCCGGGACCGACGGCACCGGGCGTGCCGAGACCGCGAACTGACCCCACGCGACCACGTGTTCCGCCGGCGCCCAGGCGGTGTCCGCGGCGAGCAGCGCCCGTACGGTCCAGTGGGCCTCGCCCGCCGGAGCCGTGACCGGCGGCTCCGGCAGCTTCACCTCGGCGGACTCGCCCGGCGCCAGCGGCGGCACCGGCAGGGCACCGGACGCCACCGTCTCGCCGTCCACCTGGTAGACCCAGGTGAACGCCAGCGCCGAGAGGTCGGCGAAGTCGTACTTGTTGGTGACGCGGACGCCGCCGCCCGTGCCGTCGCCCTCGATCGCGACCGGCTCGATGACCTTCTTGTACTCGACGAGACCGGGGGAGGGCCGCCGGTCCGGGAAGAGCAGACCGTCGCAGACGAAGTTGCCGTCGTGCAGCTCCTCGCCGAAGTCGCCGCCGTAGGCGAAGCCGAACCGCTCGTCCTCGACGCCGTGGTCGATCCACTCCCAGATGAAGCCGCCCTGCAGCCGGCCGTGCGCCTCGAAGATCCGCTGGTAGTCGGCGAGCCCGCCGGGGCCGTTGCCCATGGCGTGCCCGTACTCGCAGAGGATGAACGGCAGTTCACGGCGCCGGCGGGTGCCGCCGTCCAGGCCGCGGCCGATCCGCTCGACCTCGGCGTGCCCGGCGTACATCCGCGAGTACATGTCCGTGTCCCGGCAGTCGAGGTCGCCCTCGTAGTGTACGAGGCGGGAGGGGTCGCGGCCGTGGATCCACTCCGCCATCGCGGTCAGGCCCCGGCCGGTGCCGGCCTCGTTGCCCAGCGACCAGACGACCACGGCAGGGTGGTTCTTGTCCCGCTCGACCATGCGGGCCGCGCGGTCGAGCAGCGCCGGTGTCCAGCGGTCGTCGTCGACGGGGTTGTCCCGCCAGCCCTGCTCGGTGAAGCCGTGCGTCTCCAGGTCGCACTCGTCGACGACCCACAGGCCCAGCTCGTCGCAGAGGTCGAGGAAGGCCGGGTGCGGCGGGTAGTGGGAGGTGCGTACGGCGTTGACGTTGTGCCGCTTCATCAGCAGCACGTCCTCCCGCATCGTCGCGAGGTCCAGCGCGCGGCCCCGCTCCGGATGCCACTCGTGCCGGTTGACGCCCTTGAACAGCACGGCCCTGCCGTTGACCTTGATCAGGCCGTCCGACAGCTCCACCGTGCGGAAACCGATGCGCAGCGGCACCCGTTCACCCCCGGTGGCCAGCACCGCGTCGTACAGCGTCGGCGTCTCCGCCGACCACGGCTCGGCGGGCACCGTCACCGGCTCCCCGGTGGCGACGTCGATGCCGAGGTCCGGCACGGTCACCCGGCCGGCCACGTCGGAGTCGACGCACAGGGTGCCGGTGCCGGCGACATGGTCGTACGAGGCGTGCACGAAGAAGTCCAGGGCGCTGCCCGCCGGGCGGTGCAGCAGCGTGACGTCGCGGAAGATGCCCGGCAGCCACCACTGGTCCTGGTCCTCCAGGTACGAGCCCGCCGACCACTGGTGGACCCGGACCGCCAGCACGTTGCCCGCGGCCCTCAGCAGATGACCGGCCGCGAACTCGTGCGGCAGCCGCGAGCCCTTGAACTCGCCCAGCTCGGTGCCGTTCAGCCAGACGCGGGCGCAGGACTCCACCCCGTCGAAACGGAGCACCGCCCCGCCGTCCGGCCCACCGGGCCAGTCCTCGGGCAGGTCGAAGACGCGCAGGTGGTCGCCGGTCGGGTTCTCGGTCGGGACCCGGGGCGGGTCGACCGGGAACGGGTACAGGTGGTTGGTGTAGACGGGGGACCCGTGCCCCTGGAGGACCCAGTGACCGGGGACCCGCAGCTCCGCCCAGCCGGCCGCGTCGTACCCCTCGCGTGCGAAGGAGTCGTCCTCGGCGTCGGCCTTGTCCGACAGTCTGAAGCGCCAGCTTCCGTTCAGCGAAAGGGACTTGGCGTCCGAGGCGTACCGGGCCCGGGGCGGCAGCACCCCGGAGCCCGGCGAGACGTCCTCGATGTACTCGGGGGTCGTGGTACGGAAGGACATCGGTCTCCTAGCTCGTCGGGAGTCAGGTGGCTCGCAGCGCGGTCGCGGTGCGCCCGGCGCCGTCGCGCCGTCCGCCGGCGGACCGCAGCGTCCCCTCCAGCGCGAACGTGGCCGCGCCCAGGGACACCGGGTCGGTGGGGATGGGGGAGAGGACGATCTCGGTGGCCGCCAGCGGCCGCCGCAGCGCGTGCCGGGCGACCGCCGCGCGCACCTCGCCGAGCAGCGGCGCGCCCAGCCGGGACGCCACCCAGCTGCTGAGCACGACCACTTCGGGGTTGAGGAGGTTGATCAGATCGGCTATCCCGGCGCCCAGATAGCGGGCGGTGTCGCGGAGCACCGAGAGCGCCACCGGATCGTCCGCGGTGACCGCCGCGGCCAGGGCGTCGACGGTCGCCGTCTGGTCCCCGGGGTGCAACAGCGCTGAATCGGGGTCCAGTTCGCCCAGGTTCCGCATGATGCCGGGCGCGCCGACGTAGGTCTCCACACAGCCGTGGTTGCCGCAGTGGCACAGCCGGCCGTCCAGCACGAGCGTGGTGTGCCCCCACTCGCCCGCGCTGTCGCTGACCCCCCGGTGCAGCCCGCCGCCGAGCGCGAGACCGGCGCCGACCCCCGTGCCGAGGTTCACCACCACGGCGTCCCCGCGCCCCCGCGCGGCCCCGAACCAGAGCTCGGCCACGGTGCAGGCGCGCAACGGGTTGTCCAGGTACAGCGGATGGGCGACGCGCTCGGCGAGCAGGTCCAGCAACGGCACGTCGTGCCAGTCCCAGTTGGCCGCGTACTCGGCGACCCCGCGGTCCCGGTCGATCTGGCCGGGCACGCTCACGCCGACGCCGAGCACCCGGGCCGCGTCGATCCCGGCCCGGGCCACCACCGATCCGACGGCGGCGGCGACATGGCCGGCCACCTGCTCCGGGCCGCTCTCGCCGGGCCGCAGTTCCTCGTCGGCGCGGGCCAGCACGTTCAGCGCCAGGTCGAACAGCTCGGCGTGGACGTACGTCTCCGCGACGTCCACCCCGACCAGCGCGCCGCCGGCCGTGTTCACGGCGATCAGGCCCCGGGGCCGGCCGCCGGCCGAGTCCTCGAAACCGACCTCGGTGATCATGCGCAGCTCCAGCAGCTCGCCGACCAGCGTGGCGACCGTGGCCAGGCTCAGCCCGGTGGCGGCCGCCAGCTTCTGCCGCGAGGTGGGGGACTCGGCGATGATCTGGCGCAGCACCTCGTACCGGTTCGCGGTGCGGATGTCACGTGACGTGCGCTTCACAGAGCCGCCCCTCCCATACCGTCGGGCCGGACCGGGACGGGGCCGGCACCGGCGCGGCGACAGGCTATGGGCTTCGGACGCCATCGACAAGGGGTTAGGAAAGGGGGTGAAGCAAGCCCCGCCGGTGTCAGTTCCCCAGGACGTCCCGGACGAAGGCGTTGGTGAACTTGCCGGTGGGGTCGAGGGATCCGGCCAGGGCACGGAAGTCGGCCAGGCGCGCGTAGCGTCGGCGCAGTTCCGCGGGCGGCACCGTGAACACCTTGCCCCAGTGCGGGCGGGCGTCGAACGCGCTCAGCGCCTCCTCGACCCGGCGGACCACCGGCAGCACGGCGGACGTGTCCTCGATCCAGGTGAAGTGCAGCGCCACCGAGTCCCGGCCGTGGGCCGGGCTGAGCCACTGCGGGTCGGCGGCGACGGTGCGCACCTCGCAGGTCTGCAGGACGCCGGCCACCGTCGTCCGCACGGCGTCGAGCGCGTGCAGCGCGTCGACGGCGGCCGCCCGCGGCAGCAGGTACTCCGACTGCAGCTCGGCCCCGCTGCTCGGGGTGAACTCCGCCCGGAAGTGCGGCAGCCGCTCGTGCCACGGTCCCGGCACCCCGAACTGCTCGGTGCAGTTCACCGCCGGCATGCCCGGCACCGGGTGCATCGCCCCGGTGGCGGCGGCGGCCCACGGGAAGTCCACGGGCGCCTGATCGGTGCGCCGCTTCACCCACACCTGCCGGAACCCCGGCTCCCGCCAGTCGGTGAACAGGCTGACGCTGTACGCCGCCCCCGCCACCGCCTCGTGGTCCAGCCCGGCCAGGGGCAGTTCGGTGAACACGTACTGCTCGACCTCGTACGCCGGTTCCAGCTCCAGGGTGAGCGCGGTGACCACGCCGAGCGCGCCCAGCGAGGTCACCGCGCCGTCGAAGCGGGCGTCCCCCCGGGCGACGGTGACCGTGGAGCCGTCCGCCGTGACCAGCTCCACCTCCCGCACCGCAGCGGCGAGCGGCCCGTTGCCCATGCCCGAGCCATGGGTGCCGGTGGCCACCGAGCCGGCCACCGAGATGTGCGGCAGGGAGGCCATGTTGGGCAGCGCGAGTCCGTGCGCGTGGACCGTACGGGCGAGTTCCGCGTACCGGACCCCGCCCGAGACGCGCACCGTGCGGGCGGCGGTGTCCACGTCGATCACCGGCGGCAGGGCGGCGAGCGACACGAGCACCCCGTCGCCGCCGGGCTCGGCGATCCGGTTGAAGGAGTGGCCGCTGCCCAGCACCCGCACCCGCGCGCTGCCGGCCACCAGCGACCGGAGCGCGCCGGCCGTCTCCGGCCGGTGGAACTCCTTGGCCTCGTAGGTGATGTTCCGGGCCCAGTTGGTGACCGTCCGCGCCGTCCGACTCATCCTTGCCGTCCCTCCCTGGGGTGCGTGTTCATTGACCCTCTCATCTGCCGGGACCTACCGTAGAGAGCGGTTGCTGTCCGAGCCCCCGCGACCCGGGCGTCCTTGGTCCGTGCGCCCGGGATCCGGGCGCCCGCGATCCGCGCGCCGACGAGACGGAAGGCCCCTTCGTTGCCCGAGCGTCCCCAGGCCCTGTTCGCCATGACGGCACCCAACGTGCCCCGCGTCTTCCCGCCGGACCTGCTCGCCGGACTGCGCGAGCACGTCGACATCGACCCCGCCCTCGTGGCGGAGGACCTCACCGAGCCCCGGGTGCGGGAGGTCCTGGCCCGCACCGAGGTCCTGATCACCGGCTGGGGCTGCCCGCTCCTCGACGCGGCCGCCCTGGACGCGGCACCGAGGCTGCGCGCGGTGCTGCACGCGGCCGGCTCGGTCAAGGGCTTCACCACCCCCGAGGTCTTCGAGCGCGGCATCGCCGTCTCCTCGGCCGCCGCCGCCAACGCCCTGCCCGTCGCCGAGTACACCCTCGCCATGATCCTTCTCTCGGGCAAGGACGTCTTCGCCTCCCGCGACCTGCTGCGCGCCCGCCGCGGCTTCCCCTACGGCGACATCCTCCCCGGCATCGGCAACTACGGCCGCCGGGTCGGCGTCGTCGGCGCCTCCCGCATCGGCCGCCGGGTCATCGAGCTGCTGCGCCCCCACGATCTCCGGGTGAGCCTGTCGGACCCCTACGTGGACGAGGCAGGGGCGGCCCGGCTCGGCGTGCCCCTGCTGCCGCTGGACGACCTGCTGAGCGGCTCCGACACCGTCACCCTGCACGCCCCGGACACCTCCGGGACCCGGCACCTGATCGGCGCCCGGGAACTCGCCCTGATGCCCTCGGGGGCCGTGCTGATCAACACCGCGCGCGGCGCCCTGGTCGACCACGACGCCCTGGTGGCCGAGCTGCGCACCGGCCGCCTCGGCGCCGTGCTGGACGTCACCGACCCGGAGCCGCTGCCGGCCGGCTCCCCCCTGTTCGACCTGCCCAACGCCTTCGTCACCCCGCACCTCGCCGGCTCGCAGGGCAACGAGGTCGCCCGGCTCGGGCGCACGGTGGTGGAGGAGGCGGCACGGCTGGCGGCGGGGGACCCGCTCGCGCATGCCGTCGATCACACCGCCCTGGAGCGGACGGCCTGACGGCACCGCCGGACCGGGACCGCCCGCGGGCCGGGACGGGGACCCGGCCGGGCCGGCGCGCGAACGGGGGCATACGGTGAGATCCGAATGTCCGAGCCGGGAGGAGACGACGGATGGGCAGCCGCACCGCGCTGGTCGAGGATCTGATGGAGCGCTTTCCGCATGTGCCGCGGGAGGCCGTCTTCAAGGAGGACCTGCTCCGGGGCGGAGTCGCCTTCGACGCCTCCGCGCTGAGCGACAACGAGAGCGGCGAGGTCAAGCCGAAGTCGTACTTCATCTTCTCCTTCGACCACGGCACCCTGCCCGAGCTGGGCGAGGCCGCGCTGCGCCGGCCCCCGGAGGAGATCATCCTCACGGGCGGCCCGTACGACCTGCGGCGCACCGTCGTATCCGTACGGGTGAACCCGGCCTCGCCGTACCGGGTCGCCGCCGACGAGGAGGGGCTCCTCGGCCTGTACCTCGACGGCAGCCGGATCGCCGACGTCGGTGTGCCGCCCATGCCCGAGTACTACCGGCACACCCTGTCCAACGGGAAGTCGGTGATGGAGGTCGCCCCCACCATCCAGTGGGGCTATCTGATCTACCTGACGGTCTTCCGGGTCTGCCAGTACTTCGGCGCCAAGGAGGAGTGCCAGTACTGCGACATCAACCACAACTGGCGCCAGCACAAGGCGGCCGGCCGGCCCTACACCGGGGTGAAGGACGTCGAGGAGGTGCTCGAGGCCCTCGAGATCATCGACCGGTACGACACCCAGAAGGCGTCCACCGCCTACACCCTCACCGGCGGCGCCATCACAAAGACGGTCGCCGGGCGGGACGAGGCCGACTTCTACGGCCACTACGCCAAGGCCATCGAGGAGCGCTTCCCGGGCCGCTGGATCGGCAAGGTCGTCGCGCAGGCGCTGCCCAAGGCGGACGTGCAGCGGTTCAAGGACTACGGCGTGCAGATCTACCACCCCAACTTCGAGGTGTGGGACCGCCGGCTCTTCGAGCTGTACTGCCCCGGCAAGGAGCGCTACGTGGGCCGGGACGAGTGGCACCGCCGCATCCTGGACTCGGCCGACGTGTTCGGCGCGCGCAACGTGATCCCGAACTTCGTCGCGGGCGTGGAGATGGCCGAGCCGTTCGGCTTCACCACCGTCGACGAGGCCATCGCGTCCACCACCGAGGGCCTGCGCTTCTTCATGTCGCACGGCATCACGCCCCGCTTCACCACCTGGTGCCCGGAGCCCACCACCCCGCTCGGCAAGGCGAACCCGCAGGGCGCGCCGCTGGAGTACCACATCCGGCTGCTGGAGGCCTACCGGGCCACGATGGACGACTTCGGTCTCTCCTCGCCGCCCGGCTACGGCGAGCCCGGGCCGGGCCGCGCGGTGTTCTCCGTCAGCTCCTTCATGGACAGCCTGCCCGCCGAGGAGCCGGCGGAGGTCTGACCGCCGGGAAGCGGCGAGCCGGACGGTGAGCGGAACGGGGCCCGCGTCCGTATGGGAGACCGGGAGTGGCGGGCCCGGCCGCGGCCGGTCACGGCGCGCGACGCCGTGATCACCCGATTCGAACATGGCGCTTGTCAGTTGTGTCGGCGGCGTGAAAGGCTCCTGCCCGCTGCGGGGTTCCGCCAACTCCCCTATGTGTGCGGTGAGTTGACCTCGCTCGTGGATGCAGGAGTGCCATGCCCGACCTGCCGGCCCCCCAGGACGCCACCGAGGCGGAGCTGTTCTCGGAGTGCTGGGACGCGGTGCTCAGTTACGCCGACCTGTGCACCTCCGGATCGCTGACGGCTCATCAGCTCGCGACCGAGGCGTTCACGTCGGGCATGCGCGCGCTGCGGGCCGCCGGCACCGTCCCCGGGCGCGGCCCGGGCAGGCGACCGGGCCGGCTGCCGGCGATCCCGGAACTGCTCACCGCGGTAAGGAACACGGCCGCCGACTGGGAGGCCGGCGGGCAGGGACACAAGCTGGATCCCGACCTGCGGCTGTGGCTCAACTCCGGTGCGGCGGCCAGGTTCGCCGGGCCGCCGCCGGGGCGGCCGGTCGCGCTGCGGGGCCTGAGGGACATGCAGGAGCCGGACGCCGCGCTGCTGTGGCTCGCCGAGGTGGAGGCGCTGCCGCTGCCCGCCGTGGCCCGCCGGCTCGGTCTGGACCCGGCAACGGCGGACGGTGAACTCGACCAGGTGCGGGGCCTGTTCCGGAGCCGCTGCCACCGTGCGCACCTCGACTCGCCGATGGACGCGGAGTGCCGCGCGTACGCCCGGCTGCTGGACGCGGTGACCCGGTCGGCCGGCGCCGAGACACCGGCCGACCTCTCCCGGCACCTCGCCACCTGCGCGCCGTGCGCGGAGGCCGCGGCCTGTCTGCGCCTGCACGGCGGCGGCCTGCCCGCCGCCATCGCCGGCGGTGTCGTCGGCTGGGGCGGCCTCGCCTATCTGGAGCGCAGGCGGCGTGCCACCGAGGTCCGGCTGGGCGCCGGCCGCCCGGACGAGGCCGGCGCCGGCGGCGACCCGGAGGAGCACGCGGGCCGCGGCCGGGCGCTGCGCGGCGGCCTGCTCGCCGCGGCCGTCCTGCTGTCGGCGCTGGCGCTCGGGGTGTCGATGATGCCGTTCGGCGGCTCCGGCGAGGACACGGCGGCGGCCCGCGACGACCGACAGCCGGTCGCCGACCCCGGCACGTTCCCCGTCACGGGCGGCTCCCCGTCACCCGGGGAATCGGCGTCCGGGCACCCCGCCCACCGGGAACCGGCCTCCGCCGCCCCCTCCGCGACCGCTCCCCGTACCCGGCACGAGACCAGGAACCCCGGACCCGAACCCCAGGGCACCTCCTCCGGCACCACCGGTGCGGGGCCCACCCGCTCGGACGGGCCCGCCCCCACCTGCCGGGTCGCCTACGACCTGGTCAACCAGTGGCCCGACGGCTTCCAGGCCACCGTCACCGTCACCACCGCCGAGGCCCTCACCGGCTGGCAGGTCGCCTGGAGCTTCCGCGACGGCCAGCAGGTCGGCCAGATGTGGGACGCGACCGCCCACCAGGACGGCTCCCGGGCCACCGCCACCGCCGCCGACTACAACAGGTCGGTCGCCGCGCGCTTCTCGCTGTCCTTCGGCTTCATCGCGTCCTGGCGGGACCGGAACCGGACACCGTACGACTTCACGCTCAACGGGGAGACCTGCGCGGCAGGCTGAAATCCGTGGCGCCCAGCCCGCGGAAAACCCGAGTTCTCGCCAAATCCCCCCGCTCAGCCACTTGGCGCATTTATGCGAGGTGTCACCCCCAGGGGGGTCTGACCTCGCCGTAGTCGATCGACGCCGACGGCCAAAAGAGCCTCGTCCCGCCGTGCCCGGTGACCGGTCCGCGCCCTGTATACGCGCTGCCCGGGCGACCTACCTGGCAGTTCCGTCATTACCGGACGGTACCCCCGATGTGGCGCAATTCACTCGCCCTAAAACGGCGTTCTGCCACCATCAACGCCATCGAAAAACCGGCCATCGGCACTGCGGCGGGGGGCGTGGCCATGGGGCTGCTCGGCAATGACCTTGCGTTCGCGCAGTCTCTGTCCGCACAGGAGCGCGAGGGCGTCATGGCCCTCGGCAACCGGAAGCACTTCCCGCCCGACGCCCACCTGCTGACCGAGGGCGACCGGTCCAGCCAT
This sequence comes from Streptomyces sp. NPDC005706, assembly GCF_040631045.1. Classification (NCBI taxonomy): domain Bacteria; kingdom Bacillati; phylum Actinomycetota; class Actinomycetes; order Kitasatosporales; family Streptomycetaceae; genus Streptomyces; species Streptomyces sp. NPDC005706. Next base: position 472,728 of record NZ_JBEXYS010000003.1, on the reverse strand, counting down.
GTGCTGATCCTCCTCGACGGCTGGGTCACCGTCTCCGTCTCCACCGACCGGGGCGCCACCCGGCTGATACTCGGCCTGCGCGGACCCGGTGAACTGCTCGGCGAGATGGCCGCGCTGGACCCGCATCCGCGCAGTGCCACCGTGCGCGCGCTCGGCCCGATAGAGGCCCAGGTCATATCCGGGGACGCCTTCCGGCGCTTCCTCGCCCTGCACCCCCGCGTCAGCGGACTGGTGATACGCCAGCTCACCTTCCGGCTGCGCAGCGCCGACCAGGAACGGTCCGCGCTCGCCTCCCTCACCGTCCTGCAGCGCCTGGCCGGCCGGCTCAGCGAACTCTCCGCGGCCGAACCCGCCGGCCCCTACACCCCCGCCGCGGCGGGCCGTCCGTCCGGCCCCCCGCCCGCCGGCTCCGTCGTCCACCTGGCCCAGGACGAGCTGGCCGCCACCATCGGCGCGACCCGGGAGGCCGTGGCCAAGGCCCTGCGGCTGCTGCGCACCCAGCGCATCGTGCGCACCGGCAACCGGATGGTCGAGATCCTCGATCCGGCCCTGCTCGCCCTTCTCGCGGACGGCCATCACGAGTAACGCACCGCCCGCCGTGTGTAAACGGCTACAGACGGCCCCGCGTCCCGGGCCCGACGCTGTTGGGACGACCACCTCATCCACGAGCGCACAGCACCGCAGGGGGCACGGGTGAACCACGACGCGACGGAAATCACCGAGGAGCACTACGAGTTGGTGATCAGCGTCGACGCCAGACGGTCCGGGGAGTACGACGACGTCGACAAACCGCGGATGCGCGCCCGGATCTACCGGGTGCTGGAGACGGCCTTCACCCACGCCTCGGTGCCCCGCGACGCCCTCCACCTGGAGGACCGCGGGGACGGTGTGCTCGTGGCGGTCACCGGCCGTGTCGCGGTGAGCCGGCTGCTCGGCCTGTGGCTGGTCGAGGTGCGCGAGAAACTGCGGGACGAGAACCGCGGTCTGCGCGTGCCCCTGGGACTGCGCATCGGCATGCACGTCGGCCCGGTCCGCCACGACGACCGGGGCATCAGCGGACGCGCGGTCGACCTGGCCTGCCGGCTGGCCGACTCCGCCGTCGCCCGCCGCCTCCTCGACGCCAACGGGGCCGACCTGGTCCTGGTCACCTCCCAGTCCCTGTACGAGGACGTCGTCAGCGGCGGCGGCAAGTTCATCGAGCCCGGGCAGTACTCCCGGGCCCGGCTGCGGCTCAAGGAGGGCGAGGTCACCGCCTGGTGCCATCTGCCGGGCCTGCCCGCCCCGGAGATCCCCGCCGACACCCCGCCCGGGACCGCCACCGAGGCGCCGCGCCCCGCCGCCGGCCCGGCACCGGACACCGGCGCCCCCGTCCCGCCGCCGGCCGGCCCGTACCGGGAACGTCCGTCCGGCAACGAGTACACCGTGCACGGCGACATGTCCGAGCACCACGACAACGTCTACCAGCAGCCCGTGCACATCGGCCGGATCACCGGCCGCGACGACGAGCGGCGCAAGGGCTGAGGCGGATGAGCGACGACCAGCAGCCGGACGCCCCGGCCGAGGACACCCCCGACAAGCCCGCCCGGGACCGCTCGCCCGAACCCGAGGACAGAAAGGGCCGCGACGAGCCGGCCCACGACGACGACGGCAAGGCCGACGGCGCGTCCGGCAAGGACGACGACGCCGAGGACGAGGCCGCCGAGCGGGAGAAGGAACGCGAACGCGAACGGGAGCGCGCCGCCGGGCGGATCAAGGAGTACACCCGCGACCCCCTCGCCGCGGAGCAGAACGAGGACGGACCCACCGACCTCGCCGCCGCCACCCGGGCCCGACGCGCCACCCGGACGCTGTTCGACGTCGGCCGCGACCTGACCAGCTTCGACCGGTCGTACATCGGCAGCGCCATCATCGGCGACATCAACCTGAGCCTGGACGCCCGCCGGTCCGGCGCGGGCATGCGCAGCGGGCCCGTGCCCGAGGAGGAACTGCGCCGGCTGCGCCGCGTCCACGTGGAGCCGGAGGGCTACATACGGCTGCGCAACGCGCTGCGCGCCCGCCGGCTGCTCGTCCTCGGCGCCGCTCCGGGCACCGGGCGGACCAGTACGGCGCTCTCCCTCCTCGACGAGGTCACCACCGCTTCGGCCAATGGCGCCGAGCCGGAACCCGGCACCGGATCGCGGGTACGGCGGGTCGACCCGGACGGCGGGGTGCGGCAGCTCGCCGAGTCGCTGGACCACGCCCGCGGCGACGGCGAGGAGACACCGAGCGGCACCGGCTACCTGCTGGAGCTGTCCCTGACCCGGCCCGGCGCGCTGCCGCCCGCCGAGATGGACCTCGACGAGCTCGCCGCGGCCCTGGAGCGCCGCGAGGCCTACGCGGTGATCGTCGTCACCGTCGGATCGGCCGCCAACGCGCTGCTCGCCGGCCGGTACGGCATGCTCTGCCCGCCCGCGCCCACCCGCGAACTGCTGCGCACCCGGCTGCTGGAACGGCTGGAAGGCCACGCGGCCACGGCCACGGCCCCGGACGACGGCCCGGGCCCGGCCGAACTGCTGGCCCGCGCCGAGGAACTGTGGGCCCGTGCGGAGGTCGAGGGCGTCGTCGGGCTGAAGGACCTGCGCCCCGCGGAGGCCGAACTCCTCGCGTCCCTGCTGGCCGGCCATGTGCTCGGCGACATCTCCTACGAGGAACTGCTGGCCGGCTGCCGGAGCCTGGCCGCGAGCCAGGTCCAGGAGTGGTTCGCCGGGGTGGACCGGGCCCTGACGGCACGGCCCGCCGGCACCGCGACCGGCGCGGGGCGCCCGGACACGGCGACCCTGTTCCACCCGGTGGCGTTCCGGATCGCCCTCGCCGTGCTCGGCGGCGCCTCGCACAGTGCGGTGGCCGCCGCCGCCCACCTGCTGACCTGGGAACTGTCCGTCCAGTGCGACCCCGACAACACCCCGGCCCGGCCGCTGTTCTGCGACGACCCGGAGGCCGACCTGGCGCTCTCGCGCGCCGAGGTGACCGACGGCCGGGTCGAGGTGGCCGGCGGCGAGGTCCCGGCCCGGCTGATCTGGTACCGGGGCACCGCCCTGCCGTCGGCGGTGCTGACCGAGCTGTGGGACCGGCACTTCCCGGTCCGGGCGCCGGTGGTGCGCTGGCTCAGGCTGCTCGCGGACGATCCGCGCTCCCAGGTGTGGATGCGCGCCGCGGTGGCCGCGGGCGAGCTGTGCGTACGGGACTTCGACTACGGCTACACCGAGCTGGTGCGGCCGCTCGCCGAGGCGGCCACCCCCCGCCGCAGGATCTTCGCGGCCACCACCCTGGACCAGGCCGCCGGCCACGGCACCCACCGCGGGACGGTGCACCGGCTGGTCGGCGACTGGAGCCGCAACGGCACCAGGGCGCTGCGCTGGACGGCGGCGATGGCGCTGGGCTACGGCAACGCGGCGGCCACCATGGACGACACGCTGGACGCGCTCGCCCGGATCGGGGTCCGCGACGACGGGGACCAGCTCGCGGCCGCCTCCTTCAACGTCGTCCGGCTGCTGGCGCTGCCGGACGCGGACCAGGTGCTGACGCGGATCGCCGAGTGGACCCACCACAAGCGCGAGCCGTACCAGGACCTGGGCCTGGTGACCACCGTACGGCTGTCGCTGACCACGGTGGACGAGGTGCTGACGGAGGACCCCGGCGCACTCCTGGCCGACCGGGGCGACTGGCCGCTGCCGCTCGCCCTGGCCGCCACCCGCCCCGAACTCGTCGGCCCCATGGCCGACCTGATGTGGACGGCACTCAACACGGCCCGGGCCAGGGACGTGGCGATGGACGCGCTGGAACGTCTGCTGCGGTCCGCCGTCCGCAAGGACGGCACCGAGTGGACCCGGCCGGGGCTCGCGGCACTGCTGCCCGCGCTGGCCACCGAGGACCACGACCAGCGGCGGCTGGACTGGCTGCTGCGCCACATGATGAACGACCCCGAGAACCCCCTCCCCGACGCGCGGGCGCGCGACCTGTGGTGGCTCGCCGTCACGCCACGGCGGCCGGACCGCCGGGAGCGGACGCGCCGGGAGAGGACCCGCGAGGAGGACAGGAATGGCTGAGGACGAGGACGAGACGGCGGCCGGGGGCCCGGTGCCGGCGGGACCGTTCCTGCGGGAGTACGCCCCGCTCGGCGCCTTCCCGGCGGCGAGCGCGCAGAAGGCCTCGGTGCTGTTCTACCGCAACGGCGGCCACAGCGTGGTCACCGTCTCCGGGGTGCGGCACGTGGACAAGCGGACGCTGGCCCGGCCGTACAACGTCTGCGAGATCGCACAGGGCACGTACGTCTCGCCGCTCCAGCTCGAACTGCCGGCCGCCGGCGGCACCAGCTTCTTCAAGGCCGAGGTGGACATCGAGTGGGAGGTGACCGACCCCCATCTGGCCGCCGTCCAGGTCGTGACCGACGTCGCCGCCCGGCTCACCTCCCCGGTGCTGGAACGGCTGCGCGAGATCACGCTGACCTACCGGGTGACCGACGCCGAACAGGCCAACCGCGTCATCACCAGGGAGTGCGTCGGCGGCCGCTGGAGCGACCTGGGCAGTGAACTCGGCCTGCGGGTAAGGCTGTACGTCCGCCTCGGGGTGAACGACGAGGCCATCGAGTACGCCAAGCAGCGGCGCGGGGCGCAGGCCGACGCCGAGGTCACCCGGGTCCGGCAGGACTCGTTCCGGCGCATGCTGCAGGGCGGCGAGCTGGAGCAGCTCAGCTTCATGCTGGCCGCCGACCCCGAGGGCGCCAAGGACTTCCTGGAGAAGATCCGCCAGGAGGGCCGGCAGGACGAGCGGGAGCGGGTCGACCGGCTCTACACCATGGCGCTCAGGGGCGAGCTGCACGCCGCTGACGTGGAGACACAGGTCCTCAACCTGCTCAACCAGGACCAGCGCCGCCCGCTGCAGGGGCCCATCGGCGCGGTGCCGGCCCGCCGGGAACGGCGCGAGCTGGAACCGGCCGCCGAGGAGCCGTACACCCCGGACTGGGTGTCGGACGAACCGCCCCGGCGGCAGTCCCACCGGGCCGAGTCGCACCGCGCGGAGACCTACCGGACGGAGACCTACCGCACCGAGTCCACCCGGGAGGTGCACCGCGCCGAAGCCCACCGGGACGACGGCACCTTCACCGGCGAACCGCCCTCCCGCCCCCGCCGCGGGCCCGAGCCCTACCCGGCGGACGAGTACGACCGGCAGCCACCGCGCGGCCGGACGTCCCGTCCGGAACTCGACCCGGCGGACGACTACGACCGGGAGCCGGACCGGGGCGGCGCCCGGCGCTCCGGGCCCTACCCGGCCGACGACTTCGAACGCGAGCCCTCGCGGGGCCGGACGTACCGTCCGCAACCCGGTCCCGAGGACGACTACGAGCCGCCGCCGCGGCGCGGCCGGACGTACCGGCCCGAGCCGGAACCGGCGGACGACCACGACCGCGAGCCGTCCCGGGGCCGGACCTACCGCCCCGAGCCCTACCAGGCGGACGACTACGACCGGGAGCCCGCACGGAACAGCGCCCGGCGCCCCGAGCCCTACCCGGCGGACGACCACGACCGGGAGCCCGCCCGGGGCCGGACGTACCGGCCGGAGCACGCCGACGACTACCCGGCCGACGACTACGACCGGGAGCCGTCGCGCGGGCGCAGACGCCCGCGCGACGACGGCTGGTCCTGGGCGGAAGAGGACGGATGACCACCGAGGACGAGGCCGCCAGGACCTCCCCCGCCCCGACCGTGCACGTGCCGGACGGGGGTCGGCACAGCCCCGGCGGGGCGGGGGAGCGCATCGCCGAACGACTGCTCGACACCATCCGCGAGGACCTCGGACGAGCCGACTCGAAGGCAGCCGTACTGCTGTCCGGGACGCTCGCGCTGCCCGCCTTCCTGCTCGGACGGCACGGCGCGCCCGGCTGGCACGGACCCGCCGACGTGCCGCTGGTCCTCGCCGGGGTGTTCTGGGCCGGCGCGGTGATCGCGCTGGTCGGCGCGGTGATGCCGCGCACCGGCACGCGCCGCGGCCGGGACGGGGTGACGTACTTCGGCGACCTGGTGGCCGCCCGCGACCTCACGGGGCTGTCCGCCCGGGTGGCCGAGGCCGGGCGCGACCCCGCCGGGTGGCTGCTCGTCCAGGCCGTCGACGTCAGCTCGATCCTGTCCGCCAAGTACCGGGCCATCCGCTGGGGCATGGGCTCGCTCGCCCTCTCGGCGGCGCTGGCCCTGGCCTGGGGCCTGACCCCGCGCTGAGCGGGTCCGCCCGCACCGAGCACTCCACATGCAGAGACGAACGAGGAAACAGGGGACCGCCGTGGAAACAGTCACGGGAAGACGGCAAGGGCGATGGGGCGGGATGCGCCGCGCCGCGGTCGCGGTGCTGGCGGGGGCCGCGTTGTCCGGCGCCCTCCTGGCACCACCGGGTCACGGCCCGGTGCCGGTGGCGGAGACGACGCCGGCGTTCCCGGCGGTCAACTACGCCGTGGCCGTCGACGAGTCCGCGAGCCTCGCCGCCGCGGACATGAAGGCCGAGAAGGCCGCCGCCGCCCGGATCGCGCTCGGCGACGTCTCCTCCCGGTCCCACGTCACCGTCTTCGGCTTCGCCGCCGCCGAGTCCGACGGCCAGCGCGCGGTGGACCCGGTGTGCCCGCGGACCGCGCTGGACGCGGCCGGCCGCGACACCATCGGAAGCTGCGTCACCAAGCTGCGCGGCCGCGAGAAGAGCCAGGGCACCGGCACCGACTTCCCGAGCGCGATACGCCAGGGCGTGCACGACCTCACCGACGGCACCGACCCGTCCCAGCCCCGTGTGCTGTTCCTGCTCACCGACGGCTACATGGACGTCGGCGACAGCCCCAAGTACGGCGACCCCGCGCACCGCGACGACGAGGGCGACCGGCAGCTCGGGCTGGCGCTGAAGGAGGCCAGGGACAAGCACGTGCAGGTGTGGCCGCTCGGCTTCGGGGACCAGCCGCGCATGGACGAACTGAAGCGGATGGCGGCCGGCGGATACCAGAAGGGCTGCGTCGACCTGCCGTCCGCGACCCCCGAACCGAAGAAGGTCGAGCCGGAGGCCCTCGGCAGCACGCTCGAGGACATCTTCGCCGCCGCCCACTGCCTGCGGCACGAGCGCGGACCCGACCCGAAACGGCCGCCGTCCACCCAGGAGATCGCCATCTCCCCGCTGGCGACCGTGGGCAGCATCGTGGTCGACAAGGGCGACCCCGCGGTCGAGATCACGTACTACGACCCCAAGGGCAACAAGGTGCCCACGCACGGCAAGTACCACAAGTCGTCCTTCGAACTGGCCGGCGGCAACGGTGTGGTGGAGGCGCTGAAGATCGTCGACCCGCTGCCCGGACCCTGGAAGGTGAAGGCCGAGGCACCCGAGGGACACCGCTCGCTGCCCGTCTCCGTCAGCGTGCTGTGGCAGGGCGAGCTGCGCGGCGCCATCACCATGGACCCGCCCTCCCCGCAGGCCGGGGACGAGGTCAAGGTGACCATGCGGCTGCAGACCCGCGAGGGCTACCAGATCAAGGACCCCCGCGACTACGACGGGCTGCGGGTGCGCAGCGCGCTCACCGGCGACGGGTTCACCCCGCTGAAGCTGGACCTCACCGACGACGGCAAGGCCGCCGACCCCACGGCGAGCGACGGCTCCTTCACCGGTTCCGTGCGCGTCCCGAAGGACGCCGCCGGAGCGCTGAAGGTGAGCGCCACGCTGACCGCCGCCGGGCTCAGCGCCGACACCCGCAGCGAGACCGGCGAGGTCGCCCCCGGCCAGCTGCCCGTCACCACCTCGCTCGACCTGCCCGCCGCCGACGTCCACCCGGGCGCCCGGATCAGCGGCACCCTGGCCGTGCACAACACCAGCGGCACCGCGCACACCCTGCGGCTCGCCGTGGCCGACCTCCAGCCCGGACTGCTCTCGGTCAGCCCCGCGCGGATCACGCTCGCGCCCGGCGAGTCCGGCACCCGAAAGGTGACCGTCGAGGTCGCCCCCGCCGGCGTCTTCGGCGACCGCCTCGGCGACGACGGGCTGAGACTCGCCGGCACCGTCACCGTCGCCGACACCACCGACCACGACCGGACCCTCGTACGCTCCCCGCTCTCGGTGCGGGTGACGCCCGAACCCGGCTTCTGGGACAAGCACAAGTGGGTGATCCTGGGCGCCGCCGCCCTGCTGGTGGTGCTCGCCCTGGTCACCGTGGCCTGGGTACGCCAGCGCCGGCGCGCCAAGGATCCGTACGGCCTGACGCTGCAGCTCGTCGCGGAGGACGGCAGCGTCCTCTCCGAGCACCAGGCCGGGCACGGCCAGAAGCAGTGGTACGAGTTCACCGTCGCCGAACCCCACCGCAGCCCCCGCATCGAACGGCGCCCCCACGGCCCGTACGCCGTCCAGCGCAACCCCAAGGGCGGCGGAGCGGTGCTGCGCAAGAAGGGCGGCGGCCGGAGCCCGGTGCCCGTCCGCGGTCCGGTCCCGCTGACCGAGACGCTGCAACTGGCCCTCGGCGAGGACAGACGTCCCCCGAAGCAGAAGCGCCGCGGACAGCCGCCCCGTCCCCGCCCCGAGCCCGGCACCCCCGGGCCCGGCACCGCCGAGAGCAGCACCCCCGGCGCCTACAGCTCCTACGAATGACGCCGGGGGCGGGCGGGGAGCCCGAACGCTCCCCGCCCGCCCGGCACACCGCACCGCACCGCGGCCACCGAGCCGCACGCACCACGCAGAAGGTCCCAGCACGAACCCGCGGCCGCCCCGGCCGCGAGCGGGGAGGAAACCATGAAGATCTTCCAGCCGATGCTCTTCGTCGGCCTGGGCGGCACCGGGGGACTGGTCGGCGCCGAACTCGAACGCAGACTGCGCACCGACCTGTGCGGGCCGGACGGCATGGCACTGACCCGGCAGAGCGGCCAGGCCCCCTACCAGCTCCCGGACTGCCTCCAGTTCGTCTACGCCGACTACAGCGAGACCGACCTGCAGCGGCTGCCGCAGTTCAACGTGGACCCCTCGCTGCGCGCCGCCTACGCCCGCACGTCCCGGGCCACCCACCACCTGCTGCCGAACTTCGACAGCTCACCGGAGGTCACCAAGATGCTCCGGGCCAGCATGCGCGAGGAGGTGGCCGGCTGGCTCCCGCCGGTCATCGGCGAGCCCGAGGTCACCCCGCTGCACAACGGCGCGGGCCAGCTCCCCACGGTCGGCCGCGCCGCCCTGTTCGCGACCCTCCGGCACGGTCTCGCACCGGTCCTCGAACCGCTGCTGCAGGCGATCGACGCCATCGCCAAGTCGGCGGGCGAACTCAGCGAGCTGGGCGGCGGCAGGGTCAGCGGCTGCGACGTGTTCGTCGCCTTCTCGGTGGCCGGCGGCACCGGCGCCGGCATCTTCCTGGACTACCTGCACCTCATCAACTACGCGTTCCAGGTACGGCGGTTCGAGGGCGTCAAGATCTACCCGCTGGTGGTCATGCCGTCGTCGTTCTCCTCCGCCACCGGCGGCGGACGCGAGGCGGAGCTCAACGCGGCCCGGGCCCTGGTGGACCTGTTCCGGCTGGTGGACCGGCAGAACGCACCCACCGAGGGCGCCGAGATCGGCGACCTCGACCACGACGCCGGCTTCGCCATCCGCTACCCGGGCACCACCCCCGTCCGGCTGCGCACCGGAATCCTGCCCACGGCCTTCCTGTTCAGCCCGACCGCCGGCATCCGCGCCGACGACCTGCGCCGCTCCATCGTCTCCCTGGTGATGTCGCTGATCGGTACCGAGCTGGGCGACGGCCGCTCCCGGGGCCGCAAGACGGCCGCCGACGACGACTACCAGACCTTCTCCGCGAGCTTCATCAACCGTGGTGTGGCCCGCAGTTCGCTGTCGCCGACCGGTATCGGCCGGCAGGGCGTCTCCACCAGCCTGGTCGCCTCCATGACCGCACCCATGGACCAGCTCGCCGACCTGGTGGCCGGACGGATGCTGCGGGAGGCGGTCACCGAGCTGGTGGAACGGCCGCGGGCCGCCCTGCGCGGCGACAACGGGGTGCTGATGATCCGCCAGCTCTTCGCCGACTCCCACCTGGAAGAGCTGTGGGAACGGCGGCAGTTGCCGGTGCCCGAGCCCGAACCGCTGCCGCGCGGCGGCAAGAACGTCGAGCAGGCGCTGGGCGAGCGCATCGGCGACATGCAGCGCCAGCTGTCCGCCCTGCGCGCGGACGCCGAGCACCAGGCCGCCGTCATGGCCGACCGGTTCGCCCCGCGCCCCGCCATCGACAAGCTGCTGCAGAGCGCCGACCCCTTCCTCGCCGAACGCGTCGTGCGCGGCATACCCGACAGTGATCACGGGATCGTCCGGCTCGGCTTCCTCGGCATGCTGGACAGCCGCGCCCGCGCCCCGCAGCGCCCGCCGGGGGTCACCGAACAGCCGCCCAAGATCCCCCGGATCAAGGGACAGCTGGCCGGTATGGCGCCGGCCCGCTGGGGCGACGAGGCCGTCCAGGCCGCCATCCGGGAGCAGGACGCCTGGTACGAGTGGCGCTGCCGGCTGATCTGGCACGAGGCCTGGCGCGATCAGCAGCAGGTCTGGCAGCCCCACGCGGACGCGGCCGGAGCCGACCTCGACCGTCTGGTGCGGGCCTTCCGCAGCCACGGCGACCATGAGCGCAAGGCCTCCGCGCAGAAGGGCCACGAGCTGTACGAGGACCGCACCGGCATCTCCTACCTGCTGCCGCCGCAGCGCACCCTCAACCACTTCTACGAGGACGTGGTCGCCCGGCTGATCCGACGGGAGGGCCTGCGGGAGACCGACTACGAGGCGGCGCTGCTGCTCAAGCTGGTCGACGGGGACACCTGGCGCCGCGTCCACACCCGCAGCCGCCGTGACCCGGACGGCGCCGTCGCCCAGGTCAAGGGACAGCTCGAGGCCCGCATCACCCGGTTGTTCGCCGAGAGCGGCACCCATCTGGAGGAGCGGCCGCTGCTGCCGGCCATGGGGACCCTGCTGTCCGCCGCGGCGGGCGACCAGGAGGCCACCGACCAGGTCAGCAAGGAGGCGCTCGACCTGTTCGGGCGCAAGCTCGCCGGGCTGCTGCCCGTCGGCTTCACCCCGGAGGGCACCGGACCGCTGCGGGTCCTGGTCACCCACCCGAGGGTGCAGGCCGCGGAGGAGGTGCAGGAGTACCTGGGCAAGACGCTGCGGCTGCCCTCGGACGCCAAGAACTCCGTGGAGTACCGGGCGGTGGAGAGCGACTCGATCACCGTGGTCCTCTTCCGCAGCGAGATGAGCCTCACCCAGGTGCCCGAGGCCCGCAAGGTGCTGCGCCAGTGGGCCAGGGCGAAGGAGTCCGAGCAGGCCCAGGACGTACTGCGCTGGCGGCAGCGCCTGGGCCACCGCGACAGCTGGATGGTCAGCAGCGAGGAGGACCGGCGCACCATCCTGCACCGGCTGCTGTGCTGCGCGTGGAACGGGCAGGTGGACGTGGTGGACGGCGACCCGGCCTCCCCGGAACGCGTCAGGCTGCGGCTGTTCCCCGAGACGGGCCCGAACGTGCCCGGCGTCCGGCTGCGCCTGGGCGACTTCCCCGGCGGGGTGTCGAGCTGGGCGGAGCTGCTGCGGTCCTACGAGCGCTGGACGGTCCTCGACGACGAGCGGACCGTGGAGGACTACTGCCGTGAGCTGATGGGCGCACAGCCGCTGGGCCTGGCCCGGACCGGCAGTGAACCGCACCCGCTCTTCGTCGACCTGGTCGAGAAGATCGCCCCGCGCCAGCTCGAGCTGCTGGCCGACCGCCGGGAGCGCGGCGGCGAGCGGGTCGAGGGCTGGGTGCGGCCGCTGTGGGAGTTCTGGGCGGAGACCCTGCCGGCCGCGCTGGACAAGGAGTTCGGCGACCAGCGCGCCGTCCAGCCGACCCTGCGCACCCTGCTGGAACACGTGCGCGGCGGCGCACCGGGGCGGCCCCGGGGCCGCGACGTCGTTCCCCGGCCCGGGCGAGCGGCCGCCGAGGACGACGACTGGGGCACCGCTCCCGTCTCCTCCTACGACACTCACCGGGGAGCGGCCGACCGGGAGGACCGAGACGGCGGAGACGCCGCCCGCCCGCGCGGCTACGACCGGCCGTTCGGGGAGGAACGGCCGTACACCGAGGACCGCCCGTACGCGGAGGACCGTGACCGGTCGTACGGTGACGAGCGGTCGGACGGTGAGGAGCGGCGGCACGCGGAGGACCGCGGCGCCCGGTTCCGCAAGGACGACGACGAGGGCCGGGGCGACCGGGAGGGTACCCGCCGGCGCGGCTACGAGCGGGCGTACGGCGAGGACCGCGGCGGCCGGCGCGGCACGGACGACGACGAGGGCCGGGAGCCCTGGGGCGAACCGGAGGGCCGCCGGGACGGCCGATCCGCCACCGGGAGCGGTGCGGAGGAACGGCCCCGCCGCGAGGACGTGCCCACGGTGCCGTGGGACGACTCCGCGGGTCCGGGAACGTACGGCGGCGGCGACGAACGCGACCGGTCCCGCCGCAACCCCTGGGACGGTGACGCGCAGTGAGCCGCACTCAGGACTTCGGAGCCGTCGTCCACCTGGACCTGCGCGCGGGAGCGGCGGAGCTGGACAGCGCCCAGGCCCTGCGCAACCGGGTGGCCCGGCAACTGGGCCGGGCCGGGCTGCCGGAACCCGACGACCCGCTCTTCCTGGTGGTCGACACCCCGGCCGGGCTCACCGACCACCAGCTCCAGTACGAACTGCTCACCGGCTACCGGGCGGTGGGCGAGGTCAGGCTGCTGGTGCTGCTGGCCGGCAGCGCGCCGGGCTCGTACGCCGGCGAGGACGAGGCGTTCCAGCCCGACCGCAGGCTGGTGCGGCCCGCCGTGCTGCGCACCTCGGGCACCGGGCTGCTGTGGGCCGGTGATCTGCGCTCGGCGCACACCGCGCTCGAGCAGCCCGCCGCCGACGACCCGGACGCGCTGGCGGTCCTGGTCGACGTGCTGTCGGTGCCCGACCTGTACCGGGGGGTGCTCGCGGCGATCGGATCGCTGCCCGAGGCCGTGGCCGCGCCCGGAGTACGGCTGCTGGAGCAGGACCTGCCGCCGGAGGTGCGCGACCGGGCCTGGCGCGACGCGCTCACCCGGTTCGCGGGTGAGGACACCGAACTCGCGCCGGACGTCCTGCTGACCGCCTCCTCCGGAGCCGATCTGCCGGAGCCGCTGCGCCGGCTGGTGGCGGCCCGCGGCGGCCGGGACGGGCGGCACCGGGAGCCCGGCGGGGTGGCCGACGACGCCTACCGCGCCTGCGCGGAGGCCCTCGACCACGCCGAGGAGTCGCTGGCCGGACTGGGGAGCCTGCCCGGGCTGCTGCGGCCCGGCCGCCGGGACGCGTTCGAGGCGGACGTCGACCAGGCGCGCCAGGCGCTGGCCGAGTACCGGGACATCGTCGGCACCGCCCTGCGCGGCGGCGGCGCGACCGCGTCCCCCGCCGAGTCGGCGGCCCGGCTCACGGCCCTCGGCCTGCGGGTGCCGTCCGCCGAGGGCATCGGGGAGCGGATCGGCGAGGGCCTGCGGGAGTTCGCCGGGAAACTGCTAGGCCAGGCGCTGCCCATGCGGTCGGTGGCCCAGCGCTTCACCGGACTGGCCGGGCGGGTGGAGCCGGTACCGGGTTCGGCACTGCTGCCCAAGCTGGCCGCCCTCCCCGGCGCTCGCGGTGACGCGCGCACGGCCGCCGACGGCACCGGTGCCGGGGACCGGCGCTCCGGTACGGCGGACGACGCCGCGGTGCCCGGCCTCCTGGTCGCCACTCCGCTCGCGGCCGTCGCCGGGCTGCTCGGCGCGCTGTGGCGGGGACCGTTCCTCCCGCTGGCGCTCCTCGTCCCCCTGCTGTTCGTCGGCATGGCGGAGCTCGGGAAGGCCAGGCTGCGCGGTGCCGGACGCCCCGGCCGCTGGGCCGTCGCCCCCCGCGTCGCCGCGTCAGGGGGCGCCGGGGCCGGGGTGGCCGTGGCGTACGCGGCCGGCCCCCCGTCGCTGCTCGGCGGCGCCGCCCTGGTGGCCGGGCTCGGCGTCGCCGTGGAGACGGTCCGCAGGCTTTGGCACGCGGCGGCCGCCGCCTGGGCGCCGGGCCGTACGACGGCCGCGCTGCGGCACACCCTGGAGCGGCTCGACGCCCTGCTGGCCGAGGCGGTCGGCGAGCACTGGGCCGTCGAGGAGCGCCTGTACTGCGCCGACGCCGCCCGGTCCGTCGCCGGCATGCTGCGTGCGACGGCCGCGGCCGCCGAGGCCGAGGCGGCGCCCGAGGCCGAGCGGTTCGAGGCGCCCGGCGCCTTCGCCGCGCCGGACACCGGCCCGCCCGCCGAGGACGACTGGCTCACCGGCCCCTCCGCCCTGGAGACGGATGACGCCGGTCCCGACGACGCGGAGGACGACTGGGCCGGCGTGTACGCCTGGCAGGACGGCCCGGCCTGGCAGGACGGGCCCGCGTGGGAGGAGCCCGCCGGCGACGAAGGGCACGGCAACGGGCCGCGGGGGAGCCGGGGCAGGACCCCCGGCGCGTCCCGGGGGGAACGCCCCAAGGGGGTTCCGCGCTGGCTGGAGCGGGACAGCGGCGAGGGCGGGCCCGAGCTGGTCGCCACCCTGGCCGCCGATCTGACGGACGCCGCCCTGGAGGCGATGAAGCCGTACTGGGGTGCCGTCGAACGCGGCCAGGCCGGCGCCCTGGCCGTGCGGCGCACCGAGGAGCGGGTCCGCGAGGTGCTGTCGACGGCCCGCCGCCACCTCCAGCACAACGGGGTGCTGGCCGCACCGCCGTTCGCCGTCGCCCGCCGGGTCCGCGCGACCTCGGCGAACCTGCTCGGCACCGACCCGCACCGGCCGGCCGAACTGGTCGGCGCCGAGACCGACCGGCAGTCCGTGGTGCAACTGTCCTCGCCCGAACAGGGCACACTGCTCAGCCGCGACCCGGCGGCCGCCGTGTGGCTCAGGTTCGCGCCGCTGGCCGTCCGCGACGAGGTGGAGAAGGCGTGGCGGTCAAGCGGTTCGGTTCAGCCGGAGGACATCCTGTGGACCTCCTCGGGACGGTACGCCGGCCTGGTGCGGCTCACCCCGCTGCGGATGGGCGTGGTGGACACCGTCCGGCCCCGCTACGGAACCGGCCCCGACGACGGCACGGACCCGTACGGCCGCAGGACCCCGGACGAGCCGGGGAACCCGTACGACCGCCCGCGCCCCTCCGGCCGGCGGGACGCCTACGACCGGAGGGACCACGACCGTACGGGCTCCGACCGGACGGGCCACGACCGGCAGGACTCCTACGACCGGACCGACGCGTACGGGACGGACTCCTACGGGACGGACTCCGACGCGTACGACCCACCGCCCTCGGCGTACGAACAGGCGAGCGGCTACGAACAGGCGACCCCGTACGAACAGGCACCCCCCTACGACCGTCCCGACCCGGACGACCGAGGGGACGGCGACCGCTGGTGACCCGCACCCCGCACCCCGGCCGCATGCCCGTGCACGGGTACGGCCCGGCGCACGCGCACGAAGGAGAGGACCGCCGGTGACCAGCTCGCCCCCGGACAAGCTCGCGTTCACCCTGCCGTCGGGCCGGCGCCGCGTCACCCCGGCCCGCTTCGGGCCCGAGTCCCGCCGCGACCGGCTGCTGCCCCAGCTCATCCGCAACTGCGTGCTCGACGACGAGGGACAGCAGTGCCTGCAGGTGCGCCTGGGCAGCGCCGAGGCGGCCAACCCGGCGGCGCGCGCGCTGCTGGACACCGAGGCGGGCACCGCACTGCATCTGCACCGCGTGCTCGACGACACGGAGTACGCGGCGCTCTTCCCGCGGATCATCGGTTACGAACCGGACGCCGCCGAGCCGTTCCTGCTGTACGCGGCGCCCCGGGGCGTCCCCGCCGCGCGCACCCACGTGATGGCCGCGACGGACCAGCAGCGCCTCACCCGGGATCTGATGCTCGCCCTGTGCCTGCTGGCCGACCAGGGGCTGGTGCCGCGTGGCGTCTCGCCCGCCACCGTGCTGTGGGACGGCGCCCGGGTCCAGCTCTGGGGACTGGAGGCGATGACCAGGACCGGACGGCCCCGGACCCCGTGGGGCCGGCCGCCCTTCTGCTCGCCCGAACAGCGCCGGGGCGAAGGGCTCGCCGACCCCCGGGACGCGGTGTGGAGCGCGGCCCAGGTGCTCTACCGGCTGGTGACCGGACGGCCCGGGGCCGCCGACCGGGCCCCCGCCGACCTCGGCGAACACCGGGCACTGGACCGGACGTTGCGGCAGGCCTTCGCCCCGCGCGCCGACGGCCGGCCCACCCCCGCCCAGTTGCTCGAACTCCTCGCGCCCGGAGCCGCCCGCCGGGTCCGGCTCACCCTGCCCGCCGACGAACAGCGCCCGCACCGGGAGGCCTTCGAGGAGGCGCTGCGCCTCAAACGGCAGGCACCGGCGGCCCGTACCGAGGACGGCACCGGGGCGGCGGCCGGCCCGGGCAACGGCGAAGTGCTCTGCCCCTACTGCCTGGAGGCCATCCAGCTCGACCTCGGCGAACTGTTCGTCACCGACAGCAGGATGCAGTACAAGCCGCTGGACCTGGCCGGCATCAACAACCCGGTGCGGCGGAACGACATCATGCGCGGCGCCGTCCAGAAGTGCACGGCCGACCCGGACTTCCCCGAGCACTTCATCCCGGTGCCCTACCTGACGTACGGCCGCCCGCTGACCGTGGCGATGGTCGGCCAGTCGTCCACCGGCAAGAGCCATCTGCTGACCCAGATGATCGCGGCCGTCACGGACGGCGGTCTCGAGCCGTTCGGCCTCAAGTGGCAGTCCGTCAACCCCGAGCAGCACGCGCGGTTCGTACGGGAACGGGTGCAGCCGCTGCGCAGCGGCCGGGTCCTGGACCACACCGCCGCCCTCGGCCTGGACGACTTCGCCCGCTTCGTGGAGTCACTGCTGATCACCGACGCCCGCGGTCAGGTGCGTCCGGTCGCCTTCTTCGACCTGGGCGGCGAGGACCTCGTACGCACCGACGCGGCGCTGCGGTTCCTGCTCGGGGTCGACGCCCTGATCTTCGTGGTCGACCCGGCGCTCGCCCTGCCGCTGCCCCAGCTCGACCATGTCAGGGAGCGCCTGGACGTCGAGGTGAACCGGGACGGCGACCTCGCCTTCGGCACCGTCCTGGACCGGCTGCCGAAGAACGGGCCGTACCTGGACGTGCCGGCCGCGATGGTGCTCGGCAAGGCGGACCTGCTCAGGTTCCAGCCGCCCGTCGACCGCTGGCTGGCCCGGCCGCCCGCCACCTCGCTCGACCCCGCGCCGATCCGAGAGGAGAGCCGGGACGTGTACGGGCTGCTGCGCCGGCACGCGGGCCAGGCCTGGCTGCGTCCCTTCGACGCGATGCGCCGGTGCACCCTGCACATCGCGTCCGCCACCGGGGGACAGGAGGCCCACGGCCGCTATCCGGCGGGCGCCGGCCCGCGGCGGGTGCTGGAGCCGCTGCTGGCGCTGCTGGCGATGCACGGGCTGATCGACGTGCCGGGCGGCGCCGAGGCGCTGGCGGTGGGGGAGGTGCCCGTGCTCGAGACGGTGCCGCGGGAGGAAGCGCAGAAAGCCGGGGGATCCGCGGGATCCTCCGGGGGAGGGGAACATCGGTGAACGGCTTCCAGGACCGGCGCGAGGTGCACCAGGTCGTCTTCCGCTGGGACGGCAACCACGGCCGTCAGGGCACCGGTATGAGCGCGGTCGCCCACTCCTGCCCGCCCGAACGGGCCGAGCGACTCGGCCAGGAACTCGGCCGGCTGCTCTGGGTGTCCGGCGCGGCGGCGGCACGGCGGAGCGTGGTGCGCACCGTGTCCCGCGACGGCGACGTCATGCTCGTCCAGCGCTGGCCCACCACCGACCGGGGCGGCCGTCCGTCCACGGTCAGTCATGTGCTCTTCGGCGATCCCCGGGCCCTGAAGACACGGCAGTGCCTGGGCCTGGCCCACCGGGGCTGGGGCTCCCAGGAGAAGGCCGAGCAGGCGAAGGGCCCGCAGTCCGTGATCGACTGCGCGGAACTCGACGAGCCGGCGCGCAGGCGGCTGCCCGGCATGCTGGACGCGCTGCCGAGCGTCGAGCACGCGCTGATCCTGGCCACCGCCGAGCTGCTGCGGGATCCTGCCCAGCGGGTGTCGCTGCTCCTCGAGGAAGGGGCGACGCGCGCCTGGCCGGACGCGGACCGGGTGCCGCTGGTCTACCTGGGGCTGTTCCTGATCTTCGGCTCCTGGCTCGGCCAGGAGTGGACGTTCGCCACCTACGACACCGTGGACACCCACCCGCTGCGGCTGATGGCCGTCCCGCGGTGGGAACCGGACACGGGCGGATCCGGCCCACTCGCCCGGATCATGGACCGCCGGCCGGCCCGGCCCGGTCTCGAACACCGGGCCGCCTCCCGGCTGGTGAAGCACCTCCTCGCCAACCCGGAGGCGCCCGCCGGTGTGCCGCAACTGGTCGACGGCCTCGCCGACGGCGCGGCCCTCGACTGGGAA
Source organism: Streptomyces sp. NPDC005706 (assembly GCF_040631045.1). NCBI lineage: Bacteria > Bacillati > Actinomycetota > Actinomycetes > Kitasatosporales > Streptomycetaceae > Streptomyces > Streptomyces sp. NPDC005706. Next base: position 454,228 of record NZ_JBEXYS010000003.1, on the reverse strand, counting down.
CGGCGGAGCGCCCGGCTGCGGGCCGTCCTCGGCACCGACCGCCCACCGGCCCGCACCCGGTACCAGCCCGAGCCCCTGCCGGTACGCGACTCCGAGCCCCTGCCGGTGCGCGAACCCGAGCCCCTGCCGGTGCGCGAACCCGATCCCGTATCGGTGCGCGAACCCGATCCCGTACGCGAACCGGAACCGCCACGCGAACCCGCACCACTGCGCGGGCCCGAGCCCCGTCCCGCACGCCCGCCCGAGTCTCCGCCCCGGCCCGTACACGCCCCCGAGCCGGTTACCCCGCACCGGCGCCCACAAGCCCCCGACCCCGGCCCCGCGCCCGCGCCCGCGCCCGTGCCCGAGTTCCCGCACTCGCCCGAACCGGAGCCCACTCCCGCGCCCCCGCCCGGCGCCTCGACCGAGTACGGGACCGGTGGGCACCCGGTGCTGTCGCTGCCCGACGGTTTCGACACCGCCCCGGCAGCCGCCGCCGCGGCCCTTCCGGGCGCCCCGGACACCCGTGTCCTCCACCGCGGGCTGTGCGGGTACCGGCGCGGGGACGCCATGGGGCACCGGATTCTGGTGGCGGAACTCGGCAGGCAGTCCGACGAGGTCCTGCTGGACGAGCTCCGCTCGGGGCAACTCTCCCCGGACGCGATCGACTTGGTGCTCGACGAGCTCGGCGGAGCGGTCCGCCTCCAGCGGCGCCGCCTGGAGACACGGCACGCGCTGTGTGCCGAAGTGCTGAAGCAGAACCTGTACTTCGCGCCGCGGTCGTCCGGCACCGAGCCCACGCTGTCGAGGACCGCGACGGCCGAGCGGGCGGTCCGGGTCTTCCAGTGGGCCGTGGCGCCGCTGGTCCGGGACGAACGCTATCTGCGCGATCTGCGGGAGCTGTTCTACGGCATGAGCCGGGACCGTCACGCCACCACGGGCAACTGGCTCTGGCAGACCTTCGTCGAACCGGAGAACGGACCGGCCCCCGACCTGCCGCCGGTCCTGTGGAGCCAGCTCCTGCGGGACGCGTACCGGGGCGGCGCGGTGTCCGCCGTCCCGTCGCCACCGCCCACGGTCCAGCGGCCCACCGCCCAGCCGGTCCACCGGACGCCCTCGACGCCTCCAGGGCCCCCCGAGTCACCGGCCGGCACCGGGCCGCCGTCCTCCGCCCGGGCCCGGTTCGGTGACCTGACGAGCAATCCGGGCTGTGTGATCGGAGGCTTCGTCGGCGTGATCGCGGTCATGATCGCGCTCGTGCTGATCCTGGTCTGAGGGACCAGAGCACGCCCGGGGCGGAGGTGCGGCCGACGGCCGCCTAGGTGGCCGAGGTGCGCCGGCCGCCCCGGCGGTCGGCGCCGCCGGTGGCACCGTCGGCCGAGGTGCGCCGGCGGGATCCGCGGGCGTCCTTGCCCGACGAGGCACCGGTCGCGGTACCGGCAGCGGCCCGGCGGTCGGTACCCCGGCCGCCCGCGCCGACGCCGCCACCCGTGGCCCGGGGGGATCCGGCCCGGCGGGCGGAACCGCGCCCACCGGCCGCCGAGGCGTCACCGGCCGCGGCCGCACCGGCGGCGGTCCGGCGGTCCGAGCCCCGGTTGCCCGTCGTGGTGGCCGCACCGGCCGCCGCTCCGGACCCGCCGCCGCGTCGGCGGCGACCGGACCGTGCGCCGCGCTCGGAGCCGGTCTTCCGGTCCGGGCGGGACGCCGCCGGCGTGGCCGGCTGGGGGACCTCGATGATCACGGGCACGCCGGAGGGCTCGCGGGCGCCGGTGATGGTGACCAGCTCCGGGTCGCTCGACTTGACGCGGGCCGTGCGGGGGCGGATGCCCGCGTCCGACATGAGCCGCGTCATGTCCCGCTTCTGCTCGGGCAGGACCAGCGTGACCACGCTGCCGGAACCGCCGGCGCGGGCCGTGCGGCCGCCCCGGTGCAGGTAGTCCTTGTGGTCGGTGGGCGGATCGACGTTCACGACGAGGTCGAGGTCGTCGATGTGTATGCCGCGGGCCGCGACGTTCGTCGCCACCAGCGCGGTGACCCGGCCGGTCTTGAACTGCTCCAGGGTGCGGTTGCGCTGCGGCTGGGAGCGGCCCCCGTGCAGTGCCGCCGCGCGGACGCCGACGGCCAGCAGCCGCTTGGCGAGCCGGTCGGCGGACCTCTTGGTGTCGAGGAAGAGGATGACCCGGCCGTCACGGGCCGCGATGCGGGTGGTGACGGCCTCCTTGTCGGTGCCGTCCAGGACGTGGAGCACGTGGTGCTCCATGGTGCTCACCGCTCCCGCGGACGGGTCCACGGAGTGCACCACGGGGTCGGTCAGGAAGCGCTGCACCAGGCGGTCGATGTTGCGGTCCAGGGTGGCCGAGAAGAGCATGCGCTGCCCGTCGGACCGCACGCGCTGGATCAGCTTGGTGATCTGCGGCAGGAAGCCCATGTCGGTCATCTGGTCGGCTTCGTCCAGCACCGTGATGCGCACGTCGTCGAGCACGCAGTCCCCGCGTTCCACGAGGTCGTTGAGCCGGCCGGGGGTCGCCACGACCACCTCGGCGCCACGCCGGAGCGCACCGGCCTGCTTGGTGATGGACAGCCCGCCGACCACGGTGGTCAGCCGGAGGTTCACCGCCGTCGCGTAGGGGGTGAGCGCGTCCGTCACCTGCTGGGCGAGTTCCCGGGTGGGCACCAGCACGAGGGCGAGGGGCGCCTTGGGCTGCGCGCGCAGTCCGGCCGTGCGGGCCAGCAGCGCCAGCCCGAACGCGAGGGTCTTGCCGGAGCCGGTGCGTCCCCGCCCGAGCAGGTCACGGCCGGCGAGCGAGTTCGGCAGCGTGGCGGCCTGGATGGGGAAGGGGGTGGTGACGCCCTGCGCGGTGAGCGTCTTCAGCAGAGCCGCGGGCATGTCCAGACCGGCGAAGTCCTCGACGGCGGGAAGTGCGGGTGTCGTGCTTTCCGGCAGCCGGAATTCCCTCGGCGACGACGCGGACGGTGGGGGTGACGACGCGCGCCGGTTCGGCTTCTGGGGTCTGCGGGGCATGCGGTTGTCTGCCTTCCTGAAAACAGCACAAACCGGGGTCCGCACCATGACGGTGCGGGCCCCGGTGAGCAGGTACGTGTCCGGCGATCAGGCGGGAACGATGTTCTCCGCCTGCGGGCCCTTCTGGCCCTGCGTGACGTCGAAGCTGACCCGCTGGCCCTCCTGGAGCTCACGGAAGCCCTGGGTGGCGATGTTCGAGTAGTGGGCGAAGACGTCGGGGCCGCCGCCGTCCTGCGCGATGAAGCCGAAACCCTTTTCAGAGTTGAACCACTTCACGGTTCCCTGTGCCATGACTTTCTCCTTCTGGTAGGCAGAGGCCCCATCCGGAGATGCCGGAAAAACAAATAATGCGCCTTTAGGAGAAACATTCCCGTCAGGCGCACATGAATTCATGGGTACCACAACTGCAACTGATGCAACCGTAGCACACTCCGGCGGACGGACGCCTCGCGCCCACCAGGGGTGCCGGGCCGAGCGGACGCGGCCGAATAAACCGGTGGCGCCCGGATGCGCGCCGCTCTACTGTGAAGACCGCTTCGCACGGCGGCCGTTGACGGCCGCTGTCGACCGGACGAGGAACGGGAGGTGTGACCGATGGCTGTCTCTGTGACGGGTGCTGCCCGCAACCAGAAGATCATCCACTCCACCCCCGTGGCCACCGGCTGACCTTTCCCACAGCGCGCTCGTGCGCGGAGCCGGGGCCGCCCTTGTGAAGGGTTCCCCTTGAACTTCTCCGCTTCTTCGGTTTCGTCGCACCCTCTCGCCGGCTACGGCTGGGACGAGGGCTGGGAGGCCGAGTTCGCTCCCCATGCCGAGCAGGGCCTCCTGCCCGGCCGTGTCGTGCGGGTCGACCGCGGCCAGTGCGACGTCGTCACCCCGTCCGGCGTCGTCCGCGCCGACACCGAGTTCGTCATCCCCCGCGACCCGATGAAGGTCGTGTGCACGGGGGACTGGGTCGCCGTCGACCCGCAGGGCGGTGATCCGCGGTACGTGCGGACGCTGCTGCCCCGCCGTACCGCTTTCGTCCGGTCGACCTCCTCCAAGCGGTCCGAGGGGCAGATCCTCGCGGCCAACGTCGACCACGTCGTCGTCGCCGTGTCCCTCGCCGTCGAGCTCGACCTCGGGCGCGTCGAACGGTTCCTGGCGCTGGCCTGGGAGTCCGGCGCACAGCCCGTGGTCGTGCTCACCAAGGCCGACCTGGTGCCGGACCAGGTGACGCTGGCCCATCTCGTCCAGGACGTCGAGACGACCGCGCCCGGCGTGCCCGTGCTCACCGTCAGCGCCCTGCACGGCGACGGCCTCGACGTGCTCACCGCGCTCGTCGGCGGTGGCACCACCGTGCTGCTCGGGCAGTCCGGGGCCGGCAAGTCCACTCTCGCCAACGCCCTGGTCGGCGAGGACGTCATGGACGTGAAGGCCGCCCGGGACGTCGACGGCAAGGGCCGGCACACCACGACCACCCGCAACCTGCTCCCGCTGCCCTCCGGTGGCGTACTGATCGACACCCCCGGGCTGCGCGGCGTCGGGCTGTACGACGCCGAGAGCGGGGTCGGGCAGGTGTTCGCGGAGATCGAGGAGCTGGCCGAGCGATGCCGGTTCCAGGACTGCGCGCACGAGAGCGAGCCCGGCTGCGCGGTGCGCTCCGCGGTGGACGGCGGAGACCTCCCGGTCCGGCGCCTGGAGAGCTACCGCAAGCTGCTGCGCGAGAACCAGTGGATCGTCGCCAAGACGGATGCCCGCCTGCGCGCGGAGATCAGGAAGGACTGGAAGCGGAAGGGGGCGCAGGGCAGGGCCGCGATGGAGGCCAAGCGCGGCCGCTGGGCGTAGCCGCCCGCCGTCCGGCCGGAAGCCGTCCGGCCGGAAGCCGTCCGGCCGTCCCGCCGCCACTCCTCCCAACCTGCGTGTCCGATTCCCGCCAGCCCGCCCCCGCCGGGGCGGTCACACTGGGACACGTGATGGACGAGGACAGCGGGTACGAGGCGGTGCGCAGCCGGGACGGGAGGTTCGACGGGGCGTTCTTCTTCGCCGTCGAGACCACCGGTATCTACTGCCGGCCGAGCTGCCCGGCGGTCACCCCGAAGCGCTCCAACGTGCGGTTCTTCCGTACCGCCGCCGCCGCGCAGGGCTCCGGCTTCCGGGCCTGCCGGCGGTGCCGGCCGGACGCCGTGCCGGGATCGGCGGAGTGGAACGTCCGCGCGGACGTGGTCGGCCGGGCCATGCGCCTGATCGGCGACGGCGTCGTGGACCGCGAGGGCGTCGCCGGACTGGCCGCCCGGCTCGGCTACAGCGCCCGGCAGGTCCAGCGGCAGCTCACCACCGAACTCGGCGCCGGACCCGTGGCGCTCGCCCGGGCCCAGCGGGCGCACACCGCCCGGACCCTGCTGCGGACCACCGACCTGCCGATCACGGAGATCGCGTTCGCGTCCGGGTTCGCCAGCGTGCGCCAGTTCAACGACACCATCCGCCAGGTGTACGACGCCACGCCGACCGGGGTACGGGCCGCCGCGCCCCGGGGCCGGGGCGCCCGCCGGGCCACCCCGGGCGCGGGCATCCCGCTGCGGCTCGCCCACCGCGGCCCCTACCAGTCCGCCGCCGTCTTCGACCAGCTCACCGTCGAGGCCGTGCCCGGCGTCGAGGAGGTCACCGGCGCCCTGGGCGGCCGGACCTACCGGCGCACCCTGCGGCTGCCCCACGGCACCGGGATCGTCGCCGTCGAGGAGCGCGCCCGGGGCCGGAGACCGGGCGGCGGCACCCACCCGGGGGGCTGGCTGGAGGCGCGGCTGCACCTCACCGACCCCCGGGACCTGACCACCGCCGTGCACCGGCTGCGCCGGCTGTTCGACCTCGACGCCGACCCGTACGCGGTCGACGAGCGGCTGTCCCGCGACCCCCGGCTCGCCCCGCTGATCGCCGCCCGGCCCGGTCTGCGCTCACCCGGTGCCGTCGACCCCCTGGAGCCCGCGGTACGGGCGCTCGCCGGGACGGCCGGGGCCGAGTGGCTGGTGCGGCGGTACGGCAAGGCGCTCGACGCACCCTGCGGCAGCCTCACGCACCTCTTCCCGGAGCCCGCCGTCCTCGCCGGGGCCGAGCCCGGCGGCCCGCTCGGCGCGCTCGCGGCCGCCCTCGCCGACGGCACCGTACGGCTGGACCCGGGCGCCGACCGCGACGAAGCCCACCGGGCGCTGCTCGCGCTGCCCGGCCTTGACCCCGCCGTGGCCGCCGTCCTCCGCGTCCGCGCCCTCGGCGATCCCGACGTGGCCCCGCCCGGCTTCGACACCCCCGACGCCTGGCGGCCCTGGCGGTCGTACGCCATCCAGCACCTGCGCATTACAGGAGAGTTGACCCCATGACGGACCTGACCCGCTGGACGGCCGTGGACGCCCCGGTCGGACGGCTGCTGCTCACCGCCGGCCCCGACGGCGCCCTCGCCTCCCTGTCCGTGCCCGGGCAGAAGGGCGGCCGGGCCGTCGAGCCCGGCTGGCGACACGACCCGGGGCCCTTCCGGGCCGCCGAGGAGCAGCTGGCCGCCTACTTCGCCGGTGAGCTGAAGGAGTTCCGGCTGCACCTGCGCGCCCACGGCACCGAGTTCCGGCAGCGGGTGTGGGACGCCCTCGACACCGTGCCGTACGGCGCCACCGCCACCTACGGCGAGATCGCCGCCCGCATCGGCGCGCCCCGTGCCGCCGTCCGCGCCGTCGGCGGTGCGATCGGCGCCAACCCGCTCCTCATCGTCCGCCCCTGCCACCGCGTCATCGGCGCGGGCGGCGCCCTGACCGGCTACGCGGGCGGTCTCGACCGAAAGCTCTGGCTGCTCACCCTGGAGAACGGCCTGCCGGACCCCGCCCCGGCGGCGGACCGGTGACCGGATAGCCGCGACGCCTGCGGGCCCCGGCCGGGAACCACCGCCGCCGCCCGCGTACCGCCCTACGCCGAGCGGGTGGACTCCCCGGTGCCGCTCCGCTGCCGCGCGCCCGCCCTGTGGCACGGTCACCTGCGACGGGTCGTGGGAAGGGCGGGCGGTACATGGTCAAGGCCGGACGGGTGCTCGCGGCGCTGCTGCTCGCGGTGGTGCCGGGTACGACGGCCAGGGCCGTCGCCGGGACCACCGCACCGCACTGGACCGGCAGTTGGGAGGCGGCACCGTCCGGCACCGCCGCCGGGCTGCCGGGTGCCGCCTTCCGCAACGTCGTCCATCTCAGTGTCGGCGGCGGCGCCGTGCGGATCCGGCTCAGCAACCGGCTCGGCACCGCGCCGCTGCGGCTCGGCGCGGTCACGGTGGCGCTGCGGCGGGCCGCGGGCCCGGACGCCGTACCCGGTACCCTGCGCACCGCCACCTTCGCGGGCGCGCCGACGGCCACCGTCCAGCCCGGCCGGGACGTGCTCACCGATCCCGTCCCGCTGACCGTGCCGGCCGCCGCCGATCTGCTGGTCACCGTCCTCACGCCGGACGACTCCGGCCCCGCGACCTTCCACCGCACCGCCCTGCAGACCAGCTACCTGGCCCCCGCCGGCACGGGCCACGCGGCCGACGAGACCGGCGCCGCCTACACCCTGGCGACCGGCTCCTGGTACTACGTCACCGGCGTCGACGTGCTCGGCGCCACCGAGGACAGCGTCGTCGCGTTCGGCGACTCGCTCACGGACGGCCAGGGCTCCACCCCCGACGCCAACCGCCGCTGGCCGGACCGGCTCGCCGAACGGCTGGGGCGTCTCGGCGTCCTCAACGCCGGTGTCGGGGGCAACCGCCTGCTGCGCGACGGCACCGGGCCGAGCGCCCTAGCCCGGCTGGACTCCGACGCCCTGGACCGGGCCGGAGTGCGGGTCATGGTCGTGCTGGAGGGCGTCAACGACATCAAGGGCACCCCCGTGGCGGACGACCCCGCCGCCTTCGCGAACGCGTACCGCACCCTCGTCGCCCGCGCCCACGCCCGCGGCGTCCGGGTCGTCGGCGTCACCCTCACGCCGTACGCGGGGTACGGGGCGTACACGGCGGCCGGTGAGGCCGTACGGCAGCGGGTCAACGCGTTCATCCGCACCGGCGGCGCCTTCGACGCCGTCGCCGACGCCGACGCGGCCGTACGCGACCCGGCCCTTCCCGAGCGCATCCTGCCCGCCTACGATCCCGGCGACCACTTGCATTTCAACGACGCCGGGATGCGCGCGATCGCGAACACCGTCGCCGCGGCACTCGCCCGCTGACCGGTCAGCCCCACAGCACCGCGCCCAGCCACGCCCCCGCGATCAGCAGACAGGCGAACAGCTCGGTGAGCACGCCGGAACCGCCAGACCGCATCGTCGTGCGCAGCGCGGACATCGCCTCGCCGTGCCCGCCGAGCCGCAGCCGCTCGTGCAGATAGATCCCGGCCAGGAAACCCGGCAGCGCGCCGAGCACCGGCAGCAGCACGAAGCCGAGGACGGCGCCCGTCCCGGCGTACACGGCCATGCGGGGCGTGGCGCCGCTCGCCCGCAGCCGGCGCGGGGGCAGCGCCCAGCGCACCGGCAGCGACAGCAGCAGCACCCCGGTGGCGCCCACCAGTACCGCCCAGGCCAGCGGCCGCGGGTCCTCCAGCGCCCACCACAGCACCGCGGCCCACACCAGCCAGGACCCCGGCGCCCCGGGCACCAGCACTCCGCACAGACCGAGCGCGATCACCACGCCGACCAGCGGGAGTTCCCACGCTCCCATCTGCCCAGCGTGCCCGAGAGGTGAAGAAGCCGCAGATCACAGGGGTTCGTCGCGGGACACCCAGCCCCGCTCGTAGGCGTGCCAGCCCAGTTGCAGCCGGGTCGTCACCCCGGCCAGCTCCATCAGGCGCCTCACCCGGCGCTGCACGGTCCGCAGGCCCAGGTCGAGCTGTTTGGCCACGCTCGCGTCGGTCAGTCCGGCCAGCAGCAGCGACAGCACCTCCAGGTCGGTCGGGTCCGGCCCGTCCGGCCGCTGCTCGGCCACCCCGGAGGCGGCCAGCCGGAGCGGCAGCGCCTCGCGCCACACCGAGTCGAACAGACCCGCCAGCAGCTCCAGCAGACCGCTCGCGTGCACCACCAGCGCGGCCGGCTCCACCGTCCTGGTGGTGAGCGGCACCATGGCGAGCGACCGGTCGGCGATCACCAGCTTCGTGGGCACCCGGTCCAGCACCCGCACCCGCTCGTTGCGGCCCAGCGCCGCCGTCAGCTCGGTCAGCCCGTGCGGCAGGTCCAGCACCGCGCGCTCCACCACCACCCGGTAGCGGACCCCGCGCCCGGCCGCCTGCTCCTCCGCGTCGTTCTCCATCCCGGAGACCACCATCGGGTTGCCGGTGACCAGCGCGCACACCTCCTCGGTGGCGCCGAGCTGCATCTGCAGGAAGCGCTGCGCCACCGCCGAGGCGCCGGTCACCACCTCCACCAGGTCGTGCACCTCCGGCTCGGCCGCCGTGGCCCGGTACTCCTCGGCCAGCAGCGCCGCCGCCAGCTCCGCCTGCTCCAGCTCGTGCCGTCGCTGCGTCAGCAGCGCGGCCAGCGCCACCCCGGGCGGGGCCGCCACCCAGCGGCCCGGCCGCGCCGGGGACTGGGCCGCCAGGCCGTGCCGCTCCAGCCGGCGCAGCGCGCGCTCGGTGTCCGGCTCGGCCAGCGACAGCCGCCGCGCCAGATCGGCCACCTCGGCGGCGCCCACGGACACCAGCGCCCGGTACGCGGACTCGTGGGTCTCGTCCAGGCGTATCGCTGCCAGCATCGAGCCGCGTTCCCCTTTCCTGAGAACAAGCCATCCACGCGGGCGATCCGTGGCGGAAACCGGCCACGGCGCAAACCCGCCGCCGGACATCATCGCCGTACCAGCGGTCACTCTGCCAGGCTGAACGGCACCGGCGGACACCCGGCCGGCCCGGCGGCGCACAGCCGCGGCCCGGAATTCCCCCGCATGATCCGAGCGGATCCGGCCACTCGACCGGCGTGGCCCGGTCACCCAGAACGCCGCCGGGCGGTCCTCCCGTGGGGGGGTGGGACCGCTCGGCGGCCATCACGCCTTTCACGTACGGCAGTTAGGTCCGTCCTCCGTCGCGACGTGCCACCGCGAACGCGGACGCCGCAATTTCCCCGTGCCCCGTTTTCATACGGCCCGTGCGGTGGACAATCAGGGACATGAGCCAGCAGGGGGGCAGGCCCGCCCGTCATGACGACGACTGGTGGGGACAGCTGTACGACGACTCCACCGAGGACACGGGGCCCACACCGGCCCCCGACTCGCTGGACGACCGCTTCACCTCGGCCCGGGACGCGGTGCGGGAGCGGCCCGGCGGGAACGAGGTGCCCGGCGCGAGCGATGAGCCCGGCGGGAGCGAGGGGTCCGGTGACGGCACACCGGCGCCCGCGGAACCGCCGCCCGGCCGGCCGCCGTCCGACCGGCCGTCACCCGACCGCGCGTCCCCGGACCACGCGGTGCCGGCCCAGCGCCCCCCGGCCCCGCCGGACACGGCCCCGGCCGTGCCCCCCGTGCCCCCCGGCCCTCCGGCGCCCCCGCCCCGCGCCTACGCGGCCCCCTTGCCCCCAGCGGTCCCCTCGCCGCCCTCCGCCCTCGACCACGTGGGCTCCGGGCCCCCCACCTACGACCCCGAGCCCACCGCGCTGCCCCTCGCCGATCCGGACCAACTGACGGAGCAGGTGGCCGACACCGCTCTGGACGGGGCCCAGTACGGGACCTGCACGCTGCGCGCCGTGTCGCTGCGCGGGGACTCGGCGCGTTACCGGGGCGAGGCGCGCCGGGACGCGCTGCTGACCGCGCGGTTCGGCACGGGCGAACAGGCGCTGGTGCTCGTCGCCTTGGCGACCGGCGCACGGGCCGCGCCGGGCGCGCACCGGGTGGCGGCGGAGGCGTGCCGGCTGATCGGCCGGGCCGTCGGCCGCAGTCACGGGCGGCTCGTCGAGGACCTCCGGGCCGCCCGGCGCGGCGACCTGAAGTCCGGTCTGCAGCGGCTGACCGACCACAGTCTCGGCAGGCTGCGGGCCGGCGCCGCCGAACGGGGCCTGGATCCGCAGGAGTACACCGCCGGTCTGCGCTGCCTGCTGCTGCCCGCCGACCCCGGCTGCCGTGTCCGGGTGTTCTTCGGCGTCGGCGAAGGGGGACTGTTCCGGCTGCGCGGCGGCGAGTGGCAGGACATCGAGCCCGGTGTGCCGTCCGGCGGCGCCACCGGCGGACCGGTCGTCGGCTTCGGCTCGGCCCCCGCCGAGACCCCCGAGGGCGACCGGCTCACCATGGACTTCGGCATCCCGGTCCCGCCGAGCCCGTTCGAGCCCGCCCCCGGGCCACCCCGCGAACCCTTCCGCTTCCGCGCCTCGGTAGCCCGCCCGGGTGATGTGCTGGTGATGGCGACCGGCGGCCTCGCCGAGCCGCTGCGCGGCGAGCCCGCGCTCTGCGCCTACCTCGCCCGCCGCTGGTCCGGCCCCACCCCGCCGGGTCTCGCCGCGTTCCTCGCGGACGCCCAGGTACGGGTGAAGGGTTACGCCGACGACCGTACGGCGGCGGCCGTGTGGGAGGCGTAACCGCCGCCCCTGTGACTTGATGGACCGGGAGGACCCCTGCGGGACAGCGAGGGACAGCGAAGGAGCGGACGACAGCCATGGCCAAACAGAACGTCGCCGAGCAGTTCGTCGACATCCTCGTCCGGGCCGGTGTGCGCCGGCTCTACGGCGTCGTCGGGGACAGCCTCAACCCGGTCGTGGACGCCGTGCGCCGCCACTCCGCCGTGGACTGGATCCACGTACGCCACGAGGAGACCGCTGCCTTCGCGGCCGGCGCCGAGGCCCAGGTCACCGGCCGACTGGCGGCCTGCGCCGGCTCCTGCGGCCCGGGCAACCTGCACCTCATCAACGGCCTGTACGACGCGCACCGTTCCATGGCCCCGGTGCTCGCGCTGGCCTCGCACATCCCCTCCAGCGAGATCGGCCTCGGCTACTTCCAGGAGACCCACCCGGACCGGCTCTTCCAGGAGTGCAGCCACTACAGCGAGCTGATCTCCAGCCCGAAGCAGATGCCCCGGCTGCTGCAGACCGCCATCCAGCACGCGGTCGGGCAGAGCGGCGTGAGCGTGGTCTCGCTGCCCGGCGACATCGCCGACCAGCCCGCCCCGGAACGCGCCGCCGAGAGCGCCCTGGTCACCTCCCGGCCCACGATCCGGCCCGGTGACGCGGAGCTCGACAAGCTCGTGGACATGATCGACGAGGCCGGCAAGGTCACCCTGTTCTGCGGCAAGGGCACGGCCGGGGCGCACGCCGAGGTGATGCGGTTCGCCGAGCGGATCAAGTCCCCGGTCGGGCACGCGCTCAGGGGCAAGGAGTTCATCCAGTACGACAACCCCTTCGACGTCGGCATGAGCGGGCTGCTCGGCTACGGCGCCGCCTACGAGGCCACCCACGAGTGCGACCTGCTGATCCTGCTGGGCACCGACTTCCCGTACAACGCCTTCCTGCCGAACGACGTGAAGATCGTCCAGGTCGACGTGCGGCCCGAAGTCCTCGGCCGGCGCTCCCGGCTCGACCTCGCCGTGTGGGGCGACGTGCGCGAGACGCTGCGCTGCCTCGTCCCGCGGGTGAAGGAGAAGACGAACCGGCGCTTCCTCGACCGGATGCTGAAGAAGCACGCCGACGCGCTGGAGGGCGTGGTCAAGGCCTACACCCGCAAGGTGGACAAGCACGTCCCCATCCACCCCGAGTACGTGGCCGCCGTCCTCGACGAAGTGGCTTCCGACGACGCGGTGTTCACGGTCGACACGGGCATGTGCAACGTGTGGGCCGCGCGCTACATCTCGCCCAACGGCCGCCGCCGGATCATCGGTTCCTTCTCGCACGGCTCGATGGCGAACGCGCTGCCGATGGCGATCGGCGCCCAGTTCACCGACCGGCACCGGCAGGTCGTCTCCATGTCCGGCGACGGCGGGTTCGCCATGCTGATGGGTGACTTCCTCACGCTCGTCCAGTACGACCTGCCGGTGAAGGTCGTGCTGTTCAACAACTCCGCGCTCAGCATGGTCGAGCTGGAGATGCTGGTCGCGGGCCTGCCCTCGTACGGCACCGCCAACACCAACCCCGACTTCGCCGCCGTCGCCCGCGCCTGCGGTGCCTACGGGGTGCGGGTGGAGAAGCCCAAGCACCTCGCCGGCGCGCTCAAGGACGCCTTCCGGCACAAGGGGCCGGCGCTGGTGGACATCGTCACCGATCCCAACGCCCTGTCCATCCCGCCGAAGATCAGCGCCGAGATGGTCACCGGGTTCGCGCTGTCCGCCTCGAAGATGGTGCTGGACGGCGGAGTCGGCCGCATGGTCCAGATGGCCCGCTCCAACCTGCGCAACGTCCCCAGGCCCTGAGACTCCGCCCGGACAACGGTGTTTTCCGGCCACTTTCACGGCCCGTGACGGCGCACCGCCCGGCTGGGGCCACACGTCCCGATCTGTCCGTCCTGGGACTCGCGGGGCACCGTACGGCGGTCCTGCCGGGCGGAGCAAGATCGCGGCGGTGCCCGGGGCCGGGCGCGAGGCGCGGGCGGGCGTGGCCGAACACACGGCCGTCGGCCGGATCCCAGGACTGCCCGTGGGCGGGTGGGGAATGGATCCCCGTGAACGTGTTCGACCAGGAGGGGCAGGGCCGGAAACGTGCGGGCGGGGGTCATGAAGAGGCAGGCGCGAGGGGGCGGTCCCGTGGCCATCGGGGCCTCCTCGGCTCAAGCGGGGGAAGAGACCGACACCATCACCGAACGCGAGTGGCACCAGCAGCGGCTCAGGCGCAGGCTGGGGCGGGCGGACCTCAGGGCGGTGCCCGAGGCGCGCCGGGAACTACGGGAACTGCTGCGGCACTGGGGCAGACCGGGCCGCTCGGAGATAGCCGAACTGCTCACCAGCGAACTCGTCACCAACGCACTCGTGCACACCGACCGCGAGGCCGTACTGACCGCCGTCGTCTCGGCCGGCGGACTGCGCGTGGAGGTACGGGACTTCGTGGCCCGCGGACCACTGCCGCGCACACCGGACACGGAGGAGGACACCAACGGCCGGGGGCTGGTCCTGGTGGAGTCCCTCGCGGACTGCTGGGGCGTACGGCCGCACGGCGTGGGCAAGTCGGTGTGGTTCGAACTCGGTGCCGAGGCGGCCTGAGGCGGACCGGCCGCGCGGACGGACACGGGACGGGGGCGTGACCCGCGCGGTCACGCCCCCGTCCCGAGACGAGCCCAGTCCCCGGTCCCTGCTCCGGTGCTAGCCGAACTGCTGCTCCAGATCCTTCAGTTTGCGCTCCAGGGAGTCCAGGCGCGGCAGCGCCATCGTGTCGTCCTCGGCGGTGAGGTCGACGGTGATCGCCTCAGTGCCCTTGCGGACCGGCTGAAGGGAGGGCCGGGAGCGGACGGGCAGCGGCTCCGGCGCCGATATGGCAGGCTCCGCGGTCGCCGGCGCGGGGCCGCGCTCCACCGCCTGCACCTCCACCTGACGGCCACCATCGCGTCCGGCGAAGCCGCGGTGACCCCGGCTGAGCGCGCGCAGCTGGGCGCGCTCCACCCGCTGCTGGTCACGCCGGGCCCGGCGCGCCTCCTCCTTCTGCCGCTTGTCGTCGCGCACCTCCTCGACCGCCTCGTCCAGGCTGCGCACGCCCTCCAGGAGCATGAGGGACCAGGCCCCGTAGGTCTCGCGCGGTGCCCGCAGCCAGCGGACGATGCGGATCTGCGGCAGCGGGCGGGGCACCAGGCCCTGCTCGCGCAGCGCGGCCCGGCGGGTCTGCTTCAGCGCGCGGTCGAACAGCACGGCCGCCGACAGGGACATGCCGGAGAAGAACTGAGGGGCGCCCGCGTGGCCGACGCCGCGAGGTGCGTGCACCCAGTTGAACCAGGCCGCCGCCGCGGCGAACAGCCACACCAGTATCCGGGAGCCCAGGGCCGCGTCACCGTGGCTGGCCTCGCGCACCGCGAGGACGGAGCAGAACATCGCCGCGCCGTCCAGGCCGAACGGCACCAGGTACTGCCAGCCGTCGGTCAGCCCCAGGTTCTGCTCACCGAAGCCGACCAGGCCGTGGAAGGAGAGGGCGGCCGCGACCGCCGCACAGCAGAACAACAGCACGTAGGAGGCCGTGCCGTAAACGGCCTCCTTGCGCCTGCGGCGCTCCTCCTGGCGCTCCCACGAGTCGTCCGCGCTCGCGTTCTCCCCGGAGGAGCGCTTGCCGCGCGCGAGCACCGCCACCGCCGCCAGCATGCCCAGGAGCAGCACGGCGCCCGGAAGCAGCCAGTTCAGCGATATGTCGGTCAGTCTCATCAGGGGTCCCTTGCATTGGGATAGGGCGTAACGCCCGCCATAGTGGCCCACTCCGGACAGCCCTCAGGGGGTTTCGGGGCAAGAGGCCGCCAAGGAGGTGCAAGGGGATGCGCAGGGCGACGTTCTGCTCGAACTGCCGCTTGAGGGGCGGGAGTTGAGTTCGAATTAGACTACCCGTACGGATGGTTCCCCGGAAAGTTCCCGATGCGGGTGGGGGAGTTGTGAATCACCTGTCCGTGACCGGTGGTCCAACCGTGATGATCTTAAGGGGCGCCGGGAGGCGCTGAGGACCTGAGGGAGCCTCAGGCGGCAACGGTGGCGGTTCGTTCGGTGATCCGGTCGCTGTCGCGGGTGCGCGGGCAGGTGGCGCAGGTGTCCTCGGGGCGCACGGTGTAGAACATGCAGCAGCTCGCCCGGTCCCGGGTGGCCAGCGGCTCGCCGTCCGGCCCGGTCAGCACGCGGAACGCCGCCGAGCCGGCGTAGGGCCGCGTCGCCCCCGGCAGCAGCAGCTCCAGCTCCCGCACGGCCCGCCGCTCCTCGTTCGCGCCGAACAGGTGGGCGACGTACCACAGACCCTCCACGACCTCGTCGGTCGCCATGCCCCACAGGGCGCGCCCGCGCCGCCGCATCCGCGGCCCGAAGGCGGCGAGCACCGGCTCCAGGTGCTCGGCGACGGCCGAGCGCACCTCGGCCCGCAGCGCCTCCTCGTCCGGCACGACGACCGCGCCGGGCAGGACGGCCGCCGGGTCGCCCGGCAGGCAGGCGAAGGAGGCGGGGCGGACGGCCATGCGGCCGGCCGCGCGGTCGTAGGAGACGGCCGTCACGGGCAGCCGGGGCACTCGGCGGTGCAGGAACCACGGGACGGTGATCAGCAGGCAGGCCGCCCAGGCGTAGCGGTGCAGTCCGAAGCTCGCCACGACGTCCGGGCGGGCCCGCCGGCCGTAGTCCCGCAGTACCTGGGCCTCGTCCCAGGCGAGGAAGGCGTCGAGCCGGTCCCCGCCCTCGGCGAGCCCCGCGGCACCGACCCAGCCGCCGCCCTCGGGCAGTGCCCGCGCCGGATCCGGCTCGGTGACCGTCAGCCCCGGGTGGACCGCGGTGAGGCGGGCGTACGCGGCGGTGAACGGCGAGGCCGTAGCGGGCATGGCGGGATCACCGGACCTTGATCGCGGGCTGAATGCAAAGGTAAGCCTAACCTTATCCATTCTCCGGGGAGTTTGAAGACCCGCCCCGTGCGCCTATGGTGCTTGACGGACAAGTGACAACCCGCCGTTAATGACCCCAAGTGCCGACAAGCCGGAGGAGGCCCCGTGAAGCAGGGTGTGCAGGGCTCCGCCGACCCGTTCGGCGAGGCCAGGGCACCGGCGCGGGAGCGGGCGGCCGAGCCGGCCGGCCGGCCCGACACCGGTCCGTCCGGGGCGCGGGGCGAGCACACCCACGGTGAGCGTCCGATCCCGGGGCCCAGGACGGCCGTGCGGCGCTCCTCGGTGCGCGGGCAGATCCTCGACGCGCTGCGGACGGCCCTGGTCGCCGGCGAGCTGATACCGGGCGAGGTCTACTCGGCGCCCGCCCTCGGCGAGCGCTTCGGGGTGTCGGCGACACCGGTGCGCGAGGCCATGCAGCAGCTCACCCTCGAGGGCGCCGTCGAGGTGGTGCCCAACCGCGGCTTCCGGGTCACGCGGCGGGGCGCCCGGGAACTGGCCGAGCTGGCCGAGGTGCGGGCGCTGCTGGAGGTGCCGGTGATGCTGCGGCTGGCCCGTACGGTGCCCGCCGAGCGCTGGGCCGAGCTGCGGCCGCTGGCCGAGGACACGGTGCGCGCCGCGTCCTCCGGCTGCCCGGCGACGTACGCGGAGTCCGACCGCGCCTTCCACCGGGCGGTGCTGTCCCTCGCGGGCAACGCGCAGCTCGTGCGGATGGCGGAGGACCTGCACCGGCGCTCCCAGTGGCCGCTGGTGGGCGGCCCGGTGCGGCACGGCCGCGCCGACCTCGTGGCCGACGCCGCCGAGCACACGGCACTGCTGGACGCGCTGATCGCCCGCGACCTCGACGTGGTGCGGGACCTGGTCGGCGACCACTTCGCGGGCGCCGCCTGACGCCGGGCGGACACCTCACGGGCGCCGCCCGGCCAGGGACGGATCGGGCTTCCCCGCTCCGCCCGGGGCACGGGTCAGGAACCGTCCCGCTCGCCGTGCGCGCTCTTCGAGTAGGCGTCGTGCCAGGCGGCCTTCGCGCCCGAGTCGCCGATGCGGTACACGTCCACCACGGCTCCGGCCGCCACCGCCAGGGACAGCACCGACACCACGACGCGCAGCGGCAGCGAGGTGAGCCAGGTGGCCCGCTCCGTGCCGCCGTCCCGGCCCGCCCGCCGCGGACCGCGTGCCGCCCACCACACGACCGCCGCCAGGACGAACAGGCCCAGCGCCCAGGGCAGCAGTCCGTCGCCCAGCTCGGTGTGCCGCCGGACCAGCGCGTCGTCGTCGACGTGCCGCTCCAGCCACTCGCCGGCCTGGCTGGTCAGCGGCACGCTGACCAGGGCCACGAGAGCGAGCGAGGGCAGCAGCCCGCCCAGCCGCCGGGCGGCCCGGGGCCACACCGCACCGGCCACCAGGGCCAGCGCGGTGAGCGGTATCAGCACGACGACCACGTGCACCAGCAGAACATGGGCCGGAAGGCCGTTGACCAGACTCATCGAGCGCTCCTGAGGGGGTCGGGGCGCGTCACACTGGCACAGCAACCTCTCAGCCGGCTCTGAGGCGGCCCTCAGGCGGTCGCGGCACCCGGCGCCGGCGGGGTCAACTGCCGGGCCAGCCAGGTCGGGACGCCGCCCAGCAGCCGGAACAGCCGCCGGGCCTCCTCCCGCAGCCGTGAGGCCTCCGGCTCCGACTCCGCGTCCGCCAGGGAGGCCAGCGCGGGGGCCGTGCCCACCAGGTAGCCCAGCTCCTCGCGGATCCGCAGCGACTCGGCGAAGCCGTGCCGGGCCTCCGCCAACTCCCCGTCGCGCAGGGAGAGTCCGGCGAGGTGCCGCCAGGTGAAGGACAGCAGCAGCGGATCGGCGTGCGCGGTGGCGCCCGCGTGGGCGCGGCGGTACGCGGCACGCGCCGCCTGCGGGGAGTGGGCCAGGTTCTCCGCCAGCAGCCCCCGCCGGAAGTCCAGCAGCGCCCGTCCCACGGCGCCCGGCGGAATCAGCGCCGCCGCCCGCCCGAGCGCGGCCCGTGCCTCGTCCGCCCGGTCCCGTACGCCGTGCAGCGTGGCGGCGTAGGCGAGTTGGCCGCGTTCGCAGGCGGCCGCCCCGCGTTCCTCGTCGGTGTGCGCCTGCGCCTCCGCCGTGCGCAGCGCGTCCTCCGCCTCCGCCCAGCCCCGCTCGGTGTACAGGCACCGCTCGACCAGCAGCGCGGCCCGCTGCAGGGTCGCGGCCGGGGTGTCCGCCGGCAGCATGGCCGCCGCGTCGGCCCAGCAGGCCCGCGAGCGCAACCGCCATACCGCGGTCTGGAGAGGATCGTCACAGGCGGTCGTTCCGTTACCAGACATGGCGGAATGCGCCACGTTGCCCTCCCCGAGCACGCCGTCGAGCTGTTGAGTGGTGGCGGCATTCCAGCACCAATCATGGGGCTGGGCCAAGGGGATGGGTGAAAAAATTCACAAAGTCGGGGGACCTTGGCGTGACTTGGCCGGACCCTGCCACGTCCCGTTCGCCTCAGCTCATCCGCAGCGCCAGGAAGAAGTCCAGCTTGTCCTCCAGGCGGGACAGGTCCCGTCCCGTCAACTGCTCGATCCGCCCGACCCGGTAGCGCAGTGTGTTGACGTGCAGGTGGAGCCGGGTGGCGCAGCGGGTCCAGGACCCGTCGCAGTCGAGGAACGCCTCCAGGGTCGGGATCAGCTCGGCGCGGTGGCGGCGGTCGTAGTCGGTCAGCGGGTCCAGCAGACGTGCCGTGAAGGCGCGGCGGACGTCGTCCGGGACGAACGGCAGCAGCAGCACGTGCGAGGCCAGCTCCTGGTGGCCGGCCGCGCAGACCCGGCCGGGGCGGGCCGCGGCGACCCGGCGGGCGTGCCGGGCCTCCTCCAGCGCGCCGCGCAGGCCCTCCGCCGAGTGCACGGCGGCGCTGACGCCGAGGGTCAGCCGCCCGTCGTCGGCCAGGCCCGCCGACAGCGGCTCCCGTACCGTCCGCAGCAGCGCGTCGGCGAGCAGACCGGTCTCCGAGCCGTCCTGGTCGGCGGCGACCGCCGGGAGCGGCACCAGGGCGATCGCCTCGTCCCCGGTGTGGGCGACGGCGATCCGGTCCGAGGGCTCGGGGCCGGTGGCCAGCGGGTCCACCAGGATCTCCTCCAGCAGCGACTGGGCGACCGGGCCGCCCGCCGGCGCCGCGCCGTCCCATTCGACCCGGGCCACGACCACCTGCCAGTGCGGGGCCGCCCCCAGCCCCGGCAGCAGCACCGGCGCGGCCACCCGCAGCCGCGCGGCGATCTCGGCGGGCGCGGCACCGGTCTGCACCAGTTCCAGCACCTCCTGCGCGAGCCGGCGCCGCACCGTGCGCGCCGCGTCCCGCCGGTCGCGCTCGACGGCGATCAGCTGGGTGACGCCCTGAAGCAGGTCGAGGCGCTCCTCCGGCCAGTCCCCGGCGTCCGCCTCCACCGCGAGCAGCCAGTCCGACAGGACCGTCTCGCGCATGTCGCGGGCGGCCTGCGGGGAGCGCCCCGAGGAGCGGATGGGGAAGAGGGAGAACGTGCTGCCGTCCAGCGGCATCCGGTGCGGGCCGCGCCGGCCGGAGCGGGTGGCGGCCAGGTGCTCGGCGGCGAGCCGCGCGCAGGTCTCGGCCGGCAGCGCGGGACCCGCGACCTTCGAGCCGGCGATCAGCCGGCCGGTTGGGGAGAGCACCCAGGCGCGCAGGTCCAGGTCGGTGCCGAGCAGGTCGAGGACCACGTCGGGGCCGCCGCCGGCCGGACCCGAGGTCATCATCCGCCGGTGCCGGTCCACCACGGCCGCCAGGTCACCGGCCCGCTCCCCGGAGACCTGCCGCACCACGTGCTCGGTGACCGTCGCGAACGCCACCGACTCGTGCACCGCGAACAGCGGCAGCCGGTGCTTCGCGCAGGCCAGCACCAGGTCGTCCGGCACGTCGCCCAGCTCGGCCTCGCCGGCCGCCAGCGCCGCCACCCCGGCCTGCACCAGGATCCGTACGAAGGGCTCGGAGTCGCCGGCGTCGCGGCGCCAGGCCAGACCGGTCAGCACCAGCTCGCCGCCGGACAGATAGCGGCTCGGGTCACGCAGGTCGGTGGTCATGACCCCGCGCACGGAGCGGTCCAGTTCGTCCTCGCCGCCGAGCAGCCGCAGCCCCAGCGCATCGGTGTCCAGCAGTGCGCGCAGCCGCATCTCGTCGCCGCCGTTCTGTGTCTCGAAATCTACGATGAATCCTGGTGGGGCCCGTGACGGGCCCGTGACCCGGGTGCCGGGGCCGTACGGCGGGGCCGCCGGGCCGGTACCCGCGTTTCCCGGGGAAAACGGAGAGGTTACCGATGACCTCCGTTCATACGAATCTACAAGATGCCCGTCGTGGCCAGCCAACTCCTTCATGGTTTCGGTGACTGACCCCACCGGAGTACGGGGCGGTGTACTGAGCCCACTCCGCGTAAAGAGCACATGAACGAGCCGGAACCGCCGCACCCGGATTGGCTCGATCCGTACGACTCACGAGACGAAGAAGAGAGCCGGTCATGGACTTCCTTCGCCCCGCCAGCTGGGAGGAGGCGCTCGCCGCGAAGGCCGAGCACCCCACCGCTGTGCCGATTGCGGGTGGCACCGACGTGATGGTCGAGATCAACTTCGACCACCGCCGGCCCGAGTACCTGCTCGACCTGAACCGCGTCGGCGACCTCTGCGAGTGGGAGGTCGGCGAGGACACCGTCCGGCTGGGTGCCTCGGTCCCCTACACGAAGATCATGGAGAACCTCCGTGCCGAGCTGCCGGGCCTCGCGCTCGCCTCGCACACGGTCGCCTCCCCGCAGATCCGCAACCGCGGCGGCGTCGGCGGCAACCTCGGCACGGCCTCGCCCGCCGGTGACGCCCACCCCGCCCTGCTGGCGGCCGGCGCGGACGTCGAGGTGGAGTCGGCGGCCCGCGGCACCCGCCTCGTCCCGATCGACGCGTTCTACACCGGCGTCAAGCGCAACGCCCTCCAGCCCGACGAGCTGATCCGAGCGGTGCACATCAAGAAGGCGGACGGCCCGCAGCAGTACTCCAAGGTCGGCACCCGCAACGCCATGGTGATCGCCGTGTGCGCCTTCGGTCTCGCCCTGCACCCGAAGACCCGCACCGTGCGCACCGGCATCGGCTCCGCCGCGCCCACGCCGGTGCGGGCCAAGGCCGCCGAGGAGTTCCTGAACGCGGCCCTGGAGGAGGGCGGCTTCTGGGACAACGGAAAGATCGTCACCCCGTCGGTCGCCAAGCGGTTCGCGGAGCTGTGCTCCGGCGCCTGCAACCCGATCGACGACGTCCGGGGCACCGCGAGCTACCGCCGGCACGCGGTCGGCGTCATGGCCCGCCGGACGCTCACCTGGACCTGGGAGTCGTACCGCGGCACCCGCCGCACCACCGAGGGAGCTGCGTGATGCGCGTCAACTTCACTGTCAACGGACGCCCGCAGGAGGCCGACGACGTCTGGGAGGGCGAGTCCCTGCTGTACGTGCTGCGCGAGCGCCTCGGCCTGCCCGGCTCCAAGAACGCCTGCGAGCAGGGCGAGTGCGGCTCCTGCACGGTGCGCCTGGACGGCGTGCCGGTGTGTTCCTGCCTGGTCGCGGCCGGCCAGGCCGAGGGCCGCGAGGTGGTGACCGTCGAGGGCCTCGCGGACTACGCCAGGCAGCGCTCCTGCGGCGCCCCGGTCCCGTGCGGCACCTCGCTGGACGAGGCCAGGGGATGGCAGGCCGGGGGCACCGACTCGCAGACCGGCGAGGGCGCCGAACTCAGCCCCGTCCAGCAGGCGTTCATCGACGCCGGCGCCGTCCAGTGCGGCTTCTGCACCCCGGGCCTGCTGGTCGCCGCCGACGAGATGCTGGAGCACAACCCCAACCCGACCGACGCGGACATCCGCGAGGCCCTGTCCGGCAACCTGTGCCGCTGCACCGGCTACGAGAAGATCATGGACGCGGTCCGGCTGGCCGCCGCCCGCCAGGCCGAGGGGGTCTGAGATGCCGGCGAACGGCGCTCCTACGAAGATCACGCAGGGCTCGCAGACCCGAGGCGGCGTCGGCGAGTCCACGCTCCGCCCGGACGGCACCCTGAAGGTCACCGGCGAGTTCGCGTACTCGTCCGACATGTGGCACGAGGACATGCTGTGGGGTCAGATCCTGCGCTCCACCGTCGCGCACGCGGAGATCGTGTCCATCGACACCTCCGAGGCCCTCGCCCTGCCCGGCGTGTACGCGGTCATGACCTACGACGACCTGCCCACCGAGGTGCGCAACTACGGCCTGGAGATCCAGGACACCCCCGTCCTCGCCCACGGCAAGGTGCGCCACCACGGCGAGCCGGTCGCCATCGTCGCCGCCGACCACCCGGAGACCGCCCGCCGCGCCGCAGCCAAGATCAAGGTCGAGTACCGGGAACTGCCGGTCATCACCGACGAGGCCTCCGCGACCGCCCCGGACGCGATCCTCGTGCACGACAACCGCGACGACCACCACTCGGGCCACGTCCCGCACCCGAACATCGTCCACCGCCAGCCGATCGTCCGCGGCGACGTGGCGGCGGCACGCGAACGGGCCGACGTCGTCGTCGAGGGCGAGTACACCTTCGGCATGCAGGACCAGGCCTTCCTCGGCCCCGAGTCCGGCCTCGCGGTGCCCGAGGAGGACGGCGGCGTCCACCTCTACATCGCCACCCAGTGGCTCCACTCCGACCTTCGCCAGATGGCGCCCGTCCTCGGCCTGCCCGAGGACAAGGTGCGCATGACGCTGTCCGGCGTGGGCGGCGCCTTCGGCGGCCGCGAGGACCTGTCGATGCAGATCCACGCCTGCCTGCTGGCGCTGCGCACCGGCAAGCCGGTGAAGATCGTCTACAACCGGTTCGAGTCCTTCTTCGGGCACGTCCACCGCCACCCGGCCAAGCTCCACTACGAGCACGGGGCCACGCGCGACGGCAAACTGACCCACATGAAGTGCCGGATCGTGCTGGACGGCGGCGCCTACGCCTCCGCCTCCCCGGCCGTCGTCGGCAACGCCTCCTCGCTCAGCGTCGGACCGTACGTCGTCGAGGACGTCGACATCGAGGCCATCGCCCTCTACACCAACAACCCGCCCTGCGGCGCCATGCGCGGCTTCGGCGCGGTCCAGGCGTGCTTCGCCTACGAGGCGCAGATGGACAAGCTGGCCACCGAACTCGGCATGGACCCGGTGGAGTTCCGGCAGCTCAACGCGATGGAGCAGGGCACCCTGCTGCCGACCGGGCAGCCGGTCGACTCCCCGGCCCCGGTCGCCGAACTGCTGCGCCGGGTCAAGGCGATGCCGCTGCCGCCCGAGCGCCAGTGGGAGTCCAGCGAGGGCGCCGACGTACGCCAGTTGCCCGGCGGTCTGTCCAACACCACGCACGGCGAGGGCGTCGTACGCGGGATCGGCTACGCGGTCGGCATCAAGAACGTCGGCTTCTCCGAGGGCTTCGACGACTACTCCACCGCGCGCGTCCGGATGGAGGTGATCGCCGGCGAGCCGGTGGCCACCGTGCACACCGCGATGGCGGAGGTCGGCCAGGGCGGTGTCACCGTCCACGCGCAGATCGCCCGTACCGAGCTGGGCGTCGGCCAGGTGACCATCCACCCGGCCGACACCCAGGTGGGCAGCGCCGGTTCGACCTCGGCCTCCCGGCAGACGTACGTCACCGGCGGCGCCGTGAAGAACGCCTGCGAACTGGTCCGCGAGAAGGTCCTGGAGACCGGGCGCCGCAAGTTCGGCTCCTACCACCCGGCCTGGGCCACGGCCGAACTCCTGCTGGAGGGCGGCAAGGTGGTCACCGACGCGGGCGAGGTCCTCGCCGGCCTGGTCGACGTCCTGGAGGACGAGGCCGTGGAGGTCGAGGCGGAGTGGCGGCACCGGCCGACCGAACCCTTCGACCTGCGCACCGGCCAGGGCAACGGGCACGTCCAGTACTCCTTCGCCGCGCACCGCGCCGTCGTCGAGGTCGACACCGAGCTCGGCCTGGTCAAGGTCGTCGAACTGGCCTGCGCCCAGGACGTCGGCAAGGCGCTCAACCCGCTCTCCGTCGTCGGCCAGATCCAGGGCGGCACCACGCAGGGACTGGGCGTCGCGGTCATGGAGGAGATCATCGTCGACCCGAAGACCGCGAAGGTCAGGAACCCCTCCTTCACGGACTACCTCATCCCCACGATCCTCGACACGCCGACCATCCCCGTCGACGTGCTCGAACTCGCCGACGACCACGCCCCGTACGGGCTCCGTGGCATCGGCGAAGCCCCGACCCTGTCGTCCACCCCGGCCGTCCTCGCGGCGATCCGGAACGCGACCGGACTGGAGCTGAACCGCACACCGGTCCGCCCGGAACACCTCACGGGCACCGCGTAGCGACGGCCGCCGGCGCATCGCTGCGACGCCGCGACGCGCCGGCACCCCGGCGCCGGGCAACGACCGACCCACGGCCGTCCCGGCACCGGCCAGCAAGTACCACGTTCGTCTCGGGCCGTCCCCCGGGCCGTCCAATCCCAAATCCCGCCTGCCGCCCCACGGCAGCCGGGTGCCCCTGTGAACCTTGGGAGTTGGCCCATGACCCAGCAGTCAGTGGAGCCCAGGACCACAGCCGAAGACGCGGGCGAAGGCACCCGCGTCCCGGCCGGCAGATCCTGGCTCGACCGGTACTTCCACATAAGCGGCAGAGGATCCACGGTCGCGCGTGAGGTGCGCGGCGGCATCACCACCTTCATGGCGATGGCGTACATCCTCCTGCTCAATCCCCTGATCCTGTCCGGCAAGGACGCGGCCGGGGACACCCTCGGCCAGAAGGCCCTGGTCACCGCGACCGCGTTCGCCGCGGCCCTCACCACACTGCTGATGGGCTTCGTCGGCAAGGCGCCCCTCGCGCTCGCCGCCGGCCTGTCGGTCTCCGGCGTCCTGTCCTCGCAGGTCGCCCCCAACATGACCTGGCCGCAGGCCATGGGCATGTGCGTGCTGTACGGCGTCGTCATCATGCTGCTGGTCGTCACCGGCCTGCGCGAGATGATCATGAACGCGATCCCGCTCGCGCTCAAGCACGGCATCACCATGGGCATCGGCCTGTTCATCGCCCTCATCGGCTTCTACAAGGCCGGCTTCGTGCACCAGGGCAAGGCCACCCCGGTGAGCCTCGGTCCCGCGGGTGAACTCGCCGGCTGGCCGGTCCTGCTCTTCGCCGGCACCCTGCTGCTGATCTTCATG
This sequence comes from Streptomyces sp. NPDC005706, assembly GCF_040631045.1. Classification (NCBI taxonomy): domain Bacteria; kingdom Bacillati; phylum Actinomycetota; class Actinomycetes; order Kitasatosporales; family Streptomycetaceae; genus Streptomyces; species Streptomyces sp. NPDC005706. The sequence continues at coordinate 428,557 of NZ_JBEXYS010000003.1, read as the reverse complement.
CTGCAGGCCCGGAACGTCCCCGGCGCCATCCTCATCGGCATCGTCTCCGGCACGGTCGTCGCCGCCGTCCTCAACGGCCTCGGCGTGATCGACCCGAAGCAGTGGGCGGGCGGCGCGCCCCAACTGCACGGCAGCGCGCTCTCGATGCCCGACTTCTCGCTCTTCGGGCACGTGGAGTTCGGCGGCTGGGGCGAGGTCGGCGCGATGACCGTCGGCCTGATCGTCTTCACCCTGGTCCTGGCCGGCTTCTTCGACGCGATGGCCACCATCATCGGCGTCGGCACCGAGGCGAAGCTCGCCGACGACAAGGGCCGGATGCCGGGCCTGTCCAAGGCGCTGTTCATCGACGGCGCCGGCGGTGCGATCGGCGGTGTGGCGGGCGGCTCCGGCCAGACCGTGTTCATCGAGTCGGCCACCGGGGTCGGCGAGGGCGCCCGCACGGGACTGGCCTCGGTCGTCACCGGACTGTTCTTCGCCGCCTGCCTGTTCTTCACCCCGCTGACCGCGATCGTGCCGCAGGAGGTCGCCTCCGCGGCCCTGGTGGTCATCGGCGCCATGATGCTGATGAACGCCCGGCACGTGGACTGGGCCGACCGGGCCACCGCGATCCCGGTCTTCCTGACCGTCGTCCTGATGCCGTTCACGTACACCATCACCACCGGTGTCGCCGCGGGCGTCATCTCCTACACGGCCATCAAGGCCGCCCAGGGCAGGGCCCGCGAGATCGGGGCCTTCATGTGGGGGCTGACGGCCGTCTTCCTGGTCTACTTCGCCCTCCACCCGATCGAGGGCTGGCTGGGCGTGCACTAGCCGACACCCTCACCCCACAACCCCGTCAGGAGAACGAGAGATGCTGGACATCGCCGAGGAGCTGAACCGGTGGGCCGAGCAGGGCCGTGACTTCGCCGTCGCCACCGTGGTGGCCGTCGGCGGCAGCGCCCCGCGGCAGCCGGGCGCCGCCCTCGCGGTGGACGCCGACGGCACGGCCGTGGGCTCGGTCTCCGGCGGGTGCGTGGAGGGCGCCGTGTACGAGCTGTGCCGGCAGGCGCTCGAGGACGGGGAGACCGTCCTGGAGCGCTTCGGGTACAGCGACGAGGACGCCTTCGCCGTCGGCCTGACCTGCGGCGGCGTCATCGACATCCTGGTCACGCCGGTCCGGGCGGACGGTCCCGCCCGGCCGGTGTTCGCGGCCGCGCTGGCCGCCGCCGCGCGGGGTGAGGCGGCGGCGGTCGCCCGGATCGCCGAGGGGCCGGCCGCACTGCGCGGCCGCGCCCTGCTGGTCCGCGCCGACGGCTCCCACGACGGCGGCTTCGGGGCCCATCCCGAACTCGACCGGACGGTGGCCGCCGAGGCCGGTGCCTTCCTGGACGCGGGCCGCACCGGCACCCTGGAGATCGGAGCGCGGGGCTCGCGCTGCGGCGCCCCGCTCACGGTCCTGGTGGAGTGCTCGGTCCCCGCGCCCCGGATGATCGTCTTCGGAGCGATCGACTTCGCCTCCGCGCTGGTGAGGGCCGGCAAGTTCCTCGGCTACCACGTCACGGTGTGCGACGCCCGCCCGGTGTTCGCCACCGGGGCCCGCTTCCCGGAGGCCGACGAGATCGTCGTCGAGTGGCCCCACGACTACCTGGAGCGCACGGACGTCGACGCTCGCACCGTCCTGTGCGTCCTGACCCACGACGCCAAGTTCGACGTACCGCTGCTGCGGCTGGCCCTGCGGCTGCCGGTCGCCTACGTCGGCGCGATGGGCTCCCGCCGCACCCACCTGGACCGGAACGAGCGGCTGCGCGCGGTCGGCGTCGGCGAACTCGAACTGGCCCGGCTGCGCTCCCCGATCGGCCTCGACCTCGGCGCCCGTACCCCCGAGGAGACGGCGCTGTCGATCGCCGCGGAGATCGTCGCGGTGCGCCGCGGCGGCAGCGGCGTCTCCCTCACCGGCGCCCACACCCCGATCCACCACGACACGGCGGCGACTCCCGCGGGCCGGATCGGGTCCGTGGCCTGAGCGGCCGCCGGCCGGTCACGGCCGCCGGAGCAGCCGGTTCGCCGTGTTCCCGAACAGCGTCCGCGCCGTGAACGCCACGACGCCGTCGAAGAGGCGGGGGAGGAAGCGGATCCGTACGTCCTCCCGCCACACCACCCGGGCCCGGCCGCCCGGCCCGGGCCGGACCTCGATCTCGGCCCAGCCCAGGATCACCCGCCCGTGCTTCTCCAGGCGGCACAGCCCCGGTTCGCCGTCCACGGGCGGGCGCCAGACCGTGACCTCCATCGGATCGTCGAAGCCGAGCGGGCCGACACCGGAGCGGGCCACGAACCGGGTGCCCTCGTGCGTCGGCGCGGGCGTGAGGACGCTGACGCGGGTGAACGGCACCGCGTCACCGTGGCGGGGCCACTCGGTGAGCCGCCGCCACGCCTCCTCGAGTGGAAGGGGCACGGTGCGTTCGACGGAGAAGTAGGGCACGGCACGATCGTAGGCAATCGCCACCGGCCACCCGCACACTCGGCCCCGGATCACCCGCCCGGCGCAACGGCGGTGCATGGCGGCGAGTTGACGTCCCGTCGGCTCAGGGCCGGTACACCTGGCCCGGCTCGGCCCGCCCCGGCGCCAGGAGCTGAGGCACCGTCACGAAGACGTAGCCACGGGCCTTCAGCGCGTCGATGATGCCGGGCACGGCCGGCACGGTGCCCCGGTAGATGTCGTGCAGCAGGATGATGCCGTCCCGGGAGGCCTGGTCCAGGACGCGCCTGGTGATCAGCGCCGAGTCGGTGGTCGTGTAGTCCTTCGCGGTCACGCTCCACAGCACCTCGGCCAGACCCATCTCCTTGCAGATCCGGTGCACGTCGGCGTCGGTGCGGCCCTGGGGCGGACGCATCAGCGTGGGCCGGTGCCCGGTGAGCCGCTCTATCTCGTCGTTGGGCCGCCGCAGTTCCTCGCGTATCCGCTCCTCGGGGATCCGGGTGAGGATCTTGTGGTCCCAGGTGTGGCTCGCGACCTCGTGACCCTCGGCCGCCATCCGCCTGACCAGTTCCGGGTACGTGTCGATGTGCCGCTTGCCGAGCAGGAAGAAGGTCGCCGGGACCTTCTTCTCCTTCAGGATGTCCAGCAGTCGCGCCGAGTTCTCGCTCGGCCCCGCGTCGAAGGTCAGCGCGATGCACTTCGCCTCGCGGCAGTCCACCGTCCCGAGCCCGGCCGGCGCCCCGTGGGCACCCTCGGCGCGCACCGTGCTGGGGGCGGTCGTGTCGACCTCCGCACAGCCCGACAGCGTCAGTGTCAGACAGGCGGCGACCGACGCGAGCGCGGACAGACGCAACCCGCGCCCCCTTCGGCGCATCTTCAGGGGCGCGGGCTGCGGGGCCGGGCTGTCGCCGGCCGAAGTCGTGAGAGGCATGCCGGGACTATACATTCAGTGCATAGTTCGTGTGTTCGATTTATTGAAGCCGGGCGAGCACCGGACGGCACCGCCGGAGCACCATGGAGGAACGGGGGCGGGAACTCCGGGTGGCTCACCGAAAGCCGGCGTGCTCGGCGCACCGCACATGCGCCGGCTTCCGCGCGGCCGGAAAGCGAGGAGCGGGCATGCCCCGACTGGAGGAGGCGGAGGCGCGGCGCCGGTTCACCGCGGCCCGGGTGGCCCGGCTGGCCACCGCCGACGCGGCGGGCCGCCCCCACCAGGTGCCGGTGGTCTTCGCCCACCACACCGTCGACGGCGCCGACCGGCTCGTCACCGCCGTCGACCACAAGCCCAAGACCACCACCCGCCTCAAGCGGCTGGCCAACCTGACCATACGGCCGGCGGTGTGCCTGCTCGTGGACGCCTACGACGAGGACTGGGAGCAGTTGTGGTGGGTGCGTGCCGACGGAGAGGCCCGCGTCCTGCCACCGGACACCGCCGACGCGGCCGTACGGCGGGCGCGCGAGACGGCCGCGGCGCTGCTGTGCGCCAAGTACCCGCAGTACGGGCCGTGTCCGCCGGCCGGGCCGGTGATCGACGTCACCGTACGGCGGTGGACCGGCTGGCAGGCGCGGGCCGCCCGCCCGTCGTGACGGGGACGCGCCGGGCGGTCCTTGTCACGGGTGCGAGCAGATCAGTTCCTCGGTCCTGTCCTCGTACTCCTGCATCTCGTCCGCCGTGTAGCCCGCTTCCTTCAGGCTCCCCATCAGCGACGCCGAGTCGCCGCACAGACGGGGACGCTGCCGACGGAGGTAGGACTTGACGCCTTCGGCGGTCAGTTCTTCCCACGCCCGCTTCGTCTCGTCGTTCTTCTCGTGCGTGTAGGCGAACTCGACCCATTCCCGCTGCGGGTCCGTCAGGCGGGAGGTGTCGACGGGCCTTTCGCCTCCCCCGCATGCGGCGGCCAGGACAGTGCACGCCACCACGACGAGACATATGCGCTTCTTCTTCACGTTTCCCTCTTCCGGCCTTTGGGTCGCGGGGGCACCATTGTCCGCCCCGCGCGACAACCCCGTGCACACCAGTGGCCCCGGAGGAACACGCGGAGTAATCTCGGCTGACATGACGCGCACGGGGGAGCGAGCCGTCAAGTCGCGGTTACGGATTCCGTCCTGGATCGCCCGCATCGAGGAGCCGGACGGGCAGGTGCTCGGAGCGGGGGTGCTGCTCGCGCCCGACCGGGTGCTGACCGCCGCCCATGTCGTCCGCCCGGACCGGCCCTACGTCGTCCACTTCCTCGGCGTCCCCGGAGTGCCCGGCGTCGCCGCCACGGTCCGCGAGGACGAACACGTGCCGCAGCGGGAGGACGCCTTCGGCGACCGCAGCGGCGACCTGGCCCTGCTGCGGCTCGCCGAGCCCCTGCCCGCCCAGCACACCACCCGGCTGCACCGGCTCGCCGCGCCGCACGGACCGGTGAGCATGTACGGCTTCCCGGACGGCGACGCCGGCGGCCGCTGGCACGGCGCCACCCTGGTGGCCGCCCGGGGCCGGGACAGCCAGGTGCAGCTGCGCCCGCAGACCCCGGGTGAACTGGCCGTCCCCGGCTTCAGCGGCGGGCCGGTGATCGACCACGAGACCGACCAGGTCATCGGGATCGTGCTCAGTGTCGACGAGGGATCCGGCTCCGTGTTCAGCTACATGAGCCCCACCGAGACCGTGCTGAGCCATCTGCCGCAGGCCGCCGCCTGGAGCGCCGGCGCCGAAGCCGTCGACCCGGCGCTGCGCAGCACCGCGACGCCCGCCGCGGGCCGGCTCGACGTGCCCTTCGCCACCGAACTCGCCTCCTGGTTCCGGGGCGAGGGCTGGCCGGTGCTGGTCACGGTCGTCCCCGCGCGCGGCGCGCGCGCCTGGACCCTCAACCGTGCCGTCACCCTGGCCGACCGGGAGCTGCGCACCCGGCAGAACACCAGCGCCTTCACCCACGACCCGCCCGAGACCGTGCCCCCGGCCGGCGGCCACGACCTCGCGCTGGACGTCACCGACATGACGGCCGGCCAGGTCATGCGCCGGATCGCCGAACGGCTCGGCATCAGCGGCGACCCCCGGCCGGAGCGGCTCGGCGCTCTGCGTGTCCCGCTCGCCGCCGTGCTGGCCGGTGTCGACCGGGCCGCCGAACCCGACGACCTGCTCGGCCTGCTCGACCGGCTCGCCCAGCACGGTGCGCGGCTGCTCCTGGTCTTCCGCCGCCGGGGCGGCCGTGCCGACCGGGCCGCCGAGTCCTTCGTCCAGCGGCCGTTGCGCGGCCGCTGGAGCCGACTGGACCACGAACTGCGGCGCATCGTCGACGAGTTGGGCCCCGCACTGGACGAGCGCCGGGACCGGGTGCTGCCCGACCCCGCCACCCGGCGGCTGCTGGACCAGGCCGAGGCCGGCGTACGGCGCACCCGGATGCTGCGTGAGTGGGTCGCCCACACCCCCGAGCCGGAACGCGAACCCGGGCGCGCCGACCTGCTGTTCACCTTCGAGGACGCCGCCGAACGCCGCCGCCTGCGGCTGGAGCAGGCGGTGGACGTCCTCGACTCCCGGCTGCGCCGCCGCGAGGAACTCCTCGGCCGGGTCACCGCCGAGTGGCCGTTGTGCAGACAGCGGGCCGCGTCCGAGGACGACCGGGTCATGGAGGCCTACCGGCTCTACGAACGCGCCCTGTCGCTGCTGCGGCAGATTCCCTGCGACGTGGCCGAGGCGGAGAGCGCCGTGGAGCTGTTCGTCGGCTTCTGCTCCGGCTCCGCACCCGGGAACGGAGGTGCCGCCCGATGACGTCGTGCCTGCGGCCGGGCTGCGCGGGCCACATCATGGCCACCGGTTACTGCGACACCTGCGGGCACCGCCACCAGGAGCCGCGGGCCGAGCCGCGGAGCGGACAGAGCCTCGATCCGCCGCCCCCGCGGCCCGACGCGGGCCCCCGCCCCGGCACCGAGGAGCCGCCCGGCCCGGCCCCCGTCCACGCCGTCGCCGGGGTCGGCGAACTCGACCAGCACGGACTGGTTCTGCTGCCCGAGGTGCCCGTGCCCGAGGGCGCACCGGTCGAGGACCCCCGGCCGCCCACCGGGGGCCGCCGCTGCGGCGCGAACGGCTGCACGATGACCATCGGCGTCGGCTACGGCGGCCAGCCCGCGCGCGCCACCGGCCGCTGCCCGCGCTGCGGCACCCGCTACTCCTTCCTGCCCCAGCTGGAGAAGGGCGAAGTGGTCGCCGGCCACTACCGGGTCCTCGGCTGCCTGGCGCACGGCGGCCTGGGCTGGATCCACCTCGCCGAGGACATCCGCGCCGACGGCTACCGCGTCGTCCTCAAGGGCCTGATCAACGTGCACGACGCGCTCGCCCGCCGCAACGCCGTCGAGGAACGCCGCTCGCTCACCGACCTGCACCACCCCGACATCGTCCGCATCATCACCTACGCCGAACACGGGTCCGCCGGCCGTTCCCCCACCGGCTACCTCGTGATGGACTACATCGCCGGCCCCTCCCTGCAGCAGCTCTTCGACGCCGACGACGCCGAGCGGATATTCCAGGGCCGGCCCCGCCTCGACCACGTCCTCACCTACGGCTGCAAGATCCTCGGCGCCCTGCAGTACATGCACGAACGCGGCCTGCTGTACTGCGACATGAAGCCCGCCAACGTCATCCACTTCGGACGGGCGATCAAGGTCATCGACCTCGGCGCGGTCCGCGCGATCGGTGACCGCGCCTCCGCCTACGTCTACACCGCGACCCTCGCGCCGCCCAAGGAGGAGATCGACAGCCGGGGCTGGCACGTCGACAGCGACCTCTACACCGTCGGAATGACCCTCCAGGCCCTGGCCCGCAGCGCCGAACCGGCCCGCGGCCTCGCCCCGGACTCCTTCCGCCGCCTCATCGACCGGGCCACCCACGGCGAACCCCGCGCCCGGTTCAGGTCGGCCGCCGAGATGTCCCGGCAATGCTGGGAAGTGCTACGGGAGTTCCGCTCACTCCAGTTCGGCGAGCAACTACCCGAGAGCTCCACCCGGTTCCGCGCCTCCGAGGCCGGACTGGACGCCGGGCTCGGTGCCATCCCGGCCCTGGACCACTGGACCGGCCGCGCCGACGGACGGCCCGCCGCACTGGACGTCTCCCCGCCCCCGCCCGCCGAGGTCGCCGGCGCCCTCCCGGAACCGGTCCCCGACCCCGACGACGGCGCCGCCCTGCTGCTCGACACCTTCCCGCCCGACGCACCGGACCGGGTCGCCCGGCAGTGGCCCCGCGAATCCCGCCTCGGCACCCCCGAGACCGCGCTCTGGCTGTGCCGCGCCTACCTGCGCAAGGGCGAACAAGGTGAGGCCAGGAACTGGCTGGCCGAGGCCGAGACCCTGCTCGGCGAACGCTCCGCCGCCCACGACTGGCGCATCGCCTGGCACCGGGGCGTGCTGCACCTGAGCAAGGCCGAGGTGCGGCAGGCGGAGAGCTGCTTCGAGGCCGTCTACCGGGCGCTGCCCGGCGAGTACGTACCCAAGCTCGCCCTCGCCCACTGCGCCGAACACGCCGGCGGCCGGAACACGGGCCGCGCCATGCGGTTCTACGAGGCGGTCCGGGCGCGGGACTTCGCGCACACCGCCGCCGCGTTCGGCCTGGCCCGCGGCCACCTGGCGGCCGGCGCCCGGGACGCCGCCGTCCACGTCCTGGACGCCGTGCCCGCCACCTCCCGCCACTACGACGCCGCCCGCGTCGCGGCCGTACGCATCCGCGCCGGACTCCTGGACGGCCGCCCGCCCACCCCGGCCGACCTGCGGGACGCCGTGCGGCGGCTGCCCGAGCTGCACCTGGACGGCGGTGCCGCCGACGGCGGTTCGCGGGCCCGGCTGGTCGCCGAGGTCCGGGAGAACGTCCTGGACAGCCGCCCGGAACAGGGCTGGGGGCCGGACTTCCCGGCCGGCGACCTGCTCGGTTCCGGCGCCGAGGACAAGATGCGCACCCTGCTGGAGCAGTCCTTCCGGCAGCTTGCGGCCCAGGCCCGTACCGCCGCCGAACACGGCCGGCTGCTCGATCTGGCCCACGCCGTGCGGCCGATGACCACGTTCTGAGAACGCCGACCACACCCAGGGAAGCGAGAGAGGAGGCAGTCATGAGCGCCGGGAGCACGGGGGACGCCGAGGAGATCGAGGTGACCCTGGCGGTCGGCCAGAACAAGGAGCTGCCCGTGACGCCGGGCGCGACGGGCCGGCCCCGTGTCCGGGAGATGCACGCCATCCTGGAGATCGGCGTCGGCGGCGGCGGTTCCCGGAACGCCACCGGGTCCGCCCGCGGTGCCGGCCCCGCCCTCGCCGAGGTGCTGATCGTGGACACCTCCCGCTCCATGCTGCACCCGGCCGCCAAGCTGCACGCCGCCAAGGACGCCACGGCGGCGGCCCTGCGGCTGCTGCCGGAGGGCACCGCGTTCGCCGTGCTGTCCGGCCGGTTCGACGCCTCGGTGGTCCATCCCGGCCCCGGCCAGGAGGTGATGGCGGTCGCCGGGCCGGCCGAACGCGCGGCCGCCGAACGCGCCGTACGGCTGCTGGACGCGGACGGCGGCACCGCCATCGGCCACTGGCTCGACCTGGCCCGCCGGCTGCTGAGCAAGCAGTCCGCGCCGGTCAAGCACGTCCTGCTGCTCACCGACGGCCGCAACGAACACGACCACCGCGCCGGCATGCCGCTGGACACCGCCCTGGAGGCCTGCGACGGCCGGTTCGTCTGCGACGCCTGGGGAATCGGCGACGACTGGGACGCCGACCTCCTGCTGCGTATCACCCGGCGGCTGCACGGCCGGGCCGGCGCGGTCCGCCGCGAGTCGGAACTCACGGCCGCCTACGAGGAGTTGACGAACCAGCTGCTCGGCACCGCGGTCCCCGAGCTGCGCATCAGGATCACCCCGGCCCCCGGCACGGTGATCCGCCAGGTCAAGCAGGTGGTGCCGAGCGAGCGGGAACTCCACGCCCTCGACGCCGGGCCGGGCGAGCGGGGTGCCGAGTACGTCACCCGCGCCTGGGGCGAGGAGACCCGGCACTTCCAGGTCGTCCTGACCGCCGACCCCACCGGCCGCGACACCGGTGAGGACCTCCAGCTCGCGGCCGTGGAAGCGGTCGTACCCGACTCCGGGCACCCGGTACGGCTGCCCGCGCCCCGGCCCGTCCTGGTGCGCTGGACCGACGACCCGCTGGACGCCTCCCAGCCGCACCCCGGCGTCCGCCGCCACGAGCTGTACCAGCGGACGAGCGCGGCCGTGGCCCGGGCGTACCGGGCCTGGCTGCGCCGCGCGGACGGCGGGGCGGAGGCGGACCGCGCCCTCGCCCGGGCACTGTCCCTGGCCGCCGAACTGGACGACGCCCAGCTGCTCGCCGCCCTGCGCCGGATCGAGGCCGTACCGGGCACCGGCCGGGTCCGCGACGGCCTCAAGGACGTCGACTGGCAGCACCTGATCCTCTCCAGCGCCATGACCACACCACCGCAGCCACCGCCCGCCGGAACACCGTCCGCCGGAACGCCGTCCGCCGGCGCGGAGGCCCCGCCGGGCCCCCTCGAGCCGGCCGGCTCCGACGACCTCGTCGAGTGCCCGGACTGCGCGTGGCTCGGCCCGGCCGACTCGGTCTACTGCGGGGGCGAGTGCGGGCGACTGCTCGGGGGGACCGCGTGAGCGCCGGGACGGAGCCGGCGGCGGCGCGGACGGGACGGGGCCCCGGACCCGGCGGACCGCTGCCCGCGCGCGACACCACCGGCCCCCGCGACCGCCCGCCGCTGCCCCGCCCGCTCGGCCGCCTCCTCGGCGCCGGGCGGCGGCCGCCCGACGGCAGCACGACCGCGTACGACCTCGCCGTGCGCCGGCGTCTGCTGCTGGTCCTGTCCGCGCTGCTGACCCTGTCCCTGTTCGTCTCCTACCAGGGCGTGCACGCGGACGCGGGCCCGCTGCGCACCGCCAGCGCCCCCGCCGTCGTCGCCATCGACACCGCGCTGAAGGCGCTCGGCGAGGCACAGGCCGACGCGAAGGGGGCGACCCCGTCGACCAGCGAGTTCCAGAAGCAGATCTCGGTGGCCGCGCAGAGCCTCGCCGAAGCCGCCGCGGACGACGTGGGCGGGCCGGCGGGCCGGCAGGCCCTGCAGACGGTCGCCGGCCTGGTCACCGGATACACCGCGATGGTGCAGAGGGCACAGATGGAGCCCAGCGAAAGCGTGTTGCGGGACGCCTACATGAGCTACGCGACCAGCATGCTGCGCAGCGGCGAGTCCGGCATCGAGGCCCGGCTGAAGCTGCTGCAGGACCAGCAGCGGGCCGCGGTGCAGCGGCAGACCTCCTTCGGCTGGCCGCTGTGGGTCGGCTGGAGCGTGGCCGGGCTGTGCGTCCTCGCGCTGGGCGCGGCCCTGGCGGAGACCCAGCTGTTCCTGCGCCGCCGCTTCCGGCGGCGGTACAACCGGCAGCTCATCGGTGCCGCGGCACTGACGGCCGGCGGGTTCCTGACCCTGGTGCTGTTCACGGTGTGGACCCACCGGGGCATGGCCGACACCCGTGGCCTGCTCGACCAGGTGGTGGCCGGGCAGGCCGTCACGGACGCGCGACCGCGCACCGCGTCGTTCCTGGCGCACACCGGCTTCCGCGCCGCGGCCTCGGCGTGGATCGTGATAGGAGGCGTCCTGCTCATGGCACTGACCGAGGCCGGTCTGCGGCCGCACATCAACGACTACCGGTTCAGGCCGCGGTGAGCGCCCCCGGGCAGGACCGGGCCGCCCCCGGCGCCCGGCGCCGCGCGGTCCGCACGGTCACCGTCGTGGCGAGCTGCCTGGCCGTGCTGGCGGCGGCCGTCGTGACCGGCGTACGCGCCCTGGGGCAGGAACCGACCGTCACCCTGCTGGCCAACTGGACCGGCAGGGACGCGCGGTACTTCCGCGAGGCGGTCATCGAACCCTTCGAGCGGGAGCACCACGTCAAGGTCGAGTACCAGGGCAGCTCCGCCGAGAGCCAGGTGCTCGGCGCCGACGTGGAGACCGGCACGCCACCCGACGTGGTGGTGCTCACCGGCCCCGGCGAACTGGCCGCCTACGCGGGCCGGCAGCAGCTGAAGCCGCTCGACGACCTCATCCGGCGGGAGGACTTCAGCGAGTCCTGGGTCACGCCCCTGAACGGGCACGTGTACTGGTTCCCGCTCAAGGCCGACCTCAAGAGCATCGTCTGGTACCCCGCGCGCACCCCTCCGGGAACGCTGAACGAGATCGCCGGGCGGCCGGGGCAGTGGTGCCTGGGCATGGGCTCGGGCGCGACCAGCGGCTGGCCCGGCACCGACTGGATCGAGGACATCCTGCTGCAGCAGTACGGCCCGGGCGCCTACGAGCGCTGGGCCCGCGGCCGGCTGTCCTGGCAGTCCAAGGAGGTGAAGCGGGCCTGGACCACCTGGGGCCGGCTGGCCGGCGCCGGAGACCACAAGGCCCTCGTGGAGCGCGCCCTGCTCACCGAGTACCAGCAGGCGTCCGAGCTGGTCACCGCCGACCCGCCGCGGTGCACCCTGGAGCACCAGGCCTCCTTCATCCGGGACCTCGGCCCCTGGAAGAAGGCGGACGGCCGCTACACGCCCTCCTCCCGGCTGATCCCCGGCGCCACGGCGCACGACGCCTGGGAGGTCTCCGGCGACCTGGTCGCCCTGCTGCACGCGACCCCGCAGGCCAGAGCGCTCATCCGTCACCTGGCCTCCGCCCGGGCCCAACGGGCCTGGGTCGCCAAGGAGTCCGGCTTCTCCGTGCACGCCGGGGCCCAGCCGTCCGCCGCCGACGCCGGCGCGGGCTGGCACCGCTCGCTGGCCCGGACCCTCCTCGACAAGGACGCCGTCCACTGCTTCGACGCCTCCGACGCGATGCCGCCGCAGGTCCGTGACGCCTTCGCCCAGGCGACCATCGACTTCCTCGCCGACCCGGGCGAGCGGCATCTGGACGACCTGCTGAAGAACCTGGACAGCCTCGGCAGCCCGGAGAGCCTCACCTGGCTGAACTCCGTCTGCGACCACGGCTCCTGAGCGCCGGGGGCCGTCTCAGCCGTGCCGCCAGGGCAGCCGCAGCGCCCGTCCCTGCGCCCGGCCCGCCTCGGCGGCCGGGCCGCGGGTCCCCGGGTCCAGCGGGTTGTCGCCGATCGCCGCCCGCGCCGCCTCGTCGGGCGCCACCACCACGACCTCGGTGCCCCGGGCGCGCAGCTCCCGTACCGACCGCTCCACCGGCTGCTCGCTGGGGAACGGCTCCGTCATGCCCATCGGCACGATCACCACCACCCGGTCCGCGTCGTCCACGAGGTCGAGGTTGGCCATCGAGCGCACCCCGCCGTCGACGTAACGGCGCCCGTCGATGCCGACCGGCGGCCACACGCCGGGCACGGCGCAGCTCGCCGCCACCGCGTCGACCAGCGGGACCCCCGCGTCCTTGTCGAAGACCCGCGGCTCCCCGCTCTCGGCGTCCACGGCGACGATCCGCAGCGCGCGCTCCGGCCAGCCGTGCGAGGGCAGCCGCGACTCGATCACCGCCCGCCGCCGCGGCTCCGGCACGGTCGGCGCCGCCAGCGCCGCCCGTCCCACGGCCCGGCGCAGCTCCGGTACGGAGGCGGTGGCGGACGCCGCGGCACCGATCTCGGCGGCGAACCCCTCCAGGTCCATCTCGGCCATGATCTCGGCGGACTGCAGCGCCGGGTCCACCTGCCGCGCGTACAGCTCCGCCAGCCCCAGTCCGCTGCCCAGCTGTGCCGAGACGGTGGAACCGGCGGACGTCCCGAGCAGCAGATCCGCTCCGGTGACGTCCTGCCCCGCGTCGGCGAGCCCCGTCAGCACCCCGGTGATCCAGGCGATCCCGCCCACACCGCCACCGCCCAGCACCAAAGCCTCGGACATCCCTGCTCCTCGGTTGTCGGTTCTTGATCCACCGGAATGACACCACACGAGGTGAAGGGAACCGTCCGGATGTGGCCACCGGTCCGGCGGGGCGCGCCGGGCGCGGACGTGCCGGTCGTGGCGCTCGCTCGTAGCCTGGGACGACTGGAACGGGAGGTTGCCGCATGAACAGGCGCTGGACCGCGCGTCTGGCCCTGGTGGCGGGCGTGGCGGCGGTGGCGGTGCTGCCGGCCTTCGCCGGGCTCGGCAGCATCGTCCTGGTGGCCGTGGGCCTCGCCGGGACCGTCCTCACGGCGGCCGGCGTGTGGTGGCTGCTGAGCCGCACCGGATGGGCCAGGTCGCTGGCCGTGGTACTGGTGATCGCGGCGCCGCTCGCCGTCCTCGCCCTGTACGCCGCCGCCGGGCTGCTGTGGGTCGTGCTGGTCTCGCTCGGCCTGTGGACGCTGGCCGTCTCCGCGGGCCGGGCGGCACTCGCCGGCGACGACGTGCCGGCCATGCCGGAGCTCGCGGCCCGGCGGGCCCGGCACCCCTTCCTGATCATGAACCCGCGCTCCGGGGGCGGCAAGGTCGGCGAGTTCCGCCTCGTGGAGCGCGCCCGGGCCCTCGGCGCGGAGGTCGAGGTACTGGACCCGGCCGCGCCGCGGGACGTGGCCGAACTGGCGCGGCAGGCCGTGCGGCGCGGAGCCGACCTGCTCGGCGTCGCCGGGGGCGACGGCACCCAGGCCCTGGTCGCCGGGGTGGCCGCCGAACACGACGTGCCGTTCGTCGTCATCAGCGCCGGCACCCGGAACCACTTCGCCATGGACCTGGGCCTGGACCGGCAGGATCCCGCGGCCTGCCTGGAGGCGCTGACCGACGGCGTCGAACTCCGCGTCGACCTCGGGCGTATCAGCTCCGGACGGGGGCCCGCGGACGGCGGCACGGAGCGCGTCTTCGTCAACAACGCCTCGTTCGGCGTGTACGCGGCCGTGGTACAGAGCCCCGCCTACCGCGAGGACAAGGCCCGTACCACCCTGGAGATGCTGCCGGACCTGCTCACCCGGCACAGTGGCCCACGGCTCGTCGTGCGCGCCGGTGAGCGGAGACTGACGGGTCCCCAGGCCGTCCTGGTGAGCAACAACCCCTACCACGGCGACGACGCGGCGGGACTGGGCCACCGGGACCGGCTGGACTCCGGCCGGCTGGGCGTGCTGGTCGTCGAGGTGAACAGCACGACGGAGGCGACCGAACTGCTGCTGCTCGGCGGACGCAGCCGCGGGCTCACCGCCTTCACGGCCGCCGAGGTCGTGGTGGACGCCGACGCCCCCGCCGTCCCGGCCGGCGTCGACGGCGAGGCCCTGACGCTGCCCACCCCGGTGCGCTGCCGCGTCGAGCCGGGCGCCCTGCGCGTACGCGTGCCGCGCCACCGCCCGGGCGCGCCCCGCGTGGCGCCGGCCATGAACTGGCGCGAGGTCCGCCGGCTGGCCCTGACCATGGGCCGTGTCGCCGCCGGCCGCGACACCCGCTGAGGGCGCGCGCCCGGCACGGTGCGGAACGCACCACCGGTCCCACGGCCGGGCGGGGCCGCCGGGCGTCCGCTCACCCGGTGCTCCTGGACCGGCGGGCCAGCCACTTGCCCAGCTCCCACAGGAGCAGCAGCGCGAGTGCGGACAGCAGGGCCCAGCCGAACTGGCGGGCGTTGATCTCCGTCGTCCCCAGGACCCGGCGGAAGCCGTCCAGCTGCGTGACCATCACCGCGAGCGCGAACTGCGCCAGTGCGACCCAGTTCATCTGCTTGCTGTCGAACGTGGCGGCCGTGAGGACGGAATCCGTCTCGCTGCGGCACTCGAACGCGGCCACGATCAGACAGAGCGCGAACGCGGTGAAGGCGATCGACCGGCCGGTCTCGACGCTGCCGAACAGGGTCTGGCCGAGCCGGATCAGCCCGAGCAGCACGACGGTGATCGCGAGGCCGGAGAGTCCCACGGTGACCAGCACGGGCCGGGTGAGCACCGACTCGCCTCGCGGCCGCGGTCTGCGGCCCATCAGCCCGGGGCTCTCCCGGTCGAAGCCGAGCGCGAAGCCGAACGAGGCGTTGACGACGAAGTGGATCCACAGCACCTGCGGCGGGGTGAAGGGCTCGCCGGCGGCGATGTTCAGCACGCTGGCACCGAGGAAGGTCACGACGAAGGTGACCAGCAGAAGCAGCACGAAGCGGATGTACTTGGTGAGGTTGTCGTAGATCGTGCGGCCCTGCTCCACGGCGTAGACGATGGTGGCGAAGTTGTCGTCGGAAAGGATCATGCGGCCGGCGTTCTTCGCCACGTCCGTGCCGCTGCCCATGGCGATGCCGATGTCGGCGGCCTTGATGGCGGGCGCGTCGTTGACGCCGTCCCCGGTCATCGCCACGACGTGGCCCTTCTTCTTGAGCGTGTCGGCCAGCAGCACCTTGTGCTCGGGCGCGACCCGTCCGACCACGCCGATGCCGTCGATGCGGGCGAGCTGTTCGGCCTCGCTCATCGCGGC
Organism: Streptomyces sp. NPDC005706; assembly: GCF_040631045.1. Taxonomy (NCBI): domain Bacteria; kingdom Bacillati; phylum Actinomycetota; class Actinomycetes; order Kitasatosporales; family Streptomycetaceae; genus Streptomyces; species Streptomyces sp. NPDC005706. Next base: position 412,755 of record NZ_JBEXYS010000003.1, on the reverse strand, counting down.
GAAGTCGGCGCCGAGGACGGCCTCGCCGGGAATGCCGATCTGCCGGGCGATGGCCGCACCGGTGGTGACGTCGTCGCCGGTCACCAGGCGGACCGTGATGTGGGCCGAACGGGCGTCCGCCACGGCGGCCTTCGACTCCGCGCGGGGCGGGTCGACCATGCCGACGAGACTGGTCACCCGCAGCCCGTCCACATATCCGAGCAGGTCCGCCCCGGGATCGAAGGAGGCGGGGTCCAGATCGCGGACGGCCGCGGCCATCACCCTCAGCCCCTCGCCTCCCATCCGCTGGGTCTGCGCCTCGGCCCGTTCGCGCAGCCCGGCGTCCCACGGCACGCCGCCGTCCGGCGTGAGGGCGTCGGCGGCCCGTGCCGTCACCGCGGGCGCCGCGCCCTTGACGAAGCACCGCACGACCGGCCGGCCGGAGTCGTCGGTCGCCGAGTTGAAGGTGGCCATCAGCTTGTGGGCCGGGTCGAAGGGCAGGGTGGCGAGCCGCGGGAAGCGTTCCCGGGTGGCGTCGGTGTCCAGGCCGGCCTTGTGGGCCAGCACCAGCAGGGCGCCCTCGGTGGGGTCGCCGACCACCTCGCCGTCCACCAGCCGCGCGTCGCTCGCCACCACGTACGGCAGGATCGCGTCGTCGACGCGGGCGGCGGAGCCCGCGGCGTGGTGGATCCGTCCCTCCAGGCCGTAGCCCGTGCCCGAGACGGTGTACCGGTCGGTCGGGGTGAGGACTTCGACGGCGGTCATCTGGTTCATCGTCAGGGTGCCGGTCTTGTCCGAGTTGATCGCCGAGGTGAACGCCAGGGTCTCGACCGACGGCAGCTCCTTCACGATGGCGTTGCGTCTCGCCAGGTTGAGGCTGCCCACGGAGAGGATCGCCTGGGTCACGGTCGGCAGTGCCTCGGGGATGGCGGCGATCGCGAGCGAGACCGCGCTGACGAACAGCGCGTCCCAGGCCTGGTCGCGGCTGCGGCCCAGGGCGAACATCACCACCATGGTCAGGCCCGCCGCCCCGGTGATCCACAGGGTCAGGGTGTCCAGCTCCCTGGTCAGCGGCGGCACCTCCTTCCCGGTGGCCGCCAGCATCCCGGAGATCCTGCCCAGTTCGGTGTCGGCGCCGGTGGCGGTGACGACCAGGACCCCGCTGCCATGCGTGACCGGGGTGTTCATGAACGCCATGTTCGTGCGGTCGCCGGGCGGCAGCCCCTCACCCGGTACCGGGGCCGTGCCCTTCCCGGCCGGGACGCTCTCCCCGGTCAGCGCCGACTCGTCGATCTGCAGGGCGCTGGCCTCGATGACGCGCCCGTCCGCCGGCACCTGGTCCCCGGCGGCGATCAGCACGATGTCCCCGACGACGAGCCGGTCCGCGGGGATCTCCGCCTCCGCGCCGTCCCGGCGTACCCGCGCGGTGGCCTCCAGCATCGACTTCAGCGCGTTCATCGCGCTCTCGGCCTTTCCCTCCTGACGCAGTCCCACAATCGCGTTCAGCAGGGTCAGCACCAGCAGGAGCACCGCGGTGGTCCACTCCCGGATGAGCAGTGAGACGACCGCCGCGGCCACCAGGACGATCTGCATGTAGCTGCGGTACTGCGCCAGGAACCGGCGCCAGGCCGGGGTCCGCCTCTCCTCGGGCAGAGCGTTCGGTCCGTGCGCGGCCAGCAGTTCGGCGGCCCGGGCCGCCGGGAGCCCGGCCGCCGGATCGACGCCGAACGCCGCCGTCACCTCCGGGGCGGGCCGCGCGTACCAGGACCGCCCCGCCGTCCGGGACCCTTCCCCCACGGAATCCGGCCGCACCGTCATCGCGTCGTCTCCGATCCGGGCCGATGGTGTCCCGGCCCGTCAGCCCCGGCCGCTTCGCTTCCCACGCCGCCGGGGCTTTCCGTGTCTCCCGCCCTCGGCGGGTCCTCCGTGCTCGCCGCCGTCCCGCGGCTCCGGACCGGCCCCGCGCCCGCCGTCCGCCCGTGCCTGCCGCGCCGCGTACGGATCGGCCGGGGCACCGGCGGGCGCCTCCCGCTCCAGCTCTCGCCGGGCGGCCAGCAGGTCCCTGCGCGCCTCCTCGCTCACCTCGGGGTAGCGGGGGTCGATGTCCATCAGGGTGTGCGCGAGGACGGCCGCCGTGCAGATCCGCGCGAACCACTTGCGGTCCGCCGGGACGACGTACCAGGGAGCCCAGGCGGTGCTGGTGGCCGAGAGCATCGCGGAGAAGGCCCGCTGGTACTCGTCCCAGTGCCGCCGTTCGCGCACGTCGGCCGCGGAGAACTTCCAGTTCTTCTCCGGCAGGTCGATCCGCTTCAGGAACCGGGCGCGCTGCTCCTCCTTGGAGAGGTTCAACAGGACCTTGACCACCTTGAACCCGCTGTCGGTCAGATGGCGCTCCCACTCGTTGATCTCGCGGTAGCGCCGCTCCCAGACGTCCGGTCCGCGCGCCTCCCCGGGCAGCTTCTGCCGTACGAGGTTCTCCGGGTGCACCCGTACCACCAGGACCTCCTCGTAGTGCGAGCGGTTGAAGATGGCGATCTCGCCCCGCTCGGGGAGCCGCCGGGCGTAGCGCCACAGGTAGTCGTGCTCCAGTTCCTCGTCCGAGGGCACCTTGAAGCTGCTGACGCGCACGCCCTGGGGATTGACGCCGCTCATCACGTGCCGGATCGTGCCGTCCTTGCCCCCGGCGTCGAGGGCCTGGAGGCACAGCAGGACGCCGTAGGTGTCCTGGGCGGCCAGCCGCTGCTGGTACTCGGCCAGCAGGGCGACCCCGGTGCGCAACAGCTCCTCGGCGTCGCGTCTGCGCATGCCCGCCCGGTAGCCGGGGTCGAAGTCCCGGCTCAGGTCCACCCGTCTACCCGGTGCCACCCGAAGCGGCTCGATGAATTCCGCGATGCGTGCGGCCGGCTCTTCGGACACCTCCGGCTCCTCTCCCCGGATCGGGCGCGCCCTCGCCCATTCTCGGCTCGCCCGCACAAGATCGCCCGCTGGATCCGGTTCGCCGGCCGCGGACAGAAGGTGTCCGCGAGGCCGGTTAGCGTGCCTCCATGACGAAGAGCAGCACGGCCCCGGCTCCGCTCCTGGACACCCGCGCCCTCAATCGCGCCACCCTGGACCGGCAGCTCCTGCTGCGCCGTTCCCCGCTGTCCGCCGAGGACGCCGTACGGCACCTCCTCGGCCTGCAGGCGCAGAACACCGAGCCGCCGTACTACGCTCTCGCCGCCCGGCTCGAGGGGTTCACGCCGGAGCGGCTGTCCCGGCTCATGGCGGACCGCGCGGCCGTCCGCATCGTCACCCTGCGCTCCACCATCCACACCCACACCGCCGACGACTGCCTGACCCTGCGGCCGCTGGTCCAGGCCGCCCGGGAGCGGGAGCTGACGCACTTCCGCACCGGCCTGGCCGGCGTCGACCTCGGCCGGCTGGCCGCCGTCGCCCGTGACCTGGTGGAGGCGGAGCCGCGGACCATGGCCCAGCTGCGCGAGGCGCTGAGCGCCGAGTGGCCGGACGCGGACCCGGGGTCGCTCGCCGTCGCCGCCCGCTGCACCCTGCCCCTGGTCCAGGTGACCCCGCGCGGACTGTGGGGCCGGGCCGGCCGGGTGGCCCTCACCACCGCGGAGCACTGGCTGGGTCGCCCCGCCGAACCGGCCCCGGCCGCGGAGACCGTGATCCCGCGTTATCTCGCCGCCTTCGGTCCCGCCTCCGTCAAGGACATGCAGACCTGGTCCGGACTCACCCGGCTGCGGGACGCCTTCGAGCGGCTGCGCCCGCGGCTGGTCACCTTCCGCGACACCACCGGAGTCGAACTGTTCGACCTGCCCGACGCGTCCCGCCCCGACCCGGACACCCCGGCCCCGCCCCGCTTCCTGCCCGAGTACGACAACCTGCTGCTCTCCCACGCCGACCGCGGCCGTGTCGTACCCCCCGAGTACCGGGGCCGCGCCCGGCGCGGCAACCAGGCCTACCGCACCCTCCTGGTCGACGGCTTCCTGGCGGGCGTGTGGAGGCCCGACGGCACCACGCTCGTCGTCGAGCCGTTCGGGGAGCTGACGAAGGGCCGGCGGGAGGAGGTCGCCGAGGAGGGCGCCCGCATGCTGGCCGCGCTGCACCCCGGGAAGCCCCACGACATCCGGTTCGGCACCGTCGTACCGCGCTGAGCCCCTCACCCGTCCGGAGCAACCGGCGCCCTGGGGGCGGGACTTGGAAAGGGGAGCGTTGCGGGCCGCTCGTGGTGGCTCGCAACGCCCCCCGGCATCTACCCGAGAGGTGCTCGGGTGGTCCTCGGGGCTATGAGGTGACCTGCGCGGTCACGAGGTCCGAGAAGGTGGTCAGCCGGGTGTACACACCCGGGTAACCGGCCTCCGCGCACCCCTCGCCCCAGGAAGTGATCCCTGCCAGGACGCCCCCGATCAACAGGGGACCGCCGCTGTCGCCCTGGCAGGTGTCTACGCCACCGGACGTGTATCCGGCGCAAACCATGTCGGACTGGACGTAGTCCGAACCGTAGGAGCTCCTGCAGCCGGCGTCCGACACGACCGGAACGGTCGCGGTCCGCAGCTGGTTGGAGGAGCTGCCGCTCTCCGAGGTGGTGCCCCAGCCGAGGATGCGGGCCGTGGTGCCGGCCGCGTACACGCTGGTCTGGGAGGAGGAGACGTACGACGCCTTCGTGTACGGCATCGACGTCGACAGGGTCAGCACGGCCACGTCGTCGCCGTTGGTGGCGTCGGTGTAGTCCGGGTCGATCCAGATCTTGCTGACCTTGCTCACCGTGCCGTCGGTGCCGTTGAGATAGGTCCGGCCGCCGACCACGCGGACGCTGCCGGTCGTCTCACCGACCATGCAGTGAGCCGCCGTCACCACCTTCTTGGCGGCCACCAGGGTGCCGCCGCAGAACTGGCTGCCGGACGCGTCCGTGATCTGCATGACGAACGGGTACGCCGTCGTGGTGGTGGTCGTCCCCCCGACGATGGGCTGAGGAGCGTCGGCCGAGGCGGGGGAGGCGATGAGCGCGGTGGCCGCGGCGGCGGCCGTCGCCATGAGCGTGGCGGTGGTCTTTCTGGCACGTCTGAGGCCGAACATGCGTCTCCTCGGTTTGGCCGGTGGGGGGTTCGCACGGGCGTGGGGGTGGTGCACATGGGTAGGGGAACCCCCTGCCCGGGGGAGACCGAGCGGCTGGGGGAGGGACCGACCCCGTGTGCCCGGGCGAGCGGCACGCCCTTTACGCTAGGCCCGGGTCCCTCGGCTCCCAATGAGGGAACCCCCTAGGGGGTCGGGTGAGGGAAAACCCTCGGTCCGGCTCAGTTAACTAGCGCCTCGCTCACCGCGCTCGGCGAGCCGCCGCCAATCGGACGATGTCGACGCGCGAGCGGATCCCGAGCTTCCGGTACACCCGGGTCAGCGTGGCCTCGACCGTCTTCACACTGACGAACAGCCGGGACGCGATCTCCCGGTTGGTGGCCCCCTCCATGACGAGCGCGGCGACCTGACGCTCCATCGAGGCCAGACCGTCCAGCGCGTCCAGCGGGTCCCGGGCGGGCGGCGCGGGCTCCGGCTGCGGGGCGCACAGGGCCTCGTCCACCTGGCGCAGCCACGGCAGCGCCCGGCAGCGCCGGAACAGCCGCACGGCCTCGTCGTACGCCGCCCTCCGCTTGGCCGGGTTCTCCGCCTGCCGTGCGCGCAGCCGGGCCAGCGCGAACGCCGCTCGGGCCTCCTCCAGGCCGTTGCCGAGCCTGCCGAGCCGGTCCTGAGCGGACGTCAGCTGGGCGATGGCGGTCTCGTGGTCGCCGCGGGCGGCCCGGGCCAGCGCCTCCGCCCGGTCCAGGACGGCGACGACACTCTCCCGGCCCAGCCTGACGGCGTGCTCCCGGGCCCCGTCGATGACCTGCTGCGCCTGGCCGTGCTCTCCGGCGAGCACCAGCGCCTCCGCGAGGTCGCCGTGCCAGCGGCCGCGCGCCGGGTCGGTGATGCCGAGCCCCAGCTCCAGCTCCCGCACCCGGCCCAGCGACTCCACGGCGGCCCGCGGCTCCCCGGCCACGAACTGGGCGTAGCCGAGGGCGGCCAGGGCGCGGGAGAGGTACATCTGGTCGCCGTCCTCCTCGGCGTGCCCGACCGCCTCACGGGCCAGCTCCAGCGCCCGCTCGGTGTCGCCGCCGGACGCCTCGGCGAGCGAGGCCAGCATCGCGGACGCGCTCTCGCCGATGCCCGCGTCCCGGGCCAGCCGCAGACTCTCCCGGGACAGGTCGAGGGCCCGGCCGCAGTGGCCGGCGCGCAGCTCGGTCTCGGCGCACATGCGCAGGTAGTGCACCTCGCTCTCGACCATGCCGCGCCGTCGCACCTCGCGCAGCAGCGCGGTGATGGTGGCCCGGGCCTCGGTGAGCTGGTCGCTCATCAGCAGCCAGCGGTAGCGGGCGTAGCCGACGCCGTTGTGGTGGCAGGCGACGTACGGGTCCTGCGGCTCCTCCAGGGCCCGCGCGGTGGTGGCGGCGGCGTCCGGATGGCCCATCAGGGTCTCGGTGGACGCCTGGAAGGCACGCGCCATCAGCTCGGTGCGCCGGTCGCCGGCCCGCGCGGCCAGCTCGGCGGCGTGCGCGGCCTCCTGGCGGGCCTCGGTGAAGTCGCCCTCGACGACCAGGGCGCGCCAGGCGAGCTGGTAACGGACCAGGGCGAGCAGCCTGGGTTCGTCCCCGGCGTCGGCCAGGGCCTGCGGGAAGACGGCGTCCACGTCGCCGAGCGCCTGCCCGGCCGACTCGATGACCACCATCCACGCCCGTACCCGTTCGGCGGGCAGCACGACCCTGGACAGCACCTCGCGCGCGATGTCCCGGGCCAGGTCGGCCTCGCCGGCCGTGATGGCGTCCTCGGCGGCCCGCAGCCGCCGCTCGTCCGGTCCGGGCTCGCCGGCCGCCGGGGTGTGCCGGGCGGCGAGCAGTCCGAGCGAGGCGGCCACCGACGGCGCCCCGCGGTCCCGTGCCAGCGCGGCGGCCTCGGCGAGCCGGTCGGCCACGTCCGGGTCGGTGCCGGTGGTGGCCAGGGCCAGATGCCGGGCCCGTTCGATCGGGTCGAAGGCCGCGGTCGACAGCGCCGCGTGCACCGCGCGCCGCTCCTGCGCGGGCGCCTCCGCGTACAGCGCGGCGGAGATCAGCGGGTGCGCGAACCGTACGGCCGGGTCGTCGGTCTCGGTGGCCAGCAGGCCGAGCTCGGCGGCCTGGGCGCACTCGGCCTCGGCGTGCTCCCGGCCGGCCGCGTGCAGCAGGGCCAGGGTGGGGCGGGCGCCGGCGCTGGCCAGCAGCAGGGTGCGGCGGGCCTCCACGGAGAGCAGGTCGAGGCGGCTGAGTACCAGGGCGCGCAGCGAGGTGGGCACCGGCAGCGGCTCACCCGGCCGGGGCGGGGCCGGGGTCTCGGCCAGGACGCGGCCCAGCTCCAGGGCGAACAGCGGGTTGCCGCCGCTGGTGCGGTGCACCTCCCGGACGGTGGAGCGGGGCAGGCCGTCGTAGCCGCGGTGGTTCAGCAGCGTGGTCAGCTCGGTGCGGGAGAGGGGCCCCAGCCGCACCGAGAGGGTGCCCGGCGGGCAGGCGCGCAGATGGCGGTCGTAGGCCTCGTCCTCGGTGCGCACCGCGCACAGCATCTGCACAGGGGTGTCGCCGAGCCGGCGCGCGGCGAAGCCGAGCAGTTCGGCACTGGCCGGATCCAGCCACTGCAGATCGTCGGCGACGATCAGGACCGGGCCCCGGTCGGCGAGCGCCCGGAGCGCGGAGAGCACCGCGAGGCGCAGGGCGAGGCCGTCGCGCTGGAGGCTGGACTCGCCGCGGCCGGTGAGCGCCGACTCCAGGGCCGTGAGCTGGGCCGCGGGCAGCCGGGGGGCGACCTCCTCCAGGGCCAGGCCGAGGAGGTCGGCGAGGGCCAGGAACGGAAGGTGGGATTCTGACTCGGTCGCCGAGCAGCGCAGGACCCGGCGCGCGGTGGCGCCGTATTCCTCGGCCAATGCCCGCAGCACCGTCGATTTACCTATTCCGGCGGGGCCGTGGAGCAGCACGCTGCCACCGGAGTCGAGCTGGTCCCGGGCGCTCCCGAACAGCTCTTCGCGGCCGATGACCAGGTCGGGACGGCTTCGAACCGACTCCTGGAAGTCCCGTCGCACGGTCACCGCTCCCCTCCTGTGTCGTGTCCGGACCAAATTCTAGGCAACGATCCTTGAAATTCGGACGGAAGCCGTGGTGAGGGAAATAACAAAAGGTCAAGCGCAGGAAAAAATTCGCGGCATGGTCACAACAATGGACAGGTTTCCTTACGAGCGTCACCGGCCGGCCGGTCCCTACGGCAGGAGCCCCGCCCGGCGTGCCGCGGTCACCGCCTCCCCCCGGGTGTGAGCGCCCAGTTTCCGCATCGCCGAGCGCAGATAGCCCTTCACCGTCTCCGGGCGCAGACCCAGCCGCCCGGCCACGGCCGCGTTGGTCGCGCCCGCCGCCACCCAGGACAGCACGTCCAGCTCCCGCGGCGCCAGGCTCGCGCCGCCGACCGGGCGCGGAGCGGCCAGCAGCCCGCAGGCCGCCAGCAGCTCGGCGCGCAGTTCCGGGTCCGCGATCCGCGGCGCCAGCGCGCGCAGCGCCGCGTGCGCCTCGCGCACCTGTTCCTGGCCGGTTTCCGGCCCCCGGTACTCCCCGGCGGGCTCGGCCCGGGCCGCCGCGAGCAGCCCCCGCGCCTCCTCCCGCACCACCAGCGACTGCTCCACGTCCCGCGCCGCCGCCACCGCCGCGCCCAGCGTGCGGTCGCCGAGCGGCTGGGCCGAGCGCAGCGCGCCGTACAGCACCCCGCGCACCCGGCGCCGCACCACCACCGGCACCGCGAGCACGGAGTGGATGCCCTCGGCGGCCACCGGCACGTCGTACTCGTGACTGATCTGCCGGGAACCGGCGTAGTCCGTCACCGCGCACGGACGGGCCAGCGCCACCGCCCTGCCGCCGAGCCCGTTGCCGGAGGTCACCGCGAGGGACCTGAGGGCGGCGGTGTGGGTACCGCTCAGTTCGCTGATCCGGATCTGCGGCCGGCCGGCCTCCACCAGCCCGCCGAAGGCGACCGGGAGCCCCGTGGTGTGCCGCAGCCGGGCCAGCGCACCGCGTATCTCCGTCGTCGCCACGGCCTCTGCTGCCACCTCATCGCTCCTTCGGTGCGGCTCACCCGTGGACCACACCCCCGTTCGGGGGTAGTGAGACCTGCATCACGGATTAGACGATGCCAGAGAGCCGCCCGGCAATGGTCCGGATTCTAGGAGGACACCTATGACGACGGCGACCGAGGTCTTCAGGACCGCGCGGGACTTCCTGCTGGAGCACCGCGAGGACTACACCCGCGCCTACGAGGGCTTCGCCTGGCCGCGGCCCGAGCACTTCAACTGGGCGCTGGACTGGTTCGACGTGATCGCCGAGGGCAACGACCGGACGGCGCTGCACATCATCGAGGAGGACGGCACCGAGACCAGGCTGTCCTTCGCCGAGATGGCCGAGCGCTCCACCCGCGTCGCCTCCCACCTCCGCGCACGCGGCGTCGGCGCCGAGGACCGCATCCTCGTGATGCTGGGCAACCAGGCCGAGCTGTGGGAGACCGCGCTGGCCGCGATGAAGCTGCGCGCGGTGGTCATCCCGGCCACCCCGCTGCTCGGCCCCGCCGACCTGCGCGACCGGGTGGAGCGCGGCCGGGTGAAGCACGTGCTGGTACGAGCCGAGGACACCGCCAAGTTCGCCGAGGTGCCCGGCACCTACACCCGGATCGCGGTCGGCGGGCTGCCGGAGGAGGGCTGGGAGCCGTACGAGGACGCGTACGCCGCCTCCGCCGACTTCGTCCCCGACGGCCCCACCCTGGCCGACGACCCGCTGATGCTGTACTTCACCTCCGGGACGACCGCCCGCCCCAAGCTGGTCGAGCACACCCACACCTCGTACCCCATCGGGCACCTGGCGACCATGTACTGGATCGGCCTCAGGCCCGGCGACGTGCACCTCAACATCTCCTCGCCCGGCTGGGCCAAGCACGCCTGGTCCAACCTGTTCGCCCCGTGGAACGCGGAGGCGACGGTCTTCATCCACAACTACACGCGCTTCGACCCCGCCCGGCTGATGGCCGAGATGGACCGGCACGAGGTCACCACCTTCTGCGCGCCGCCGACCGTGTGGCGGATGCTCATCCAGGCCGACCTGTCCCAGCTCGCCACCCCGCCGCGCGAGGTGGTCGCCGCGGGCGAGCCGCTCAACCCGGAGGTCATCGAGCAGGTCCGGCGGGCCTGGGGCGTCACGATCCGGGACGGCTTCGGGCAGACCGAGACGGCCGTGCAGGTCTCCAACAGTCCCGGGCAGACGCTGAAGACCGGCTCCATGGGCCGGCCCAGCCCCGGCTACCGGGTGGAACTGCTCGACCCGGTCTCCGGCGCCCCCGGCGCCGACGAGGGCGAGATCGCCCTCGACCTGTCCGAGCGTCCCGTCGGCCTGATGACCGGCTACCACGGCGACCCCGACCGCACGGCGGAGGCGATGGCGGGCGGCTTCTACCGCACCGGCGACGTCGCGTCCCGCGACGCGGAGGGGTACCTGACCTACATCGGCCGCAGCGACGACGTCTTCAAGGCCTCGGACTACAAGATCAGCCCGTTCGAGCTGGAGAGCGCGCTGCTGGAGCACGAGGCCGTCGCCGAGGCGGCCGTCGTGCCCGCCCCCGACGAACTGCGGCTCGCCGTGCCCAAGGCGTACGTCGTCCTCGCCGAGGGCTGGCAGCCCGGCCCCGACACGGCCAAGGTGCTCTTCGAGCACTCCCGCCAGGTGCTGGCCCCCTACAAGCGCCTGCGCAGGCTGGAGTTCGCCGCTCTGCCCAAGACCGTCTCCGGCAAGATCCGCCGCATCGAGCTGCGCGAGGCCACGGCCGCCGGCTCCGACCACGAGTACCGCGAGGAGGACTTCCGGTGACCTCGGAACTGTCGTACACCCACGGAACCGGCCCCACCGCCCTGCTCGGCGACACCATCGGGGCCAACCTCGACCGCGCCGTGGCCGCCTGGCCGGAACGCGAGGCCCTCGTCGACGTGCCCTCCGGACGGCGCTGGACCTACGCCGAATTCGCCGCCGACGTGGACCGGCTGGCGTGCGCGCTGCTCGCGAGCGGGGTCGCCAAGGGCGACCGGGTCGGCATCTGGGCGGTCAACTGCGCCGAGTGGGTGCTCGTGCAGTACGCCACCGCGCGCGTCGGCGCCGTCATGGTCAACATCAACCCGGCCTACCGCACGCACGAGGTCGAGTACGTCCTCAACCAGGCCGGGATCCGCCTGCTGTTCGCCACCGTCCGGCACCGGACGAGCGACTACCGGGCGATGGTGGAGGAGGTCCGGGTCCGCTGCCCGCGGCTGACGGAGACCGTCTACATCGGCGATCCGGGCTGGGAGGCGTTCACCGATCGCGGGACCGCCGTCCCGCGGGAGGAACTCCGGGCGCGCGAGGCCGAGTTGTCCTGCGACGACCCGATCAACATCCAGTACACCTCGGGCACCACCGGCTTTCCGAAGGGCGCCACGCTCTCCCACCACAACATCCTGAACAACGGCTATTTCGTGGGCGAACTGGTCGCCTACACCGAGCAGGACAGGGTCTGCATCCCCGTCCCCTTCTACCACTGCTTCGGCATGGTCATGGGGAATCTGGCCGTCACCTCCCACGGCGCCTGCATGGTCGTCCCGGCGCCGTCCTTCGACCCGGAGGCGACGCTGGAGGCCGTCCAGCGGGAGCGCTGCACCTCGCTGTACGGGGTCCCGACCATGTTCATCGCGGAGCTGAACCTGCCCGGCTTCGCCGCGTACGACCTCTCCTCCCTGCGCACCGGCATCATGGCGGGCTCGCCCTGCCCGGTGGAGGTGATGAAGCGGGTGGTCGCCGAGATGCACATGGCGGAGGTCTCCATCTGCTACGGCATGACCGAGACCTCCCCGGTCTCGCTGCAGACCCGCATCGAGGACGACCTGGAGCACCGCACCGCAACCGTCGGCCGGGTCCTGCCGCACCTGGAGGTCAAGGTCGTCGACCCGGTCTCCGGGGTCACCCAACCGCGCGGCACCGCAGGGGAGTTGTGCACCCGCGGCTACAGCGTGATGCTCGGCTACTGGGACGAGCCCGAGAAGACGGCCGAGGCCGTCGACGCCGGCCGCTGGATGCACACCGGCGATCTGGCGGTGATGCGTGCGGACGGGTACGTCGAGATCGTCGGCCGCATCAAGGACATGATCATCCGGGGCGGCGAGAACATCTACCCGCGCGAGATCGAGGAGTTCCTCTACGCCCACCCCGGGATCCGGGACGTCCAGGTCGTCGGCGTACCGCACGAGAAGTACGGGGAGGAGGTCCTGGCCTGCGTCATCCCCCTGGACCCCGCCGACCCGCTGACCCTGGAGGACCTGCGCGCCTTCTGCCGCGACCGGCTCGCCCACTACAAGATCCCCAGCCGGCTGCAGATCCTGGAGACCTTCCCGATGACGGTCTCGGGCAAGGTGCGCAAGGTGGAGCTGCGGCAGACCTACGGGGCCTGACAGCGGTCCGGCGGTTTACGTGCCGACCTGCCGGACCAGGAGCCGGCCGGGGCCGTTCACCGGCGTGGCCGTCCCCCCGTGGTCGAGGGCGAACAGGGGGACGGCCAGCGCGTCGGCCTGGGCCCGGGCCGCCTCGGTGTAGCCGGCGGCGGAGAAGTAGACGCAGTCCGCGGACTCCGTCATGGCCGTCAGCCAGAGGCACTCCACGTCCCGCGACGAGGCCGGGCGCGCCGCCGGATCGACCAGCACGACGAGACCGGGCGCGGCCAGGCCGATGCCGGACGGCGGGCGCTGGTCGGCGCGCCGGATGTCCCGGTGGCCGAGCCCGCGCAGACACAGCACGGCGGCGGTGACCGCGTCCCGCGCGGAGGCGACGGCGGCGGAACGCGCCGGACCACGGTGGCCGGGGCCCGGTGACGGGGCTCCGGCCACCGGTATGCGCAGCACCGTGCCGCACGGGCAGCCCAGTTCCGGGTGCGGCCACTGGTTGCGGCGGCCGCAGGCCGTGCAGCGCACGGTGATCCAGTCCTCGTCCCAGGCCCGGTGGGCGAGCACGGCCGGTCCGGCCGCCGCGTCCAGCCGTGGGGCGCTGGGGGCGCCGCAGGCGCAGGGATACGGGGGCGCGGTGTAGACGTGCTCGCGCCGGCAGGCCGGACAGTGCAGCGGAACGCTCTCGGGCATGGCCCATCCATCTTCAGGCGTCGCGTCGGGGCAGCGCCCCCATCGTCCTCCATCCCGGTCCGCCTGTCCGGCGCTTGGCCCCTCCGCCCGGCCCGGCTCGCGGAGGCCCCCGGCTCCCTTGACGGCGTTCGGCACCCCGCTTACATTACTTCCAGATAGTAGAAGTTAACTTCCGCAATACGGAAAGAGTACGCGGGAGTGATCCGACGACCCTGGAGACAGTGCTCACCGCGGGGCGCGACGGGAGTACGCATCCGACAGCCGAAGCAGGAGTACTCGATGGCCCGAATGACCGCTGCCCGCGCGGCAGTCGAAATCCTCAAGCTCGAAGGCGTCCGCGACGCCTTCGGTGTGCCCGGCGCGGCGATCAACCCGTTCTACAAGGCGCTGAAGGAGGGCGGCGGCATCCACCACACGCTCGCCCGCCACGTCGAGGGCGCCTCGCACATGGCCGAGGGCTACACCCGCGCCCGCCCCGGCAACATCGGTGTCTGCATCGGCACCTCCGGGCCCGCCGGCACCGACATGATCACCGGCCTGTACTCGGCCATCGGCGACTCCGTCCCGATCCTGTGCATCACGGGCCAGGCGCCCACCGCCGTGATGCACAAGGAGGACTTCCAGGCCGTCGACATCGCCTCCATCGCCCGGCCGGTGACGAAGATGGCGGTCACCGTCATGGAGGCCGCCCAGGTCCCCGGCGTCTTCCAGCAGGCCTTCCACCTGATGCGCTCAGGCCGTCCCGGCCCGGTCCTGATCGACCTGCCGATCGACGTGCAGCAGACGGAGATCGAGTTCGACCCGGAGACGTACGCGCCGCTGCCGGTCCACAAGCCCGTGGCCACCCGCGCCCAGATCGACAAGGCGCTGTCCTTCCTGCTCGCCGCCGAACGCCCGGTCATCGTCGCCGGCGGCGGTGTCATCGGCGCCGACGCCTGCGACCTGCTGACCGAGTTCGCCGAGCTGACCGGGACCCCGGTCATCCCGACCCTGATGGGCTGGGGCGCGCTGCCCGACGACCACGAGCTGAACGCCGGCATGGTCGGCGTGCAGACCTCGCACCGCTACGGCAACGCCACCTTCCTGGAGTCGGACTTCGTCCTCGGCATCGGCAACCGCTGGGCCAACCGCCACACCGGCTACAAGCTCGACACCTACCGCCGGGGCCGCAAGTTCGTCCACGTCGACATCGAGCCCACCCAGATCGGCCGGATCTTCCCGCCGGACTACGGGGTCGTCTCCGACGCCAGGGCCGCGCTGGAGCTGTTCGTCGAGGCCGCCCGGGAGCTGAAGGCGGCCGGCGGGCTGCCCGACCGCACCGGCTGGGTCGCCTCCACCCGGGAACGCAAGGCCACCCTGCTGCGCCGTACGCACTTCGACGACGTGCCGATGAAGCCGCAGCGCGTGTACGAGGAGATGAACCGGGCGTTCGGCCCCGAGACCCGGTACGTCACGACCATCGGCCTCTCCCAGATCGCCGGCGCGCAGATGCTGCACGTCTACCGGCCGCGCCACTGGATCAACTGCGGTCAGGCCGGCCCGCTCGGCTGGACCATCCCGGCCGCGATCGGCGTCGCCAAGGCCGACCCGGACTCCCCGGTCGTCGCCCTCTCCGGCGACTACGACTTCCAGTTCCTGATCGAGGAGCTGGCGGTCGCCGCCCAGCACCGGATCCCCTACGTGCACGTGCTGGTGAACAACGCCTACCTGGGGCTGATCCGGCAGGCGCAGCTCGGTCTCGACATCGACTTCCAGGTCAACCTGGAGTTCGAGAACGTCAACACGCCCGAGATCGGCGTCTACGGCGTCGACCACGTCAAGGTGGCCGAGGGCCTGGGCTGCAAGGCGATCCGGGTGACCGAGCCGGACCGGCTCGGCCCCGCCTTCGAGCAGGCCGGGAAGCTGGCCGCCGAGTACCGGGTGCCGGTCGTCGTCGAGGCGATCCTGGAGCGGGTCACCAACATCTCGATGAGCCGGACCATGGACATCGGCGACATCACCGAGTTCGAGGACCTCGCCACCGAGCCCGGCCACGCGCCGACGGCGATCACTCCGCTGAAGGTCTGAGCCACGAGCGCGCGAGGGGCGGCCCGTCCGGGAGGGACGGGCCGCCCTCCGGCGTGCCGTGCGGGCCCCGCGCTCAGTCGAACCCGCCGCCCCCGCAGCCACCGCCGAAGTCGTGGCCGCCGTGGTGGTGACCGCCGTGTGCGCCGCCACCGGAACCGCCGTGGTCCGAGTCCCGGCCGCTGTCGTCCCCGTGGTACGTGATGCCGCGGATGCCACTGCCCCGGCCGAACGGGAACAGGCCCTCGTCCGCGAGGGCGCCGCGGCCGGTGAGTCCGCAGTCGCGGGCGAAACGCGGCAGCAGCGCGGTCAGGGCGCGCTCGCCGTGCAGCGCGACGGCGAGCAGCACCTCCCGCTCCGCGAGGCCCTCCGCGCCGGCCGGGCCCTCCGGCAGCGGATGGCGCTCGCGCAGCCCGGCCAGGAGCCGGCGGGCGGCGCGGGTGCGGCCCGGCGGCAGTGCTCGCAGCAGTCCGGCGGCCACGAGTTCGGCCCGCATCCTGGCGAGCGCGCGCCGGACCACCGCCCGGCCGGGCAACTCCCGCGGCCCGGCGGGCCGGTAGAGGCCGGTACGGACCGCCTTCTCCAGGGGATGGCGGAAGGCCCCGGCGTCCCCCGTGCCGGTCCTGCGCAGTGTCCCCGGCCGGCCCGCGTCGACCGCGCCACGCAGATGCAGGGCGAGCACGGCGACCGTCACGGCGGCCCGGTCGCCGCCCCGCAGCAGGGCGATCGCGCACGGGTCCGGCGGCGTACGGTCCACAGGCGGTGGGTTCGTAACGTCCATGAGGCACCCCCGTACGGGGGCCCGCCGCCCCCGTGCCGGCGGGCCCCGCATGACGGTAATGTGCCCGGGCGCGACGGCCGCCGAAGCCTGAACGCCCTTGTTCAGAGGTTGATTTGAGGTATGCGTAGGCCGGGTACGGCCACCGCCGTACCCGGCGTCACCACAGTTCGTGCTCCGTCAGGCCGGGCCAGTCCTCCGGCCCACCGCCCTGCCATTCGACGAGGTCGCTCTCCTCGACCTCGATCCGGTCCAGGTCGGCCAGCCGCAGGATCTCCACCACGTCGTCCAGGTGGGAGGCGAGCCCCAGGGTCACGTCCCCCTCGGTGACCCGCCGGGAGCCGTCCAGTGCCGGGGCGTGGACCACGATGTGCGGATACTGCGTCGGATTTCCCATGGGTTCAGCGTCCTGCGGACGCGCCGGACACGCACCCCGGGCCGGAGCCGGGAGCCGCGAGCCGGGACAGCGCGAGGAGCGCCCCCTGGGACAGGGAGCGCTCCTCGCGCCGCGTGGTGGCCGTCCGACGGCGCGAGGCTGGGCGCGACAGGACGTTCGCGCCGCCGGACGGCTGACCGGGGGACCTCCATCCGGAGGTCGTTGCTGGAGGACCGCGGCGGCCGCGACGGAGCCGGGAACCCTTCCCTCTGGTCGAGAAGGGGACCCGCGTCCTTCACCACCGCACTGGCTCGCACGCCGCCGCGGTCCTCGCTCTGCCCGCCGTACCGAGAGGTCACCCCTCATCCGGACCGCTCGGTCGCGGGTCGTGCGCGCCCGGGTCCCGGCCTCCCCGCCGGGTCCCGGACGCGGTCCTCGGAGCCTCAGTCCTCGCGCAGGGCGCGGACCGCCTCCTCCACGCGCCGTCCGTAGTCGGGGTCGGCGGCGTGGAAGTGGGCCAGGTTCTTCTCGATCACGTCGTCGCGGGAGACCTGGGAGAGGCCGCCGGCGATGTTCGCGACCAGCCGCTGCCGCTCCTCCTCGGACAGCAGCCGGTACAGCTCGCCCGCCTGGAAGAAGTCGTCGTCCTTGGTGTGCGCCGGGGCCTCGTGAGTGCCGGTGTGACCGGACACGGGGAGCGGGGCCGACAGCGGGCGGCCGGTCTCCACCGGGCCGTCGTAGGAGTTCGGCTCGTAGTTCTTGGCGTGCCTGCCCTGGGCGTTGGCAGCCATGAGGCCGTCGCGGCCGTGGTTGTGCGCGGTCGTCGCCTTCGGCGCGTTGACCGCGAGCAGGGTGTGGTTGACGCCCAGGCGGTAGCGGTGGGCGTCGGCGTAGGCGAACAGCCGGCCCTGGAGCATCTTGTCGGGCGACGGGCCGATACCCGGCACGAAGTTGTTCGGGGAGAACGCGGCCTGCTCCACCTCGGCGAAGACGTTGTCCGGGTTGCGGTCCAGCACCAGGCGCCCCACCCGGCGCAGCGGGTAGTCGGCGTGCGGCCACACCTTCGTCAGGTCGAACGGGTTGAAGCGGTAGTCCGCCGCCTCGGCCGCCGGCATGATCTGGACGTACAGGGTCCAGGACGGGTGCACGCCCCGCTCGATGGCCTGCAGCAGGTCCGTCTGGTGGGAACCGGGGTCCTTGCCCGCGATCTCGGCGGCCTGCTCGCCGCTGAGCGAGCGGACGCCCTGGTTCGTCTTGAAGTGGTACTTGACGAAGAAGGCCTCGCCCTCGGCGTTCGTCCACTGGTAGGTGTGCGACCCGAAGCCGTTCATGTGCCGGTACGACGCCGGGATGCCGCGGTCGCCCATCAGCCAGGTCACCTGGTGCGTGGCCTCGGGGGAGTGGGCCCAGAAGTCCCAGACGTTGTCGGGCTCCTGCCGGCCGGTGAACGGGTCCCGCTTCTGCGAGTGGATGAAGTCCGGGAACTTGATCGGGTCCTTGATGAAGAACACCGGGGTGTTGTTGCCGACGAGGTCGTAGTTGCCCTCGGCGGTGTAGAACTTCACGGCGAAGCCGCGCGGATCGCGGACGGCGTCGGCGCCGCCGAGGGAGTCGGCGACCGTGGAGAACCGGACGAACACCTCCGTGCGCCGGCCGGTCTCGCTCAGGAAGTCGGCGTGGGTGAAGCCGGTGACGTCGTCCGTCACCTCGAAGTGGCCGTACGCGCCGGAGCCGCGGGCGTGCACCACGCGCTCCGGGATCCGCTCGCGGTTGAAGCGCGCGAGCTTCTCCAGGAGGTGCTGGTCCTGAAGCAGCAGGGGGCCGCCCGCGCCGGCGGAGGCGGAGTTCTGGTTGTCGGCGACCGGGGCGCCGGACTCGGTCGTGAGCACGCGCTTCGACATCGTGGACCTTCCGTGCGGAGTCAGCGGAAACCTGTTTCCGCTTCGTGGAGCCTAGGAGTGGGGGAACGGGGCGTCAACAGTTTGTTGAAGCAGGTTCCGGGCCGCGGTGCCGCCTGGGCGCGACAGGACAGGTGTCGGCGGCGCCGCGGCCCGGAAGTCGGGGGCGGGTCAGACCTGGGCGCCGGAGAGGCGCTCCACGGCCCGCAGCAGGGCCGAGTGGTCCAGGCCGCCGTCGCCCTGGGCGCGCAGTGACGCGACCAGCTGGGCGACCACGGCGCCGACCGGCAGGGCGGCCCCGACGTTGCGGGCGGCGTCGGTGACGATGCCCATGTCCTTGTGGTGCAGGTCGATCCGGAAGCCCGGTGCGAAGTCGCGGCCGAGGAAGTTGTCCTTCTTGCGCGTCAGCACGGTGGAGCCGGCGAGGCCGCCGTTCAGGACGTCCAGCGCGGCCTTCAGGTCCACGCCGGACTTCTCCAGGAACACCACCGCCTCGGCGCAGGCCTGGATGTTCACGGCCACGATCAGCTGGTTGGCGGCCTTCACGGTCTGGCCCGAGCCGTGGGGGCCGCACAGCACGACGGTCCGGCCCAGCGCCTCGAAGAGGGGCCTGGCCCGGTCGAAGTCGGCCTGCTCGCCGCCGACCATGATCGACAGCACCGCCTCCACGGCACCGGCCTCACCGCCGGAGACCGGGGCGTCGAGGACACGGATGCCCTTGTCCGCCGCGGCCTTCGCGAGGTCGACGGAGGTCTGCGGGGTGATCGAGGACATGTCGATCAGCAGCGCGCCGGGCCTGGCGTTCGCCAGGATGCCGTCGGGGCCGTAGGCGATGGCCTCGACCTGCGGGGAGGCCGGCACCATCGTGATCACCACGTCGGCGTCCCGGACCGCCTCGGCGATCGAGCCGGCCGCGGAGCCGCCCGCGGCGGCAAGGCGGTCCAGCTTCTCCCGCTCCAGGGTGAAGCCGGTGACGTCGTAACCCGCCTTGACCAGGTTCTCGGACATGGGGGAGCCCATGATGCCGAGGCCGATCCAGGCGATCTTGGGAAGGTTGCTCATGAAAGGGTGCCTTTCGGTACGGGGGTCAGCGGGGCAGCCAGTCGAAGGCCTCGGCGCTCGGGCGGTCGCCCGGCTTGTACTCGAGGCCGACCCAGCCGTCGTAGCCCGCCTTCCGCAGCCGGTCGAGGAGGTCTTCGAGGGGCAGCGAGCCGGTGCCGGGCGCACCGCGCCCCGGGTTGTCGGCGATCTGCACATGGCCGGTCTTCGCGGTGTACCGCTCGATCACCGCCGGCAGGTCCTCGCCGTTCATGGCCAGGTGGTACAGGTCCATGAGGAACCTGGCGTTGCCGAGGCCGGTCGCCTCGTTCACCCGGTCGACGACCTCCACGGCGGCCGGTGCCGACACCAGCGGATACAGCGGCGACTCGGGCCTGTTCAGCGCCTCGATCAGCAGTACCGCGCCGATCCGGTCGGCCGCCCGGGCCGCGAGGACGAGGTTCTCCAGGGCGAGCGCGTCCTGCTCGGCCGGATCCACGCCCTCGACGCGGTTGCCGTACAGGGCGTTGAGCGCCGTGCAGCCCAGGGGCGCGGCGAAACCGGCGGCCACGTCGATGTTGGCGCGGAACCGCTCCGACTCCGCGCCGGGCACCGACAGGGCCCCGCGGTCCGGGCCCGGCAGCCGCCCGGCGTAGAGGTTCAGCCCCGTGAGCCGGACGCCCGCGTCCTCGATCGCCCGCTTCAGCGCGTCGAGCTCGGCCGGTTCCGGGGTGGGGGAGTCGATCCAGGGCCACCACAGCTCGACCGCCGTGAAGCCCGCCGCGGCGGCGGCCGCGGGGCGCTCCAGGAGCGGGAGTTCCGTGAAGAGGATCGACAGGTTGACGTTGAAGCGCTGGTCTGCGAATCCCACGGGGGCGGCGCTCCCTTCCTGTAATTCCGTAATGTGGAAGTTGGTTTCTGCTTAACGGAAGACTGCCTGGGGGTCTCGTGGATTGTCAAGGGGGTCGTACGCCGGTCCCCGGCCGGGCCTGCCCAGGAGCCGTGGCCGCGGGTTAGGTTGTGCGCGTGCGATTGAGAGTGGAGTTCACGACCGAACCCTTCGACCTCGAGGAGGCCCCGGCGCACGCCCTGGCGGCCCGCGCGGTCATCGAGGCGGCCGAGCTGGACGCGGTGGACGTCGGCCCCTTCGGCAACACGGCCGAGGGTGGTGCGGACAGCGTGCTGACGGCCGTGGACGCGCTGCTGCGCAAGTCCCTCCAGGCCGGCGCCACCCGGATCTCGCTGCAGGTCAACGTGGTCGGGGAGGACGGGAGGTGACCGGCGCCGGGGACGAGTCCTTCATCGCGGCCGTGAAGCCGCTGGTCGACGCCATGGGCGGGGAGCTGCTCCCGCCCGACGAGGCCGGCCCCGACGACGTCGTGCTCTCCTGGGAGGGCGCCGACGTGGTCGCAGTGCGCCTGCCTCAGCTCGCCGACTCCCTGGACCACATCCTCGCCGCCATGGAGCGCCGCAGGGGCATGCCCCTGGCCGATCTGGACCGCAAGGCCAAGCAGGAGGTCGTGCGCGTACTGGAGGCGCGCGGCGCCTTCTCCGTCCGGCACGGCGTGGAGACCGTGGCGGGCGCGCTCGGCGTGAGCCGCTTCACCGTCTACAACTACCTCAACCGCGAGAAGGAGGGCTGAGGGCCGCCCGGGATGTAACCCGGAATTTTCAACAAAGTGTTGACGCAGTGTTTCGGAAGGCGTTAGCTACTGGGCAGCCCGTTCCGCTCGAAGGCCGTTTCCGGCCACGGAGGCTGCCGTGACTACGACTTCCACGCCCCCGGGCCTGGCCCGGTTCAACGTCCTGGAGGAGCAGGCGGCCCTCGCCGCCCTCCACGAGGCGTGCGCCTCCACCGAGTGGGCCCGGCGGCTGCTGGCCGGCCGGCCGTACGCCACCTTGGCGGACCTCCACGCGGCCAGTGACGCCGCGACGGCCGGGCTGAGCGCCGCGGACCTGGCCGAGGCGATGGCCGGGCACCCGCCGATCGGCCGCCCCGCGCCGGGGGATCCGACCTCCGCGCGGGAGCAGCGCGGCATGGCCGGCGCCGCCGCCGAACTCAAGGCCGAGATGCTCGAACTCAACCTGGCCTACCAGGAGAGGTTCGGCCATGTCTTCCTCATCTGCGCCACCGGCCGCAGCGGGGAGCAGATGCGGGACGCGGCCAGGGAACGGCTCGGCAACCCCCCCGAGCGGGAGAGGGAGATCGTCCGCACCGAGCTCGGGAAGATCAACCGCATCCGGCTGGCCCGACTCGTCGAAGAGGACGCCTGACACCATGAGCACCAGCACCACCGCCTCCGTGTCCACACACATCCTGGACACCTCCGCCGGCCGCCCCGCCGAGGGCGTCGCCGTCCACCTCGCCGCCCGTCCGGGCCGGGACGCGGACTGGCGGTCGCTCGGCGGTTCCGCGACCGACGCCGACGGCCGGTGCAAGGACCTGCCGGCGCTGCCGGAGGGCACCACCCACGTACGGCTCGACTTCGCCGTGGAGCCGTACTTCGAGAAGAAGCAAGCCGATGCGCAGCAGGACGCCCCCGCGAATCGGGACAGCGGGCCCGCGGTGTTCTTCCCGGAGGTGGCGATCACGTTCGCCGTCGTGCCGGGCGAGCACTACCACGTACCGCTGCTGCTCAACCCGTTCGGCTACTCCGTTTACCGAGGGAGCTAGCTCATGCCCACCATCCTGGGACAGAACCAGTACGGCAAGGCCGAGAACCGGGTCGTAAAGATCACGCGGGACGGCGCCACGCACCACATCAAGGACCTGAACGTCTCCGTCGCCCTGAGCGGCGACATGGAGGAGGTCCACTACTCCGGCTCCAACGCCAACGTCCTGCCGACCGACACCACCAAGAACACGGTGTTCGCGTTCGCCAAGGAGCACGGCATCGAGTCCGCCGAGCAGTTCGGCATCCACCTCGCCCGCCACTTCGTCACCTCGCAGCCGGCCATCCACCGCGCCCGCATCCGCGTCGAGGAGTACGCCTGGGAGCGGATCGAGACCTCCGACGCCAACTCGAAGTTCATCGGCGCGGACGAGGTCAAGCACTCGTTCGTGCGCAAGGGCCAGGAGACCCGGCTGGCCCAGATCACCTATGACGGCTCGTCGTGGGAGGTCGTCTCGGGCCTGAAGGACCTGACGGTGATGAACTCGACCAACTCCGAGTTCTGGGGTTACGTCAAGGACAAGTACACCACCCTGAAGGAAGCGCACGACCGCATCCTGGCCACCTCGGTGTCCGGCCGCTGGCGCTTCAACTGGACCGACGACGAGCAGCGGATGCCCAACTGGGAGAAGTCCTACGAGCAGGTGCGCAAGCACATGCTCCAGGCCTTCGCCGAGACGTACTCCCTCTCGCTGCAGCAGACGCTGTACCAGATGGGCTCGCGCATCATCGAGAACCGCGCCGAGGTGGACGAGGTCCGCTTCTCGCTGCCCAACAGCCACCACTTCCTCGTGGACCTCGAGCCCTTCGGGCTGAAGAACGACAACGAGGTCTACTTCGCCGCCGACCGGCCCTACGGCCTGATCGAGGCGACCGTCCTGCGGGACGGCTGCGAGCCGCGCATCCCGGTGGACCTCACCAACCTCTAGCCGTTTCACCCACTCGGCACCCGTGACCGGGGAACCCATGTCCCCGGTCACGGCACTCAAATCCTCCAGGGTCCTGCCGTGCCCGACCATTTCAGTCCGCTGAGCGAAAAGGACGAATCATGGCAGCAGCCCAGCGCATCGTCATCGAGAACTGTTCGATCGCGACCGTCGACGCCGACGACACCGAGTACGCCTCCGGGTACCTGGTCATCGCCGGCAACCGCATCGAGGCGGTCGGCGCGGGCAAGGCCCCCGAGGGCCTGGAGAACGTCGTACGCCGTATCGACGCCACCGGGCACCTCGTCACCCCCGGCCTGGTCAACACCCACCACCACTTCTACCAGTGGATCACCCGGGGCCTGGCCACCGACCACAACCTCTTCAACTGGCTCGTCGCGCTGTACCCGACCTGGGCGCGCATCGACGAGCCGATGGTGTACGCGGCGGCCCGGGGATCGCTGGCGATGATGGCACGTGGCGGCGTCACCACGGCCATGGACCACCACTACGTGTACCCGCGCGGCTCCGGCGACCTGTCCGGCGCGATCATCCGGGCCGCCCGGGAGACGGGTGTCCGCTTCACCCTCGCCCGCGGTTCCATGGACCGCAGCGAGAAGGACGGCGGCCTGCCCCCGGACTTCGCCGTCGAGACCCTCGACGCAGCCCTCGCGGCCACCGAGGCGACCGTCAAGGAGCACCACGACTCCTCCTTCGACGCCATGACCCAGATCGCCGTCGCCCCCTGCTCGCCCTTCTCCGTCTCCACCGAACTGCTCAGGCAGGGCGCCGAGCTGGCGCGGAGCCTCGGGGTGCGGCTGCACACCCACGGCTCGGAGACCGTGGAGGAGGAGAAGTTCTGCCACGAGCTGTTCGGCATGGGCCCGACCGACTACTTCGAGTCCACCGGCTGGCTGGGCGAGGACGTGTGGATGGCGCACTGCGTCCACATGAACGACTCCGACATCGCCGCCTTCGCCCGCACCAGGACCGGTGTCGCCCACTGTCCCTCCTCCAACGCCCGGCTGGCCGCGGGCATCGCCCGGGTCCCCGACATGCTCGCGGCCGGTGTACCGGTCGGCCTCGGTGTGGACGGCACCGCCTCCAACGAGTCCGGCGAACTCCACACCGAGCTGCGCAACGCGCTGCTGATCAACCGCCTCGGCGCGCACAAGGAGGCCGCGCTGAACGCCCGGCAGGCGCTCAGGCTCGGCACCCACGGCGGCGCCTCGGTGCTCGGCCGGGCCGCCGAGACCGGCTCGCTGGAGGCGGGCAAGCTGGCCGACCTGGTGCTGTGGAAGCTGGACACCCTCGCCCACGCCTCCATCGCCGACCCGGTGACCGCCCTGGTCTTCGGCGCGGCGGCCCCGGTCACCGCCTCCTTCGTGAACGGCCGGCAGATCGTCGAGGACGGCCGGCTGCTGACTGTCGACGAGGACGCCATCGCCCGCTCCACGCGGGACGAGGCCCGGCGCCTGGCGCGCATCGCCGCCCAGGGCTGAGCCCCGGCACCACGACTCCGGCCGGGAGGGACGGCTCCCGGCCGGCAGCGGTGGACCCCAGCGGGGTCCGCAGCGGCCGGATCCGGGGCGCGCGTGAAGGCGCGCGCCCCGGAACGGTCTCCGTTCCGGGGACCCCAAGAGGGCCCCACCGGTCCCTCCCCCACTCTCGACTTCGCTCGAGCGGGAGGTGTCCCCACGCCCGTGCACCACCTCCCTGAAACCGCGTCAGAGCCGACGTGAACCACCGACCGGAGGAGCCGCCGTGACCGCCCACCCCGTCGACGCCGACGAGCAGTCCGTCCACCCCGTGGACGAGAAACTCCCCGCCCTGAAGATGGCGACCAGCGGCCTGCAGCACGTGGCCGCCATGTACGCGGGGGTCGTCGCCCCGCCCCTGATCGTCGGTGCGGCCGTAGGCCTGTCCGGCACCGAACTCACCTTCCTCACCGGAGCGTGCCTGTTCACCGCGGGCCTCGCGACCTTCCTGCAGACCCTCGGCATCTGGAAGATCGGCGCCCGGCTGCCCTTCGTCAACGGAGTCACCTTCGCCGGCGTCGCCCCCATGACGGCGATCGTCGCCTCCGCCGAGGACAAGTCCGACGCCCTGCCGATGATCTTCGGCGCGGTCATCGTCGCCGGACTCCTCGGCTTCCTCGCGGCCCCCGTCTTCTGCAAGGCGGTCCGCTACTTCCCGCCGGTCGTCACCGGTACGGTCATCACCCTGATCGGCGTCTCCCTGCTGCCGGTCGCCTTCAACTGGGCGCAGGGGCCGAACCCGGCCGCCCACGACTACGGTTCGGCCACCAACCTCACCCTGGCCGGCGTCACCCTGCTGCTCGTGCTGCTGCTGCGCCGCTTCACCCGCGGCTTCGTCAAGCAGATCGCGGTCCTGCTCGGCCTGATCGCGGGCACCCTGATCGCGATACCGTTCGGCGTCACCGACTTCGCTCCCGTGACGAAGGCCGCCGTGGTGGGCTTCCCTGCGCCGTTCCACTTCGGCGCCCCGCAGTTCCACATCGCCGCGATCCTGTCGATGTGCGTGGTGATGGTGGTGTCGATGACCGAGTCGACGGCGGACATGCTGGCCCTGGGCGAGATCGTCGAACGCCCCGCGGACGAGCGGACCATCGCGGCCGGCCTGCGCGCCGACACCCTCGGCTCGGCCCTCAGCCCGGTCTTCAACGGCTTCATGTGCAGCGCCTTCGCGCAGAACATCGGGCTGGTCGCCATGACGCGGATCCGCAGCCGCTTCGTGGTCGCCGTCGGCGGCGGCTTCCTGGTCCTGATGGGCCTGTGCCCGATGGCCGCCTCGCTCATCGCCGTCGTACCCCGCCCGGTCCTCGGCGGCGCCGGCGTGGTGCTGTTCGGCTCGGTCGCCGCCAGCGGCATCCAGACCCTGGTCCGGGCCGGCCTGGAGCGGGACAACAACGTCCTGATCGTGGCCGTGTCCCTCGCCGTCGGCATCATCCCGATCACGGCGCCGGAGTTCTACCACGCCTTCCCGGACACCGCGAAGATCGTCCTCGACTCCGGCATCTCCACCGGCTGTGTCACCGCGGTCCTCCTCAACCTCGTCTTCAACCACCTCGGCCGAAGCCGCGAGGCCGCCGACGTCACCCATCCGATGGAATCGGGTGAGGAACTGGCTCCCGCGCACTGAAGCGGACGCGGGCGGCGGGAGGCGGGGCGGGGCACGGTCCCGCCCCGCCTCCCCGCGGGTGCGACCGGGGGCGTCGTGGGTGAGAGTGGAGTCCGGTACGAGGAGGCGGGTGCGAGGAGGGAGTCCGATGGTGCGCAGGAACACCGGTGTCACCGTCCGGGCGGTGGACGCGGACGCCTGCCCGGTGCGTGAGGTGCTCGACCGGGTCGCCGGCAAGTGGAGTGTGCAGATCCTCGTGGCCGCCGCCGCGGGGCCCATCCGGTTCACCGAACTGGAACGCGGCGTCGAGGGCATCAGCCGCCGCATGCTGTCCCTGACCCTGCGCCACCTGGAGCGCGACGGACTGGTCACGCGCACCGTGCATCCGACGGTCCCGCCCAAGGTGGAGTACGAACTGACGCCCGCCGCCCGGGAGCTGCAGCCGACGCTGCGACGGCTGACGCACTGGGCCGAGCGCAGCCGGGCGTACATCGCCGAGGCCCGGGCGGCCTACGACGCCGAGCATCCGCCGGAGCTGCTCGACGCGTAGGGACCGTGGTCACAGGCCGAAGAGTCCCAGGTCCGTGGCCAGCTCCTCGAACACGTCCCGGGGGTCGGCGAGCAGCTTCCGCTTCTCCAGGTCGAGCATGCCGCCCACCGCGGTGACCTCGGCCGCCAGCGTGCCGTCGACCTTGCGTATCTCCTGCCGGATGCGGAAGGTCTTGCCGCCGCCCCACTCGAACTCGCAGCTCACGTCGGCCTCGTCCCCGGCGAGCAGCTCGCGGCGGAAGCGGATCGTCGTCTCCAGCGCCACCGGCCCCACACCCCGGGCGCGCAGGCGGGCCTGGCTCACCCCGGCGGCCTGGAGCAGCGACCAGCGGGCGTGCTCCGCGTAGTTGAGGTACACCGCCTGGTTGAGATGGCCCTGCACATCGGTCTCGTAACCGCGGACGGTCACACGGACGGAAAACGGTTCGGCCACGGCCGGCGCCCCTTCGTCGTTCGGATCCTCGACCCGTTGATCCTTACACGCGTCTCAGGCCCGCCGCGGTGACGCCAGCAGATAGCGCGCCCGCGTCCTGGGCTCCGTGTACGCGCCCGCCTGCCAGCCCGCCCGCTCCAGCGTCGCCGTGCACGCCAGCAGAGCCCGCTCGTCCGGCGCGTACACGGCTACCGCCTCCGGCTGCGGTGTCGCCCGTACCCGGTAGCCGTCGCCGTCCGGGCCCGCCGGGCGGTGCCCCGCCGCCTCCAGGGCGAGCGCGGCGGCCCGCACCAGATGCGTCCGCTCCCAGCCGCACGGGCGGTCGGTCGCGCCGCCCGGATTGGTCATCCGGCGCAGCTCCAGCAGCCCCTGCCAGGCGCTGTGCACCTCCCGCGGCCGGGTCGCCCCGGACACCGGCGGATCCTCCTCGCCGCCGACCCGCGCGGCGAACCCGCCGCCGGGGGACGCGGACTCCTCGGCGGCCGCCGGCGCCTCCGGCTCCGCCTCGCGTATCCGGTGCCCAGCCGGAGTGAGGAAGTGGTCGTGCGGCGGCCGCGGGTGCCGGAAGGCGAGTCCCCGCTCGACCAGCGCGTCCAGCTGCGCCCGCGTGCCGCGCAGCCGGCCGGTCACCGGATCGGCGGCCTCGATCAGCCGTCGCTGCGCGACGGTCGGTGGTCGTGTCACGGCGGGCCCCCTTTTCGATGCGCCGACGCCCGGGAGCCGCCGGACCGGCGGCTCGTTCCGAGCGTACGGCCGGGGTCCGACAACGGGCCCGGCCTCGGGGTCGCGGACCGGCCGAACCGGTCAGCCGGGCGCCCGGACGTTCCACCCCGCGATCACGGGCCGCCCGTGCTCGGTGCTCAGCCGGCCCAGCGCACCCGTCGCGAGCTGGAACAGCGCCCCTTGGTGCGGCGGCAGCCCGAGCCGGCGCGCGGTGAGGACCCGCAGGAAGTGGCCGTGGGCGACCAGCAGCACCACTCCCTCGGTGTTGGCGAGGGCGGCGTCCACCTTGGCGAGCATCCGGTCCGCCCGCTCCCCGACCTGCTCCGCGGTCTCCCCGGGACGCTCCGGCGGGCCCGGCGCGACCCCGTCCGTGAACAGGAACCAGCCGGGCCGCTCACGCTGGATCTGCACGGTGGTCACGCCCTCGTAGCCGCCGTAGTCCCACTCGAGCAGGTCGGCGTCGACCCGGGCGTCGTGGACGCCGATGAGCGTGGCGGTCTCCCGGGCCCGCTGCAGGGGGCTGACGAACGCGGCGCCGATACGGTGCGACCGGATCAGCGGCACCAGCCGGCGCGCCTCCTCCCGGCCGTGCTCGGTCAGGGGCACGTCGGTCCGGCCGGTGTGCCGCCCGGACCGGGACCACTCGGTCTCACCGTGCCGGACGAGAAAAAGGTCACCCACGTCAACGCCCTTCCCGCTGCCCCTCAGCGCATGCCCCAGCACGGTGTCACACCGCTCCGGCCGCCCGCAGAGCGGGTTGGGCCGGACGGCCGCCCACGCGCTCCGGTGCCACGCCGGAGCAGTGGCCGCGGCACCTGGCCGCCGGGTCGGCGCCGCCGGTAGGGGATGGCTACCCCTGCCGATACCCGCCGAGGAAGCGTCCGATCCGGCCGATCGCCGCCTCCAGGTCGTCGGCGTGCGGGAGGGTGAGGATGCGGAAGTGGTCGGGCGACGGCCAGTTGAAGCCGGTGCCCTGCACCACCTGGATCTTCTCGCGCAGCAGGAGGTCGAGGACGAACCTCTCGTCGTCGTGGATGCGGTGCACCTTAGGGTCCAGCCGCGGGAAGGCGTACAACGCGCCCTTGGGCTTCACGCAGGACACCCCGGGGATCTCGTTGAGCTTCTCCCAGGCCACGTTCCGCTGCTCGTGCAACCGCCCGCCGGGGGCGGTGAGTTCATGGATGGACTGGCGTCCGCCGAGCGCGGCCTGGATGGCGTACTGCGCGGGCGCGTTGGCGCACAGCCGCATGGAGGCCAGCATGGTCAGGCCCTCCAGATAGTCCTTCGCGTGCTGCCTGGGCCCGGTGACGACCAGCCAGCCGGAGCGGAAGCCCGCCACCCGGTACGTCTTCGACAGGCCGCAGAAGGTGAGGACCACCAGGTCGGGGGCGAGGGCTGCGGCGGAGTGGTGGACGGCGTCGTCGTAGAGGATCTGGTCGTAGATCTCGTCGGCGAGCACCATCAGGCCGTGGCGGCGGGCCAGGTCGAGGATGCCCTCCACCACCTCCTTCGGATAGACCGCGCCGGTGGGGTTGTTCGGGTTGATGATCACCACGGCCTTGGTGCGGTCGGTGATCTTCGACTCCAGGTCGGCCAGGTCCGGGTTCCAGTCGGCCCGCTCGTCGCAGAGGTAGTGCACCGCCTTGCCGCCCGCCAGCGTCGTCACCGCCGTCCAGAGGGGGAAGTCCGGGGCGGGGACGAGGATTTCGTCGCCGTCCTCGATCAGCGCCTGCACGGCCATGGAGACCAGTTCGGAGACGCCGTTGCCGAGGAACACGTCGTCGACGTCCACCGCGAGACCCAGGGTCTGGTAGCGCTGGGCCACCGCCCGGCGGGCGGACAGGACGCCGCGCGAGTCCGTGTAGCCGTGCGCCCGGGGCAGCATCCGGATCATGTCCTGGAGGATCTCCTCGGGCGCCTCGAAGCCGAAGAGCGCCGGGTTGCCCGTGTTCAGGCGCAGCACGCTGTGGCCCGCCTCCTCCAGCGCGTCCGCGTGCTCGATCACCGGGCCGCGGATCTCGTAACAGACCTCGCTGAGCTTGTTCGACTGCCGGAACTCCATGCGCCCCTCCGGAAACTCGTGTTGCTTGGTTTTACCAAGTGGGAGCTTGGAAAGTCCAACAACCCGTCTAGACTGCGCCGCATGTCACCTCGCCGAAGCTACGACCAGTACTGCTCCGCAGCCCGCGCCCTCGACCTCGTGGGCGACCGCTGGACCCTGCTGATCGTCCGGGAACTGCTGGCCGGCCCGCGCCGCTACACGGACCTGCACGCGGACCTCCCCGGCGTGAGCACGGACGTACTCGCCTCCCGGCTGAAGGACATGGAGCGCGACGGACTCACCACCCGGCGGCGGCTGCCCCCGCCGGGCGCCGCGTTCGTCTACGAACTCAGCGACCGAGGGCGTGCGTTGCTGCCCGTGCTGCAGGCGCTGGGCAAGTGGGGCGAGGGTGAACTGGGGGAGCGGCGCCCGACGGACGCCGTCCGCGCGCACTGGTTCGCGCTGCCCCTGCTGCGGGCCGTCCAGGGCGAGGGCGTCGTCGAAGTCCGCCTGGAGGAGGGCGAGTTCCACCTCAACGTGGGCGCCGGTGACGGACCGGCGTACGGGGACGGGCCCGCGCCCGGCGCGGTGGACGCGCGGCTGGTGCTGGACTCCGCCACGTGCGTGGCCGTCTGCCGTGGGGAGCTGTCGCCGGCGGACGCCGTCCGGGCCGGCCGGATCACCGTGACCGGCGACGGCACGCTCGCCAAGGCGCTGAGGGAGGGCTGACGGCCGCGGAAACACCGAAGGCCCGCCTGGGCGGCGGGCCTTCGGCTGTGGGTCAGACGGACGGGGGTACCCGGGACGGCCGTCCCGAGCCGCGTGTGAGCGCGTAGCCGCCGATGCCCGCCAGCGCGGCCAGGATGCCGCCGATCGCGGTCCACACCCAGCGGTCGGACCACCAGCCGGAGGACCAGCCGTCGTCCGGCTCGATGCTCGACAGCACCGCCGACTTCGAACCGTCCTTCTCCGCCTCGGACGTGACGGCGATCCCGGGGACCAGCGGCTTCGTCAGCGAGCCGTCCACGGCAGCCGCTCCGCCGATGTCCTTGGAGTCGACGCGGATCTCGGTGCTCACCGGCTGCCCGAGGTCGGCCGAGGCCAGGTCCACCACGGTCAGCCGGACGTAGTACGTGCCCGGCAGCGGGTCGTTGGCCCATGGCTCCGACCAGGCGCGCACCGTGCGCAGCACACAGGCCAGTTCGACCGAGGACGTCCCCTGGCCGGCGGTGCGGGTCGCCGCGCCGTACTGGCAGGACTGGCGGCGGCGCAGACCGTCGTACACGTCGAGCTGCCAGGTCTGCGCGCCGTGCGTCTCGGGCAGCTTCACCGTCGCCGCGACGGTCGGCCGCTGTTCGGCGTCCGCCGGGAACGACCAGTACAGGTAGTCACCGGTGGAGCCGGACGCGGTGGCCCGCTGCCCCTGTTCGATCTCCGTCGCGGTACGGAACGAGGTGCCCGCCCGGGTGGGTGCCTTGCCGTCGTCCGAGGCGCTCGGCGACGGCGTGGCGTCGGCGGCCGCCGGACCGGCGGCCAGCCCGAGCGCCAGCAGCGCGGCGCCCAGCACACGTGTGATACGCATCAGTTCGTCCTCCAGACCGCGACCCGCCAGCGCGACAGCCAGCCCCACAGCAGACCGGCGATGAACCCGGCCAGCACCAGGGCGCCGAGCAGCCACCAGCCGCGGCCGAGGCCGAACGCGGCCACGTCGGCCGCGTGCGACGGCCCGTCCACCACGTCCACGGTCAGCTCCAGCGGCAGACCCGGGGACGTCTTGACGCCCGCGGCGGCCGAGAAGGAGTTGGTGACCTGGAGACACACGGTCTCCGCGGTCGCCTCGTCGTCGTCGCTCTCCGGCCTCGGATACCGCAGGCCCGTGGAGATCGCGTCGGTGCGGCCGTCGTCCGCCGCCTCACCGCGCACGATCTCCCGGCCGTGCAGCGTCACCGCCCGCAGCAGGACCCCGTAGTCGGGGTTGACGGCCCGGTCGTCGGCCACGCTGACCGAGGCGCGCAGCTCCTGGCCGGGGTTCACGTCGACCTTGTACCAGCGCTGCTGCCCGAACTCCTCGCGATCGGTGTAGAGCCCGGACTTCAGGGCCGGCGCCTTGGCGCACTCCGTGGCGCCCTCGGTGGCCACCGGCGTCACCACAGGATCGGCCGCCCGGTCGACCAACTGACCCACTCGGTCGCTCAGTTCCTCCTTGTGCTGGACGGAGGTGTAGGTGCCGCCGGTCGCGTCCGCGATGCAGCTGAGCTGGTCGCGGGTCTTGGCGTCCGGCACCAGGCCGAGGGTGTCGATGGTCAGCCCGATGCCCTTGGCGGCTATCTCGCGGGCCACCTCGCACGGGTCGAGCGGCTGGCAGGTGTCCTCGCCGTCGCTGATCAGCACGATACGGCGGGTGCCGTCACCGCCGTTCAGGTCGTCGGCCGCCTTCAGCAGCGCGGGGCCGATCGGCGTCCAGCCGGTCGGGGCCAGCGTGGCCACCGCGGTCTTCGCGTCGGTCCGGTCCAGCGGGCCGACCGGGTAGAGCTGCGCGGTGTCCTTGCAGCCGGTCCTGCGGTCGTTGCCGTGGTAGTTGGCACCGAGCGTGCGTATGCCGAGCTCGACCTCCTCCGGCGTCGCGTCGAGCACCTCGTTGAACGCCTGCTTCGCCGCGGCCATCCGGGTGCCGCCGTCGATGTCCCGCGTCCGCATGGAACCGCTGACGTCCAGCACCAGTTCCACCTTGGGGGCGGCCTGTTCCGTCTCGTCGGCGGCGGCCCCGGCGGGGAACGCGAGCCCGGCCGTCAGGGCGGCGAGGAGAGCGCAGACTCCCGCCGCCAGCCGTTGTCTTCTGATCATCGGCGGATCTTATTGATCTCAGGCGCCGGGCTCCAAAACGAGCGGGTTCGGCAGCGCGGTCCACTGGTCACCCGGGGTCTCCGGGGACAGCCGCATCAGCGTCAGCGCCTTGGCGGGCAGCGGGGCTTCGCGCAGCGCGGCCAGGTCGGCCGTGTCCGGCAGCGCGGGCACGGCCGCCGCCAGCGCCGCCCCGAGCGCCGGTCCCGAGCCCGCCGTACCGGCGAGCGCGCCGGCCACCAGGGAGCCGAACAGCTTGCGGCGCAGGGCCGTTTCGTCGTCCGTGACCAGGCGGCCGGTCAGCGCGGGCGGGGCGATGCCGTGCCGGGCCAGCCGGGCGGGGCTGATCCGGATGTCGGCGAGGTCCCGGTAGACCAGCCGCACCGGTGTGCCGTCCGCCGACAGGATCACCAGGAGGTTCTGGCCGTGCGCCTCCAGGGCCACTCCGAGGTCCAGCAGCCGCAAGCCCACCGTGAGCGCCAGCCGGGCGAAGTCCGCCAGCCAGGCGGGGGACTCGGGCAGGCCGGTGCAGGGCAGCGCCGCCACCGGCAGTACCCGCTCGCCGGGGCCCGCGTGGACGGCGGGCGACTCCCGCAGCAGCGCGGCCAGATCGGGGGAGTGCGCGGTGACCGCGCCGAGCGTGCGGGTGATGTGCAGCAGGCCCCCGGTGCGGCCGGCCAGGTCCGTCGCGAACGCCGACAGGGCCGCCGCCACCTCGACCGAGTACCCGGAGATGTCCCGCACCGACGAGGTCAGCCGGGCGCTCAGCGCGGTCTTGACGTGCGGACCGCCGGGCAGGGCCAGCGTCCGCAGGGACAGCAGCGGACGCGCGGCCCGCCAGGGGTCGTACGGCCGCTTGAGTACATGGTCCGCCTGCCAGGGGTGCACCGGCAGCAACAGCCGCCCTCCGTCCCGCAGTTCCTCCGGCCACTCGCCCGACAGCAGGCACTGCTCCGCCGGCACCGGTACCGTCCCCAGCTCCACCACCGGGCGATGCTCCGGTGCGTAGGCGAGCTGGTCGGCCACCGAGAAACCGGGCCGGGAACGGCAGTTGGGATGGTAGGGATGCCCGTCGGTCACCCGCTGCTCCCACTCCCAGTCCCGTTCCGGCCGGTCCGCCGAGCGGTCCGCGCCGGCCCGTGAGAGGGCCAGCGAAGCCGCGCTGTGGGCCAGTTCGCCCGCGAAACCGGAGGCGTGCGGCACCGCGAGGTCGCTCATCAGCCGCGCCGGGTCGTCGTAGCGCTCCCGGCCCAGGCGCACGGACGTGACGTACCCGCCGGTCGCGTACGGGTCCGCGGGCGGCCCCTCGAGGTGCCGGCCGTCGGCGAGCCGCAGCGCCAGGCCGTCGGCCCCGCCTGCGCGGCCGGAGATCCACGGCAGCGGCTCGTACGCCAGGGCCCGCCACAGCCGGGTCAGCACCGCCGCGCGGGCACCGGGCAGCGCGGCCCGGTACCGGGGCAGCAGGCCGGGCCGGACGGCGGCCAGCTCCTCGGCGATCCCGGCCTCCGCGGTGGCTGAGTCGTACACATTCGGCTCCTCGGGAAAGGGCAGCTCGGGGCACGATTGTCGGATACGGCAGAGATACTGATCGCGACCGGCCCCCGGACCCGTAACGGCGGACCGGCGCGACCGGCCCCCGACGACGGACGAATGGATCGCGTGGACCTCAAGCCTCCCAGTGACGCCGCAGGACGGCGCGCCGACGCGTACGCGTCCGCGCCCCTGCTGAACTGCCTGCTGCGGGAGGTCGCCGAGCCGCTGCCGGCCGACGGGCGACACCGGGTCCACCGGCTGCCCGGCACCGGCCGGCTGCTGCGCGTGCGGGCCGGCCGCCGGCCCGCCGATCCGGAGGTGCGCGCGGCCGGGGCCTGGCACCGCCTCGGCCACACCGAACTGGTCAAACTGGTCGCCGAGGAGCTGCGCCGGCACACCGGGCAGCCGGGCGACGACCTGCCCGCCGAGATGATCGACAGCCGGGAGGCCGTCGCCGCCCTGCTCACCGCCCGCGCCCGGGCGGCGGCGCCCGCGGACCCGTATCTGCGCTCCGAGCAGTCCCTGATCACCGGCCACCCCTGCCATCCCGCCCCGAAGGCCCGCGGCGGCGGCCCGGCCGCCACCTGGCTGCCGTACGCGCCCGAGGCGCACGCCCGCTTCCCGCTCGCCCTGCTCGGGGTGCGTGCGGACCAGGTGGCCGAGGAGGGCGACACCAGCGCCCTGGACGCCCTCGGTACCGCCCCGCCCGGCTACCGGCTGCTGCCGGCCCACCCCTGGCAGCTCGACCTCGTCGCCCGCGACCTGGAACCCGCCCTCGCCGACGGCCGGCTGATCAGGCTCGGCACCACCGCCTTCGACACCTGGCCCACGGCGGCGATCCGCACGGTGTACGAGCCCCGGCGCGACCTGTTCCTGAAGTTCAGCCTGGATGTGCGCATCACCAACGACATCCGCCGGCTGTGGCGCCACGACCTGCTGGCCCTGCGCCGCACCGGCACCGCCGTGGAACGCGCGTTCGCCGCGATGGGTCCGCCCGCCGCCTGGCTGCCCGACCGCGGCTACCGCACCGCCGCGTTCGCCTTCGAGGAACTGGCCGTACTGGTGCGGGGCGGGCTGCGCGGCGACCTCCTGCCCGCCGCCACCCCGCTGCTCGCCGCCGCCCTGGCCGAGGGCTTCGAGGGCAGCCCCCTGGCCGCCACCACCGACCCCCAGGCCTGGTGGGAGGCGTATCTGCGGCAGGTCGTGCCGCCCGCCCTGACGGCCTTCGCCGATCACGGCGTCGTCCTGGAGGCGCATCTGCAGAACACCCTGGTCGCCGTGGACCCGGCGGGCCTGCCCGTGCAGGCGCTGTTCCGGGACGCCGAGGGCGTCAAACTGCTCCCGGACGTCTCCCGGGCCGCCGGCTGGGAGCGGCTGGTGTACTGCCTGGTCGTCAACCACCTCACCGAGATCGCCGCGGCCCTCGCCGAACACCACCCCGGACTCGACCCCTGGCCGGCCGCCCGCCGCGAACTCGCCCGCCACGACCTGCCCGAGATCCCCGACCTGCTCGCCTCGCCCACCCTCCCGGGCAAGACCAACCTGCTGCTGCGCTGGACCGGCGCGGACGGCGCCGCCGCCCGCTACCTGCCCCTGCCGAACCCACTGGCCGGCCGCTGACCCGATCCGCCCCGGCCGGCGCCGCACCGCGCGATGTGACCGCTGTCCCGGCAGGCGTCCGGGCGGCGCAGCGGGGGGAGCCGCTCCGCCGCCCGGTGTCCTCGCGCGAGTCGGGGGATCAGTGCGGAGAAGGCAGGTCGTGGAGGGCCGCGACCTTCTCGGCGTTGTCGGCCGCGAGACGCACAAGGCGCTCGTATTCGGCTCGGGTGAGGGCGACGTCGGACGTGTGGATCTCACCGTGGTAGGCGCCGCTGGCCGGCCCGCCGGCGGGAACCGAGGAACCGGTGGCGGTGCACGACAGGTCGGTCGACTCGCCCGGCTTGATCAGTACGGCGCCCGAGCAGCGCGGGCCGACGGTCACCGGCTTTCCGTCCCGGTCGATGACCCACACGTAGTTCACCTGCACGGCCTTGGACGCCTCGGGGGCCGTGGAGGCGCCGAGGTAGGTGACGGTCACCCGAGCGGTGAAGGTACAGGCTGTCGGGGCGCACTTGCCCTCGTAGTCGTGCAGGATCTGGGGGGTCACGTCGATCTGGTCGTTCACCGCCCGGCGCGTCATGGTCAGCTTCGACCGGAAGTCGCGCGAGAACCCGTCGACCGCCTTCCGTGGCAGCGCCTCGATGTCGGCCACGAGCGTGCTGCCGGAGAAGCTGACGCGGTCGACGAACCGGGCGCCGCCCTCAACCCTCCTGCCCAGGCAGACGGTCATGCCGTCGGCGTGGACAGGGGTGCAGGTGTGATCGCCCACGGTGACAGGGGCTCCGACGGTGATCTTCTGTTCGGGGACGTCCTCGAACAGCAACGTCTTCGCCAGTGCCGGAGGCGCCAGAGCCGTGCCCAGGTCCTTGCGGAAGAACACGCCCGGCGCCACCAGTCGCGGCTGTTCCGCGAGCACCTGCGACTTCTTCTCCATGCCGAACGACCGCCACGCCTCGGTGCTGCCGCGCAGGAACGACTTGCCGTCGACGCCCACGTAGTCCAGTGCGGGATCGTCCGGCATCGTCAGCGTGCCGAGGGCGTCCCCGGGGTTGTCCACGGTCAGGTCCAGCCGGGCCTTGCCCTGCCCCTTGACCTTGATGGTGCCCGTGTAGTGGAGCGCCGGCGCGCCCCGCAGCAGGGCCGCGGAGCGGGCGAGTTCATCGCGGATGGACGAACCGGAGCCCTCCCGGCCGTCGCCGGGTCCGAGGATCCACACGAGCACGCCGGCGACGACTGCGAGGAGGGCGACCAGCGCGATGAGCGCGGCACGCCGCCGCGAGCGCCGCGGTGCCGGTCGCTGACGGTCGGTGTTCTCCCGTGTGTCGTCGTTCTCTCCCGCAACGGGAGGCGGCGGGTTTTCCGGCGGGACGGACCGCGCGGTGTCATCGGCCATGTTCCCTCACTCCGATTTCCCGCTGCGCGGCGTGAGACAGGTGACGGGAACGATCGTGGGATACGTGTACGACCTCTCCGCCACGACCTTGCCGTCGATGGTGATACGGCAGGTGGTGGTGCCCTTGCCCGCGATGTCCGCGCGGTCGGGAATGGCCCCGGTCTCGCAGGAGTCGCCCCCGGTCGCCCGTCCGACGCAGCCGGTCCCGTTGGCCGACAGGTGAACCCACGGGTCCTTGCCGTTCACGGTGAGCGTGACCTTCCACGGCGACGCCGCCGACAGATCCCCCTTGCCCTTCCCGCCGATCGTGGTCATTCCCTTCGGCCCCGAAGCCGTACCGAAGTAGTTGATCACCATCGGCCGGCCGTAGTCGGAGGTGGCCTCCAGTACGACGGTGTGGCGCTCGGCCGGCTTCGTGTCCTCGGCGCTGTCGCCCTTGTCGCCGCCGCACGCGGTCAGCGCGAGCGCTCCGCCCAGCACGGGGACCACGACGCGTCCGGCGACTTCTCGTAATCGGCGCCGAGGCCGCCGAACGATATTCACTTTGACGTTGCCCATGAGCCGACAGTAGTGGCGTGACTACAGCGCTGCCATGCGTCTGCCGTGCAACCCGGCGGTCGATCACAGGATGTGCACCGGGTCTTCACGCGGGTTTGCGGCGAATTGCGTCCGACTCGGCGAGCCAGTAGATCATCGCGTCCGTCGAGTCGACGGCGTTCTGCCGCGCGGTCGTCGCGGCCCGGGCCGTCTCGGAACCGGGCCGCGTGGCGAGTTCACGGCATGCGGTGACCAACTGCCGGTGACGGGCCAGCAGGCGCGACCACATCCACTGCCCGGTCGGGTCGGGCACGGTGAAGTACGTGCCGGCTCGCTTCGTCGCCCGGGCCAGCCCGTCGCACCCGGTGCCCAACTGCCCCATCGCCGTGGCGAACTCCGCGTCGGAGGCGGACTCCCGCGCGGCCTTGAACGCACGGGTGATGTCACGCTCCGCCGACCTGAACGCGTAGACGCGGTCCAGGCCGCCGACCGCCGCCCACGCCTGGCCCTCGAGCCGGGCCAGGGACGCCGAGGGTGCCGGCGTCGACTGATCCAGCATCAGCTCCGCCGACCGGGAGGGGCGCGAGGGCGAGCCCGACGCCTGGACGGCGAACAGCGTCGTACCGATCCCGGCGGCCACGGCCGCGACGGTCGCCACCCGGGCACCGTGCTGCCACACCCGGCTGCGGGGCCGTCGTGACGGGGGCCGCCCCGTCGACCGCAGCCCGGCCCGGCCGAGCCGCCGCCCGAGCAGCCCGGCGGCACGGCCCGCGAAGGCGGCCGTACCGGCCAGCAGGATTCCCGGGCTCAGCACGTACGGCAGTTCTGTCCGCACCAGTGGTCCAGCCGCGTGCGGCCGCCAACCGCACGTGCTCGTCATGGTGTCGAGCGGACCGAGGCAGCCGTCCGTGGCCATCAGCAGGAAGGCGCCCCCGGCCCCCAGCAGCGCGGTGATCCCCGCCG
Source organism: Streptomyces sp. NPDC005706 (assembly GCF_040631045.1). Classification (NCBI taxonomy): domain Bacteria; kingdom Bacillati; phylum Actinomycetota; class Actinomycetes; order Kitasatosporales; family Streptomycetaceae; genus Streptomyces; species Streptomyces sp. NPDC005706. The sequence goes on along the minus strand of NZ_JBEXYS010000003.1, from coordinate 374,037 downwards.
CGACCAGCCCTGCCGGCAGCCATGCCGTGTCCGTGACGGCGGCGACGACGGCCGCCGTCACGGCCATCGCACCGCAGATCACCAGGACGGGCCACATCAGGTGGGCGAGCTGGAACGGGCCCGTCATGCGTACGGCCGCCGGGTCCGGCGTGTGCAGGTGGGCCAGCGCCATGGCCAGCCCGGCCCAGCAGACGAGCCCGCCGGCCAGCCCCGCGGCCAGGAGCCGGCCCGGTCCGCGGCGGTTCCCGGCGAGCGGCGTGACCGTCTCCAGCAGCGTTTCGGCGAGACGTTCGGGAGGGCGTGACGGCGGGCGGATCGCCGACGCGAGCAGCGGGAGCGCCCAGAGCGGCACACCGGCCCACCAGAAACTCTCCGCGGAGGCGTCGGTGCCGGGAAGGACGCCCACCACCGCGGCGACCCTCAGCAGCGGGCCGATGTGCACCGGCGGAAGCCCCGGCAGGCCGTACGAGCCGAGGAGCCCGGCCGTCGTGTACGGCCACCCGTCGGTGAGGGCCTGGCCCTCGACGTACCACCAGTACAGCACGGAGGCGAGCGCGAGCGAGGGCGCCGCCAGGCCCGCCGACAGGCCCGGGCCCAGTGAGCGGCCGCGCCAGGACCTGAGCCACCACTCGGCGTTCTGCGCGGTCCAGGCCATCACCAGGACCAGCGCCGCCACCAGGATCAGAAGTGCCTCGGGATGCGCCGGCAGCCAGTGGTTGTAGGCCGCTCCCGGGCCGGTCAGCTCGCCCGCCACAAGGCCGGCGCCGAGCCACAGGCCGACGGGTGCTCCCGACGGGGCCGGCCGCCGGGTGAGGAGGGCGTACACCACCGCGCGCCACAGCGCGACACCTCCGATGCCCACGACGAGCCCGGCGATGAGCACCGCCTTCGCGGGGAGGGCGGCACCGGGCAGGCTTCCGAGGTGCCAGACGAGGACGTCGGCGGCGAGGCCGGTGAGGAACAGGGGCAGGCGCTCCAGTGCGAACAGTGCCCTCGGGTCGGTCAGCGACGCCCGGCGCAGCGCCCAGGACGGGTGGGTCCGCCACAGTTCGAGGAACGCGGTGAGCAGTCTCGACCACACGCCCGAGGGCTGCCGGGCGGCGACCTCCCACGGCTCCCGGCTCGCGCCCCAGCGCGCCGCCATGAGGTCGGCGTAGATCTCACGACTGCGCAGGATCCCGGCACGGATGAGGTAGACCGCCAGCACGATCAGGCCGCCGAGGACCAGGTCGTGCGTGTTGAACGGGGCGAACGTGCCACGGGCGTCCGCGGTTCCGGCGAAGAAGAGGATGTCCAGGCACACCGCCGTCCAGGGAAGCAGGACCAGGACGAGGAACACCCGCCACAGGGCGATGGTGGCGTAGGTGACACCGACGTCCCCGTTGCGCAGGTGCGCGAGTTCGTGCAGCACCACGGCACGGAACCGGTCGCGCTGCTTGTCGCTCGTCGCGACCAGACCGCCGTCCAGACGGATCGTGGGACCGCGCCGGCGGCCGAACGCGACGGCACCGGCCGTGGACGCCGCCGCCGGGTCGACGACGAAACGGGGTGGACGGGTGAGGCCGGCGACGGCCACCAGTTCGTCGAGCAGCGGCCGCAGCCCGCCGTGTACGTCCATCGCCTCCAGGGACACGACCTTGGAGCGCCGCGTCCGCCACACCGGGATCAGCCAGTACACCGCGACGGCCACGGCGAGGGCCAGCGCGCCCAGGCCGAGCGACACCCCGTCGAAGTCCTGCCGGTACTGGGCCGCGCACTCCTTGAACGCGGTCGCGTTCCGGGTGTACTGGACGTATCCCGCGTTCAGGGACGCGCCGGGATCGATCCCCGCGGCCAGCCAGCAGCCCGTCTCCTTGTCGGCCTTCTCGGACGACGCGAGGAGGTGCCGGACGACCCTGGGGACCATGTTGGCGCCGGCCGCCGCCAACAACAGCAGGAGCAGGACGAAACGCAGGGTCGTACCGGCCGCGAGGACCCGCTCGTCGAGCCGTGCCTGGGCAGGACGCTCCCCGGTCCCGGAGACGGTGCCGGCGGCTAAGCCGGCCATCACGCCGCCCCATCGGCGGGGTCGGCCGGGTCGGCGGGGGCCGCCGGCTCGTCGGTATCGGCGTCCTCCGGCCGGGCCAGCACCAGCCTGGCCACCACCGCGTCGGCGACGGTCGTCGCGCGCTCCTCCTCCAGGCCGCGCTCCGCGGCCACTTCCAGTACCGACTCCCGCACCGTGGCCAGCTGTTCACGGGTCAGCGGCGGGACCGTGACGGCCTCGGCGGGCCTGCGCAACAGGGTGCGCAGCGCGGCCCTCACTCTGCCGGCCGCGCCGTCCAGCGCGGCGCCCACGATCCGCTGGGCCGCCTGGTCCACCGCCAGCCACACCACGGGCGTCACCAGTGCGGTGACCTCACCGAGTCCAAAACCCAGCGGCTCGCGCCGGCCACGTCCACCGAGGCGCCGCACCACCGTGGCGTCGTCGAACCCGACCAGCCCCGCCATCAGCGGCAGTTCGTCGGGAGCCACCTCGGTGACCACGCCGAGCACCACATCGCGTACTCGTGTCCCGCCCGCGTCCACGGTCCGGCCGCCCGACCCGGTCGCTTCGGCACCCATGTCGCTCCCCCGTGATCAGTTCCGGCACGCGAAGGCCGACTGCCGCACCGGCTCTCACCCTGGCCGAACGGGCCCTGCCGGGCAAGACCTCGGAGGGCGCTTCGTAGGTTTTTGAGTGGTTCTGTCGTCACCTGATGGTGTGAGTGCGGGCGCGAAGAAGGGACGCCGTGCGGCGCCTCCTCCAGTTGTCACGCTTGGTTACTATGCTCACCTGTGCCGGAGGCCGGAAGCGGGGAGAGATGCTGAGAGAAGTCGCTGCGACCCGTTATGTCGCCCCCCTGCACTCCGGTGGCTCCGTCCCCGGTGTCGTCGAGGCCGACGACCTCGGCACGTACGTCGTGAAGTTCACCGGCTCCGCGCAGGGACACAAGGCGCTGGTCGCCGAGGTGATCGTCGGGGAACTCGCGCGGGCGCTGGGTCTGCGCTTCCCCGAACTGGTCCTCGTCCACTTCGACCCGGTGATCGCCTCCGAAGAGCCCCACCAGGAGGTCCGGGAGCTGCACGGTGCCAGCGCGGGCGTCAACCTCGGCATGGACCACCTGCCGGGCGCCGCCGACTTCACACCGGAGATCGCCAGGTCCTTCGCCGTGGACCCGCTGGAGGCGGGCCGGATCGTCTGGCTGGACGCGCTGACCGTCAACGTGGACCGGACGGTGCACAGCTCCAACCTGATGGTGTGGCCCACCCTCGGCGTCGTGCCGCCGCGCCTGTGGCTCATCGACCACGGCGCCGCCCTCGTCTTCCACCACCGCTGGGACACCACCATGCCGGGCAAGCGGTACGACTTCCGTCACCATGCCCTCGGCCAGTACGGCCCCGACGTCCGGGCCGCCGACGCGGAGCTGGCGCCGCGGGTGACCGAGGAGCTGCTGCGCGGGATCGTCGCCGAGGTGCCGGACGCCTGGCTGGCCGAGGACGCGGGCTTCGCGGCCCCCGACGACGTCCGGGCCGCCTATGTCGACTACCTGATGCAGCGGGTGCGGCTGTCGGCCGACTGGCTGCCGACCGACTTCCCGAGCCGGGCGGAACTGGCCGCCGAGGACACCGCCCGCGCGGCGAGGAGGCAGCAGGGCCGCCCCGACTGGCTCAAGCACGTGCCCGACCTGCACGGCAGGCCGGGAGTGGCGCAGGACGGGGCGGCGCACTTCGGCTGACCGGTGGCCCCGGCAAGTCGCCGGGGCCACCGGGGCGGCCGGATCCCGTCAGCCCGTCAGCCCGTCAGCCCGTCAGCCCGTCAGCCGCTCGTACGCCGGCAGGGTCAGGAAGTCGGCGTAGTCCTCGTCGAGGGAGACCTGGAGCAGCAGGTCGTGCGCCTGCTGCCAGTGGCCGGCCGCGAAGGCCTCCTCGCCGATCTCCGCGCGGATGGCGGCCAGTTCCTCCGCGGCGACCTTGCGGGCCAGCTCCGGGGTGGCCTTCTCGCCGTTCTCGAACTCGACGCCCGCGTTGATCCACTGCCAGATCTGCGAGCGGGAGATCTCCGCGGTGGCCGCGTCCTCCATCAGGTTGAAGATGGCGACCGCGCCGAGCCCGCGCAGCCAGGCCTCGATGTAACGGATGCCGACCTGGACGGCGTTGACGAGACCGGGGTACGTCGGCCTGGCGTCCAGCGAGTCGACGGCGATCAGGTCGGCCGCCTCGACGTGGACGTCCTCGCGCAGCCGGTCCTTCTGGTTCGGCCTGTCGCCGAGCACCTTGTCGAAGGACTCCATGGCGATCGGGACCAGGTCGGGGTGGGCGACCCAGGAGCCGTCGAAACCGTCGCCGGCCTCGCGGTCCTTGTCCGCCTTGACCTTCTCGAAGGCGACCTTGTTGACCTCCTCGTCGCGCCGGGACGGGATGAACGCGGCCATGCCGCCGATCGCGTGCGCGCCGCGCTTGTGGCAGGTTCGGACGAGGAGTTCGGTGTACGCCCGCATGAACGGCGCGGTCATCGTCACCGCGTTGCGGTCCGGCAGGACGAACTTCGGGCCGCCGTCGCGGAAGTTCTTCACGATGGAGAACAGGTAGTCCCAGCGGCCGGCGTTCAGCCCGGAGGCGTGGTCGCGCAGTTCGTAGAGGATCTCCTCCATCTCGTACGCCGCCGTGATCGTCTCGATCAGGACCGTGGCGCGAACGCTGCCCTGCGGGACACCCACGTACTCCTGCGCGAAGACGAACACGTCGTTCCACAGACGTGCTTCGAGGTGCGACTCGGTCTTCGGCAGGTAGAAGTACGGGCCCTTGCCCAGGTCCAGCAGCCGCTGGGCGTTGTGGAAGAAGTACAGGCCGAAGTCGACCAGAGCGCCGGGCACCGGCCTGCCCTCGGCGTCGACGAGGTGACGTTCGTTCAGGTGCCAGCCGCGCGGGCGCATGACGACCGTGGCCAGTTCCCCGTCGGGGCGCAGGGCGTAGGACTTGCCGGACCCGGGGTCCGTGAAGTCGATGTTCCGGGTGTAGGCGTCGACCAGGTTGACCTGGCCGAGGACCACGTTCTCCCAGGTGGGCGCGGAGGCGTCCTCGAAGTCGGCGAGCCAGACCTTCGCGCCCGAGTTGAGCGCGTTGATGGTCATCTTCCGGTCGGTGGGGCCGGTGATCTCCACGCGCCGGTCGTTCAGCGCGGCCGGGGCCGGGGCGACCTTCCAGGAGTCGTCCGCGCGGACGGCCGCCGTCTCCGGGAGGAAGTCCAGGGTCGAGGTGCGGGCGATCTCGGCGCGGCGCTCCGCGCGGCTGGCGAGGAGTTCGTCACGGCGCGGGGTGAACCGCCGGTGCAGCTCCGCCACGAAGGCGAGCGCCGCCTCGGTGAGGACCTCCTCCTGCCGGGGCAGGGGCTCGGCGTCGACGATGGCCAGCGGAGACGGCGCTGGTGCGGACATGAGCTGTCACTTCCTTCAGCGGTGGCACCGGGTGCCAAGTGGCACGAAATGGACGATTCGCGCCCGCTGTGTGATCGGACGCTTCTGAACAGTGGATAGTAGTTTCCTCATCGTGGAACTTCAATGGTTTGTTGATGTCGAGAATCTCCGGGTCGAGGCAAGGTGGCTCTCGGTGCCACCCCGTTCACTCAAGGTGGCTCAGGTCCGCCTCGGTGTCGATGTCGTACGGCTCGGCCACGTCCGCGCACTCCACCAGCCGGAGCTCCGCCGCGTGCTCCCGCAGGTAGGCGCGGGCACCGCGGTCGCCGGTGGCGGACGCCGCGACGCCCGCCCAGTGCGCGGCGCCGAACAGCACCGGATGCCCGCGCACGCCGTCGTAGGCGGCCGAGACCAGCGAGTTCTCGTCCTCGTACGCGGCGAGCACCCGGGCCGCCGCGGCCGGCCCGATGCCCGGCTGGTCGACCAGGCTCACCAGGGCCGCCGGCACCCCCGTACCGGAGAGTGAGCGCAGTCCGGTGCGCAGCGACGAGCCCATGCCCTCGGCCCAGCCGGGGTTGCGGACCGTGACGCAGCCGCTGAGGTCCGCCCGGTCCAGGACGTCGTCCGCCGCCGCGCCGAGGACCACATGGATCCGTCCGCACCCGGCCGCGCGCAGTACTCCGACCGCGTGTTCGACCAGGGGCCGCCCCCGGTGTTCCAGCAGCGCCTTGGGCCGCCCGCCGAGCCGTCTGCCGCCGCCCGCGGCCAGCAGCAGCCCGGCGATGCTCTCCCCGTGTCCGTCCCGGTTGTCCGTCATGCGTCCTGCATACCCGACGCGGGCCGCGCCGCCCGGGCCCCTTGGGCTGAATTTCGGTCCGCGTGGTGGCGCTCCCGGACGGCGTGGCGTTTACTGACCCGCGCACGACGGCGTGTGAGGGGGAGGGCTGTGTCGCGGAGCTTGGAGCAGAGGCCGGTGACCGGCGGCGACGAGGACGTGAGAGTGGCGGAACTGCGCACCGCGGTGTCCCGGCTGCGCCGCGAACTCGCCGCGCACCCGGCGGACTTCCACGATCGGGGGATAGCCGAGGACGAGCTGGCCGCACTCGCGGCGATGGCCGCCGGCGGCATCCCGGAGACGCCCCGCCTGCGCCGCTCCCTGTTACTGATCGCGGGCGCGATCGGCTCGGTCAGCGCGCTGGCGCGCGGTCTGACGGAGGTCCGGGCGGCGGTGGACCTGTTCGGCGAACCGCCGGGGAGGTGAGCCCCCCGGCCGTCCACGACGCCCTCGGCGCCGGGTGCCGGCCGGTGGTGGCCGGCCTCCGGACCGTACGGGGCGGGAGGCTCAGGCCCCGGAACTCGCCAGGGCCTCGGACAGTTCCACCGCGATGCCCTGGAGTACCGGCACGATCTTCTCGGTCGCGGCCTCGGTGACCCGGCCGGCCGGTCCGGAGATGGAGATCGCGGCCGCCGTGGGGGAGTCGGGGACGGGCACCGCGAGGCACCGGACGCCGATCTCCTGCTCGTTGTCGTCCACCGCGTACCCCTGCCGGCGCACCTCCTCCAGCGCCGCCACGAAACCGTCGGGCGTGGTGATGGTCTTCTCCGTCGCGGCCGGCATGCCGGTGCGGGAGAGCAGGGCGCGGACCTCCTCGTCGGGGACGCCGGCCAGCAGGGCCTTGCCGACCCCGGTGGAGTGCGGCAGCACGCGGCGCCCCACTTCGGTGAACATCCGCATCGAGTGCTTCGACGGCACCTGGGCGACGTAGACGATCTCGTCGCCGTCCAGCAGGGCCATGTTCGCCGTCTCGCCGGTCTCCTCCACCAGCCGGGCGAGGTAGGGCCGTGCCCAGGTGCCGAGCAGCCGGGAGGCGGACTCGCCGAGCCGGATCAGCCGCGGGCCGAGCGCGTACCGGCGGTTCGGCTGCTGGCGTACGTAGCCGCAGGCCACCAGGGTGCGCATCAGCCGGTGGATGGTGGGCAGCGGCAGCCCGCTGGTGGCGGACAGCTCGCTCAGGCCGACCTCGCCGCCCGCGTCCGCCATCCGCTCCAGCAGATCGAAGGCACGCTCCAGGGACTGGACCCCGCCGCCGGCGGAGGACTTGGCGGAGTCGGTGGTGCTGGCGCTGGACGTCGGCACGGCACGTTCCTTTCGGGGCTGGCGGGGAGGGCAGAAGCCTACCCGGCGGCCGGTTGACTCCCTGCTTGTACGTAGCTACGTTCTGCTCAATGGAATTCTAATTCCGCTTTGTGGAAACGTCCAGAGTTGCTGACCCCGCGACGCTGTCCAGAAGTGTGCCCCTTGACGGCGAGAGAGCGGGAGTGAAGACTCCTTCAACAGAACGTTGAAGTCCGTTACGTGGATGTAAATCCCGTCCTGGGCGTGAACGGCGGCAGAGAGAGGGGTCCGGGTGTCCGACGCTGAACTGGTGCTGCGCTCGACGCGCGTCATCACACCGGAGGGGACGCGGGCCGCCACGGTCACCGTGTCCGCCGGCACCATCACGGCCGTACTGCCGTACGACGTCGAAGTGCCGGCCGCGGCCCGCCTGGAGGATCTCGGCGACCATGCGCTGCTGCCCGGCCTGGTCGACACCCACGTGCACGTCAACGACCCCGGCCGCACCGAGTGGGAGGGCTTCTGGACGGCGACGCGCGCCGCCGCGGCCGGCGGCATCACCACGCTCGTCGACATGCCCCTCAACTCCCTGCCGCCGACCACGACGGTCGCCAACCTGCGGGTCAAGCAGGAGGTCGCGGCCGACAAGGCGCACATCGACGTCGGCTTCTGGGGCGGCGCCCTGCCCGGCAACGTGAAGGACCTGCGCCCGCTGCACGACGCCGGTGTCTTCGGCTTCAAGGCGTTCCTCTCCCCGTCCGGCGTCGACGAGTTCCCGCACCTCGACCAGGAGGGGCTAGCCCGCTCCCTCGGCGAGATCGCCGGCTTCGGCGGCCTGCTGATCGTGCACGCCGAGGACCCGCACCGGCTGGCCGCCGCCCCGCAGCAGGGCGGCCCCCGGTACGCCGACTTCCTCGCCTCCCGCCCGCGCGACGCCGAGGACTCGGCCGTCGCCGCCCTCATAGCGCAGGCCAAACGCCTCGACGCGCGCGTGCACGTGCTGCACCTCTCCTCCGGCGACGCGCTCCCGCTGATCGCCGCCGCCCGCGCCGAGGGCGTGCGCCTCACGGTGGAGACCTGCCCGCACTACCTCACCCTGACCGCGGAGGAGGTCCCGGACGGCGCCAGCGAGTTCAAGTGCTGCCCGCCCATCCGCGAGGCCGCCAACCAGGACCTGCTCTGGCAGGCCCTCGCCGACGGCACCATCGACTGCGTCGTCACCGACCACTCGCCCTCCACCGCCGACCTGAAGACGGCCGACTTCGCCACCGCCTGGGGCGGCATCTCCGGCCTCCAGCTGAGCCTGCCCGCCGTGTGGACCGAGGCCCGCCGGCGCGGGCACGGCCTGGAGGACGTCGTCCGCTGGATGTCCACCCGGACGGCCGCCCTGGCCGGCCTGACCCGCAAGGGCGCCATCGAGGCCGGCCGCGACGCCGACTTCGCCGTGCTCGCCCCCGACGAGACCTTCACCGTCGACCCGGCCGGCCTGCAGCACCGCAACCGGGTCACCGCCTACGCCGGACGCACCCTGCACGGCGTGGTGAAGTCCACCTGGCTGCGCGGCGAACGCATCGCCGCCGACGGCGAGTTCACCGAACCGAAGGGCCGACTGCTGACCCGTACCCCCTGATTCCCCGGCCCCCGCGACCGCGGCGGCCCACCACCGAAAGGAAACCCTGATCACAGTGACGGCGATTGCGAGCTTCACCGGCGACGCGAACCCCTACGGAGGAGGCGACCCCTACGCGGACTACCGCACCGCGGACTTCCCCTTCACCCAGTACGCCGACCTCGCCGACCGGCGGCTCGGCGCCGGTGTCATCGCCGCCAACGACGAGTTCTTCGCCCAGCGGGAGAACCTGCTGGTGCCCGAGCGGGCCGAGTTCGACCCCGAGCACTTCGGGCACAAGGGCAAGATCATGGACGGCTGGGAGACCCGGCGCCGGCGCGGCGCCTCCGCCGGACACCCCTGGCCGACGGACGAGGACCACGACTGGGCGCTGGTCCGGCTCGGCGCGCCCGGCGTGATCCGCGGGATCGTGGTCGACACCGCCCACTTCCGCGGCAACTACCCGCAGGCCGTCTCGGTGGAGGGCACCTCGGTGCCCGGGTCGCCGTCCCCGGAGCAACTGCTGGGCGGCGACGTGAAGTGGACGACGCTCGTCCCGCGCACCCAGGTCGGCGGCCACGCGGCCAACGGCTTCGCCGTCTCCGCCGAGCAGCGCTTCACGCACCTGCGGGTCAACCAGCACCCCGACGGCGGCATCGCGCGCCTGCGCGTGTACGGCGAGGTCGTCCCGGACCCGCGGTGGATCGAGGCGCTCGGCACCTTCGACGTGGTCGCGCTGGAGAACGGCGGCCGGGTCGAGGACGCCTCCGACCTCTTCTACTCCCCGGCGACCAACACCATCCAGCCCGGACGCTCCCGCAAGATGGACGACGGCTGGGAGACGCGCCGCCGCCGCGACCGGGGCAACGACTGGATCCGCTACCGGCTGGCCGCCCAGGCGCGGATCCGCGCCGTCGAGATCGACACGGCGTACCTGAAGGGCAACAGCGCGGGCTGGGCGTCGGTGTCCGTCCGGGACGGCGAGGACGGCGACTGGCGGGAGATCCTGCCCCGCACCCGCCTCCAGCCCGACACCAACCACCGCTTCGTCCTCCCGGAGCCGGCCGTCGGCACCCACGCGCGCGTGGACATCTACCCCGACGGCGGGATCTCCCGCCTCCGCGTCTTCGGCACCCCGACCGAGGAGGGCGCCGCCGCCCTCGCCACCCGCCACCGGGAACTCGGCGGCTGACCGGGCGCCACGCGCGCGTACCCCGTCGCCGGGCCCGCACCCGGCGACACGCGCGCGGCGGCGTACCCAGCGGCCCGCGCCGGCAGGGGCGGCAGACTGAGCGGCACGCGCGCGTGGGGCGCACCGGCGGGTACCGCACCGGTGCGCCCCACGCGCCGCCTCAGGCCGCGTGCCCGCCGTCCACGGAGAACTCCGCGCCGGTGACGTAGGCCGCGTCCGGGCCCGCCAGATGGGCCACCGTCGCCGCCACCTCGTCGGCCGTCCCGAAGCGGCCCAGCGCGGTCATCGCCGCCTGTGCCGCCGCGTACGGGCCGTCCGCCGGGTTCATGTCCGTGTCCGTCGGACCCGGATGGACGATGTTCGCGGTGATCCCGCGCCCGCCCAGCTCGCGGGCCAGGGCCCGGGTCAGCCCCACCAGGGCCGACTTGCTCGTCGCGTACAGCGTCCCGCCGGGCCCAGGCACCCGCCGCGTCATGCACGTGCCGACGGTGACGATGCGCCCGCCGTCCGCCATCACCGCGGCGGCCGCCTGCGACGCCAGGAACACCCCGCGCACGTTCACCGCCAGCACCCGGTCGACATCCTCCGTGGTCAGCGTGTCCAGCGGGCCCAGCAGACCCACGCCCACGTTGTTCACCAGCACGTCGAGACCGCCGTACGTCTCCGCCGTCCGGCCCACCGCGCCCGCCGCCTCCCGCGGGTCGGCGGAGTCCGCGCGCAGCGCCACCGCCCGGCGCCCCAGCGCCTCCACGGCGCGCACCACGCCGTCCGCCGCCTCCTTGCCGTTCACATAGGTCACCGCCACATCCGCGCCCGCGCGCCCGCGCGCGCGAGCCGCAGCGCGACCGCCGCCCCGATGCCCCGGCTGCCGCCGGTCACCAGGGCCACCTTGCCGTCGAGAGATCCGTTCGTCGTCGTCATGCGTCCATCCCAGCCGTCACGGGCACCGTTCACCGGCGGTGTACGGACATCGACCTCGTCACACCCGGAACTCTTCGCTCCACCTCCCGCGTTCTCCCCGCGTGACCCTTCAGCAAGAGATCGTCGGCAACGCCATGCAGATGGCGGTCGTCAACCTGCGCCCCGGCCAGACCGTGTACTGCGAGGCCGGGAAGTTCCTGTTCAAGACGACGAACGTGACCATGGAGACCCGGCTGTCCGGCCCGTCGGGCAACGGCGGCCGGCAGCAGAACGGCTCCGGCGGCATGGGCGGCATGCTGCGCCAGGCCATGGGCACCGCCATGCAGGTCGGCCAGCGCATGATGGCCGGTGAGTCCCTGGCCTTCCAGTACTTCACCTCCCAGGGCGGTGAGGGCACCGTCGGCTTCGCGGGCGTGCTGCCCGGCGAGATGCGCGCCCTGGAGCTGGACGGCACGCGCGCGTGGTTCGCCGAGAAGGACGCCTTCGTGGCCGCCGAGGCCGGCGTCGACTTCGGCATCGCCTTCCAGGGCGGCCGCACCGGCATGAGCGGCGGCGAGGGCTTCGTCCTGGAGAAGTTCACCGGGCACGGCACGGTGATCATCGCCGGAGCGGGCAACTTCATCGACCTGAACCCGGCCGACTTCGGCGGCCGCATCGAGGTCGACACCGGCTGCGTCGTCGCCTTCGAGGAGGGCATCCAGTACGGCGTCCAGCGCGTCGGCGGACTGAACCGGCAGGGCATCATGAACGCCGTGTTCGGCGGCGAGGGCCTGTCCCTGGCCACCCTGGAGGGCAACGGCCGGGTGATCCTCCAGTCCCTCACCATCGAGAGCCTCGCCAACGCCCTGAAGAAGGCCCAGGGCGGCGACAAGCAGGGGCCGACCGGCGGACTGTTCTCGACCCACGCCGGCTGAACCGATGAGTTCCGGGTGCGGGCGGGGTCCGACCTCATGACAACAGCCCCCGCACCCGGAAGAAGGCACCCGTCATGGGCAAGCTCGTCTCCACCGTCTTCGTCAGCCTCGACGGCGTGTACCAGGCGCCCGGCGGTCCCCAGGAGGACACCAGCGGTGGCTTCGGCCAGGGCGGCTGGAGCTTCCCGTACGGCGACGACGACTTCGGCCGGTTCGTCACCGAGTCCTTCGACCGCGCCGGAGCCTTTCTGCTCGGCCGCCGCACGTACGAGATCTTCGCCTCCTACTGGCCGAGGATGACCGACCCGGGCGACCCGGTCGCGGGCGCGCTCAACGCCCTGCCCAAGTACGTCGTCTCCGCCACCCTCCAGGCACCCGAGTGGTCCGGTACCACCGTCGTCTCCGGCGACCTCGCAAAGGAGGTGGCCGCCCTGAAGGAGCGCACCGACGGCGAACTCCAGATCCACGGCAGCGGGGCCCTGGTCCGCTCCCTGCTGGACCTGCGGCTGGTCGACACCCTGCACCTGCTCACGTTCCCGGTCGTCCTCGGCGCCGGCCGCCGGCTGTTCACGGAGGGCGCCGTCCCCACCCGCTTCGGGCACACCGGAGGCAGCGTCACCTCCTCGGGCGTCTCCATCCAGAGCTACGACCTGCTGGGGAGCCCCGAGTACGGGTCGTTCTGACCGCCCCGGGAGGCCAGGGGGCACCCCGGCGGCGGGGGCCTGGCCCGAAGATCGTCCCGCCGGTACGGTGATCGCGCCCCGTGCGAGCCGCCGACGTCTGCGCACCCCCTCGGAATACCGGGAGAGCCGCCCCGATGTCGTCGATCGCCGTACCCGGCGCCCTCGCGCCCCGCCGCGCCTGGCACACCGACCTGCCCGTGCTGCTCGTCGCGGTGTGCTGGGGCGCCAGCTACCTCGCGGCGAAGGACATCACCACCGCCCGCACGGTGCTCGCCGTCCTCGTGCTGCGGTTCGCGGTGGTCCTGCCCGTGCTCGGTGCCGCCGGACTGCGCTCCCTGCGCGCCCTGACCGGCGCCCAGTGGCGTGGAGCGGCCCTGCTGGGGCTGATCCTCAGCGGCGTCTTCCTGCTGGAGACGTACGGGGTCGTGCACACCTCGGCGACCAACGCCGGTCTGATCATCAGCCTCACCATGATCTTCACCCCGCTCGCCGAGGCCGCGGTCACCCGCACCCGGCCCACCGCCGCCTTCCTCGGCGCCGCGGCCCTGTCGGTGCTCGGCGTCGTACTGCTCACCCAGGGCGGCGGCTTCACCCGGCCGTCCCAGGGCGACCTGCTGATGCTGCTCGCCGCGCTCGTCCGCACCCTGCACGTCCTCGTCATGTCCCGGCTCCGCTCCGTCCGCGGCGCCGGCGCCCTTCCGCTCACCACCGTCCAGCTCGGTACCGCGGTCGCCGTCTTCGCGGCCCTGTCGGCCGGGGCCGGCGGCCCGGCACCGTGGGAGGCCGCGGCCGGCTTCGGCCCGCGCGAGTGGGCCGGCCTGCTCTTTCTCTCGGCCCTGTGCACGCTGTTCGCGTTCTTCGTGCAGATGTGGGCGGTCCGCCGCAGCTCGCCGTCCCGGGTCAGCCTGCTGCTGGGCACCGAGCCGCTGTGGGCCGCGGCGGCCGGCATCGCCCTCGGCGGGGAACGGCTGGGGACGCTCGGCGTCGTCGGTGGCGTACTGGTGCTCGGCGGGACCGCCTGGGGCCGCCGGGCGGCGGACTGACGTCCCACGCGCCGCCCGTTGCCGCCCTCGGCCGAACCGCGGGTCCCGCTGAGTTCAGGTCAGGCCGCGCCAGGCCGGACCGAACCGGCGGCAGGACCGTCAACGAAGTCCGCGTGACTGCCGGGCCCCCGACCAACTCCGGCGCGCTGCCCGGCCCGCTGGGTACCGCCCCGGCCGGCGCCGATGTGTGCGTGGCCCTCTCCGGCGCCCCGATCACGGCCGAGGGCCTGGCACGGATGAACCCCGAGCCGGTCGCCGTGCCGCTGTCCTATCCTGACGTCGAGGTGCGGTACGAGGACGCCGCAGTCCTCGACGCGACCCGTCTGCCCGCCCCGGAGGACGAATTGAGCAACACCCTGGCCACGCCCGGACTGCTGCTCGCCGTCTGCCGGCTCGGACCTCGGGCGGACGGCGCGGGCGATCGCGCGCGGTTTCGCCGACGACCGGGCCCCTTCCACGGCCCTTCCCGAAAGGTGAGTACGTGACGATGTCCGCGCAGAACCTCTGGTTCCGCCGCTACCATCCGGCGCACGCCCCGCGGGCCACGCTGTTCTGCTTCCCGCACGCCGGCGGCTCGGCCAGCTACTACCACCCGATGTCCAAGGCCCTGACACCCGAGTTCGACATCCTGGCCGTGCAGTACCCGGGGCGCCAGGACCGCTACGGCGAGCCGCTGGTTCCCAGCCTCGACGCCTTGGCCGACGCAATCCACACGGTGATCGAACCGCACATGCGCGGACCGGTCGCGTTCTTCGGGCACAGCATGGGCTCGGTCGTCGCCTTCGAGGTCGCGCGCCGCCTCGAACGCGACGGCCACCCGGCCCCCGCGCTGCTGTTCGCCTCCGGCGGCCGAGCCCCCAGCCGGGTCCACGACGGCGGCGTGCACCGGCGCGGCGACGCCGCTCTCATCGCCGAACTGCGCGCCATGGGCGGCACGGACGCCCGGGTGCTCACGGAGCCGGACCTGCTGGAGCTGGTGCTGCCCCCGCTCCGCAACGACTACCGCGCCATCGAGAGTTACCGCCCGGAGGCGGACGCCCGCATCGATGCCCCGATCGTGGTCATGGCAGCCACCGACGACCCCCGGACCACCGAGGAGGAGGCGCGCGCCTGGCACGGGCACACGACCGCCGGCGGCTCCGTCCGCCTCTTCCAGGGCGGCCACTTCTACCTGGAGAGTCAGGGCGCGCGGGTCGTCGAGGTGATCGGCGGGATCCTGCGGGACCACCTGGCCGGCCGGTACCGCCCCGAAGTGGCGGGCGGCCAGCGGGCTTTGGGGCACCCCTGAGCGCCGTGTGAAGCGGCTCGCGAGGCCGGCGTACGGCGACGGGACGGCCCCCGACGCGGTGCGCCGGGGGCCGTCCCGTCGCCGTAGGGGCGAGGGAGGTGCGGCCTAGCAGCCGAAGTCGACGAGGTCGAACGTGGCGTAGTGGTCGGAGGTGTAGTAGTCCTCCTGTTTCTCCTCGCCGGTGACGATCCGGCGTGCGCCGCGCGTGGGGGAGCCCGGCGTGATGACGGTGTACTCGTGGTAGTAGCCGCTCTGCTGACTCGGCAGCACGTTCTCCCGGTTCTGGAAGACGGTTCCGTCCTGCGAGTAGGGGAACGGCCCGCCCTTGTCGATCAGGTCGAGCGTGTCGTGTGCCTGTGAGGGGAGGTCGCCGTAACAGACGCTGCCGACGGAGGCGGCCGCCGCGTCCGCCGTGGTGGCGGAGACGGTGCCACCCACGAGGAGGGCGGACAGCGCGGCGGCGGCGACAGTGATACGAGATGCGCGTGGGGGGAATCTCATGCCTTCATGATGACGCGCGTAGAGCGTGGCATGTCAATGTCAAACTTGCGGAGTTTTCCGTGAAGTCACGTGAATTTCAGGCGAGTTGGCGCGCCAAGCGGCCAGGAGTTCCGGCCGGAGCGCGAGGTCGCCCGTAGCGGTCGGCCGGGGGCCGGCCAACGCCCGGGTCGCCGGCCGGCTCTTCATGAGCGTGCCCACCGTGAAGACGCGCGTCTCGCGCATCCTCGCCGAGCTCGGCCTCGGCAACCGGGCCCAGACGGCCCTGCCGGCGTACGACGCGGGGCTTCTCGACGACGACGGGCACTGAGCGCCCGTCCCGCGCGTTGGCACCTTGCACACACCGCACCGGGGGACGTCCCCGGTGCGCCTCGGGGGAGTCCGGAAGGGGAGCGATGGACAGGCAACCGGTGATCGATCTCAGGGAGTTCGGGGACGCGTTCCGCACGGACCCGCATCCGTACTACGCGAAGTTGCGCGAGCAGGGTCCCGTGCACCGGGTACGGCTCGGCGGGGCGGACACGGGCCAGCTGACCTGGCTGGTCGTCGGGTACGAGGAGGCGCGGTCCGCCCTCGCCGACCCCCGGCTGGCCAAGGACACCGCCCGGATCGGCTCGCCCATGCTGGACGAGGAGAAGATCGGCAAGTACCTGCTGGTCACCGACCCGCCCCAGCACACCCGGCTGCGCTCCCTGGTCACACGCGCGTTCACCATGCGCCGGGTGGAGCGGCTGCGCACCCGGATCCAGCGCATCACCGACGACCTGCTGGACGAGATGCTGCCGCGCGGCAGCGCCGACCTCATCGAGGCGCTCGCCTACCCGCTGCCCCTCACCGTCATCTGCGAACTCCTCGGCGTCCCGGACATGGACCGCGCGGAGTTCCGCCGGATCTCCACCGAAGTCGTCGCACCGACCAGCGCCGACACGGAGTACGACGCGGTCGTCGCCCTCGCCCGGTACCTCCGGGGCCTGATCGAGGACAAGCGGGCCGCCGGCCCCACCGACGACCTGCTCAGCGACCTGATCCGCACCACCGCCGAGGACGGCGACCGGCTCTCCTCACGCGAACTGAGCGGCATGGCCTATCTGCTGCTCATCGCCGGCCACGAGACCACCGTCAACCTCATCGGCAACGGCGTCCACGCCCTCCTCACCCACCCCGGTCAACTCGCCGCCCTGCGCGCCGACATGGGCCTCCTGGACGGCGCCGTCGAGGAGATGCTGCGCTACGAGGGCCCGGTGGAGACCGGCACGTACCGGTACGCCGCCGAATCCCTGGAGATCGCCGGCACGGTGATCGAGAAGGGCCAGTCGGTGATGATCGGGCTCACCGCCGCCGGCCGCGACGGCGACCGCTTCGCCGACCCGGACCGGTTCGACATCCGCCGCGACGCCCGCGGCCACCTCGCCTTCGGCCACGGCGTCCACTACTGCCTGGGCGCGCCGCTGGCCCGTCTGGAGGGCCGGATCGCCATCGGCACCCTCCTGGAGCGCGCCCCCGGTCTCGCCCTCGACGGCTCCCCGGGCGAGTGGCTGCCGGGCATGCTGATGCGGGGGATGCGCGGCCTGCCCGTGCGCTGGTGAACCGCGCGTGAGCGGCCCGGGTTCAGCCGTACGACGGCTGGACCCGGTCCTGGATCTCCAGCAGCCGCACCGGGCGGCGCTCGCGCCGGGACACCTCGCAGGCCTCCGCGATCCGCAGCGCCTGCAGGGCTTCCTGGCCGTCGCACGGGTTGGGCCGCTCACCGCGCAGCACCTCGACGAAGGCGCACAGTTCGGCCTCGTAGGCCGGCCCGAACCGCTCCAGGAACCCGGTCCAGGGCCTGGACGCGGCCGGTGGCCCGGTCGGCTCGGTGGACGCGACCGGCGTACGGTCGTCCAGGCCCACCACGACCGTGTCCCGCTCCCCGGCCAGCTCCATGCGGACGTCGTACCCGGCGCCGTTCAGCCGGGTCGCCGTCGCCGTGGCCAGCGTGCCGTCGTCCAGGGTGAGCAGGGCCCCGCCCGTGCTGACGTCCCCGGCCTGGCGGAACATCGGCGGCCCGGCGTCCGAGCCGGCCGCGTACACGTCGGTCACCTCGCGGCCCGTCACCCACCGCAGCGCGTCGAAGTCGTGGATCAGGGTGTCCCGGAACAGGCCGCCGGACAGCGGCAGCCACTCCGGCGGGGGAGGGGACTGGTCCGAGGTCGTCGCCCGCACGGTGTGCAGCCGCCCGAGCCGGCCCGAGCGCACCGCCTCCCGGGCGCCCGCGTAGCCCGGGTCGAAGCGCCGCTGGAAACCCATCTGCAGCACCGTGCCCGCCGCCTCGACCTCGGCGAGCGCGTGCAGCGTGCCCGGCAGGTCGAGCGCTATGGGTTTCTCGCAGAAGACCGGCAGGCCGGACCGGGCCGCGCGGCCGATCAGCTCGGCGTGCGCCGCCGTCGCCGTGGTGATCACCACCGCGTCCACGCCCCACCGGAAGATCTCGTCGACCCCCGGCGCCGCCGTCTCGCCCAGCCGGTGCGCCAGCGCCTGTGCCCGCGCCGGATCTGCGTCGGTCAGGATCAGCGACCCGACCTCGCGACTGCGGCTGAGCGTGTTCGCATGAATGGTGCCGATGCGGCCCGTACCGATGACCCCGATGCGCATGGAAACAAAGTGAGGGCGGACCCCGGGTCCTGTCAATCGCAATGTCCGGACAACCGGACTACACGACTTCCCGTCATCCGGGCACGCGGCTACGCTCGAGCCCGTGCCCAAACCAGTTGTGGACCCGACCGTGTCGCTCGACCTCCGTGTGGACCGCGGTTCCCCCGTGCCGTTGTACTTCCAGCTCTCCCAGCAGCTCGAGGCCGCGATCGAGCACGGCAGGCTCACACCCGGCAGCCTGCTGGGCAACGAGATCGAGCTGGCCGCCCGGCTCGGCCTGTCCCGGCCCACGGTCCGCCAGGCCATCCAGTCCCTCGTGGACAAGGGCCTGCTGGTCCGCCGTCGGGGCGTCGGCACCCAGGTCGTGCACAGTCAGGTCAAGCGCCCCCTGGAGCTGAGCAGCCTCTACGACGA
This sequence comes from Streptomyces sp. NPDC005706, assembly GCF_040631045.1. Taxonomy (NCBI): domain Bacteria; kingdom Bacillati; phylum Actinomycetota; class Actinomycetes; order Kitasatosporales; family Streptomycetaceae; genus Streptomyces; species Streptomyces sp. NPDC005706. The sequence goes on along the minus strand of NZ_JBEXYS010000003.1, from coordinate 355,293 downwards.
TCTGGAGGCCGCCGGGCAGCGGCCCGAGACCAAGGTCCTGGTCAACACCGTCGTGCCCGCCTCCGCCGAGATCGCCGCCGCGCTCGGGGTGCCCGAGGGCAGCGACGTCCACCACGTGGAGCGGCTGCGCCTCGCGCACGGCGAGCCGATGGCGTACCTGATCAACCACCTGCCGCCCGGCCTGCTCGACCTGGAGACCGGCCGGCTGGAGGCGACCGGCCTGTACCGGCTGATGCGCTCCGCCGGGATCACCCTGCACAGCGCCCGCCAGTCCATCGGCGCCCGGGGCGCCACGGCCGCCGAGGCCGAGCGGCTCTCCGAGGCGGAGGGTGCCCCGCTGCTCACCATGCGGCGCACCACCTTCGACGACACCGGCCGCGCGGTGGAGTTCGGCGACCACACCTACCGTCCGAGCCGCTACGCCTTCGAGTTCCAGCTCCTGGTACGCCCCTGAGCCGCCGGCCCGCACGCCGGCCCGCACGCCGGTGATCGCCGGGCCGGGACGGCCATGATCATCCGGCCCGCGTCACGTCGCAATGTCCGGACAAGCCGCCGGGCAGGGGTCTCCCGGCGGTGTCACGGGTGTTCCCCGTGTTCGATACTGGAGTGTTCGGGGCCGCCGAGATGTTCGCCGGCCCCTTGCGTACGGACGGACACGGCAAGAAGGGCACGGCCTCGTGGCACGGTTTCGGACCTGGGTAGGCATCGCGCTGGCAGGGGCACTCTCGGTGTCCCTGGCGGGGTGCAGCAGCACCGGCGGCAAACGGGCGGAGGACGCCCGCAAGGCCGCGGCGGCCCAGGGGCGGGCGGCGGTGAACACCCCCCGCTGGACCTTCGCGATGATCACCCACTCGGGAGACGGCGACACCTTCTGGGACATCGTGCAGAGCGGCGCCAAGCAGGCCGCCGTCAAGGACAACATCAACTTCCTGTACTCGCACGACGACGAGGCCCAGCAGCAGGCCCAGCTCGTGGACGCGGCGGTCGACAAGAAGGTCGACGCCATCATCGTCACCCTCGCCAAGCCCGACGCCCTCAAGGCCGCCGTCGCCCGCGCCGAGAAGGCCGGCATCCCGGTCATCACCGTGAACTCCGGGTCCGAGCAGTCCAAGGCCTTCGGCGCCCTCACCCACATCGGCCAGGACGAGACCGTCGCCGGTGAGGCCGTCGGCGAGGAGCTGAACAAGCGCGGGAAGAAGAAGGCCCTGTGCGTCCTGCACGAGCAGGGCAACGTCGGCCACGAGCAGCGCTGCGACGGCGTGGCCAAGACCTTCCACGGCACCGTGCGGAAGCTGTACGTCAACGGCACCAACATGCCCGACACGCAGTCCGCGATCGAGGCCAAGCTCCAGGCGGACGCCTCCGTCGACGCGGTCGTCACCCTCGGCGCCCCCTACGCCGACACCGCCGTGCAGGCGAAGAAGGGAGCGGGCAGCAAGGCGGAGATCGACACCTTCGACCTCAACGCCAAGGTCGCCGCCGAGCTGAAGGAGGGCACCCTCGGCTTCGCCGTGGACCAGCAGCCCTACCTCCAGGGCTACCAGGCCGTGGACCTGCTCTGGCTGTACAAGTACAACGGCGACGTCCTCGGCGGCGGCCGGCCCGTGCTCACCGGCCCGCAGATCGTCACCAAGGACCAGGCCGCCGCGCTGGCCGAGTACACCCAGCGGGGCACCCGATGAACGCCACCCTCGAACAGCCGGCGGACGAGAGACTCCTGCGGAGCTCGCCGCTGCGGAAACTGCTCGCCCGCCCCGAGCTGGGCTCGGTGGTCGGCGCGCTCGCCGTCTTCGTCTTCTTCGCCTTCGCCGCCGACGGCTTCCTGCGCGCCGCCAGCCTCAGCACGGTCCTGTACGCCTCCTCGACCATCGGCATCATGGCCGTCCCCGTGGCGCTGCTGATGATCGGCGGCGAGTTCGACCTGTCCGCCGGCGTCCTGGTGACGTCGTCGGCGCTCGTGTCGTCGATGTTCAGCTACCAGATGACGGCGAACACCTGGGTCGGTGTGGGGGTGTCGCTGCTGGTCACCCTGGCGATCGGCGCCTTCAACGGCTTCATGCTCACCCGCACGAAACTGCCCAGCTTCATCATCACGCTCGGCACCTTCCTGATGCTGACGGGCATGAACCTCGGCTTCACCAAGCTGATCGACGACACGGTCTCCACCAAGAGCATCGCCGACATGGAGGGCTTCCCGAGCGCCCACGCGGTCTTCGCCTCGACCCTCACCGTCGGCGGGGTCGACTTCAAGGTCACCATCCTGTGGTGGCTCGGCCTGGTCGCCCTCGGCTCCTGGATCCTGCTGCGCACCCGCGCCGGCAACTGGATCTTCGCGGCCGGCGGCAACCAGGACGCGGCCCGCGCGGTCGGCGTCCCGGTCGCCCGGACGAAGATCGGCCTCTACATGGGCGTGGCCCTCGGCGCCTGGATCTCCGGTCAGCACCTGCTCTTCTCCTTCGACGCCGTCCAGTCCGGCGAGGGCGTCGGCAACGAGCTGATCTACATCATCGCGGCCGTCATCGGCGGCTGCCTCATCACCGGCGGCTACGGCAGCGCCGTCGGCTCGGCGGTCGGCGCGCTCCTGTTCGGCATGACCAGCAAGGGCATCGTCTTCGCCGAGTGGAACCCGGACTGGTTCAAGTTCTTCCTCGGAGCGATGCTGCTCCTCGCGACCCTGCTCAACGCCTGGGTCCGCAAGCGTGCGGAGGCCAACAAGTGACTTCTCTGGTCGAGCTGACCGACGTCAGCAAGCACTACGGCACCGTCCGCGCCCTCGAAGGCGTCTCCCTGGAGGTCCGTCCGGGGGAGATCACCTGCGTCCTCGGCGACAACGGGGCCGGCAAGTCCACCCTGATCAAGATCGTCGCGGGCCTGCACAAGCACGACGGCGGCACCCTGAGCATCGAGGGCGAGGAGACGACCCTCTCCTCCCCCCGCGAGGCCCTCGACCGGGGCATCGCCACGGTCTACCAGGACCTCGCGGTCGTTCCCCTGATGCCGGTCTGGCGCAACTTCTTCCTGGGCTCGGAGCCCCGCAAGGGCGTCGGCCCCTTCAAGCGCCTGGACACCGACCTCATGCGCCGCACCACGCGCGAGGCGCTGCTCCGCATGGGCATCGACCTGCGCGACGTCGACCAGCCCATCGGCACCCTCTCCGGCGGCGAGCGCCAGTGCGTGGCGATCGCCCGCGCCGTCCACTTCGGCGCGAAGGTCCTGATCCTCGACGAGCCGACGGCGGCGCTGGGCGTGAAGCAGTCCGGCGTCGTGCTGAAGTACGTGGCGGCGGCCCGCGACGAGGGCCTGGGCGTCGTACTGATCACCCACAACCCGCACCACGCGTACCTGGTGGGCGACAGGTTCGTACTGCTGCGGCGGGGCACGATGGTGGGCAATCACACAAGGGGCGAAATCACCCTGGACGAGTTGACCCAGCAGATGGCGGGAGGGTCCGACCTGGACGCTCTCCGCCATGAGCTGCAGCGGAGTTGAGGGGGCGCGCCCGGCACCGGCCCCATGCCCCCTCAGTCCGTCGCCCGGTACGGCACCTGCCCCCACGGTGAGGCAGAATCGAGCAACGATGAGCACCTACCGCGACCTCACCGCCCCCATCGGCTCCCGCCGGGCCCCCGTGCTGCGCACGGTCGGGACAAGGGAACGCCGCTCGCACCTGACCGCGCCCCGCGTGCCCACGGTCGGCATCGACATCGGCGGCACCAAGGTCATGGCGGGCGTGGTGGACGCCGACGGCAACATCCTGGAGAAGCTCCGCACGGAGACCCCGGACAAGTCCAAGAGCCCCAAGGTCGTCGAGGACACCATCGCCGAGCTGGTGCTGGACCTGTCCGACCGGCACGACGTGCACGCGGTCGGCATCGGCGCCGCCGGCTGGGTCGACGCCGACCGCAACCGCGTCCTGTTCGCGCCCCACCTGTCCTGGCGCAACGAGCCCCTGCGGGACCGCCTCGCCAGCCGCCTGTCCGTACCGGTCCTGGTGGACAACGACGCCAACACCGCCGCCTGGGCGGAGTGGCGCTTCGGCGCCGGACGCGGCGAGGACCACCTGGTCATGATCACCCTCGGCACCGGCATCGGCGGTGCCATCCTGGAGGACGGCCAGGTCAAGCGGGGCAAGTACGGCGTCGCCGGTGAGTTCGGCCACATGCAGGTGGTGCCCGGCGGTCACCGGTGCCCGTGCGGCAACCGCGGCTGCTGGGAGCAGTACAGCTCCGGCAACGCGCTCGTCCGCGAGGCCAAGGAGCTGGCCGCGGCCGACTCCCCGGTGGCCTACGGGATCATCGAGCACGTCAAGGGTGCCATCGACGACATCTCCGGCCCGATGATCACTGAGCTGGCCCGCGATGGCGACGCCATGTGCGTGGAGCTGCTGCAGGACATCGGCCAGTGGCTCGGCGTCGGCATCGCCAACCTGGCGGCGGCCCTCGACCCGTCCTGCTTCGTGATCGGCGGCGGCGTCAGCGCCGCCGACGACCTGCTCATCGGCCCCGCCCGGGACGCCTTCAAGCGCCACCTCACCGGCCGCGGCTACCGCCCCGAGGCCCGCATCACCCGCGCCCAGCTCGGCCCCGAGGCCGGCATGGTGGGCGCCGCCGACCTCGCCCGGCTGGTCGCCCGCCGGTTCCGGCGGGCCAAGCGGCGCCGGGTGGAACGCTACGAGCGCTACGAGCGGTACGCGCAGGCCCGCCGCGACCAGGACACCGCATGACCACATCGCTGCCGCACCAGGCCGCGCCGCCGGACGAGCCGCGCCGGGCCGTGGAGGACCCCCGCCACAAGGCGAAACGCAGGGTCCTCACCCTGCTGATCATCGTGCTGCTCATCGGCGTCCCGGCGGGCTACCTGGTGATCTCCGCCAACCAGAGCCGCAGCAGCGGCAAGGACAAGGAGGCGAAGTACTCGGCGACCGGCCTCGCCCCGGGCTTCCCCTCCAAGGTGCAGCGGCGCCTCTACCAGGTGGCCGTTCCGCACCCCGCCGACTACATCGCCTACTACGAGACCAACAACTGGAAGACCAGCCGGCTGTACATACAGTTCCGCACCAACAACGCCGGCCTGGACAGCTTCCTGGGCGCCATGGGCGTACGCCGGGACGAGCTGAAGAAGGGCGTCGAGCCGATCAGCGCCCGCGACCGGAAGGTCTCCGGCTGGAACTTCACCGGGCCCGGCCCGTGGTTCGGGCTGACCCATCCGCAGAAGAACCCGGCGCCCACCCAGGACGTGCTCGTGAACATGGCCGACCCGAACTTCCCGATGGTGTACGTCGTCTCCCGCACGGTCCCGTAGCGCGGCCCGGGCGGCCGCGGGGCCCGTGGCACCGCTGCCGCCCGGCCGCCGGACGTCGTTGTCAGAGCCCGCCCGTAGAGTCGAGGACGTCCGGTCGGTCCAGGACCCGGGCGGGAGGTGGCAGAACGTATGAGCGGTGGCACCGCCGCGGTCGCGGGACCCGCGGGAGGGCCCGGCCGGACCGGGAACCCGGTACCGGTGCGCCTCGCGTCCGTCTACCTGCCCGCGCCCCTCCCGCGCGAGAGCCGGATCGCCTTCTGGGACCCCGAGGGCGGCCCGCTGCCCACCGGCGACGGGACCGGAGCCCCAGGTGGGACCGGCACGCCCGCCGTCGAGGAGCTGACCGTCGTACGACGCCACGGAGCGGGCGCCCGCCGCCGCCAGGTGCCCGCGCTGACCCTGCCGATCGCCGACGCCCTGCCCCTGTTGGTACGGGCCCGGCGCGACCCCGCCGCCCACCCGGCCACCGCCTGCTGGGGCGCCGCCGCCCTGCACGCCCTGCGCCTGGTCGCCCGTGGCCGCCTGCTGCCCGGCCTGACCCCGGCCGGCCACGACGCCTGGCGGGCCGGCCCGCTGGAACCCGACGACATCACCCACCTGCGCGCGGTGGCCGCAGCCCTGCCGCCCGAGGGCCACGCCGTCCCGCTGCCGGAACCCGGCCCGCTGCGGCTGCCCGAGCCGGAGGCGCTGGTCCGCTCCTTCCTGGACGCGGTCGCCGACACCCTGCCCCGCACCCCCGCCGCCGCCCACACCGCCGGCCGCCCCTTCGCCGCCCGGGAACCGCAGTCCCTGCCGCACGCCCACGACTGGGCCGCGGAGGTCGCCGCCGGCATGGACGCGGGCGTACGGATCTCGCTGCGCCTCGACCTGTCCGCGTACGACGTCTTCGACGCCGGAGCCGCCGAGGGCGCCCGCGCCGCCGGGGCCGCGATCGTCCAGGTCCACAGCCTCGCCGATCCCACCCTGATGACCGACGCGGCCGCCCTGTGGGCAGGCGAGGCGGACGCGGCGTTCGGCCCGCGCGCCCATGTGGACGCCGCTCTCGCCGTCCGGCGCGCGGCCCGGGTGTGGCCGCCGCTGCACCGGCTCACCGAGCAGGACGTCCCCGACGTCCTCGCCCTGTCGGAGGAGGAACTGGGCGACCTGCTCGGCGTGGCCACCGCGCGGCTCGGCGCCGCCGGGGTCGCCGTGCACTGGCCCCGGGACCTCGCCCGCGACCTCAGCGCCGCCGCGGTGGTGCGCCCGGCGCCCGGCTCGGCGACCGACGGCACCGGGTTCTTCGAGAGCGAGGAGCTGCTGCGGTTCAGCTGGCAGCTCGCGCTCGGCGGGGAGCCGCTCAGCGAGGCCGAGATGGACGCGCTCGCCGAGGCGCACCGGCCGGTCGTACGGCTCCGGGACCGCTGGGTGCTGGTCGATCCGGCCCTGGTCCGCAAGGCCCGCAAACGCGAACTGGGCCTGCTCGACCCGGTCGACGCGCTGTCCGTGGCCCTCACCGGCACCGCCGAGGTGGACGGCGAGAGCGTCGAGGCCGTCCCCGCCGGCGCGCTGGCCGCGCTGCGCGACCGCCTCACCGCCGGACTGCGCCCGGCCGAACCGCCCGCCGGACTCCACGCCACCCTCCGCGACTACCAGGCGCGCGGGCTGGCCTGGCTCGACCTGATGACCTCCCTCGGCCTCGGCGGCTGCCTCGCCGACGACATGGGCCTCGGCAAGACCGTCACGCTCATCGCCCTGCACCTGAAGCGGGCCCGCCCCGAGCCGACCCTGGTGGTCTGCCCCGCGTCCCTGCTGGGCAACTGGCAGCGCGAGATCACCCGGTTCGCGCCCGGCGTCCCGGTCCGCCGCTTCCACGGCCCCGACCGCACCCTGGACGGCCTGGCCGGCGGCTTCGTCCTCACCACGTACGGCACGATGCGCTCCGCCGCCGAGCGGCTCGCCGAGCAGCCGTGGGGGATGGTCGTGGCCGACGAGGCGCAGCACGTCAAGAACCCGTACTCCGCGACCGCCAAGGCGCTGCGCACCATCCCGTCCCCCGCGCGCGTGGCCCTCACCGGCACTCCGGTGGAGAACAACCTGTCCGAACTGTGGGCCCTGCTCGACTGGACCACCCCCGGTCTCCTCGGCCCGCTGAAGTCCTTCCGCGCCCGGCACGCGCGCGCGGTGGAGAACGGCGGGGCCGCCGAGAACGGGGAGGCGGTGGAACGGCTGTCCCGGCTGGTCCGCCCCTTCCTGCTGCGCCGCAAGAAGTCCGACCCCGGCATCGTCCCCGAGCTGCCGCCCAAGACCGAGACCGACCACCCGGTGCCGCTCACCCGTGAACAGGCCGCCCTGTACGAGGCGGTGGTGCGCGAGTCCATGCTCGCCATCGAGACCGCGGAGGGCATCGGCCGCCGGGGCCTGGTGCTGAAACTGCTCGGTGCCCTGAAGCAGATCTGCGACCACCCCGCGCTGTACCTGAAGGAGGACGCCCGCGCCGACCGGCTGTCCGCGCGCTCCGGGAAACTCGCCCTGCTGGACGAACTGCTGGACACCGTGCTCGCCGAGGACGGCTCGGTCCTCGTCTTCACCCAGTACGTCGGCATGGCCCGGCTCATCACCGCCCACCTGTCCGCCCGTGCGGTCCCCGTGGACCTGCTGCACGGCGGTACGCCGGTCCCGGAGCGCGAGCGCATGGTCGACCGCTTCCAGAGCGGCGGCACCCCGGTGCTGGTGCTCTCGCTGAAGGCGGCCGGCACCGGCCTGAACCTCACCCGCGCGGGCCATGTCGTCCACTTCGACCGCTGGTGGAACCCGGCCGTCGAGGAGCAGGCCACCGACCGCGCCTACCGCATCGGCCAGACCCAGCCCGTCCAGGTCCACCGCCTGGTCACCGAGGGCACGGTCGAGGACCGCATCGCCGAGATGCTCGCCTCCAAACGAGCCCTGGCCGACGCCATCCTCGGCTCCGGCGAGTCCGCCCTGACGGAACTGACGGACCGTGAACTGTCCGACCTGGTCTCACTGCGGAGGACCTCATGACGACCGGGGAGCATCGCCCCGGCGACGCGGCCCGCGAGGCCCTGCGTGCGGCACGCCGCCGCACCGACGCCGTACGGAACGAGGCGGCCCCCGATCCGGGGAGCCCACCGTCCACCGCCGCGCCGGCGCCCGGTACCGAGCCCGGTGCGGGGCCGGCCCCGGCGGCTGAGCCCCGCCCCGCCGACGTCGCGAGGTCCGCCCTGCGTCCCACCGACGCGGGCCCTCGCGCAGACACGGCCCCGACCGCCGACGCGGGCCCGACCGCCGATGTGGCCCCCTCCGTCGACGCGGCCCCTCCCACGGACGCGGTCCCGTCCGCCGACGCGGCCCGCGAGGCCCTGCGTGCGGCACGCCGCCGCACCGACGCCGTACGGAACGAGACGGCCCCCGATCCGGAGAGCCCGCCGCCCACCGCCGCGCCGGCGCCCGGCACCGAGCCCGGTGCGGGGCCGGCCCCGGCGGCTGAGCCCCGCCCCGCCGACGTCGCGAGGTCCGCCCTGCGTCCCACCGACGCGGCTCGTCGCACGGATGCGCTACCGACCGCCGACGCCGACCCTGCCACCGACGCGGACCCTCCCTCCACCGCGCCCCCGTCGGCCGGAGGGCGCCCCGGCGATGTCGCGCGGGAGGCGCTGCGTGCGGCTCGGCGGGAGGCGTCGCGGGCCCGGGCGGCGGAAGAGGGGGCACGGCGCGGGAGCCGCGCGTCCGCGCGCCGGTCCTCCGAGCCGTCCCGGTCGCCCGCCGGCTCCGGGCAGCCCGGTGAGGGGCCCCGGGCCGCGCGCGCCCAAGCCGTCCAGGACATGCGGCAGTTCCTGAACAGCGCCTTCCGGATGCCCTCGTGGACCGACGGCCCGGACGGCCCCGACAGCCCGGAGACCCCGGACCCGTCCGAGACGCCGGAAGCCCCGCACGAGCCGTACGACATCGGCAGCCCCGCCCGCCCGGACGAGCACGCTGCCGCGCCTCCGCAGGTACCCGGCACCATGGCCACGCCGCACCGGGACTCCGAACTCCGCCGCACCTTCCCGGCGTTCCCGCCCCGGACGGCTCCGGCGCAGGACACCGCGTTCGCCGGGACCTGGTGGGGCAACGCCTGGGTCGACGCGCTGGAGCGGGGCGCGCTGGACGTCAAGCGGCTCGTCCGTGGCCGGGGTTACGCGGACGCGGGCAACGTGGACGCGATCACGGTGACCCCGGGCCTGGTGCTGGCGTACGTGCGGGGGAGCCGCCCGCGTCCGTACCGGGTGCAGGTACGCCTGCGCACGCTGGAGGACGGTGACTGGGAGCGGTTCCTGGACGCGGCCGCGGACCGGCCGGGCCATATCGCGGCGCTGCTCGACAAGGAGCTGCCCGAGTCGCTCGCCGCCTGCGGTGTGCCCCTGCTGCCCGGCCCCGGCGATCTCGCCCCGCGCTGCAGCTGCCCCGACTCCGGGCACCCCTGCAAGCACGCGGCCGCCCTCTGCTACCAGACGGCACGCCTGCTCGACGCCGACCCCTTCGTACTGCTCCTGCTGCGCGGCCGAGGCGAGCGCGAGTTGCTGGACGCGCTGTCCCGCCGCAGCGCCGCCCGGGCGGCCCGCGCCGCCCAGGAAGGGGCACCGCGGTCCCTGCCCGGCGTCCGCGCCACCGACGCCCTCGCCCCGCGCCGACTGCCGGCGCCGCCGCAGCCGATGCCCGTGCCGCCGCACCCCGAGCAGCCGCCGGTGTACCCGGCGGCACCCGGCGGCCCGGACCCCTTCGCGCTGGACCAGCTCGCCACCGACGCCGCCGCCCGCGCGCACGCCCTGCTCAGCACCGGACACGACCCCGTCGGTGAGCTCACGCTCTGGCAGGACGCCGTACGGCTCGCCGCGGCCCGTCCCGGCTCCGGCCTGACCGCCGCCACCCGCGCCCTGTACGCCACGCTCGCCGCGGCCGTCGGCCGCACCCCGGCCGACCTGGCCCGCGCGGTCGCCGCCTGGCGGCAGGGCGGCCCGGAGGGGCTGGCCGTCCTGGAGGACCCCTGGGACCCGCCGGCCGGCCGCTTCGACCGGGCCCGCCCGCTGCTGCTCGCCGCCGACCTCCCGGCGTTCCGCCCCTGGCGCAACCACCTCACCCACCCACGCGGCCATGTCCAGCTCCGCCTGGGCCGCGACGGCCTGTGGTACGCCTACGAGTCGGAGCCGGGCAGGGACGACTGGTGGCCCCGGGGCACCCCCGACCTGGACCCGGTGGGTGCCCTGACCGGCCTGGGCACCCCGGACGGCCCGTAGGCCGCGCCCCGGAATCCGGGACGCGGCCTACGAGGTGAGGTGCCGTGCTCAGGACGTCGTGAACGGCAGCACCAGCCGGGACGGGTGGGCGGCGTCCCGGTAGATCTTGTGGGTGACGGGGCGGCCCACCGGCAGGTGGAACGCGTCCGGCGGCAGCAGGGCGTTGTGCTCGTCGGCCAGGGGCTCGTCGTTGGAGAGCTCCACGACCAGCCGGTGGCCCGGCAGGAACGTCGCCGCGAACGGGTAGACGCGCAGCACGTACTCCTCGATCCGCCCCGGCTCGACCGGCACCGCGCGGGTGTGCGGGTGGTACGGGTCGCCCTCGGTGGTGCGCTCCGCGTCGAGTTCGCGATGCGAGGCCTTGAGGTAGGCGGAGGTGATGAGCTGCCGCTTGCCGCCCGGCGCCTCGTCCCACATCCGCAGGATGAAGTTCGTGTCGGGCTGGTCGATCTCCGCGAAGAGGTGCGCCGCGCCCTGGCCGATCATCTCGGTGGACTCGGTGAACGGTGCGGTGGACCAGCTCAGGATCTCCACCTTGTCGGTCACCGTCAGCGGCGCCTGGTAGAAGCCGTCGGGAGCGGCGTGCTCGGCGCCCATCGGCTCGGGCTCGAAGGAGAGCGCGTGGCGCGGGCGGAAGTAGAGCGACCGGTGCTCGACGTCCTTCGGCGGCCACTGCGCGCCGGTGACCGTCTCGCGCGAGCCCTCCACGTGGACGGTGACGGCGGGCTCGTCCGTGATCCCGTTGTCGACGCCCTTGAGCCAGTACTCGTACCAGCGGAACATCTTGTCGTGCTCCTCGACGAAGGGGCGCGACTGCATCGGCGGGTAGGGGCCGATGTCCAGCTTCTTCGGGCCCTTCAGCGATTTGAACACCTCGATGGTGCCGTCCATCGTCCAGCCGCGGCCCTGGTCGATCTGGAGCCAGACCGGGACGTCGATCCGGGGCGCGAGCGTGATGGGGTTGCGCTCCTCGTACCACTCGCCGTCGACCTCGTTCATCACGATGTCGAACCAGGCCTCGTGGTTCTTCGGGTAGTTCAGCACGTGGACCAGGTTGGGCCACGCGGCCACGTCCGGGTCCTTCAGGCGCTCGTCGACCCGCTTCCTGATCTCCTCGGGCGAGTACGTCTCGAGCATGCGGGACCTGACGCCGTCGGTGAAGGCCCAGCCGGAGTCGCCGCCGCGGCCCTCACGGGCGGCACGCGGCATGAACCACATGACGCCGCCGTGGTAGGTGGTCTCGTAGAAGTCGTAGTGGCCGCCGCTGACGAAGATCGCCTTGAGGCTCGGCGGCCGCTCGGCCGCCGCCAGCACCTGCATCGAGCCGAAGTAGGAGATGCCGATCATGCCGACGTTGCCGTCGCACCACGGCTGGGCGGCGACCCACTCGATGAAGTCGTGGGCGTCCTGCCCCAGGGAGACACCGCCGGCGTTGTAGTTGCCGATGTGCTCGCCCTCGGAGGCGCCGGAGCCGCGCAGGTCGCCGATGACGTGGACGTAGCCCTCCTCGACGACCCGCGCGATGTCGCCCGCCTCGATGCAGCCGTCCCACATCGGGCTGGGCCGGCGCTGCGGCGGCGTGGTGAGCGCGAGGGCCTGGAGCTCCTTGCCGTACGGGCTCAGGGCCACCAGCGCGGGCCGCGGCGTGTCGGCCACGCCGCTGTAGGTGTCGGCGGCCAGCTCGACGCCGTCGCGCATCGGTACCCGGAGGTCCTTGCGGACGGCGATCGACCGCTCGCCCGCCCGGATCGTATGAAAGTCAGTCATGAGTGTGAAGCTCCTGTGTCACGAAGTCTGGTCGTGCCGCGCGCGATAGCCGTGCATCGAAGTGAAGAACGGCGACGGTTCGAGGGCGGGGTCGCCGGTGTAGCCCAACTCCTCGGCGGCAGGGGCGAACGGGGAGTACGGCGAGTCCGTGGCCCGCGGGCCCGCCTCCAGGCATCCGCAGGCGGCCGTGGCGACCCGGCGCTCGATGTCCAGGCTCTGGGTGATGGCCTCCCGGGCCTGCGCCTCGTCGAGTTCGACGCCGTAGGGCGTGCCGTCGGCGCGGCGGTAGGGGTGACCGAGGTAGAGGTGCCGCGGACGGACCTCGTCGCGCAGGTACTCCAGGCCGGCCCGGTAGGCGACCGGGTCCGAGTAACCGGGGAAGCCGTTGGCCGCCCCGTGGACCTGCACGGCGTCGCCGGTGAACACCGAGCGCTGCCCCTCGACGACGTAGGCGACCGATCCGGGCGTGTGGCCCGGTACCGAGTGCACCGAAACGGTGACGTCGCCGCCGAGGGAGAGGGTCTCGCCGCCCCTGACCAGCAGCGAGGGCTCCATCTCCCCGGAGATGACGGCGTTGGTGGCCGCCGTCACCTTCGCCTCGCCCTCGGGGTCGTCCAGGTACCGGCCGCGGCCCGCGAGGTACTCCTCGACATGGGCCCGGCGCGAGCGGAGCATCGGCGCGTCCGCCTCGTGGATCACCACCTTCGCGCGCCGGCCGGTCAGCTCCCACAGGGCGTACGCGCCGCCCACATGGTCGATGTGACCGTGGGTCAGCAGGATCCAGCGCACGTCCTCGACGCGGCGCCCGATCGCCTCGAGCGCGGGAGCCATCCCTTCGGCGGGGGAGGAGGCGATCCCGGTGTCGACGATCGCCGGCTCGGGCGCGTCGATGAAGAAGCTGTAGAGCCCGAACCTGCCCCAGGGCGAGACCAGGGGGTGGATGTCGACCGCGCGTGTCATGTTCTCCTGCTCCGCTCGTGCCCGGCCGGCCGGATCAGTGCCGGCCGAGGAAGTCGCGCGTCTGCGCGAAGACCTGTCGGTACTCCGGCAGCCAGGCGAAGTGCTGGACGAAACCGTGGCCCGCGCCCTCGTACCGGCTCACCGTCGCCTCCACACCGGCCTCCCGCAGCCGCCGGCCGTAGAGCTCGCCCTCGTCGCGCATCGGGTCGTGCTCGCCGGTGACGACGAGGGCCGGCGGCAGCCCGGTGAGGTCCGCCCGCTTGACCGGTGAGACGAGCGGGTCGGCGGGATCGGCTCCGCTGTCGAGGTAGAAGGCGTTGAAGGGTTTCAGCCCGGCCGTCTCCACGCCGTAGCCGACGGCGTTCTCGCGCAGCGAGGCGTAGCGGTCGACGTCGAAGTCCAGGTCGAGGGAGGGGCAGTAGAGGATCTGGTGGGTGATCCGGTCGAAGCCGTCGTCGTGCGCCCTGGCCGCCACGGCGGCGACGAAGGTGCCGCCGGAGCTGTCGCCGGCGATGGCGAGGGTCGTGCCGTCCCAGCCCAGGCGCTCGCCCTCCTCGGCGGCCCACCGCACGACGGCGTAGCAGTCGTCGAGGCCGGCCGGGAAGGCCGCCTCGGGCGCCCGGCGGTAGCCGACGGAGACGACCTTGAGCCCGGTCTCCTTGGCCAGCGAACGCGCCACGTGGTCGTGGGTGTCGAGGCTGCCGAGGAAGAACGCGCCGCCGTGGAAGTAGACCAGCACGCCGTAGCCGTCGGCCTCGGCCGGGGTGTAGATCCGCACCGGCACCTCGCCCGCGGCCGTCCTCGCCGTCACGTCCTCGACCGCGTGCAGCGGCAGGCGCTCCTCGGGCGGGGCGACGTGCGACTCCTCCTCGGCGCGCATGGCGGCCGGGTCGAGCGGGCCCTCGGGCGGGGTGGGCAGCCGCGCGAAGAACTTGGCGATCTCGGGATGCAGTGTCATGGCGTCACTCCTGCGTCGCGGCGGCCGCGGGCTTCTGGCCGGGGAAGACGTCGCTGATCTCGTCCTCGGTCCAGCCCTGCCGGGAGATGGCCTGCAGCTTGTCGGTCTCCGGCTTGCGGGTGGCCTGGAACAGGGCCGGCGCCTCCGTCAGGGAGTCCGCCTGCCGCAGGGCGTCGGCGAGCGCGCCGGCGTCCTCGATGGCCGAGTTCGCGCCCTGGCCCTGGTGGTGCAGCATCGAGTGGGCCGCGTCGCCGACCAGGACGACGGAGTCCGAGTGCCAGGTGTCGACCGGGTCGATGTCGTATACCGCGCGGATGTTGACGGTGTCCATGTCGAGGTTGCGGGTGATGTTCACCAGCCGCTCGTCGAAGCCCTCCACCGTGGCCACCAGATCGTCCCTGGTGACCTGAGGTGCCCAGGTGCCGTCCGGGCAGAGGGCGGTGATGTCGAACGACACCTGGCCCCGGTGCCGCAGCGGCAGCAGGTAGACCTTCGTGCCGCGGCCGATGTACATGCGGAGGTTGTCGTCGGTGACCATCCCGTGGGCGTCGTCGACGGAGATCACCGCGCGGTAGGCGTGCTCACCGGAGAACACCGGCTCCTTGTCGCTGAACAGCTCCCGGCGCACGACCGACTTGATGCCGTCGGCGCCGACGACCAGATCGGCCTCGACGGTCCTGCCGTTCGCGAAGGTGAGGACGGCGCCGTCGCCCCTGTCCTGGACGCTGTCCAGCTTGTGGCCGAGGCACACCATGCCCTCGGGCAGTACGCCCAGCAGGGCCTCGATGAAGTCACCGCGGTGGATCAGATGGGTGTGGACCTGCTCACCGGCGGCCGGCCAGGTCTCCTTCAGCATCGGCTCACCCGTGGCCGAAAGGATCTCGAAGTACTCGCTCGGCGAACTCACCTTCGCGATCGCGTCGAAGATGCCCCACTCGCGGAACCGGTTCATGGTGGACGGACGCAGCCCGATGCCGGCGCCGACCTCCCGGATCCGGGTCGCCTGCTCGTAGACGGTGACGTCCGCGCCCAGCAGGCTCAGGGCCTTGGCCGCCGCCGCGCCGCCGTATCCGGCCCCGACGATGGCGATCTTCAGGTTCTTCAGCTCCGAAGGCTGCATGGTGGTTCTCTCTACTTCTGGATGGTGAGGAATTCGGCCGGGTTGTCGACGAAGATCGTCTTGATCGCGGCCTCGTCGAGGCCGGCGGCGCGGAGGTCCGGGATGAGGTCCTCGAAGATGTAGTTGACCGTGTGGCCCTTGACGCCCGGCCAGCCCAGCGGCGAGCAGTTGGCGTCGGCGGAGGCGAGGACCTGCCCCAGCCGGCCGTCGCCGATGAACCGCAGGAAGTGGTCGAGGCGTTCCTTGCGGGGGCGGGCCCAGAACGGCGGGTCGGGCAGCTCGGTCTCGTAGCCGAAGGTGTCGAAGCCGATACGGCCGCCCTGCTCCGCGATCCACACGTCCCGCGTCTTGTCGGCGTTCACGCCGTCGTCGACGTGCCCGAAGAGCACGCGGTGCAGCGGCAGACCCTCCTCCGCGAAGATCGCGATCGCGTTCTCGGCGTCGATCGCCAGGTGGGTCAGGATCGGCACGCCCGTGGCGAGCGAGGCGCGGGCGGCGGCGCGGTAGATGCGCTTGTCCAGCTCCGTCATACGGCCGCCGCGGCTCACGCCGACCTTGATGACACCGGCGAGCGCGCCGGTGCCGCCGACGCCGACGGTGATCTCGTGGACGAACTGCCGCATCAGGTAGTCGACGCTCGCCCGCGCGAAGTGCGGCAGGGCGGTGTCGCCGCCGACGAAACCGGTGCAGGCGACGATGTGCACGCCGGTTTTGGCGGACAGCGACCGGTAGTAGTCGACGTCGCGGCCGTTGCAGATGCCGGTCGCGTCGACGAAGGTACCGCCGCCGTACTCGTGGAATTTGCGCAGCTTGGGGACGGTCTCCTCGTACCGCTGCTCGGGGGACTTCCACCACTTGGTGTCCAGCTCGGAGCCGGGCATGCCGTATCCGATGTGCTCGTGGACGGCCACGAGACCCAGCTCCTCGGCCGGGACCGGCCCCAGGACGGTGTTCACTCTCGACAAAGAACTCACCTACGAGAAAAGGGGACTTGACGGGCGTTCGGGGTGGGCGCGGGCTCAGCGCGCCGACAGCAGGTCGCGCGGGTTCCCGACGAGAATCCGCCGCGTGTCCTCGTCGCTGAGGCCCTGTGCCGTCAGGAGCGGGACGAAGGTGGTCAGGACGTGGCTGTAGGGCAGGTCGTTGCCGGGATGGCCCTTCGCCACCCCGGTCGCGCTGCCGGAGAGCAGGACCCGGTCGCCGAAGCCGGCCCGGACGAGGTCGGCGACCAGTACAGCGCGCTCGGCGTCGGTGACGTGGTCCGCGTCCCGCGTGCCCACGTGGTCGAGCGCGACGTGGGCGCCGAGGCGGGCGATCTCCATGGGAGTGCCGGCGGCGACGGCGTCCGTGCGGTCGAGGCCGCCGACGACGACGCGGTCGGCCGGCAGCTTCTCGTCCAGCACGACACCGAGCTCGCGGACGGCGTCGGCGCCGTGCCGGAAGGAGACCGCGACACCGGTGCCCAGGGCGGTCCGGGCCGCGCCGCGCAGCAGGCTCTCGTCGGTCGCGGTCATGCCCGTGGCGGTCACCGCGGTGGCCACCAGGCCGGCGGCGCCGCGCCGTTCCACCCGGGGGACCACCATGCCCTCGGTGACCTCCTTGCTGAAGAGGTCGGCGAACTTGTCGGCCGGCCACGGCGTGGGCGGGTTGGTCTGCGGGGTGAGGAAGTAGCCGCCGAGCATCTCCTCCGGGCCCTGGCCGGTCGAGGCGACGATGTGCACGCCGGTGGTGCGGGACAGGGCCTCGTACAGCCGGACGTCGCGGCCGTGGAACATGCCGGTGCTGTCGACGATCGTGCCGCCGCCGTGGGTGCGGAAGTCCGTCAGCTTCGCGGCGAGGGTCTCGAAGATCTCGGCGCGGTCGATGGTGATGTCGAAGGCGTGCTCGGCGCCCGGAGTCACCGAGAGCAGCGCCTCGTGGACCGAGACGACTCCCAGCTCCTCGGCCGGCACCGCGCCGAGGACGGTGTTCACGGTGTTGCTCTTGACGCTCATGCCTGCCTCACGTGTCCGGGGTGGGTGCGCAGCACCCGGTGGCATGGGCACGGTATCCATTCGCTTTACATCGAGTCAATGAAACTGACGCAAAGAAAAAATAATGAACGACATGCATTGCGTAGAGTCGTTTTGTGTGCTCGGCGTACAGTCGCGGCGATAGAATCCGGGCATGGCGAACCTTCGTGCGGCGCAGAAACAGATGACGCGCCGGCTGCTGCTGGAATCGGGACTCGAGCTGTTCAAGACCAAGGGGTACGCCGCCACCAAGGTCGACGACATCGCGACCGCGGCGGGCACCACGCGGGTCACCTTCTACGCGTACTTCGCCTCCCGCAGCGAACTGATGAAGGCGCTCATCGACGAGCAGCTCAACGAGGCGCTCCAGCGCGTGCGTTCACCCGAGCACGGCTCCACGGCACGGGACCTGGTGGCCACCGTCACCGAGGGGACGCCCGAGGCGATCATGGCGTGGCTGCGGCGCACCGCCGACAGCTGGCCCGCGATCCGGCCGATCATCCGTATCGGCCGGGACGCCGCCGTGGTCGACCCGGAACTCACCGACCTGGTCGAGCGGTGGCTCGAGGAGGCCATCAGCGACATCGAGGACGGACTGACGGCGGCCGGGCGCCTGGAGCCGCACCAGCGTCACTTCCGGGGCGTGCTGGCGATGGCCCAGCTCGACTTCGTCGCCCAGCACGGGGAGCGGGCCGACTGGAAGCTCACACGGGAGCAGATGATCGAGGAGCTGGGCGCGAGCTGGGTGCGGCTGCTGACCTGAGGCCGGGCGGCCCCGATGCCGGGCGCCGGCCGGTGTCAGAGGTCCGTCACGACGTCGAACAGCAGCGCCCGCAGCCATTCGACGAAGTACTGATCGGTCAGCCGGGGGTTCCAGACCATGTCGATCCCGAGTCCGGGAACCGGGAACGGGAACTCCTCGATCCGCAGGCCGGTCAGTGCCCGCATGGCCGCGGCCACGCGGTGGCGGAGCAGCGCGACACCGCCCGCGGTCGCCACCAGGTAGGGGACCAGCAGGAAGTCGGAGCTCAGCCGGCCGACGCGGTAGGGGATTTTGTGGTCCTCCAGCACCGGGTAGGGGAAGACCCGCCGGTCGGTGTCGACCACGACGTGCGGCAGGGTGCTCAGCAGGTCGAGCGCGCTCGCCTCGGGCGGCGTGTCCGGCCCCGCCACCACCACACAGCGGTCGTCGTACAGCCGCTCGCGCGGGTACGGCGAGAAGTGCCCCTCGGAGAGCAGCACCACGTCGACGCCGTTGTCGGTGAACGTGGCCTCGGCCGGCACGGTGAACGTGCGCAGCCGCAGCGTGGCGTGCGGGGCGCGCTCCTCGACCAGCCGCGCCAGCCGGGGGCCGACCACGAACGCCGTGCTGGTCGTCAGCGCGACCGTGACGACCCGCCGGTCCTTCGCGGGATCGAAGGAGGGGAAGTTGACGACGTCCGCCGTCTGCCGCAGGGCGCTGCGCAGCGGTGCGATCAGCTCCAGCCCCCGCGGGGTCAGCGTGACGCCGGTGCCCTGCCGGACGACGAGGTCGTCACCGAGCAGCCGCCGCATCCTGGTCAGGGCGTGGCTCATCGCCGGCTGCGACAGCCCGACGCGCTCCGCCGCCCTGGTCACCGAACGCTCCTCCAGGAGGGCGAGGAGGGGCACCAGCAGATTGAGGTTGACCGAGGCCAGCCGGTCGAGACCCGAAGCCGCGGTGCCCTCTCCGTCGTCGCCCATGCCGGAACCCTACGCGGACGCCCGGGCCATCCTGCGGAGCCGGGGGATCGGTATGCGGTAGTCGAGCGCGGCGGCGGCGCCCGTGCCGTCCTCCCGCGACCAGCGCAGCAGGGCGGGGCCGCCACCGGGACCGCCGTCGACGTACTCCGGTTCCCCCGGCAGCGGCAGATGGCCCACCGCCTTCAGGCTCAGCCCGAACTGCTCGGTCCAGAAGTACGGCTCGAACCGGAGCGGCGGCGCCGCGTCGCCCTGTACGAGCGCCCGCGCGGCGGTCTTCGCCTGCTCGATCGCACTGCTCCAGAAGGGGACGCGGCGCAGCCCGTACGGCGTCGGGAAGGCCGCGAGGTCGCCGACCGCCGCGATACCGGGACGGACCAGCCCGCGCGAGTCGACCGGGAGGGGCCCCTGCGCCGCGAGGCCCGAGCCCGCGAGCCACTCGGTGTTGGGCACGTCGCCCACGGCGCTCACCAGGACCTCCGCCTCCAGGACCGCGCCCTCGTCGAGGACGACCCGGGCGTTCCCGGGGAACCCCTCGACGTGTGCCGAGCCGGTCTCGACGACGGTGAGTCCCGCGTCCAGGGCGGCCTTCACGAAGACGCCGGCGAGGTACGGGCCGAGCTGGGCGACCAGCGGCAGCCCCTGGGAGACGAGGGTGACCCGGCAGCCGGAGGCCAGGCAACCCGAGGCGATCTCCATGCCGAGCGGGCCGCCGCCGATCACGACGACCGACGGCCGGTCCGCCAGCCGGGCGCGCAGCGACAGCGCGTCGTCGAGCCCGCGCAGGGTCAGCTCGTCGGGCAGCCCGGACAGCCGCCGCGCCCGGGAACCGGTGGCGAGCACGAGACGGTCGTACGGCAGCTCCGTGCCGTCGTCGAGCGAGACCAGCCGGCGGTCGGTGTCGAGGCGGGTCGCACGCACCCCGAGCAGTTCGGTGGCTCCATGGCCGGCCGGGGCCAGCTCGTGCGCGGACAGGTCGCCGGCGTCGAGCAGGAGCGCCTTCGACAGGGCCGGGCGGCTGTAGGCCGGGTGCGGTTCGTCACCGACGACCGTCAGCTCGCCGTCGAAGCCGGCCTCGCGGAGCGAGTGGGCCGCGGTCAGTCCGGCGATCCCGTGGCCGACGACGACCACCCGCTCCGGCGCGCCGGCGCTCACCCGATCCTCAGCGCGGCGACCGGGCACACGCGGACGGCGGCGTTCGCCAGGGCGGCGTCGCCCTCGTCGACCTGCTCGCGGTCGAGCACGAGTTCACCGGCGTCGTCGAGGTGCATGAGCCGCGGGGCGGCCTCCTCGCACAGGCCGTGGCCCTCGCAGCGGGGGCGGTCGAGAACGATCCTCATGCGGGGATCACCTCCAGGACGGGGAGCGTGTCGATGCTCCGGGTGATATTGCTGGGAACACGGGTCTCGGGCCCGAGGACCAGACGCCCCACGCGCCGGGCGAGCGCGTCGATCACGGCGTGGGCCTCCAGGCGCGCCAGCCCCTGACCCGCGCAGCCGTGCGGGCCGTAGCCGAACGAGAGATGGTCGACCGGATTGCGCTCGACCAGGAAGGCATCCGGGTCGTCGTAGTGCCGGGGGTCGCGGTTGCCGGCGCCGAACAGGATCGCGACCTTCGCGCCCGCCGGGACCACGGCCCCGTCGATCGTGACGTCCTTCGTGACGCGTCGGCCCCAGGCGTGGACGGGAGCCCAGAAGCGCAGTGCCTCGTTGAACGCCGCGGGGGCCAGCGAGGGGTGTTCGCGGACCAGGGCGAGCTGGTCGGGGTGGTGGGCGAAGAGGGCGACGATGTTGCCGATCGCCGCGATGGTGGTGTCGACGCCCGCCCCGAGGTACTGGTGGATGATGTGCCCGGCCGTGTCCGGCGGGATGGCGCCACGGGTCTCGGCGTCGAAGATGCCCCGGCCCACGGACCCCTCCGCCAGGTCGTCGGCCCTGACCTGGGAGCACCAGGCGTACAGCTCACCGGCGATCGGGAAGTTCTCCGCCGTGCGCTGGTTCATCGGGCCGAGGACCTGCATGGCGGCCTGTCCCCAGCGGAGCATGTTGTCGCGCGCGTGGCCGGTGAAGCCGATCAGGTCGGCGACGACCTCCAGCGGGAACGCCCGGGCGAGGGCGTCGATCGCCTCGAAGGAGCCCTTCCCGGCGAGTTCGGCGACCAGGGCGTCCGCCTTGGTCTCGATCCGGCCCTTCAGACCGCGCAGCGCGCGAGGTGAGAGGTTCTCGGTGAGCGCGGCGCGCAGCTGGGTGTGCGCCGGCGGGTCCGACGCGAGCGAGGTGCCGGTCAGCGCCTCGTCGGCCATCGGGTTGAACGCGATGGACGTCGAGGAGAACGACTCCCAGTCGGCGAGCGCGGCGCGGATGGCGTCGTACCGGGTGAGGACGTGGACGTCGTTGTGCGGGAGGTGGACGACGGCGCCCAGTTCCCGCAGTTCGGCGTAGACGGGATACGGGTCGAGCACGACCTCGTCGGCGAAGAGGTCGATGCCGGAGGTGGGTGGGGTGGTCATGACCTCAGTGAACTGGGCGTGTCCTTCATCGGACAAGTGAATGATTTACATGATGTCAAATGCATTTAGTTCATGTTTCGCCGAGGGGTCGCCCCCGAGCGGCCGCCCGGTCGGCGGCCCCTCGGCGGGCTCACCCCAGCAGCTCGACGGGGAGCCGTTCGCGCAGCTCCGCGACCGTGATGCCGTACGTCTCCAGGACCCGGACGCCGTCCGGGCCGGGGACGAACACGCCGTGGTCGGTGTAGACCTGGCTGACGCAGGCGGTGCTGGTGAGCGGGTAGGTGCACGCGGGGACGAGCTTGGCGGCGCCGTCCCGCGTGAACAGCCTCATCATCACCATGACCCGGCGTGCTCCCACGGCGAGGTCCATCGCACCGCCCACGGCGGGGATCGCTCCGGGGTCACCGGTGTGCCAGTTGGCCAGGTCGCCGTGTGCCGAGACCTGGAAGGCCCCGAGCACGCACACGTCCAGATGGCCGCCGCGCATCATCGCGAACGAGTCGGCGTGGTGGAAGTAAGCCGCCCCGGGCAGCTCGGTCACCGGGACCTTCCCGGCGTTAGTGAGGTCGGGGTCCGCCTCGTCGCCCACCGCGGCCGGACCCATGCCGAGCATGCCGTTCTCGGTGTGCAGCACGATCCCCGCGTCCGCCGGCAGATGCTCGGCGACCCGGGTCGGCTGCCCGATGCCCAGGTTGACGTAGGAGCCCGGCGGGATGTCACGGGCGACCCGGGCCGCCAGCTCGTCGGTGCCGAGCGGGCCCCGGCCGGTGTGTTCCACGGGGCCGGTGCGGGGCGTCTCGTTCACGGCGGTCATCAGCGGGCTCCTTGCACGGTGAGCCGGCGGGCCTCGGCCCGTACCAGACGGTCGACGTAGATGCCGGGGGTCACCACGGTCTCCGGGTCGATCTCCCCTGCGGGCACGATGCCGGTTACCTGGGCGACGACCGTGCGGGCCGCGGTGGCCATGACGGGGCCGAAGTTGCGGGCGGTCTTGCGGTACACGAGGTTGCCCGCGGTGTCCGCCCGGTGCGCGGAGATCAGCGCGACGTCCCCCTTGATCGGATGCTCCAGGACGTGGGCGCGCCCGTCGATCTCCCGGACCTCCTTGCCCTCGGCCAGCGGGGTGCCCGCGCCGACGGGGCTGTAGAAGGCGCCGATCCCCGCTCCGGCGGCCCGCATGCGCTCGGCCAGGGTGCCCTGCGGCACCACCTCCAGCTCCACCCGGCCGGCCCGGTACAGCTCGTCGAAGACGTACGAGTCGCTCTGCCGCGGGAAGGAGCAGATCACCTTGCGCACCCGGCCCGCCTTGAGCAGCGCGGCGAGGCCCACCTCGCCGTTCCCGGCGTTGTTGGACACCACGGTCAGGTCGCCGGCCCCCTGCCGGATCAGCGCGTCGATCAGGTCGAACGGCATGCCCGCCAGGCCGAATCCGCCCACCAGGACCGTCGAGCCGTCCGCGACGCCCGCCACGGCCTCGTCGGCCGTCCCGGCGATGGTCACGCTCATCGGCCGCTCACCTCGCCGGTCACGTTCTCCAGCACCACCGCGAGGGCCTGGCCCACGCCGATGCAGATGGCCGCGACGCCCCAGCGTTCGCGCCGCTCGCGCAGCACCTTCGCGAGGGTGCCCAGCAGCCGGCCGCCCGAGGCGCCCAGCGGATGCCCGAGGGCGATGGCGCCGCCCCGGGTGTTGACGATCTCCGGGGCGACGCCCCAGGCGTCCACGCAGGCCAGCGACTGCACCGCGAACGCCTCGTTCAGCTCGACCGCGCCGACGTCGCCCCAGCCGATGCCGGCCCGGCGCAGCGCCTTCTCGGCCGCCTCCACCGGGGCGAAGCCGAACATCCGCGGTTCGACCCCGTGCACCCCGCGCCCGGCGACGCGGGCGACGGGGGCCAGCCCGATCCGGCGTTCCGCCGCGGCGGTGCCCAGGAGCACCGCCGAGGCCCCGTCGCTCAGCGGGGAGGCGTTGCCGGCGGTGATCGTCCCGTCCGGCCGGAACGACGGCTTGAGGCCGGCCAGCTTCTCGGCGGAGGTGCCGGGGCGGATGCCCTCATCGCGGGCGAGGCCGTCCACCGGGAGGACCAGGTCGTCGTAGAAGCCGTCGTCCCAGGCGGCGGCCGCGAGCCGGTGCGAGCGCACCGCGAACTCGTCCTGGCGCTCACGCGAGATCGCGAACCTCTCCTGGAGCAGCTCGTTGCTCTCGCCGAGGGAGACCGTCCACTCCTTTGGCATCGCGGGGTTGACCAGCCGCCAGCCGAGGGTCGTGGAGACGGCCGTGACGTCGCGGGCGGGGAAGGCGCGGTCCGGCTTGGGCAGCACCCAGGGCGCACGGGTCATGGACTCCACGCCGCCGGCCACGACGATGTCCGCGTCACCCGACTCCAGGGTGCGCGAGGCGATGATCGCCGCGTCCAGACTCGACCCGCACAGCCGGTTCACCGTGGTGGCGGGCACGCTCACCGGCAGACCGGCCAGCAGCACCGCCATCCGTCCGACGTTGCGGTTGTCCTCGCCGGCGCCGTTGGCGTTGCCCCACACCACGTCGCCGACGGCGGCGCGGTCCAGATCGGGAGCCTTGGCCAGCAGACCGGTCAGCGCGGTCGCGGCGAGGTCGTCCGGCCGCACCCCGGCCAGGGCTCCGCCGAACCTGCCGAACGGGGTGCGGACCGCCGCGTAGAGGTACGCGTCACTCATGCCGCGCCACCCGCGAGGACCGCTTCCCCGGCGGCCGCCGACGACAGCGGGAGCGGCGTGAACATCTCCGGCTCCTCGTCCGGGGTCAGCGCGGTGGGCCCGTACAGCCAGTCGGTGAACGCGTAGTCGTAGGTGTCGCGGGCGCGCAGCAGCACGTTGCGCTGCTCGCGGGCGGCACCGTCGAGGTGCCACAGCTCGCCCCACTTGCGGGACGTGGTCAGCACCCGGCGGCAGTGCTCGGGACGGACGGCCTCGTAGGCGGCGAGCGCGGCGGTCCAGCCGACCGTGCCGTCCGCGGCGCGGTTGCGGGCGACGTGCTCGCCCAGCACCCAGCCGTCCTCGATGGCCATGATCGCGCCCTGCGCGATGTACTGCAGCGGCGGATGCGCGGAGTCGCCGAGCAGGGCGATCCGGCCGTGCACCCAGTTCATGACCGGGTCGCGGTCGAACATCCGCCACCACTTGTCCCGCCACATGAACGGCAGGCCGTCCCGGACGAAGCCGCAGGTGCCGGCGAAGGCGGCGTCGAGTTCGTCGGGCGTGCCCCAGTCCTCCTGGCCGGCGAGCGCCCTGGGCGACTCGAAGACCGCGACCTGGTTGAGCATCTCGCCGCCGCGCAGGCCGTAGTGGACGAAGTGGCACCGGGGGCCGACGTACACCACGACCTCGCTGAGGTCGACGGACTTCACCCGGGGCTGCTCGGCGGGGACGGTGCCCCGGTAGGCGACGTACGCGGAGGAGACGGGCTGGTCGTCGACGAACAGCTTGCGGGCGGGGGAGTGCAGGCCGTCGGCCGCGATCACCATGCCCGCCTCGTGGGTCGCGCCGGAGGCGAGGGTCACCCGGGCGCCGCCGTCCGTGTTCTCGTACGAGGTGACCCTGGCGTCGTTGACCAGCTCGACGCCGGCGCGCTCGCAGGCGCGCAGCAGCAGGCCGTGCAGGTCGCTGCGGTGGATGACCAGGTACGGGTAGCCGTAGCGCCGCTCCAGGTCCCGCAGGTCGAGCCGGGTCAGTTCGTCGCCGTCGACGGCGTCGCGCATGACCATCGAGTCCGGGACGACGCCCAGGCTCTTGGCCTCGTCCAGCAGGCCGTAGTCGTCGAGGATGCGGGTGCAGTTGGGGGCGAGCTGGATGCCGGCGCCGACCTCGCCGAAGGCGGGGGCGCTCTCCAGCAGGCGGACGCGCAGGCCCTGCCGGGTCAGCGAGAACGCGACGCCGAGGCCGCCGATACCGCCACCGACGACGATCACATCAGGGTTGGACATGGACTCCCACTCCTTCAGAGCCACGGGCCGAGCCCGGGGGCGTCGGCGAGCGAGTGCGGACGGCCGGCCAGCCAGGCGGCGACCTCGGGCAGCGGGCCGTCGGGCAGCTCGGTCAGCCCACGCCTGGCACGGATCTCCTCCACCAGGGCGGCCAGGAAACCCCTCGGCAGGTCGGCGAAGGCGACGACGCCGGTGCCGAGGTCGACGGCGTGGACGCACACCTCGCGGGCGCGCATCCAGGGCAGCTCGGTGGCGGGGACGGTACGGCCCTGAGCGGTGACGACCTCGCGGTGCCACTGCTCCTCGGTGAGACCGTCGAGGCCCGCCGCGAGCTTGTCCGCGGAGGCCGTCAGCCAGGAGCGGAGCTCGCCGGCCGACAGGGTGGCTCCCCGGGCGATCCCGGCGGCGCGCTCCTCGGCCGAGGCGTACATCGGGGTCTCCTCGCCGGTGGCCGCCCAGTGCACCAGATGGCCCAGGGCGTCGGCGTTGGCGGCGACGTGCGCCACCAGGTTCCCGCGGCTCCACCCGGGCAGCGCGCTGGCGGCGCGGAAGGCCGGCTCGTCGAGGCCCGCCGCGGCGTCGAGCAGCAACTCCGTTCCCGTGCGGGCCCATTCGCGGGCGTCGGCGGGCGTGCGGGTGCCGACGGTCATCCCTCGACCACCTTGTTGGCGCAGGCGCCCAGGCCGCCGATGTCGGTGACCACGGTCTGCCCGGGGAGCAGGAAGACCTTGGGGTCGCGGGCGTTGCCCACGCCGGCCGGGGTGCCGGTGGCGATGATGTCGCCGGGGCGCAGGGTGATGACGGTGGATATGTACTGGACCAGGAAGACCGGGTCGAACAGCAGCGTGCCGGTGTCGTCCCGCTGCATCACCTGGCCGTCGACGACCGTCCTGACCTCGAGCGCGGGGCGGACGCCGCCGACCTCGTCGGGGGTGACGACGTAGGGGCCGACCGGGGTGGAGGCCTCCCAGATCTTGCCCTGGGTCCACTCGATGGTGCGGAACTGCCAGTCGCGCACCGAGATGTCGTTCATGACGGTGAAGCCGGCGATGGCGTCGGCGGCCTGCTGCTCGTCGGCGCGGCGCACCTCCTTGCCGATCACCACGGTCAGCTCGACCTCCCAGTCGAGCGCGTCGGTCTCGGCCGGCTTGACGATGTCGTCGTTCGCGCCCAGCAGGGTGTCGGCGAACTTCGGGAAGAGGGTGGGGTGGGTCGGCAGCTCGCGGCCCATCTCCTTGATGTGGTTGGTGTAGTTGTGGCCGACGCAGACGACCTTGGAGGGGTTCGGGACCACCGGCGCGAAGTCGGCGCCCGCGACCGGGTACTCGGTGCCGGTCGCGGCGGCGGCCCTCTCCCGCCAGCCGTCCTCGGCGAACAGCTCGCCCAGGTCGGCGTGGCCGAGGTCGACGTGGACGTCGCCGTCGAGGCGGACCGCGCGGGTGCCGTCGGCGGTGCGGATGGTGGCGAGCTTCATGTTCAGGCGTCCTTCTGGGTGCGGTCGAGCTTGAGCGCCTCGAAGACGGGCGCGTCGGAGAAGCGGAAGAGGTCGAGGGCGCCCGCGTCGGAGTCGGTCGTACCGGCCTCCGAACGGGCGGAGAACGGCTCCCAGGACGGGACGACGAACAGGTCGCCGCGGCCGACCGTCCAGGACTTCCTGCCGACGGTCACCACGCCGGAGCCGTCGAAGACCTGGTAGACCGAGGAACCGGTCTCGCGCACCGGCGCGGTCTCGGCGCCGCGGGCGACGCGGTGGAACTCGGCGCGGACGGTCGGCAGTACGTCGGCGCCGTCGTGCGGGTTGGCGTAGCGCACCGCGGCGTGGCCGGGCTCGACGGTGCCGCCGTAGCCCTCCTTCTCCAGCAGCAGCTGGTCGCGCAGGGCCGCGTCGGTGTACTCCCACTTGTAGGACAGCAGCGGGCTGCCCGGCGTGGCCGGGGCGGCCGACAGCGGGCGCAGGCCGGGGTGGCCCCACAGCCGCTCGGAGCGCGAGCGGTCGGGCGTGATCCGCTCGGCGTCGCCGATCTCGTCCCGGCCGAACTCGAAGAACTGCGCCTCGCTGACGTACTGGAACGGGATGTCCAGGCCGTCGATCCACGCCATCGGCTCGCTGGTGGCGTTGTGGTGGGCGTGCCAGTTCCAGCCCGCCTGCGGCAGGAAGTCACCGCGGTTCATCGGCACCGGGTCGCCGCCGACGACCGTCCACACTCCCGAGCCCTCGACCACGAACCGGAAGGCGTGCTGGGTGTGCCGGTGCTCCGGGGCGTCCTCGCCGGGCATGAGGAACTGGATGGCCGCCCACAGCGTCGGGGTGGCGAACGGCCGCCCGCCGAGCGAGGGGTTGGCCAGCGCGATGGCCCGCCGTTCCCCGCCGCGGCCGACCGGGACCAGGTCGCCGGCCCGGGCCGCCAGCTCCCGCAGCCGCTCCCAGCGCCACAGGTGCGGCACGGCGCGCGAACGCGGGTGGGCCGGCATCAGGTCGCCGATCTCGGTCCACAGCGGGACGAGCAGTTCCCGCTCGAAACCCCGGTACAGCTCTTCGAGCGCCGGGGTGACCTCGGGCTGCCCCTCGGCGGACACGGCCTGGAGCCGGACCGGGGAACCCTTCGCGATGTCTTGGGCGATGGAGGACTGAGTCACATCTCGCAGCGTGCACCCTGTCTGTCAGGAGAACATGTAGATTCTGGAGAGCAGAACCATTGGAGAATCCCATGGACAAGCCGCTCAAGACGCCGCCGCCGTACCCCATCGCCAGCGTGGACCACGCGCTGCGGGCGGCGACCATCCTGCAGATGGAGGGCGGCGCGACCGTGTCGGAGATCGCCGAGCGGCTGGGCGTCGCCAGGTCCACCGCCCATCGGCTGCTGGCGATGCTCGTCTACCGCGACTTCGCCGTGCGGGGCGAGGACCGTGTCTACCGCGCGGGCCCGGTGCTGGAACTCGCCGCGCACTCCCAGTCCCTCGTGTCCCGGCTGCGTGCGGCGGCGCTGCCCCATCTGCACCGGGTCGTCGATCTGCTGGACGAGACCACGAACCTGATCGTGCGCACCGGGGACACGGCCCGGTTCATCGCGAGCGTCGAGTGCCGGCAGGCCCTGCGGGTCGGCTCCCGGGAGGGCATGGTCTTCCCGGCCCACCGCACGACGGCCGGACTGCTGCTGCTCGCCGACCTCTCCGACGCGGAACTCCAGGAGGTCTACGCCGCCGAGCGCTACCACGACCGCCCGGCCGACCGCCCGGACCTCGCCCGACTGCGGACGGAGCTGGAACGGCTGCGCCGCACGGGGTTCGCCGTCAACCAGGAGCGGTCCGAGCGGGGCCTGGTCGCCGTCGGCGTGCCGGTGCGCGATCAGGACGGCGCCGCGCTGGCCGGTCTGTCGCTGTCGATGCCCAGCGTGCGTTACGACCCGCAGCGCCTCCGTTCCCTGGTCTCCGCCCTGGAGGCGGCGGCGCACGCGCTGGAGGCGGACCTGGCCGCGCTGGACTGAACCGGCGGGCGGCGCGTCTCGACAGGCAGAACGTTCACTTTAGATTGTGCACGAATCATTGACGTGCCGTAAAGCGAGTGTCATTCTCCACGGCATCGCCGCCCGACTCGCGCCGTGCCCTCCCCCCACCACGCGCCGAGCCCGGGCCTTCCACGTCCCGTGGCTCGCGTTCCGGGACGCCCGTCCTTCCCAGCCAGGGAGAACAGCAATGACGCTCGACAACGGGACGACGACGTCCCAGGGCCCGACCGCGGGGGCCGCCCGGACACCGGGCTACGCGGGAACACTGGCTGCCGCCTGCGGCGCGGTCTTCGTGGCCCAGGTCGCGAACGCGCTGCCGGCCTCGCTGAACGGGCTCTTCCAGGAGGACCTGCACACCCACGGTTCCCAGCTCACCTGGGTCACCGCCGCGTTCATGATCGCCGTGGTCTGCTTCGAGTTCACCTTCGGTGTCCTCGGCGACCTCTTCGGACGGCGCCGGCTGGTCGCGGCCGGCACGGGCCTGGTCGCCGCGGGCAGCGCCGTCTCCGCCGTGGCCCCCAGCGTCCAGGTGCTGTGGATCGGCGCGGCCGTGAGCGGACTGGGCGCCGGCGCGATGTTCCCCGGCTCCCTCACCGCGATCATGGCGGTCACCCGCACCGCGCGGCAACGGGCGCACGCGGTGGCGGTCTGGAGCGGTTTCCTGTCCGCCGGTGCCGCCGTCTCACCGCTGCTCGGCGGCATGTTCGCCGGGATCGGATCGTGGCGCGGCTCCTTCTGGGTGCTCGTCGGACTCGCCCTGGTCAGCATGGTGCTCACCCTGACCCTGGTCACCGAGTCGAAGGCACCCGCGGGCCGCAGGCTCGACGTACCCGGCCAGATCACCTTCGCCGCCGGACTGATCCTGGTGCTGTACGGCGCCGTCGAGGGGCCCGAGTCCGGCTGGACCACCCTGCCCGTCCTGCTCGCCTTCGCCCTCGGCGGCTGCTTCCTCGCCGGGTTCGTCGTGGTCGAACTGGGCGCCGAGTCACCGATCTTCGACCTGAAGCTGTTCCGCAACCGGGCCTTCACCGTGTCGTCCGTCGTCGCGGTCATCGGCATGCTCGCCTTCCTCGGCGCCTGCTTCGCGACGAGCATGTGGCTGGGGCCCGTGCAGCACCAGGATCCGATCCGGGTCGGGATCCTCTTCCTGCTCCTCCAGGGCCCCGCTTTCCTGCTGATCCCGGTCGTCTCGCGGCTCCTGCACCGGGTCGCCGCCTCCTGGCTGCTGACCACCGGATTCGCGCTGATGGCGGTCGGCTGCCTGCTGTTCACCCGGCTGGACGTCACCGACCAGGGACTCGGCGCCTTCGTCACCCCCGCCCTGCTGATCGGCGTCGGCTTCGCCCTCACCGTCAGCTCGGTGACCGCGGTGGCCCTGAACAGCGTGCACCCGCATCTGGCCGGCATGGCCAGCGCCACCACCAACATGCTGCGCGACCTCGGCTTCGCCCTCGGCCCCGTCGTCGTCGGCGCGGTCGCCCTCAGCAACGCCGGGACGGCCTTCACGGCGAACCTCCCCGGTGCCGGCCTGTCGGTCGGGCAGGCGACGGCGGCACGCGGGATCGCCGAGGCCGGCGGGCCCATCGCCGTCAACAGCCTGCCGCCCGGCGCCCCGGGCTCCGCGGCGCACGCCCTCGCCCTGGACGCCCTGGGCAGCGGCTTCGGCACCGCGTTCCTGGTCTGCGGTGTGGCGGCCGCCGTCGCCGCGGCGCTGACCGCCTTCGGCATGATCGGCGTGCACACCCTCCGCGCGGCCGGTCACGAGGAGGCCGCGCCCCTGACGGCCGGCCGGGACGGTCTGCCGGAGGCTGCTCCCATCACGCCGTAGCACGGGCGGGCGGGCCGAGGGGGCGCAGGCTCTGGCATCAGGCGGGCGCGGGCGGCGCACGCCGGCTCGCCGAGACCATAGACGTCCTCGGGCCAGGTTCCCGAGGCGGCGGCGACCGCGACCCGGCGCAGCGGTGTCCCGCGGTCGAAGGACCCGGGCTCCCGTCCGGCCGGCACGTCCTCGGTCAGGTCCACCGCTCCGTAGTCGGCGAAGACGGGCACCAGCAGATCGACGACCTCCCTGGCGTTGCGCACCACGTCCAGGGAGCCGCCGATGCGCACCGCGGCCCCGTGCAGCAGATCCAGCCGCTGCTGCGCGCGCGGGTCGGCCGCGGCCAGTCCGCCGCCGGACAGGGCCACCCGCATCCCCCACGCGTCCTCGAGTGCCGCCTCCTCCGTGGGCAGCAGCCGGACCAGGAAACGCGCCCCGGTGTCCCCGGTGAGCGCGGACACCTGCGCGTCGACGTCCACCCGGCCGCCGCCGGGGCGGCGTATCGTCACCCGGTCGCAGGCGTCCCGGCCGGCGCCGGCGGCCCCGGCCAGGCGGTCCCACACCGCGGGATCCGTCACGAGCGAGGGCAGGTCGAGCCCGCTCGGGGCCGTGCCCGCGCCGCCCAGCAGCTCCAGTGCCCGCGGTGTGCACGCCAGTACCGCGCCGGCGCCGTCCAGCACCAGCTCCCAGGTGGTCCCGCCGGCCGCCGGCCGGTCACTTCTTCGGATCGTGACCCCAGTTCATGAGTGACCAGCGCCATCTGGTGTCGGTGATGTCGCCACCGGGGCGCTGTTCGACGTGGCGTCTTACGTAGCCGACCACCTTGCGCATGTGGGCGATGTCGTCCTCGTCGAGATCCGCCTTCTTCGTGCGCAGCAGCGTGACGATGCGGCGTCCGGACTCGTGTCCGACGCTCTCGCCGCCGTCACTCTGCCCCACGCTCTTCGACTCGTCGGTCTCCAGCCACTTCTCGAGCTCGCCGGCCGTCATGTTGACGGCGTCGCCGAACGCGTGCCGGACGTCGTCGTCCTCGCTGTCCTCGTGCTGTGCGGACATCAACGATGGTCACCTCTCGCGTCACCTGGTCGCCCTACCTGCCCAGGTTCGTCCAGGTCACCGGAGCGCGCATCCTCAGACCCCGGCGCCCTCCACGCCGTTCGCCTCGCGCGCACCGGGCACGGGAGCGGCGCCGTCACGCGGCAGGACACTGGGCCACCAGGCCCGCGGGCCGATGTCGAGCACCAGGGCCGGGACCAGCAGCGAGCGGACCACCAGAGTGTCCAGCAGGACGCCGAAGGCCACGATGAAGGCGATCTGCACCAGGAAGGCCAGCGGGATCACCGTCAGGGCGGCGAACGTCGCGGCCAGCACCACCCCGGCCGAGGTGATCACCCCTCCGGTCGTGGTCAGACCGCGCAGCACACCCTGCCGGTTGCCGTGGACGAGCGCCTCCTCGCGCACCCGGGACATCAGGAAGATGTTGTAGTCGACGCCCAGCGCCACCAGGAACACGAACCCGTACAGCGGCACCGACGCGTCCGCGCCGCCGAAGCCGAACACGTGCTTGAACACGAGCGAGGAAACGCCCAGGGTGGCCAGGAAGTTGAGCGCCACCGTCGCCACCAGCAGCACCGGCACCAGCAGGGAGCGCAGCAGCAGGACGAGGATCAGCAGGATGATCCCCAGCACGACGGGCACGATGACGGTGCGGTCGCGGGCGGAGGTCCGCTGGGTGTCGTACTGCTGGGCCGTGTAGCCGCCGACCAGCGCGTCGGCTCCGGGCACCGCGTGCACCCGGGCGCGCAGCCGCTCGATCGTCCGCTTCGCGGCGTCGCTGTCCGCCGCGGCCGCCAGGGTGGCGTCGACGCGGACCCGCCCGTCCACGACCTTCGGCGCCCCGCCGCCGGGCCGCCCGGACGCCGAGACGGCGGCCGCCGACGCCACGCC
Organism: Streptomyces sp. NPDC005706; assembly: GCF_040631045.1. Taxonomy (NCBI): domain Bacteria; kingdom Bacillati; phylum Actinomycetota; class Actinomycetes; order Kitasatosporales; family Streptomycetaceae; genus Streptomyces; species Streptomyces sp. NPDC005706. The sequence goes on along the minus strand of NZ_JBEXYS010000003.1, from coordinate 322,444 downwards.
CTCGGTGTCCTTCGCCGCGGCGGTCACCCGGGCGGCCCGGCCGGCGTCGGCGATGATGACGGCCGGGTTGCCGGATCCGCCGGGGAAGTGCTCGCCGAGCGTCTTCTGCGCGGAGACCGACGGGGCGTCGTTCACGAAGATCTCGTCGAGGGGCACGCCCTTCGCGGACAGCGAGGGGGAGAAGGCCGCGAGCACGGCGAGCCCGAGCGCGGTCACCACCCAGACCGCGCGCGGCCGTGCGCCCACCTTGCCGGCGACGCGGTGCCACACGCCGTGCCCCTCCACGGAGGCGTCCGACTCGCGCGGTCGGGACGGCCAGTAGGCGGTGCGGCCCAGCAGCGCCAGCACGGCCGGCAGGAACGTGAGCGTGGAGAGCACGGCGCAGACGATGCCGATGGCGCCGACCGGCCCGAGCGCCCGGTTGTTGGTGAGGTCGCTGGCGAGCAGGGCCAGCAGCGCGAGCGCCACGGTGGCGGCACTGGCGGTGATCGCGCCGAACGACCTGCGCACCGCCGCCACCGCGGCCGTGGCACGGTCCTGGCCCGTCGCCAGTTCCTCGCGGAACCGCGCGGCCAGCAGCAGCGCGTAGTCGGTGGCGGCGCCGATCACGAGGATGGAGAGGATGCCCTGCACCTGGCCGTCCACCCGGACCAGGTCGTTGTCGGCCAGCGCGTAGACGACCGCGCACGCCAGCCCGAGGGCGAACACCGCACCGAGGATGATCACGAAGGGCAGCAGGACGCTCCGGTAGACCAGGAGCAGGATCAGCAGTACGGCGCCCAGCGCCACGCCCAGCAGCAGCCCGTCGATACCCGCGAACGCGTCCCCCAGATCGGCCTGGCTCGCCGCCGGGCCCGCGATCTTTGCCGTCGTACCCGGCACGCTCCGCGCGGCCTCGCGCACGGTGTCCAGCACGTCGGGCAACCGGTCGCCCAGGTCCGGCCGCAGCTGGACGACGGCCTGCAACGCCTTTCCGTCCTCGGAGGGCAGGGCGGGCGACGGCGCGCCGACGATCCCGGTCCGCCCGGCGAGCGCTCCGACGGCCCGGGTGGCGGTCGTGCGCCGGTCGTCCGTGATCCGCTTCCCGTCCGACGTCCAGACGACGATCGCGGGCAGCGTCTCCGCCTGGTCGAACGCCTCGCGGGCCTTGAGCACCTTGGTCGATTCCGCGCTCTGCGGCAGGAAGGCGGACTGGTCGTTGGTGGCGACCTCGCCCAGTTTCCCGGCGTAGGGCCCGAGCGTTCCGCCCACACCGAGCCAGACGAACAGCAGGACGAGCGGCACGAGCCACCGCGTCCGGCCGGGTGTCGCTCTCATGCGTCTCCTCGAATGCCGGTGCGACCAAGTAAGTCAGTCGTGAAGTATCTCAATGATCGAGTAACCATATACTGGGGCGATGTACGGGACCGAACACGCCTCGCCGTCTCTTCCGGGGGACGACCCCACGGGGTTGCAGTCCTTCGCGGTCCTTCTGCGCCGGCTCAACGGCGAGTTCAACCGCATCGCCCACGAGTTCGCCCAGACGCAGGGCCTCCACCTCACCGACGTCCAGGCCCTCGTCGCGATCCTGGACGCCGACCCCGAGGAAGGGCCCATGACGCCGGGGCGGCTGCGCAGGCGGCTCGACCTCACCTCCGGTGCCATGACCGCTTGCCTGGACCGCCTGGAGCGGGCGGGGCACATCCGGCGCGTCCGGGCGGACGACGACCGCCGCGTCGTCCATCTGCACTACGCGGAGGCGGCCAGGAGCCTCGCCCGGGACTTCTTCCAGCCCCTGGCCCGCGGCACCGAGGCCGCGCGGCAGCGCTTCAGCCCCGCGGAGCTGAGCGTGGTCGCCCGCTTCCTGGGCGAGATGAACCGGGAACTCGCCCTCCTGCGCAGCGGACCCGACCCCCGGGCCTGAGACCCGCGAGATCCGCATACTTCGGGATGAACCTGAGGAGCCGGCCTTCGACCAGGCACGGGACGGCGTCCGTGACGAACGGACGGCACGGGGGAGTGGGATGTGCGGCGAGCCGGAAACCGACATGACGCCAGGGGGGTCCCGCGTCGGTCGGCAGCCGCCGGTGATCGTCGAAGCGGGTTATGCGGCCGCTCGGGATCGGAGACCGCCCCGGACGGCGGACCGGGACGTGGGCGAGGCGGAGATCGAGCGAACCCGTCTCGTGCCTGGATGCCCCGCTGTCATCGGCGAACAGCGTCGAGGAGTCGGACGGGCTGTGGGAGCGGTACGACACGGAGCGGAACACCGCGCGGGAGGCGAGGCCACCGCTCGACGTGATCCGAGCCGCGCGCGTGGACGCTCGCGGTGATCTCTGATCCGACGCGGCGGTGAACGGCGGGCGGGGCAGCGGCGGACGCTGTCCGCGGCGGCGTGAGAGGCGGCAGCGGCGCGCGGCCCCCGCGGCCCCGGGCCGCGCCTCATGAGGCGGCCGCGCCGGGCCGCTCGTGGAGCCGGGCAGGGGCCGGGCCCGCCGGTTCACCACCGGGCCCGTGTCCCCCGCCGATCACGGACAGCACAGGTCAGGCGGCCAGTGCCTGGCGCCACCGCACCGGCGCACCCACCCTCAGCACCGAGTTGCGGTAGATCCTCCCGGCCAGAAGCATGCAGCAGGCCGTGACCACCAGCAGGACGGCGGCGGAGACGAGCTGCTCCTGCACCGTCGCCGTGCCCACCGAGGCCTTGAGCGGCATCAGCAGGCCGGAGAAGGGCGGTATGTACTGCACGACCGAGACCCAGGGCGCGGAGAGATGGGCGGCGGCCGCCGTCGCCGCACCGACCGGCGCGAGGGCGAGCAGCATCACCGGCGTCAGCACGCCCTGCAGGTCCTCGGGCCTGGACACCAGCGATCCGGCCGCCGCGTACAGCGAGGCGAACATGGCGAAGGTCAGGAGGAACCAGAGCACCGTCACCGCCAGGGCCCGCAACCCCGGCATCGCGGTGGTCTGTTCGGACATCACCGACTGCGCCCCCATCACCGCGCCCAGCATCGTGGCCACCTGCAGCATGCCGGCCGTGACGATGCCGGACACCTTGCCCACGAGCAGTTCCAGCGGAGTGAGCGTGGCGAGCAGCACCTCCACCACCCGGGTGGACTTCTCCTCGACCACGCCCTGTGCGATCACCGACCCCTGATTGACGATCTGCATGAACAACACGATGATCAGGCTCGCCGCGGCGCCCAGTTGGAGCGAGCCCACGGACTTGCCGACCGTCACGGTGGTGGGCTCGGCGGCCGCGGTGTCCCGTGCCAGCCGTCCCAGGTCCACGTCCTGCCGGAGCAGGGCCTGGTGGCCTGCCCAGGTCCTGGCCAGCGCGTCGGCGCCCGCCCGCGCCTGATCGCTGGTGTCGGCGCGGGTCAGGAGGGACGCGTGGCCTCCGGCGACGACCACCGCCGCGTCCGCGTCCTTGCTCTCGACCAGCTTGCGCGCCCCGGCCATGCCGTCGCACGACGTCACCCGCACCCCCGGCGGCGCGGTGCCGAGCGACGCTGCCGGAGTGCCGCAGACGGTCACGGTGGCCGAGGTGCTGCGCCCCATGAAGTTGAAGCCGATCACCAGGCCGAACGTGACCAGGGAGAGCAGGACCAGGCTGACGAGATAGCCCCTGGTGTACATCCGCGCCCGCAGTTCCCGGACATAGACCAGGCGGACGCGGGTCGGGTTCAGCGAGTGCCGCTCGGAGCCGGGGCGCTTCATGCGGACACCTCGTCCAGGTCGGAGGTACGGGCCTTCTGCGGGGACGGAGCGCCGGCGGCCGGGGAGCCCGCGGGCGGCGCGTCCCCGACCGGTTCGACCAGGTCCCGGAACAGTTCGGCGAGGCCGGGCACATGCCGCCGCATCTGCCGCACCGTGCCGTGCCGCACGGCCTCCACCAGCAGGTCGTTCTCGGTGCGGCCCACGACGAGATCGACCAGGACCCCCTGCTGGTGCGCCCGGAATCCGGCCGCCGCGGCGCAGCCCGCGGGCCAGTCCGCGCCGGCGCCCTCGACCTCCACGTACACCTGGCCGCTCGCCTCCGCGGGCCGCAGCTCCTCGAGGGACCCGGAGGCCACGTGGCGTCCGGCGCGCACGATCGAGACCCGGTCGCAGAGCTGCTCGACCAGATCCAGCTGGTGGCTGGAGAAGAGCACGGGCACGCCCTGCGCCGCCTTCTCGCGCAGGACGTCACTCATGTCGTCGACGGCGAGCGGGTCGAGCCCCGAGAACGGCTCGTCGAGGACGAGCACTTCGGGAGCGTGGACCAGGGCGGCGGCCAGCTGTACGCGCTGCTGGTTGCCCAGGCTGAGGGTGTTCACCCGCTTGTCGCGGTGCTCGGTGATCCGCAGCCGCTCCGTCCAGCGGACCATCGCCTCACGGGCATCGGCATGGGACAGCCCGTGGAGCTCGCCGAAGTAGATCAGTTGCCGGGCCACGGTCATCTTGGGGTACAGCCCGCGTTCTTCCGGCATGTAGCCGAACCGTGCCGACTCCTGTCGCCCGACCGGCGCCTCGCCCCAGAGCACCTGTCCGCGGTCCGGCGTGAGCACCCCGACGCCGATGCGCATGGCGGTGGTCTTGCCTGCTCCGTTGCCGCCGACGAAGCCGCATATCTCCCCAGGTCTCACGGTCAACGTGAGTGAATCCAGCGCCTGTCGGGATCCAAAGCGCTTCGACACTCCCTCGAGTAGCAAAGGTTCCACGGGCCCTCCCCTTCCGTCTGCCTGTGCTGTGGACGTGTGCGCGGAGTCTACTTTCCTGTCGGGAAACTACCTGCTACTTTCTCGTTAGGAAAGTAGAGGTGCTCCTCAGGAGGATGCGAGGGCCGATGGCGTCCGACGACAAACACGACACGAACCCCTTCGATCGGCAGGCCGTGACGCCGGCCGACGCGCGAGCCGCGCTCGAGGACATCCGCAGACGGCAGGAACAGTCCGGTGTGGCCGAACTGCGGTTCGAGCTGTCACGTTCCTCCGTCCTGACGGCGGCGCTGCTGCTGTTCGTCTCCTTCGCGTCCTTCGACCTGCCCAACCCCTGGGGTGGCGCGGTGCTGCTCCCGGGGCTGCTGCTGGTGGCCTGGATCGTGGTCCGCCACACGCACGGTGCGCCGGTCCGCAACAGGCTGGGCACCGGGGGCGCGCTGGTGGGGGTGGCCTGCGGGATCGCCGCGTTCGCGGTGTTCCAGGGGCTGGCGGCGGCGCTCTCCTCCGGCGGGGTGCCGACGCCTCATCTCATCGCCGCCGCGGCGGTGGTCGGAGCGTGCCTGCTGGCGGCGCCCCGTGCCCGCAGGGCGGCCGAGGCGCGGCTGCGGCGCCGGGCGGAGCGGCGGTACTGATGGACGCCGACTTCGACGCCTTCCTGCACCCGGCCCCACGGCTGACGATCGTCGCCCTGCTGGCACCCGCGGGATGGACCGAGTTCGGATTCATCCGGGACGCGATCGGCACGAGCGACTCCGCCCTGTCCAAGCAGTTGTCGGCACTCGCGGCCGAGGGGTACGTCGAGGTGCGAAAGCAGGCCGCTGTGGGTGTCCGGCGCACCCTCGCACGGCTCACCCCGAAGGGGCGGGAGGCGTTCGTGCGGCACGCCGCGGCGCTGGAGCGCATCGCGGCGACGGCGCGTGCCGCGCGGCCGGCCGACTGACCGCTCGTGACGGTGGGCTGATTCCACGGGCCGCCGGCGGCTTCGGCCGCCGGGAGGCCCGCCCCGCGGTCCGCCGTGGCACCGGGGCGGGCGCGGCGCGACCGAACGGGGAGCCGGGCACCGGCCCGCGCCCTTCCGCACCCATGCTCATGTACGGAACGTTAGCAAGGGGAGGCATAGTGTGATGATCGAAGTGCGAGAGCTGACGAAATGTTATGGAAAGACCCGGGCGGTCGATGATCTGAGCTTCCGTGTGGAGTCGGGACGGGTGACCGGCTTCCTGGGGCCCAACGGCGCCGGGAAGTCGACGACGATCCGCGCGATGATCGGTCTCGACCGTCCCACCTCGGGCGAGGTCCTCATCGACGGCCGGCGTTACGAGGACCTGCCCCGCCCCCTGACCACCGTGGGCGCGCTGCTCGACGCCCGCGCGGTGCACAGCGGCCGGAGCGTGCGGGGACACCTGGCGGGTCTGGCCCGCAGCAACCGGCTGCCGCCGCGGCGGGTCGACGAACTCCTGGAGATGGTCGGACTCGCGAGTGTCGCGGACAAGCGGGCGAAGGGGCTGTCGCTGGGCATGGCCCAGCGTCTGGGCATCGCTGCCGCCCTCCTCGGCGACCCGCAGGCGCTCCTGCTCGACGAGCCGGTCAACGGCCTCGATCCGGAGGGCGTGAAGTGGATCCGCGACCTGATCAAGCGCATGGCGGACGAGGGCCGTGTGGTCCTGGTCTCCAGCCATCTGATGAGCGAGATGGCGCTGACCGCCGGGCACCTGGTCGTGATCGGCCGCGGCCGGCTCCTCGCCGACACCTCCGTGGAGGACTTCATCGCGAGCAACTCCCGGTCCTACGTCCTCATCCGTACGCCCGAGCCCGAACGTGTGCGCGACCTGCTGGCCGCTCGCGGCGTCCAGGTGGACGCCGGGCCCGACGGGTCACTGGAGGCGGTGGGCACCGACCCGAGGACGGTGGGAACTCTGGCCGCCGAGAACCGGATCGCCGTCTACGAGGTCAGCCCGAGGACCGCCTCTCTGGAGGAGGCGTTCATGCAGTTCACCGCGGATGCCGTCGAGTACCGCGCGGAGCAGGAGGCAGTGCGATGAGCAACGACCTGGGCGCGGCCGTCGGTTTCGAGTGGTCCAAGGCGCGCACCCTGCGTTCCGTGCCGTGGAGCCTTGCCGTCTGCGTCGGCCTCAGCCTCGCCTTCGCGGTGCTCACCGGAGCCGTCGTGCAGCACCAGTACGCGCACAAGCCGGCCCCTTCGTCCTTCGACCCGATCTCCGCCGGGTTCAGCGGGCTGCGGCTGGGGCTGATCGGGCTCGTGGTCTTCGGCGTGCTGGTCGTCACCAGTGAGTACTCGTCCGGGACGATCCGCAGTTCACTGGCCGCGGTGCCCCGGCGCGGGGTCTTCTACGCGGCCAAGCTGCTCACCGGCGGCCTCGCGGCCCTGGCGGTCTCCGTCGTCGCCGCGGTCACCAGTTTCCTCCTCGCCCAGGCGACCATGGGCGACGAGAGCGTGTCCCTCACCGACGACGGCGTGCTGCCGGCCCTGATCGGGGCGGTGCTCTACGCGACCATGCTCTGCCTGTTCTCCATGGGCGTCGCCGTCCTCCTGCGCTCCTCCGCGATCACCATGGGCATCCTCGTGCCGCTCTTCTTCACGATCTCGACGATCCTCACGAACATCCCCGGCGTCGGCAAGGTCGCGCAGTTCCTGCCCGACCAGGCCGGCGGGCTGGTGCTCTACCGGCACGCGCCCGACGAGTACGTGCTGAACGCGTGGTCCGGACTCGCGGTCCTCGCGGCGTGGACCGCGTGCGCGGCGATCGCCGGCTACCTGGCCCTGCGGCGCCGCGACGCCTGACGGCACCGGTGCGGTCCGTGCGCCCCGCGCATGCGGATCTTATGCGCGGCCGATGCGCGCTCTCCCTCGTCGGCGATGCGGGGGTCGAACGTCCGCCTCCCATGATCGGAGCAGGCGCCGAACGGCAGTTCGGCGCCCGCATCCACCACACAAGGGAGAACTGCCATGTACCAGGGTGACCTGTCCCTCCTTGAGGAGATCGAAGAGCAGGACTTCGACGGCGTCGCTTACGGAGCGTGCACCACGAACACCTTCTCGCTGTCGGACGCGCTGGGCAACCACGGCGGCTGGTGCACCCTCACCAAGGAATGCCAGGCCAACTGCAACTGACCGTGGTCAGCGGCGAGAGAGGGAACTCCATGCAGAACGAGAAGGACATCCTCGGGGCGTACGACGAGGCCGAGCTCATCGAGCTGAGCGAGGCCGACGTCACCGGTGGCACCACGCCGGTCTCCATAGCGGTGACGGTGGCGGCCAGCGTCGCCTTCTGCCCCACCATCAAGTGCACCAGCGCCTGCTGACAACCGATCTGTTCGAGTAACGGGGAAGGAACGATCATGCAGAACGAGAAGGACATTCTCGGGGCGTACGACGAGGCGGAGCTCATCGAGCTGAGCGAGGCCGACGTGACCGGTGGCACGACGCCGGTCTCCATCGCGGTGACGGTGGCGGCCAGCGTCGCCTTCTGCCCGACCACCAAGTGCACCAGCGCCTGCTGAGTGCTCTGTAGGTCGGTGTAAGCGGGTGGGGCGGAATGGATCGAAACCCCCAAGGGTCCATTCCGCCCCGCCTTTTGGGGGTACTTCACATCGCGTGCAGAAGGACGGCAATGAGATCTGCGATCAACCTCTATCCGGAGTTCGACGACACGGAGATCGGTGAGACGATCACGCCGCTCGCGCCGTTCGACGACCACGTTCTCGCCGTGGTCGCCGGCGGGCCGCAGAAGTCCGTCGCGGCATCCGCCCGGCCCGGGGTCGTCAAGGACTGGCTGACCCGTCCGGAGGAATACCCTTTCCAGCACGTGATCAGGGCGATCGCGGCGGGTGCCGCGGACGGAGATCCGCTGGCCGCGTTTCCCGCCCTGTTCAACGACTTGGACGACGCGCTGGTCGAACTGCTCGCCAGGGCGGAGATCCGCGTCCGCGAGATGTACACCCGTCCGCTGGTGGCGGCCGTCAACCACGCCCGCGAGCAGGGACTCCTCGCAGGGGACAGCCCGCGGGAGCGCTACCGGTACTTCGTGGACGAGGCGATCCGCGGTTCGTTCAGCGCGGCCGGAGGTCTCAGCTTCCCCGTGCTGCGGGATCTCACCCCGGTGGTGCTGGCCGGCACCGTCGACGCCGTCGTCGAGCTCTGCTCCAGGGTGGTCGCCGACCGGGAGGTGCTCCGTGCCGCCTTCGGTCTCGCGCCGGACGACCGGCTGGTCTCCTTCGGCACCCCCGAGGGCGACACCCACCATCACGGCCGGGCCGTCTGCATCCTCACCTTCGAGTCCGGCACCCGCCTGGTCTACAAACCGCGCGACGTGTCCTGCGAGGCCGCCTACCTCCGCCTCGCGGACGAACTCAACAAGGCCTTCGGCACCCGCCTCGTCGCCGCCCGGGCACTCGCCCGCGACGGCTACGGATATGTCGAGTACATCGAGGCCGAGGACGTCTCCGAGATCTCCGAGCGCTTCATGCGGGACAGCGGCGAACTGGCGGCGGTGCTCTACGTGCTGAACGCACGCGACATGCACTTCGAGAACATCGTGCCGACCCGCCGCGGTCCCGTCCCGGTGGACCTCGAGACCCTTCTCCACCCGGAGCGGGTCCACGACGGGCCGGTTCCGGAAGCCGAGGGGAACGCGTACGCCACCATCGGGCAGTCGGTCTACGGGGTGGGCATCCTGCCGCTGGTGATGGCCGGCAGGAAGAAGGACCGGGGCGGACACGTGGACCTCGGATTCCTCGGCGGGCCGGGGCGCGGTACCTCTCCGTTCAAGCAAATGAGCTTCGACGCGCCGTACACGGACCGGATCAGGCTCTCCCTCAAACCCCAGGCGGTGCAGGGCCGCAAGACCGTCGTCGGCGAGCGGACCGAGGAGGAGATCCTCCGCCTGGGCCGGGAGATGGCGGACGGCTTCACGCGCACGTACCGTGCGCTCCTCGCGGCACCAGACACCTGGACCACGCTGCTGCGCACGATCGCCGACGGGCTGCGGATCCGCTACGTCCACAACCCCACCGCGCTCTACTCCCAGACCCTGCGCATGACCACGGGGCCGAGCGCCCTGGACGACCCGGCCACCTATCTCGCGCTCCTCAAGCGCATCGCCATCGCCAGCAAGACCTCGGCCCGGCCGCTGATCGTCTCGGAGCTCCGCCAGATGGCCGAGCGGGACGTCCCGTACTTCACCGTCAGCGCCACCGGAACCCGGATCTGCGACGGAGACGGCCGGGAGGTGGGCGCCGCGCTCGGCCACTCCCCGCTGGAACTGGCCCTGGCCAAGGCGGCCCGTCTCGGCGAAACCGATCTCGTACAGCAACTGCGGCTCATCCGGTCGGCGTTCACCGCCCAGTTCCCGGACAACCACCTGACTCCCGCACGGTACGCGCAAGCCCCCGCGGCGGACGGCGGTGCCGGCTCCGGTGAGCGTCAGGCCCTCGTCTCCCTCGCGCGGGAGCTCTGCGACGGCCTGGTCGAGACCTCCCTGCCCGACCGCTTCGCACACCTGCCCAGGACCTGGATCGGGCCGCTGGCGTCCGCGGAGGCGGACCGCCCCTGGCCGCCCGGCGTGCTCGGCTATGACCTCTACACCGGCCGGACCGGAATCGCCCTCACCCTCGGCGCCGCCGGACGTGTCCTGGACGACGACCGCTACCTGAACGTGTCGCGACAGATCTTCTCGGCGACCGCCGACATCCTCGCCTCGCACCGCTACGAGTCCCGCAGCCTCCGGCAGGCCGGTTACGGCGGCTACACCGGCATGGCGGGCATCCTGTTCTGCCTCTCGGCGGCAGGCCGCCTGGCCGGCGAGAACGACTGGGTGCGCGCCGCCCGGGGAGCGGTACCCCTGGTCCTCGAACAGCTCCGCGCCGAGCCGGCCGACGAACTGCCGCTGGACGTCATCAGTGGCCTCGCGGGCGTGCTGAACTGCGTCACGGCCATCGCGGGTCCCGACGCGTCCGAAGCGGTCACCGAGGTGACGCTCCTCCTCGCCCGGGCGATCCGGTCGGACGGGGTCTACGCCCGGTCGGTCCTGGACCAGTCGGGGTTCGCCCATGGCATCAGCGGGATCGTCCACGCCCTCGGCCGTGCCCACCCCCTGCTGCCGGCGGAACGCCGGCCCCTGGTCGAGACGGTGCTGACCGAACTCGTCGAGCGGCTCGACGAGTTCTTCGACCCGGACGAGCGGAACTGGTCATCCCGGGCCTCGCGGGAGGGAACCTTCGCGACGGGCTGGTGCCACGGCTCGACCAGTGTCGCGCTGGCCCTGTCCACCTACGGGACCGTGCCCGGCGGCAAGGACGTCACGGCCGCGCGGGACCAGGCGGTCGGCAACACGCTGCGTCTCGGGTTCGGCCGCAACCTGACCTGGTGCCACGGCGACCTGGGCAACCACGCCGCCCTGCGCTTCGTCGCCGGCCCGGACGGCGCACCGCTGCACGCCGAGGTGCGGGAGCAGGAACGCCGATGGCTCCGACCGGAGGTGTTCCGCCGCAAGATGGCCGACCCCGACAGCCGCTACGCGCACACCAACAGCCTCATGGTCGGCAGCGCCGGCCTCGCACTGCACCTGCTCAACCGGATCGAGCCGGACCTGCGCCTGTGCCCGCTCACCCTCACCGTGGGAGGGCGCTGACCATGACGACACCCCACCGGGAGAAGATCTCCACGGCACGCCGGGTACCGACCGTCACCCAGGTCACGCAGACGGAGTGCGGTCTGTGTTCGTGCATCGCCCTGCTGCGGTACTACGGGCGCGCGGAGGAGATCGTCAGCGCGCGCGAGGTCATGGAAGCGGGACGTGACGGCCTGTCGGCCGGCCAGCTGGCGCAGTTCCTGGAGTCACGCGGCATGCGGGTCAAGCCGTACCGGGTCAGGAACGTGGCCGCCCTCGAGAACTTCACCTCACCGGTGATCCTCTACTGGGAGAACTACCACTTCGTCGTCCTGGAGAGCTTCGACGGCCGGACGGCCGTCGTCATGGACCCCGCGGTCGGACGGCGCCGGATCAGCCGCGAGGAGCTGGAGAAGAGCTTCACCGAGATCGTCCTCGCCGCCGAGCCGGCCGAGGGCTTCGAGAGGAAGCGCGCCAGGCCGTTCTCCGAGTGGCGTAAGTTCCTGCTGCTCACGACGGACGCGAAGAAGCGCATAGGCCTGGTGGCACTGCTGTCGCTCAGCGGCTACGGGACGGTTCTCGGCATTCCCGTCCTCACGCGGTGGGCCGTCGACCGTTACGCCCACTGGCAGGGACTCGGCGACTCGGCCGTCCTCATGGGGGCCGTGCTGGCCGCCGCCCTGTGCTACTACGTGCTGCACCTGACGAGGGTCGTGCTGCTGTCCTCGTTGATCGCCGTGCTCGGCAAGGACCTGATGAGCCAGACGTTCACCCGGCTCCTCAACCTGCCGTTCAAGTTCTTCACCACACGGCCGCCCGGCGAACTGATCTACCGGCTCAACAGTGTGACGTCGGTACGCGACCTGATCTCGTCCCGGATGGCCCAGGGCGTGCTCGACGTGGGCACACTGATCTGCGTCACGGTGTACCTGCTGGTCACGGAGTGGCGGCTGGGCCTGGTCGCCGTGGGCCTCTTCCTGCTCAACGCCCTGTATCTGATGAAGACGCGATACCGGGTCACCGAGGCGGTCGACTCGGAGATCGCGTATCTCGCCAAGAGCCAGGGAACCCAGCTCGACGCCATCGTGTCGATCCCGGCGATCAAAATGGGCGGCTACGCCGAGGAGTTCCTCACCGGCTGGAACGAGACGTACAGCAACTCGCTGAACGCGATGAGGACGCGTATGCGTCTCCAGCAGGGCCGCATAGCCGGACTCTCGACCACGACGCAGATGTTCGGGCCGCTGATCCTGCTGCTGTTCAGCCTCTACCTGGTCAGCCACGGCGGCATCTCCCTGGGGGCCGCCGTGTCGGTCCAGGCGATCTCCGCGACCTACTTCTCCCTGGCCAGTTCGGTGTTCCAGACCTACACCTCGTTCAACGAGGTGTCCCGGTACGTGTCCCGGCTGGCGGAGATCTCCGAGGAGGAACCGGAGGCACCCGGCGGCACCAGGACCGAGCTCGCCTCCCCGTCCATCACCCTCAAGGACGTCAGTTTCCGGTTCACCAAGCACAGCGACCTGGTGGTCCGGGGCGTCTCGATGACGATCGGCGCGGGAGAACGCGTAGCCCTCGTCGGACCCTCGGGATCCGGGAAGAGCACCCTCGGCCGCATCATCTGCGGGCTCTACGGGGCCACGAGCGGAACGATCGAGTACGGCGGCCACGACCTCGAGGACTACGACAAGACCGCCCTGCGCCGCACCATCGGCTACATCCCCCAGGAGGTGCACATGCACAACCGCACCATCCTGGAGAACCTGACCCTGGGCAAGGACCTGTCCGAGGAGTACGTCCGCGAGTTCTGCGACCGGCTGGGGATCCTCGACTTCGTCAACGACCTGCCCATGGGGTTCAACACCCTGGTCTCCGACATGGGAGCCAACTTCTCCGGCGGGCAGCGCCAGCGGATCGCCATCGCCCGCGCCCTGCTGGGGAATCCGAAGATCCTGGTCATGGACGAGGCCACGGCGGCACTCGACAACATCAACGAACGCCGTGTCATGCGGGTCATCTCGGAGATCGGGGCCACTCAGGTCGTGATCGCGCACCGCCTGGCCACCGTGAAGTCGGCCGACCGGATCTACGTCCTCGACAAGGGGTCGATCACGGAGGCCGGAACGCACGAGGACCTCCTCGGCGAGGGTGACCTGTACGCGAACTTGTACGGTGACGACCAGCGGGAGGAAACGCTGGTGGGGGGAGAACGAGCGTGACCGACCCGCAGGTGGCAGTCGTCGACTTCCTGCCGTTCTACACGAACCGCGTACCCCGTCAGGCAGTCGTGGACCGACTGCGCGGCCCCCTGTCCCGAGTGTCCGCGCCCGAGCACGCGGAGGACCTGACCGACCAGATCTGGGAGGACCTCGTCACCACCGTGGAGGGACACTCCCTGCGCGTGCTGATAGGGGAGTTCCACGAATTCCGGGGAGCCCAGGGGCTGCCCATGGCCACCGAGAGCGACGAGGCGCTCCAGGAGTTCCGCCGGCACCTGGAGGACCCGCACAACTGCCGTGACATCCTGGCCCGTTACGAGGTGCTGCGTCATCGGCTCACCGTGGTCCTGCACCACTTCCTCGACGCCTACGACGAGATGTTCACCGCCTTCCACCAGGACCGGCCGCGGCTTGTGGCGGGCGGGCTGCTGGCGGACGGGAACGACACCCTCGCCTCTCTGATCACCACGGGCGGGGACCCCCACAACGACAACCGGCGCGTCGTGGGCGCCCGCCTCGCCGGCGGCGGAAAACTGGTCTTCAAGCCGCGCACCCTGGCGGCCGACGACTTCGTCCGCGACCTGTACGCCGCGGCCGAGCCGTATCTCGCCCACTCCCTCGACGGATGTGTGCCGGCATCGCTGTCCGTCGGCGAGCACGGGTGGCAGCATTTCGTCACCCCCCGCGCCATGACCGCGCCGGACCAGCCGGCCCGGTACTTCTACCGCTTCGGCGCGATGTGCGCCCTCTTCGGCGCCATCGGCGCGTCCGACCTCCATGACGAGAACCTGCTGGCCGCCGGGGAGCACCCGTGCGTCATCGACACGGAGATGATGCTGCGGCCGGGCGCCGGCTCGGGGGACGACTCGCTGGAACACCGGCTGATCAACCACGTCGAGGTCTCCGTGGCCTCCACCATGCTGGTCCCGAACGTCCGGCCCGAGTCGCCGATCGACGTGATCATGGCGGGTGTCGGCGTCGGCGGCGAGCAGGTGTCCGGCAAACTGAAGAAGACCGTGATCCAGGACGGTGGCACGGACGCCGTCCGCCTGCGCTGGGAACCCGTCGTGTACCAGCACAAGGAGAACGTGCCGCGGCTCGGCGACGAGAAGCTGCCGGCCGTGCGGTACTACGGCGACATCCTCGCCGGATACACCGACGCCCTGGGAGCCGTCCGGCAGCGCGAGGCGATCGAGAGCGTGCTCGACCGGTACGCCGACCTGCCCGTGCGCTGCCTGATCCGCTCGACGATGGTGTACGGCCGCTTCCTCGACGCGGCGACACAACCGCGGTACCTGCGCGACACCGGTGAGACCGAGCGCCTCCTGGGACTGCTGAAGGGCTTCCCTCGGCATCTGACCGCCGAGGCCCGCGCGTTCGCGGGCGAGGCCGAGCGCACCGCCCTCGACACCGGGAACGTGCCCTACTTCACGGCGCGGGCCGGTTCCACCGAGCTGGCCACGAACACCTCCCGGCAGGAGGGGGCCCACCCGTCGTCACCGGCGGACTTCGCCCGGGCAGGCCTCGCGCTCCACGCCGGGCAGAGCGACGCCTACCACCGGTTCGTGCTGGAGGAGTGCTTCGGCGAACTCGCCGAGGGAGCGCCGGACGTCATGTCCCGCCGGAGCGTCTTCGCCCCGGTCCTCCAGACCGCCGCGGACGAGGCATGGTGGCCTCGGGTGGCCCGCACGCTCCAGGACGTGCGGGTGACCCACCAGGGCGAGGACGGTGCGCAGGCCGGCTGGATCGGCGGGGTGGGGCCCGACCGCGGGGCCCCCACCATCGTCCCGGGCAACTTCCTGTCGTTCCATGACAACGGAGGGATCGTCACCTTCCTCCAGGACGCCGCGGAGCACGACCCGGAGCTGGCGGAGCTGCACCTCAGTGCCGACCGCGGCCTGAGCGCGCTCCTCGATGTGTACGGCGAGGCGCTGCTGCGGGCCCCGGAGAGCGTGTTCACCGGAGCGGCCTCGATGCTGCTGACCCGGCCCCACAGGCAGGACCGCGACTGGGTGGCCCGGCTGCTGGAGCGCATCCCGGAGCGGGTCGAGGCCGGCACGCTGGAGACGGACCTGGCCAATGGCCCCGGCGGCCTCCTCATGGCCGTGCTGGCCCGTCTCGAAGCGGGTCAGGACCCCCTGATGGACGAGGACCGGCTCACCGGCCTGTGCGACCTGGTGCTCGCACAGGCCCGGACGACGCTGGACCGTGCGTGGTTCGACGTGGCCCACGGCGACATCGGCATGCGGTGGGCGGTATCCCGGATCGGCCGGTACCTGGGTGACCCGGCCCTGACCGACGCGGCCGCGGACTGGCTGACGGAACGCCTGGCCCACGGGGAGCTGCCGCCGGTGCCCGGCTGGTGCAACGGCAGCGCCGGGCTGCTGCTGGTCGCGGCGGAGATCCTGACGTCGGCGGGCCGGCCGGGCACTCCCACCGGCGGTCGCCTCGCACAACTGGCGGACAGAGCAACGTCGTTGGCGGAGCAGAAGCCGGTGGACCTGTCGGTGTGCCACGGCTCCGGCGGCGTCATCCAGTCGCTGATCGCGGCGAGCGGGCTCTGCGAGGACCCGTCCCTGCTCGATCGAGCGGCCGACTACCGGGGACGCGTGGCGCGGGCGGCTCGTGAGCGGGGATTCCACACCGGTTGCCCGGGGCGAACCTCGCTGCTGGGCTACATGTTCGGCTGGTCGGGTATCGGTCATACCGACCTGATGCTGAACAGGGCACTGGACGGCCGGACCCCGGCCTTCGTGCCGGTCGCGTTGACCGCCTCCGGCGTGCCGGAACCGTCGTCGCCGCGGCCGCGCGGCGCGAGCGCCCGGCCGGAAGTCCCGCGGTGACCACTGGAGACAAGGAAGTACCAGTCATGAGCCAGAACAAGCAGAACGGCATGGCGCCGACGTTCCCCCTGTTCATCGGGGCCATCATCGCGGCCGTGGCCTTCAGCCAGGACAACCGGGGCGGTGCCGTGCTGGGCCTGGTGGCCGGAGCCGTCATCTCCCTGATCGTGTCGGTACGTCGACGGAAGCGGTAGCGCGACGATGAAGTACTCGATACTGCTGCCGGTGGTGCCGGCCCGTCCCGAACAGGCGGTGCTGTTCGCGAACCTCGTGCAGTGGACCGCCGCCGAGCGTCTGTGGCAGGGGCAGTCGCTGGTCCTCGACTCCCACCACCTCGCCGCCTGGCTCGCCGGCATCGGGGTGCGCGTCCCGATGGGCTTCGGGGTCTCCCTGATGCCGATGCGGTCGCCCTACCAGGCGGCGTTCGAGGCGCGCTCGGTCGCACTCGCCACCGGGCACTCGGTGGTGGCCGGGTTCGGGCCGGGCCCCGTGTCCTTCCAGAGCGCTCTCATGGGACAGCCGTACGCCAGTCCACTGCGGGCCTCCCGGGAGTACGCGACGATCGTGCGCGCCCTGGTGTCGGGTGACGACGCGATGGTCGAGGGCGAGTACTTCTCGGTGGCCGCCCGGCTGCCGAAGCGTCCGGCGCCACCGGTGGAGGTGGGCCTCGGGGTGCTGCGCCCGAGGATGGCGGCCCTCGCGGGCGAGGTGGCCGACCGGGCCATCACCTGGCTCCTGCCGGCCGGTTACCTGGCCGAGACGCTGCTCCCGGCGATGCGCGGTGCGGACCGCAAGCTAGACAAGCCCGTGCGCACCACGGCCATCGTGCCGCTGGCGGTCGCGCGCGAGGGCCGTGACGTCACCGCCCTGGTCGAGGCGACCTGCGGCAACCATCTGAAGGCACCCCACTACCAGGACGCGCTTCGCAAGGCCGGGATCACCGTGTCCGACCAGGGCGACGCGCAGGACGCCGCGCGGGTCGCGGACGCGGGCGCCTTCCTGTACGGCACGGTGGAACAGATCCACGACCGGCTCGCCGAGTTCGCCGCCGCAGGGGTGGACGAGGTCGTCCTCAACACGATCGGTGTCGCGCAGACGCACGGACCGAAAGCGGCCGCCCTGGACCTCCTGCAGATCCTCGGCAGCGCGTCGGGCGTGTCGGCGGCCGACGTCGGACTGACCTGACGCGCCTGCCGGGCCGGGCGGCGCCCCGCTCGCCCGGCCCGGCACGCCCGACCGCGCGTCACCTTTCCATGCCTGATACCCGATTGTCCGTCAGCAGAGAGGGCGAAAGCACATGTCCCGCACCGAGAACGTCGATGTCGTCGTCGTGGGAGGCGGCCCGGCCGGATCCACGGTCGGAAGCCTGCTCGCCAAGGCCGGCCACACGGTACTCATCCTGGAACGGGAGACCTTCCCCCGCTACCACATCGGGGAGTCCATGGTGTCCGGCATGGCTCCGCTCATGGAGGAACTCGGCGTCATAGACGAGCTGGACGCGCGCTTCCGGCACAAGAGCGGGATCACCCTGCGGTGGGGCAGGGACCCCGAGCCCTGGCGCAGCGACTTCTCCGCGGCCTTCTCCGCGACCGGCAGCCACTTCACCCACGCCTGGCACGTCACGCGGAGCGAGTTCGACGAACTGATGCTCGACAACGCCCGGAAGCTCGGCGCCATGGTGCACGAGGCCGCCCAGGTCACGGAGATCCTCCGGGACGGGACCGGCAGGGTGACCGGGGTGGCCTACACCCAGGACGGCGAGACGCGCCGGGCCACCGCCCGCTTCGTGGTGGACGCCTCCGGCCAGGGCCGCCTGCTGACCCGTCAGCTGACCCGGACCAACTGGCAGGACGACCTGCGCAACGTCGCGGTGTGGACCTACTTCGACGCCTACACGCCCATCGCGTACCAGGACGACATCCTTGTCGAGGCCATCCAGGGCGGCGGCTGGGTATGGGGTATTCCGCTCTCGGACACCAAGCTGAGCATGGGCTACGTGCTGTCCGCCGAGCAGCTCGCCGAGCAGACCCGTGGCGGCCGTACCCAGCGGGACGTCTTCCTCGACTGCCTGAGGGACAGCCACGTCGCGAGGACGATGGTCGACGTGGAGACCCTCGGTGAACTGAGCACCACACGCGACTGGTCCCACGTGTGCGACACGTTCCACGGCCCGGGCTGGGCCGCGGTGGGAGACGCCGCCGCGTTCATCGACCCCCTGTTCTCCTCCGGGGTGTGGCTGGGCACCTCCGGGGCCTGGCTGGCCGCCCGGGCGCTCGACGCCGCGCTGGGGGACGAGGGACAGGAAGCGCAGGCCCTGGAGCGGTTCGACGCCCTCTACCGCCAGTTGTTCAAGGACATCCTGGCCTACGTGCGCTTCTTCATGGACCCGACCCGGCTGCGCGAGGAGTACGAGGAGCGGGCCCGGGAGATCGGGAACATGGTCACGCAGAGTTCGCGCGTCGGGTTCGTCTCGATGATCTCGGGCGTGAACGCCGTCGCGGACGTCGTGGACTTCGACCCGATGAGCGTCGAGGAGGTCGAGGGCGTCATGCAGGAGTGGGACGAGCAGGCCACCGCGGGCCAGGAAGCGACGGCGAGCGGTCCCGTGCGCTGAAGGTGAAACGCGTCCAGGGAGGCCGTCCGGTGCCCTGAGACCTGGGGCGCCGCGCCGCCGGCGCGCGGCGCCCCGCTTCCCGTCCGACGGAAGGATCCGCTTTGTCCCGACGAGTCCGCCGCCCCGCCACGGTGGCCACCGCCGCGACGGCCGCCGAGTCCTCCGGGGCCGTGACCGCACAGGCCGAAGCGGGTGCCGGCTCCCAGGCGGAGCCGGTCGTTGCGGACTTCACCTGGCCGCGTCCGCCGGGTGACAGGACCCCGGTGCGTCCGGCGCGAGGACGGAGGCGGGCACGGGCCGGCCGGTCGTGCGGACCGCACGACCGGCCGACGTCAGATCCACTGTCGGCGAGCCGCTTGCACGCCTGCCGCGAAACGGCTGGAGACGCCGAGCCGCTCCATCAGACCCGCCAGTTTCCGGCGCTCCGTACGCACGCTGATGCCCAGTGAGCGTGCCACCGCGCTGTCGGTGAGACCGTCGGCCAGCAACTCGAGCAGCTTGCGTTCCTGGGGTGTGATCTCGCCGGGCGAGGCCTCACCGGAAGTCGCTCCCAGCGAGAACCAGTTGGCGTGATCCCAGTACGCCTCGAACAGTGCCCGCATGGCCAGGACCACCGGCCTGCTCCTGAAGAGCAGTGTCGTGCCGGAGGCCTGCCCGGGCAGCCCGCTGACCACGGCGGCCGTCGTGTCCACGATCAGCAGGCGCATCGGCAGGGAGGGGGCGGTGCGCACCTCGCAATCGTGCTCGACCATCCACTGAGCATGCGACCGGGTGACGCGATCACGCATGATACTGTCGATGTAGATCGAGCGAAAACGCACGCCGCGGGCGATGGCACGCTCGTTGAGGGGCCTGGATGCCTCGACCGACTCCTCGGGCAGTGCCCCCGCAGGATGGAAGGCCAGACTCTCCTCCTGGCACGCCTCTGCCAGGGCCTCGATACGTGTACGGATGTCGTCGATGCGGTGAAGTCGCTCGATGCCGTCGACCTGGGCCGATCTCACGGCGGCGGCGTATTCCGCGGCTATGGCGTCGAGCACCGTCGTGTTGTGCTTGATGCGGTGTTCCCGCCACGCGAGTTCCTCCTGCTCCCGTTCGAGCAGGACTCTTATCCCGCGCAACGGGTCCACGGCTCTGAGCCCGCCCGGCGAGTCCTTGGAGGGGGCGAGCAGCGACAGGTCGATGAGCCGTGTGATGGCCGCCTTCACGTTGCCGTCGTCGCTGTTCGTCAGTCGGGCCAGCTCGTGCGTGTCCTGTTCGTTGTGGAACAGGAAAGCGCGATACACCCGGAGTGTCTCTTGGTCAAGTGCCAGCACATCGGTCAAGTGCTCCCCCTTTTTGGCGCCCTGTCGACTAAGCCGCGTGGACCACGCGCCCTGAAGCGGGGGCGCCGGCTTGTGCGTTTCTGGTGATGCTCCTGTCAACAGTCTGCATGATCGTCATGGTAGCGACTGATGGCGTCCGGTGTGGCTTCCGGACGGCTCGTCACTTCGGTACCCCGGCGTCCGAAAGGCTCACGGGAGTTGGTCGAAAGAGACCTCCGCCGCCCGGCATCCGACGTGAGCGGCGCTGGTTCGTCCCGTCATGTCCTGGCTCCCCGTGGCAACAGGCTGCCCGGCAATTTCCTGACAGATCTCGGATGCGGACGGGCGGGATACCGGAATGGTTTCCTCTCCTCGGTCGCGGTTGCCGCTGGAGGAAGGCGAAGCGGCCGTGGCAAAGCGGGCACCACCGGCTCAATGCCCTTCAACGGCCGTTGCGGACATTTGAATTGGAGTCAAGCCATGTTCCTGACAATGGTGCTCGCCGCGACCGCCACTCCTGCTCCCCGCGGACACCATGCCTGCCCACGCCGGTCCGCACCAAGGCCGGCCCGGCCACCGGGGCCCGGGCCACCGGGCTCCGCGCGGTTCGCGTCACGGGCAAGCTGAACAGATCGTCACATTGAGCAAGTAATGGGGGACAATTATGACGTCGACCGTGAGTCGCTGCTCCGTCTTAATGACATTTTTTCCCGGGAAGAAGGTGTTGTTCAGAGCCATGTGCTGTCCGCTCCGATGAAAGGGGTGGGTGGCGCGATGCTGTTCAGAATTCTGGGGCACCTGCGATTCCAGGAAGAGGTCGAGGTTCGTTCCCCCATGCGGCGGGCGATTCTCACGGCCCTGCTCCTGCGGTCCGGGCACCCCATCGGAATGACGGAACTGGCCCAACTGCTGTGGGACGATCCGCCCTCGTCGGCCAGGGCCAACATCCGCAGTCACTTCACCGGACTGCGGCGCGATCTCGACCGGGCCATGCCGGGGCTGAGCGACAGGATCAAGACATGCCGCGGCACACAGAGCGGCTACCGGCTGGAGGTCGGGCCCGACGAGGTCGACCTGCCCGTCTTCCTCCAGGCTTCCCGGCAGGGCCGCACCCACCTGGCGCGGGGTGAGGCCGACAGGGCCATCGCCGTGCTCGAGGACGCGCTGGCCCTCTGGCGTGGTCCGTTCGGGCAGGATCTGCCGATGACGCGCTGGTTCGACGCGCACGCGACCGGACTTCGCAACGCGCGCCTCGACACGTACGAGGATCTCTTCACCGCGTTGCTCATCGCGGGCCGGACCGAGATGCTGTCCTACCGCATCGAGACGGTCATCGCGGAAGCGCCGTACCGGCAACGTCTCTGGGAACTCCTGGCAGCCGTGTACTGCGTCCAGGGCGACTCGGCAGGCGCCTTGAACGTCCTCAAGCGCTGCAGGACGGTCCTCGTCGAGGACTTGGGCCTCGACGTGCCTCCGAGCGTCGAGGCCATCAGGGGCGCGGCGCTCACCTGGGACGGCGACGAGGCCCTGCGGCTGGTCGTGCGCGCCGCCTCCTGCCGGTCCCACGCCCCCTCGGGCGAAGTGGGCCCGGGACGCGACAGAGGCCGGGCGCTCCCGACGGTGCCGGCCCCCAGGCTGCCCTTCCAGGAAGCGACCGGGTGAGGCTCCCGACCGCGAACGGCCCGCTCGGCACATCGTCCGCCCACTTCCCACCGCAACCGGCCGGTCCCGCGCCGGCGGTGAATCACGGAGGAGCCATGGAACACCCGAGAGACCTCTCGGACGCGATCGACGACTTCGTCTCCACGCTGACGGCCGGCGACTTCCTGTCGCGTGTCTACCACCACGAACACCGCGTGTTCCCCGGTGCCGCGGAGAAGATCCGGGGCGTCTTCGGCTGGGACGACCTGAACGAGATCCTGGAGACGCATCAGCTCAGGTCCCCGCAGATGCGGTTGTCGCGGGACGGCAGGCAACTCCCCGAGGCCGCCTACATGGAGGCGCGCGCCGCCCGACGCGAGCGCCGGCGGGTCCGCGTCGATCCGGCGAGGCTGCGAGCGGCACTGGGCGCGGGCCACACGCTCGCGATGCGGTACGTGGACGAGATCCACCCCGGACTGTTGCGGCTCTCCGAGGCCTTCGAGCGCAGGCTGCTCAGCGACTTCGAGTTCAACCTCTACGCCTCCTGGGCGCCCACCGGCGGTTTCAACGCCCACTGGGACAACCACGACGTGTTCGCCATCCAGCTCCAGGGCAGGAAGCGGTGGCGCATCTTCGGGCGCAACGAGTTCTCCATGCACCCGAGGGACTCGGTGATGGGTACGCCACCGGCAGAGGCCGTCGACGACCTGGTGCTCTCGCCCGGCGACGTGCTCTTCCTGCCACGGGGCTACTGGCACGACCCGGTGACCGAGGAGGGCCCCTCCCTCCACATCACCGGTTCGATCCCCTGCACCACCGGCCTGGACCTCGTCCGCTGGCTGGTGGACCAGCTCCGCGAGGACGAGGCCATGTGCGCCGAGCTGTTGCGCTTCGGCGACCCGGAGGGCCCGCGGGAGGTGCTGCGGAAGGTGCGGGAGCGGCTGGACGAGGCTTTCGAGGAGGAGGACCTGCTGAAGCGGTTCTTCGCCGTCCGGGACGGCGCACAGTTCGGGAGGTTCCGGCTCGGCCTCCCGGACGTCGGGCCCACGCCCCCCGCGCCGGGCGGGACAGGCCGCTCTTCCTGAGACGTGGCACTCCGGGTGTCTGAATATCTGTGCTCGCGAAGTGAGGCTTTGACGGATCGGGTAGTGAGAGTTTTTGCCGCACCGGGCAGAGCGGAATTGCGTAATGCGCACGGGCCGTTCCGGTGTGCTACTGTCGATCTCAGTTGCAGTTGTGGTTCCCGAAAATACAAGTGCCCCGCCCGGTTCTATCGGTCGGGAGCGCCAATGTATTTCCGGTCATTTCCGGGCGGGGTAATCATCGCGACGGCACGGCGTCCGCACAGTGCGGATTCCGGTGTACTGCCCCGAAGGAGATATGACATGGCTGCTGGTACCGTGAAGTGGTTCAACGCGGAAAAGGGCTTCGGCTTCATCGAGCAGGACGGTGGCGGCGCCGACGTGTTCGCCCACTACTCGAACATCGCCGCACAGGGCTTCCGTGAGCTGCTCGAAGGCCAGAAGGTGACCTTCGACATCGCGCAGGGCCAGAAGGGCCCGACGGCCGAGAACATCGTTCCGGCCTGACGCCGACGCACAGACCGCAGCTGGGGCCCGCATCCTTCGGGGTGCGGGCCCCAGCTGCACGCATCTCCCGAGGCGGTTTCACCTCAGTACTGGGTCCCCAAACATTTCCGCCGGCCCGAAGCTGTTTTTTTGCTACCGGTCCATACTTGTGATTCTCCATTTCGCTCATTGTTGCGGGAATTCCTTGATATGTGCCACATCGAGGAAGGTTCCGCATGAACCGCACACGTACGAACAATCGCTCCGTCCGCGCCCGTGGTTCCGACGCGGGAAGGGGCGGCAGCCGCTTCGGTTCGCAGGGACAGCCCCGTTCGGGCGGGCCTGTCCGGTCCGGTGGTTACGGTCGCCGGCCCACCGCGATGCAGGGGGAGTTCGCGCTGCCCAGGACGATCACCCCCGCGCTGCCCCCCGTCGAGGGCTTCGCCGATCTCGACATGCCTGAGCGGCTGCTGGCCGAACTCGGCAAGCAGGGGGTGACCGCACCGTTCCCGATCCAGGGCGCGACGCTGCCCAACTCCCTGGCGGGCCGTGACGTACTGGGCCGAGGGCGCACCGGTTCCGGCAAGACCCTCGCCTTCGGCCTCGCCCTGCTCGCCCGCACCGCCGGACAGCGTGCCGAGCCCCGCCGGCCGCTGGGACTGGTCCTCGTGCCGACGCGTGAGCTGGCGCAGCAGGTCACCGACGCGCTCACCCCGTACGCCCGCTCCGTCGGGCTGCGGCTGGCCACGGTGGTGGGCGGGATGCCGATCGGCCGGCAGGCCGGCGCGCTGCGCGGCGGGGCCGAGGTCGTCGTCGCGACGCCCGGACGGCTCAAGGACCTCATCGACCGTGGCGACTGCGGGCTGGACCAGGTGGGTGTCACGGTGCTGGACGAGGCCGACCAGATGGCCGACATGGGTTTCATGCCGCAGGTCACCGCGCTGCTCGACCAGGTGCGCCCGCAGGGGCAGCGGATGCTGTTCTCCGCCACCTTGGACCGTAACGTCGACCTGCTGGTCCGCCGCTATCTGACCGACCCCGTCGTGCATTCGGTCGACCCGTCGGCCGGTGCGGTCACGACGATGGAGCACCACGTCCTGCACGTCCATGGCGCCGACAAGCACGCCGCCACGATCGAGATCGCCGCCCGCGACGGCCGCGTGATCATGTTCCTGGACACCAAGCACGCCGTCGACCGGCTGACCCGGGAACTGCTCGACAGCGGGGTACGCGCCGCCGCGCTGCACGGCGGCAAGTCGCAGCCGCAACGCACCCGCACGCTGACGCAGTTCAAGACGGGGCACGTCACCGTGCTGGTGGCGACCAACGTCGCGGCGCGCGGCATCCACGTCGACAACCTCGACCTCGTCGTCAACGTCGACCCGCCGACCGACCACAAGGACTACCTCCACCGCGGCGGCCGGACCGCCCGCGCCGGCGAGTCCGGCAGCGTCGTCACGCTCGTCACGCCGAACCAGCGCCGCGGCATGGTCCGGCTCATGTCGGACGCCGGAATCCGGCCGCAGACCACCCAGGTCCGCTCGGGCGACGAGGCCCTGAGCCGGATCACCGGAGCCCAGGCCCCGTCCGGCATCCCGGTCGTCATCACCGCACCGGTGGCCGAACGCTCCAAGCGCGGCGCCTCCTTCCGAGGCCGACGCCGTCCTTCCTCGGCGGCCACCCGCCGATCAGCCGTGTGAGCTTCCGTGCCCGACCTCGATGCCGGCGGTGCCGCTGCCGGAACCGGGCCGTGCTGCCGGGCTGTTGTTCAGGCGTCGATGATGACGGGGATGATGAGGGGTTTGCGGCGGTACGTTCGGAACGCCCAGTTCGCCACGGCGCGGGCGATGAGCTGTTCGAGTTGCCGCGCGTCCCCGACGCCCTCCGCGGCGGCGGTGGCCAGGGTCTTCTCGATGACGGGGACGACCGGCTCGAAGGTGGTGTCGTCGTGGACGAAGCCGCGGGCCAGGAAGTCGGGGGCCTCGGCGAGGGCGCCGGTGTCCGCGTCGACGATCGCCACCACCGTGACCACGCCTTCGGCGGCGAGGGTGAGGCGGTCCTTGAGGGACGCTTCGGTGGCGCCGCCGACTTCCATGCCGTCCACGTAGACGTTGCCGGCGGGAACCTTGCCGGTGATGGATGCGCGTCCGTCGACGAGGTCGACGACGACGCCGTCCTCGGCGATGACGACCCGGTCGGGGTCGACACCGGTACGGATGGCGAGGTCGCCGTTGGCCCGCAGGTGGCGCCATTCGCCGTGCACGGGCATGACGTTGCGTGGCTTGACGATGTTGTAGCAGTAGACGAGTTCGCCGGCGCTGGCGTGCCCGGAGACGTGCACCTTGGCGTTGCCCTTGTGGACCACGTGGGCGCCCCACCGGGTGAGTCCGTTGATCACCCGGTAGATGGCGTTCTCGTTGCCGGGGATCAGGGAACTGGCGAGCAGGACGGTGTCGCCCTCGCCGATGCGGATCATGTGGTCGCGGTTCGCCATCCGCGACAGTGCGGCCATCGGTTCGCCCTGGGAGCCGGTGCACACCAGCGTGACCTTGTGGTCCGGGAGCTTCTCCAGCTCCTTCGTGCTCACGACCAGACCGGACGGGACCTTCAGATAGCCCAGGTCACGGGCGATGCCCATGTTGCGGACCATCGACCGGCCGACGAAGGCGACCTTGCGGCCGTGCTGGTGGGCGGCGTCCAGGACCTGCTGGATGCGGTGCACGTGGCTGGCGAAGCTGGAGACGATGACCCGGCGCGGCGCGGTGCGCATCACCTGCTCGATCGCCGGGTTCAGCTCGCGCTCGGAGGTGGTGAAGCCGGGTACCTCGGCGTTGGTGGAGTCGGTGAGGAACAGGTCCACGCCCTCCTCGCCGAGGCGGGCGAAGGCGCGCAGATCGGTGATGCGGTCGTCGAGAGGGAACTGGTCCATCTTGAAGTCGCCGGTGTGCAGCACCATCCCGGCCGGGGTGCGGATGGCGACCGCGAGGCTGTCGGGGATGGAGTGGTTGACCGCCACGAACTCGCAGTCGAAGGGCCCGAAGCCGCGCCGGTCGCCCTCCCGCACCCGCACCGGGCGCGGCCGGATGCCGTGTTCCTTGAGCTTGGCCTCCAGGAACGCCAGCGTCAGCTTGGAGCCGACCACGGGAATGTCGGACCGTTCGCGCAACAGGTACGGAACGCCGCCGATGTGGTCCTCGTGGCCGTGGGTGAGCACCACGGCCACGATGTCGTCCAGCCGGTCCCGGATCGAGGTGAAGTCCGGCAGGATCACGTCCACGCCGGGCTGGGTCTCCTCGGGGAAGAGCACGCCGCAGTCGACGACGAGCAGCTTGCCGGCGTGCTCGAAGACGGTCATGTTGCGGCCGATCTCACCCAGGCCGCCCAGGGCGATGACCCGCAGCCCTCCTTCAGGCAGGGGAGGGGCGGCTTTCAGTTCGGGGTGCGGATGACTCATACCCTGACGGTACCCGGAGAGCGGGACAGGTTGATCCGTTGGCTGTGTGATCCATGTGATCCATCGGGCGTTCGATACGACCCGCCGCCGCAGACGTAACGGCCCCCAGGGTGAACAGGCACCTCGGCCACAGGCCCGTCACTCAGCTCTGGCACCCGCCGCGGCCGACGTGCACGCGGCTGGTCCGTCCCCGGCCCCCGTCCGCCCCCGTCCCCGTCCCCGTCACTGGCACAGTCACGTCCGTGCGTGTGGGACAGCGGCTTGCGTGTGAGGCACGGCTTTCGTGGCACCCGCCGGATGCGTCCCGCCCGACCTCATCCGGCGGCCACCTCGAAAGGCGCCGAGGGTCTACCGTGGTCCCACCACAGGTGCCCCCTGCTCTGTTTGCCTCCCGCGCGGGTGGGGACCCGCCCGACCATGAGCACTACGCCACGCCGTTCCCGGATACGGCAGAGCCGCCTCTTGCGGCTGCTGGACCGCCTGGAGCGGGAGCCCAGGGCCGACGCGGTGATCGACGCGGTCCGAAAGGGGGTGCGGGCCCTGCCGCTCGGCGACGGGCGGGACGTCCTGCACGGCAGGTGGCTGGGGCACCCGGTGCATCCGCTGATGGTGCAGGTGCCGATCGGCAGCTGGCTGTCGGCGGCGGTACTGGACCTGTATCCCGGCCGCTCACGCGGGGCGGGTCTGCTGGTCGGCGTCGGCCTGGCCTGCGCCGCGCCCGCGGCTCTGACGGGCTGGGTCGACTGGGCGGAGCTGCACCGCCAGCAGCAGCGTGTCGGCCTGGTGCACGCCCTCGCCAACTCGGCGGCCGTCGGTCTGTACGCCGCCTCGCTCACCAGCCGCGTCAAGGGGCGCGACGCAGCAGGCCGGGCCTACGGCTTCCTGGGGCTGACGGCGGTCGCACTCGGTGGCATGCTGGGCGGTCACCTTGCCTACCGCCAGGCATCCGGCGCCAACCACGCCGAGGAGGTCCCGCACATCGTCACCGAGGGCTGGCACCGGATCGGAACCGTGGCCGAGTTTCCGGTCGACCGGCCGGTGCGGCGCAGCGTGGACGACGTCCCGGTCCTGGTCGTCCGGGAAGCCGGAGGGACGATCCACGCCCTGGCCGATCGGTGCAGCCACCTCGCCGGGCCGCTCTCCGAGGGCACGGTCAGCGACGGGTGCGTCCAGTGCCCCTGGCACGCCAGCGTCTTCCGGATGTCGGACGGCTGGAACGTCCGCGGCCCGGCCACGGCACCCCAGCCGGCCTTCGACACCCGGATCACCGACGGCCACGTCGAGATACGCCTGCGCCGACATGACCGGGACGGGCAGGCGCCGGACGGGGTGGAAGCGGGGCGGCGACGCACGGAAACGGGACCCCACGGGCCCGGCAGCTGACGGCCGCCCCGCACGACGCCTGCACGGACCGCCGCAGCGGACCGGAAGGCAGTAGGCGGCAGGGCAGGCAGAGGTTGGGTCTGTAGTCCTCGCCCCGGAGTCGGGCCGGGACGGACGTGCGCGACCGCGGGGACGTGTCCACGCCCGGTCGTGACGGGCCGCCGTTCGAGGTCGTCCAGGGCCACCAGCGTCTCCTGCGCCCCACCACCGTCTCCTTCGCCGACCTCTCCTCCGCCAGTCGATCCTCGTCGATCCGCTCGCGGCCCCCGACGGCCCTGCGGACGATGTGGGGGCGACCGGTGAACACGATGCGGCGCCGCCCCGCATCGTGAGCACCGGGCTGCGCTGCGATCCCCGTACCCGGGCGTACCACGAGCGCCGCACCCAGGAGGGCGGGAACCGACGTGAGATCATCCGATGCATGGAGCGACATGCCGACCCGAGAGGTTTTCAACCTGGTCAGGACGGTATCCAGCGTCCCCCGTTACAGGGGCGTCCGTGAGAGATGAGAGGGTCTGACGGGTGAGCGAGACACCACCGAACACCCTGCAATACCGCTTCGACGGGCCGGACGAGGCTCCCGTCCTGATCCTGGGCCCCTCCCTGGGCACCACATGGCACATGTGGGACCGGCAGATCCCCGAGCTGACGAAGCAGTGGAGGGTCTTCCGGTTCGACCTGCCGGGCCACGGCGGCGCACCCGCCCACCCGGCCCCCTCCGTCGGCGAGCTGGTGGCCCGGCTGCTGGCCACGCTGGACGCGGTCGGAGTGCAGCGCTTCGGTTACGCGGGCTGCGCCCTCGGCGGCGCGGTCGGCCTCGAACTGGCCCTGCGCCACCCCGAGCGCCTCGCCTCACTCGCGCTGGTCGCCGCCTCGCCCCGGTTCGGCACCGCCGACGAGTTCCGCCAGCGCGGGGTGATCGTCCGCACCAACGGGCTGGACCCGATCGCCCGGACCTCCCCCGACCGCTGGTTCACCGGCGGGTTCGCCGCCGCCCAGCCCGCCATCACCGAGTGGGCCGTGCAGATGGTGCGCACCACCGACCCGGGCTGCTACATCGCCGCCTGCGAGGCCCTGGCCGGCTTCGACGTGCGGTCCGAGCTGGGCCGGGTCGGCGTGCCGACGCTGGTGCTGGTCGGCTCCGACGACCAGGTCACCGGCCCCGCCGAGGCCCGCACCCTGGTGGCCGGCATCCCGGACGCCCGGCTCGCGGTCGTCCCCGGCGCCTCCCACCTGGTCCCGGTCGAGCAGCCCGCCGCCGTCACCGACCTGCTGGTCCGCCACTTCTCCACCGCCTGGCAGCAGCCCTACGACACCGGCCAGACCGCCCTGCCGGCCGCCGCGGTCCACCCGGCCGTCGCCGCGCCGCCGCAGGTGGTGCCCGTCGCCGAGATCGCCCCGTTCGTGCCGGCGCAGCCGCTCGGGCCGCCCGACCGGTACCAGAGCGGACTGAAGGTCCGCCGGGAGGTGCTGGGCGACGCGCACGTCGACCAGGAGCTGGCGCAGGCCGACGAGTTCTCCGGGGACTTCCAGGAGTTCATGACCCGCTACGCCTGGGGCGAGATCTGGGACCGGCCCGGTCTGGACCGCCGCACCCGGAGCTGCGTCACGCTCACCGCGCTGATCGCCGGCGGCCACCTGGAGGACCTGGCCCTCCACGTCCGTGCCGCCCTGCGCAACGGACTCACCCCGCACGAGATCAGGGAAGTACTGCTCCAGGCGGCCGTGTACTGCGGAGTGCCGGCGGCGAGCCGGGCGTTCCGGGTGGCCCAGCAGGTCGTCCGGGAGGAGACCACGCCCGCCGAGTGAGGCCCCCGGCCGCCGCACGCGGCAGGATGGGGAGTCATGAGGCTCACCAAGAAGACCCACGCCTGCGTCCGCCTCGAGAAGGACGGGCGGACGCTCGTGATCGACCCGGGCGGGTTCAGCGAGCAGGACGCGGCGGCCGGCGCCGACGCGATCCTGGTCACGCACGAGCACCCGGACCACTTCGACGAGGGCCGGCTGCGGGCCGCGCTCGAGGCCCGCCCGGGCGCGGAACTCTGGACCCTGAAGTCGGTGGCCGACCGGCTCGCCGCGGCCTACCCGGGCCGGGTGCACACCGTCGGCCACGGCGACACCTTCACCGCCGCCGGCTTCGACGTGCAGGTCCACGGCGAGCTGCACGCGGTGATCCACCCCGACATCCCGCGCGTCACCAACGTCGGCTTCCTGATCGACGGCGCCCGGGTCTTCCACCCGGGCGACGCCCTCACCGTCCCCGGGCGGCCCGTCGAGACCCTGATGGTCCCGGTGATGGCCCCCTGGAACAAGATCGCCGAGGTCATCGACTACGTCCGCGAGGTCCGGCCGCAACGGGCCTTCGACGTGCACGACGCCCTGCTCACCGATCTCGCCCGCCCCATCTACGACGGCCACATCGGCCGCCTGGGCGGCACGGACCACCGGCGGCTGGCCCCGGGGGCGTCGGCCGAGCTGTGACCGGGGCCGGTTGTCACACCCGGCGGGTAGGTTGTGAGACATGCGCATCGCCACCTGGAACGTGAACTCGATCACCGCCCGCCTGCCGCGGCTGCTCGCCTGGCTGGAGAGCAGCGGCACCGACGTGCTCTGCCTCCAGGAGGCGAAGGTCGCCGAGGAGCAGTTCCCGTTCGAGCCGCTGCGCGAGCTGGGCTACGAGGCGGCGGTGCACGCCACCGGCCGGTGGAACGGGGTGGCGGTGCTCTCCCGCGTCGGCATCGAGGACGTGGTCAAGGGCCTGCCCGGCGACCCGGGCTACGACGGCGTGACCGAGCCGCGCGCCCTCGCGGCGACCTGCGGCCCGGTCCGCGTCTGGTCGGTGTACGTGCCCAACGGCCGTGAGGTGGAGCACCCGCACTACGCCTACAAGCTCCAGTGGTTCGAGGCACTGCGGGCCGCCGTCGCCGGTGACGCCGCCGGCAGCCGCCCGTTCGCGGTGCTCGGCGACTACAACGTGGCGCCGACCGACGAGGACGTCTACGACCGGGCCGCCTTCGAGGGCTCCACCCATGTGACCCCGGCCGAGCGGGCCGCCCTCGCCTCCCTGCGCGGGGCGGGCCTCGCGGACGTCGTCCCGCGGCCCCTGAAGTACGACCACCCCTACACCTACTGGGACTACCGCCAGCTCTGCTTCCCCAAGAACCGCGGCATGCGCATCGACCTGGTGTACGGCAACGAGCCCTTCGCCGGGGCCGTGAAGGACGCCTACGTCGACCGCGAGGAGCGCAAGGGCAAGGGCGCGTCCGACCACGCGCCGGTGGTGGTCGACCTGGACGTGTGATGCCACGCTTGGCCCATGAACATTCCGTTCCTGGGCCACCGGCACCACAAGAACGGCCGCGCGGCGCTTCCGGCCGACCCCGAGGCGATCGCCGCGCTGCTGTCCGAGTGCGAACTGCTCCGCTCGCAGGCGGCCCAGGCGGGTGTCCGCCTCGACGACTCCCCGGCCTCCCTGGAGGCACTGGACCAGCTGGTCCCGCGCTGGCGCGACGACGCGGAGATCCTGCCCTGGCTGGGCAACGACGCGGGGCTGTACGTGGGCACGGTCGTGGTGCGCACCGTGCCCGGCGCCGCCTGGCGGATCCGGACCGACGGCGAACCGGTCGTACGGCTCGCCTCCGGCCGTGAGTTCGAGGTCGTGCGGTCGGGGCAGGAGTGGGCCGCGAGCGGAGTCCCTGAACTGTCGCAGCTCTACGCCGAGGTCTCCGAGGCCTGAACAGTGTAAATACGGCTAATGCCCGAAAGGTGCGTGTCGCCGGTCAACTCCGCGTTCGGCTGGATAGCTTGCGGGACCGGGACACGGCTGAGAGTGAGTAGGGCTGCGGATGGCCGCCGATCCGTTGATCGAGCTGCGTGACGTCAACAAGTACTTCGGAGAGCTGCATGTCCTGCGGGACATCGACCTCACCGTCGGCAGGGGCGAGGTGGTCGTGGTCATCGGCCCCTCCGGGTCGGGGAAGTCGACGCTGTGCCGGACCATCAACCGCCTGGAGACCATCGAGTCCGGCACGATCACGCTCGACGGACGGCCGCTGCCCGAGGAGGGCAGGGCCCTCGCCCGGCTCCGCGCCGAGGTCGGCATGGTCTTCCAGTCCTTCAACCTCTTCGCCCACAAGACGGTCCTGCAGAACGTCTCCCTCGCCCAGACCAAGGTCCGCGGGCGCGGCAAGGAGGACGCGGACCGCCGTTCCCGGGAACTCCTCGACCGTGTCGGCCTGCTGAACCAGGCCGCCAAGTACCCCGCACAGCTCTCCGGCGGGCAGCAGCAGCGGGTGGCCATCGCCCGTGCCCTCGCCATGGAACCCAAGGCGATGCTGTTCGACGAGCCCACCTCGGCCCTCGACCCCGAGATGATCAACGAGGTGCTGGAGGTCATGCGGCAGCTCGCCCGGGACGGCATGACCATGGTCGTCGTCACCCACGAGATGGGCTTCGCCCGCTCCGCCGCCAACCGCGTGGTCTTCATGGCCGACGGCCGGATCGTCGAGGACCGCAGCCCGGAGGAGTTCTTCACCAACCCGCGCAGCGACCGCGCCAAGGATTTCCTGTCCAAGATCCTCAAGCACTGACCGGGGGAGCGCGACCCGTGTTCCGTACCGCCCGCGCGCCCCGCGCCGTCTGCCTGCTGCTGGCGCTGCTCGCCGCCGCCTGCGGCAGGCAGGGCAGCCCGCCCGGCAAGGGCCCGGCGCCCGAGAAGCTCCCCAAATACCAGGTGAGAGAGGGGTTCACGCTGCCCGCGTCCAGTACCTGGGCCCGCGCGAGGAAGCGCGGCCACTTCGTCGTCGGCGCCAAGGAGGACCAGCCCTACCTCGGCGAGAAGGACCCGGCGACCGGCACCTACTCCGGCTTCGACATCGAGATCGCCAGGATGCTGTCCGCCTCCCTCGGCTTCCCCCCGAAGACCATCCGATTCAGAACGATCGCCTCCGCCAACCGCGAGACCGCCCTGCAGAACGGCCAGATCGACTACTACGTCGGCACCTACACCATCAACGACAACCGCAAGAAACTCGTCGGCTTCGCCGGCCCCTACTACCTGGCCGGCCAGTCCCTCCTCGTCCGCCGGGACGAGAAGGACATCCACGGCCCCGAGGACCTCGACGGCAGGCGCGTCTGCTCGGCGGCCGGTTCGA
The DNA here is from genome assembly GCF_040631045.1 of Streptomyces sp. NPDC005706. NCBI lineage: Bacteria > Bacillati > Actinomycetota > Actinomycetes > Kitasatosporales > Streptomycetaceae > Streptomyces > Streptomyces sp. NPDC005706. The sequence goes on along the minus strand of NZ_JBEXYS010000003.1, from coordinate 288,957 downwards.
CGCCGTACCAGCGCATGCGGTCCGACTACCCGAAGGCGGTCCTCGTCGCCTACGACACCTACTCCATCTGCGTCGACAACCTGCTCACCTACCAGGTCGACGCGGTCACCACGGACGACGCCATCCTCATCGGCTACGCGGCCAAGGCGCCCCGCGAGCTGAAGGTCGTCGGCAGGCCGTTCTCGAAGGAGCCGTACGGCATCGGCGTCCCGCACGGCGACACCGCGCTGCGCCTGGCCCTCGACGACGCCCTGCAGGCGCGCGAGCGCGACGGCGACTGGAAGAAGGCGTACGACGCGACGCTGGGCCTGTCCGGTGTGCCCGCCCCCCGCCCGCCCGCCATCGACCGCTACCCGGCGAGCTGAGCGAGGACGGCATGTACGTACTGAAGGACAACTGGTCCACCTACTGGGAGGGTTTCCTCGGCACCGTCGAACTGACCGTCTGGGCCTCCCTGCTGGCGCTGGTCCTGGGCTTCCTGATGGCCTCGTTCCGGGTCGCGCCCGTCGGGTCGCTGCGTGTCTTCGGCACCGTCTGGGTGACCGTCCTGCGCAACACCCCGCTCACCCTGCTGTTCTTCGCGGTGCTGCTCGGACTGCCCCGGTTCGGACTGGTCCTGCCGTTCCAGGTGTTCGCGGTCCTCGCCCTCGGCTGCTACACCTCGGCGTTCATCTGCGAGGCGCTGCGCTCCGGCATCAACACCGTGCCCAAGGGGCAGGGCGAGGCGGCCCGCAGCCTCGGCATGAGCTTCGGGCAGACGCTGTCCCTGGTCGTGCTGCCCCAGGCGTTCCGGTCCGTGATCCCGCCGGTCGGCTCGACCCTCATCGCCCTCGCCAAGAACTCCGCGATCGCGGGCGCGTTCAGCGTCACCGAACTGCTCGGCACCTACAAGACGATCAACGAGCTGGGCTACAACATCGTCTGGACCTTCGTCTGGATCGCCGTGGGATACCTGGTCATCACCCTCGCCATCAGCGCCCTGTTCCACCTGCTGGAGCTGAAGTGGGGGGTGGCCCGGTGACCGAGTCCACCGCGCTCTACGACCTGCCGGGCCCGCGCACCAGGCGACGGCACGCGATGTACGGCGTCCTGTCCGCCGTCGTCCTCCTCGGCCTCCTCGCCTGGATCCTGTATCTGCTCCTGGACACGGCCCAGTTCACCTACACCAAGTGGATGCCGTTCGAGTACCAGGGCATCCAGAAGCTGCTCCTGCGAGGCCTCGGCAACACCCTGAAGGCGTTCGCGCTGGCGGCCGTGCTCTCGCTCGCCCTCGGCGGACTGCTCGCGACGGGACGGCTCTCCGACCACCGGCCGGTGCGCTGGGCGGCCACGGTGGTCGTGGAGTTCTTCCGGGCCATGCCGGTGCTGGTGATGATCTTCTTCATCTTCGTGGCGCTGAAGGCACAGCCGCTGACCGCCCTGGTCGCCGGACTCGCCCTCTACAACGGCTCCGTGCTCGCCGAGGTGCTGCGCTCGGGCGTGCGCGCCGTCGAACGCGGCCAGCGGGAGGCCGCGTTCGCGCTCGGCATGAGCAAGTCCCAGGTCATGGCACACGTCCTCGTACCGCAGGCCGTGCGGGCCATGCTGCCCGCTGTCATCAGCCAGTTGGTGGTCGCCCTGAAGGACACCTCACTGGGCTTTCTCATCACGTACGAGGAGTTCCTCCACGCGGGGAAGCTCATCGCGTCCAACCTCGACTACGATTTGCCGTTCATCCCCGTGGTGATGGTGATCTCGCCTATCTACATCGGGATGTGCATGCTGCTCTCGTGGTTCGCCGGCTGGGTGTCCCGCCGTGAGCAGCGCAGTCCCAGGACTGACGCGGTGACGGTCGTCACGGCCGGTCCTGGGGCGCTGCTGCCGGGTGGGGAACCCCCCACGGCCCCGCGACCGTAGGGGGGCGGCAGTTCATACGGGCCAGGCTCGTCCGGCGGCAGCCGGAGATCACTGCTCGCGCACGGGGACGGACAGGTACGACGCGTCGTCCGCCGGCGAGGAGAAGGTCAGCTGCGCGCCGGACGGGTTGTGCTCGAGGTAGAGCGGATCGACCGTGTCCACCACCAGCGCGAGGCGGTGCCCGGCGGGCACGTCGTAGGCGGTGGAGAACAGGTCCAGATCCACGTCGAACGGCTCACCGGGCGTCCGCCCGTGCCAGGTGAGGGGCGCGTTGGTCACCAGCTTTCCGAAGCCGAGCGGGCCCACGTCGTACAGATAGGCGACCAGGGTGCCGCTCTCCGCGGTCGGGGTGAGCGTGGTGTGCAGCGCCGCCGTGCCGCGCACCCGCTGGGCCGTGGCGTACCGCTCCGACTGCCACACGGCCGCCCAGCGGCGCGGCAGCAGCGGAATCGAGGCGACGGGCGGCAGCTTGGCCACCTGGTCCAGGATGCTGGAGAGGAAGACGATCCCGCCGTCCGCGCCCGAGTCGACGCCTGTGTGGATGGTGGTGGAACCGGCGAGCGCGATCTTCCGGCGGGTCGCGCCGACCGACTTCCAGTCCGGGTAGCCCTCGTATCCCCCCGCGCTACGGGACTTGAGCTGGACCGGCTGCTCACGGTCGATGCCGTTGCCGGCGCCCTTGAGGTAGTGGTCGAACCAGCGCCCGGTGTCCGTCCACACGTCGTTGGGCACCCCGAACAGACCGGTCAGCTCGGCGGTCGCGTGGTCGCCGGGGCGCAGCTCCAGCCGCTTCGGCACGGTCAGCTTCTGGTAGAAGTCGGCGTACTGGTTGGCCGGGAAGACCGTGTCGCCCCAGGCGTTGGCGAGCAGGACGGCGGCGCCGTTGCGGTTCAGCCGGTCGACGTAGGTCGCGGCGGAACGCTTACGCCCCCAGTCGATCATCTCCTGCTCGTGGGACAGGTCACCGGCGTAGAAGCGGTCGAAGACCTGACGCAGTTCGGGGCTCTCCCGGCCGGTGAGGGCGCCCACTCCGTCCAGCACGGCGCCCGCCTGGACGTGCTGGGTGCGGCCCGAGTAGATGGAGCCGATCAGGTCGGCCCAGCCGCTGAGCGCGGCGACCGCCTTGATCCGCTTGTCGTGGGCGGCGGCGAGCAGGCTGATGCCGGCGCCGTAGGAGACCCCCGCCATGCCGATGTGCTGCTCGTCGGCCGGGGTGTTGGCCAGTGCCCAGTCGATCACCTTGGAGGCGTCCGCTGTGTCCGGCGGACCGGCCACTTCTATCTCGCCGCCGGACTGCCAGAACCCGCGTACGTTGTAGGTCAGCACCACGTACCCGGAGTCGGCCAGCTTCCGCGCCTGGGCGAGGTACTCCGCCTGGGGAAAGCCCCAGCTCGTGGGCAGCACGATGAGCGGGTAGGCGCGCGAGCCGTCGGCGCCCGCGGGCGTGACGACGTTCGCCTTCAGTACGGTGCCGCCGGCGCCGGTGATGTCGACGAACCGTACGGACGGGGCGGCCTGGGCGGCGGGGGCCAGCCCGACGACCGTACCGGCGATCAGCGCCGTGGCGACGGCGCCGACGGCGGAGGTGCGCAGGCCGGTGCGACCAGTTCTCATGGGGTCACTCCTCACTCGGTGACTCGGTAAGGTGCAAAGTGACCCGACGGTAACCGCGCGCTCCCGCCGTAAGTAAGCCGTCGGTAAGTTACGTGCGAGTAAAGGTTGTTGAAGCGCTAAGAGGCGGTCGCCGCGGCCGCCTCCGGCAGCGGTGTCCGGGCCGCCCGGGTCACGTCCGCCACCAGCTCCACCACATCGGGCCCGTACGCCTGCGAGTTGACCACCTTCAGCAGCAGCACGAAGGAGCCGGAGCCGTACTTGCGGGCCAACCGCTCGTGGCCGCGGGCGAGATAGCGGGTCGCGGCCTGGTTGGTGATCGCCCGCTGCCCGCAGAACAGGAACACCGGGCGGGCCTCGCCGCGGTTGCCCGCGGTGAGCCGGGCCAGCAGCACGTACTCGCTTCTGCCGGGCTCCACGCGGTAGTCCTCGCCGCCGATGCGGAAGGCGCCCGCCTCCGGACCCGACTCCGCCTCGGTGTTCACCCCCACGCCCGGCAGCAGCGAGGACAGGTGCGCCGCCATCCGGCGGTTGGAGCTGGGCCCGCCGAGGCAGAACTCCGTGCGCTCCCCGAAGCCCTGCTGGGTCGCGTCGTGCGCCACGACCCGGGCGTGCGCGTTGCAGTCCTTGATCAGGGCGGAGAGCTCCAGCAGGGCGAACACGTCGTGCCGCATCACCGAAAGCTCCGGGCCGCCCGCGTTGCGGTTGACCACCAGCAGCGACTCCGAGTGGTCCGGCAGCCCGAAGAAGGCCTGCTTGCGGCGGAGCCTGCGCCGCCACAGGTAGGTACGGGCGAGCCAGCCCAGCGCGGCACTGACGCCGGCCGCCACGACCCCCAGGACGATGTTGCGCACGTCGTCGTTCATGGCCGCGCATGCTAGCGGTCCCGCACGCCCACTACGTACCCGTGTTCGACGTGTGACGTTCGTGTGGCAGGTGCCCGAGGCGTACTGTCGGTACGGAGGCAATCTCGTTACGCTGCGCGGACTTGTCCCTGCGGGAGGTACGGATGGGTCGTCCTGGCACGCGGAAACTGGCGGTTCTGGCGGTCTCGACCGTCGTGGTCTCGGTGGGAGCGGCCGCGCCGCCCACCGAAAGGACCGGCGGCACGGCCACGAAGGTCCCGGTGGCCGTCGGCTACGGCGGCGCCGTCTCCAGTGTCGACGCGGACGCCTCCGCGGCCGGCATCGAGGTGCTGAAGAAGGGCGGCAACGCCGTCGACGCGGCCGTGGCCACCGCCGCCGCGCTCGGCGTCACCGAGCCCTACTCGGCCGGCGTCGGCGGAGGCGGCTACTTCGTCTACTACGACGCCAGGACCCGCACCGTCCACACCATCGACGGCCGCGAGACCGCGCCCCTGTCCGCCGACTCCGAGATGTTCACCGAGAACGGCAAGCCGCTCGCCTTCGCCGACGCGGTCAGCAGCGGCCTGAGCGTCGGCACCCCCGGCACGCCCGCCACCTGGCAGACCGCACTGGACCAGTGGGGCAGCGAACGCCTCGGCACGGTCCTGAAACCGGCCGAGCGGATCGCCCGCCGGGGATTCACGGTGGACGACACCTTCCGGTCGCAGACCGCGTCCAACGAGACCCGGTTCCGCTACTTCCCGGACACCGCGAAGCTCTTCCTGCCGAACGGGCGGCTCCCGGTCGTCGGTTCCACGCTCAGGAACCCCGAACTCGCCCGGACGTACGAGGAACTGGGCCGCAAGGGCGTCGGCGCGATCTACCGCGGGGACATCGGCGACGACATCGTCAAGACCGTCGAACACCCGCCGGTCGACCCCGCCTCCGGCTGGAACGCCCGCCCCGGCAAGCTGGCCGAGAAGGACCTCGCCGTCTACCGGGCCAAGCTCCAGGCGCCCACCAGGGCCTCGTACCGCGGCCTCGGCGTGTACTCCATCGCGCCCTCCTCCTCCGGCGGCACGACCGTCGGCGAGGCGCTCAACATCCTGGAGCGGACCGACCTGTCGAAGGCGAGCAAGGCGCAGTACCTGCACCACTACATCGAGGCGAGCCGCATCGCGTTCGCCGACCGCGGCCGCTGGGTGGGCGACCCCGCCTTCGAGGACGTACCGACCAAGGGACTGCTGTCGCAGCGGTTCGCCGACTCGCGGGCCTGCCTGATCAAGGACGACGCGGTGCTCACCAGCCCGGTCGCGCCGGGGGACCCGAGGCATCCGGCGGCCTGCGGCACCGGCGGCAAGGCGGCCCCGACGACCTATGAGGGCGAGAACACCACGCACCTCACGGTGGCCGACAAGTGGGGCAACGTCGTCGCCTACACGCTCACCATCGAGCAGACCGGCGGCAGCGGCATCACCGTCCCCGGCCGGGGCTTCCTGCTCAACAACGAGCTGACCGACTTCTCCTTCGCCCCGGCCAACCCGGCCGTGCACGACCCGAACCTGCCCGGACCGGGCAAGCGGCCGCGCTCCTCGATCTCGCCGACGATCGTCCTGGACGGGCACAACAGGCCCGTCGTGGCGCTCGGTTCACCTGGCGGCGCGACCATCATCACGACCGTGCTGCAGACCCTGACCGGGTTCCTGGACCGGCGGCTGCCGCTGGTGGACGCCATCGCCGCACCGCGCGCCAGCCAGCGCAACGCCGCCCAGACCGAACTGGAACCCGCGCTGTACGACAGCGACCTGCGGACCCGGCTGGAGGCGATCGGCCACAGCTTCAAGCTCAACCCCGAGATCGGCGCGGCCACCGGCGTCCAGCGGCTGCCGGACGGCAAGTGGCTGGCGGCCGCCGAGAAGGTACGGCGGGGCGGCGGCTCGGCGATGGTGGTGAACCCGACGCCGTAACCCCGCCCCGCGCGCGGCCGTCCCGCGACCCGGGCCTACAACTCGGGTGCGGGTGGCGGCGGTTCGTCCGCGGGCCCGGTCCGCTCGGCCGGCCGGGCCTCCGCCGCCGGTCCGGTGCCCTCCGCCGGCCGGTCATCAGCGGCCTGCGAAGAAGTCGGCACCGGGGGAGCGGCCGGCGCGCTCCGCTCCGCACGGAAGTCCAGCCGTCCGTCCTTGACGTCCACCGTCACCCGGCTGCCCTCGGTGATCGTGCCGTCGAGCAGCAGCCGCGAGAGCTGGTTGTCCACCTCCCGCTGGATGGTGCGGCGCAGCGGGCGGGCGCCGTACTCCGGCTGGTAACCGCGCTTCGCGATCCAGTCGACGGCCCCGTCCGTGAACCGCACCGTGACACCCTGGCCCTCCACCAGCCGGCGGGTGCGCTCCAGCAACAGATCGGTGATCTGCCGCAGTTGCTCGCCGGTGAGCTGCCGGAAGACGACGATCTCGTCGATGCGGTTGAGGAACTCCGGCCGGAAGTGCTCGCGCAGCGGACGCAGGATCTGCTCGCGCCGCGCCTCCTCGTCGGCGTCGGCGCCGCCCGGCCCGAAGCCGATCCCGGCGCCCCGCCGGCTGATCACGTCGGAACCGAGGTTGCTCGTCATCACGATGACGGTGTTGGTGAAGTCCACCGTGCGGCCCTGGGAGTCGGTGAGCCGGCCGTCGTCCAGCACCTGGAGCAGGATGTTGAAGACGTCCGGGTGCGCCTTCTCCACCTCGTCCAGGAGCAGCAGCGAGTACGGGTGCCTGCGCACCACCTCGGTGAGCTGGCCGGCCTCCTCGTGGCCGACGTACCCGGGCGGGGCGCCGACCAGCCGGGAGACGGTGTGCCGCTCCTGGTACTCGCTCATGTCGAGACGGACCATGCGTTCCTCGCTGCCGAACAGGGCCTCCGCGAGCGCCCGGGCCAGCTCGGTCTTGCCGACACCGGTGGGGCCGAGGAAGAGGAAGCTGCCGATCGGCCGGTCCGGGCTGGCCAGCCCGGCGCGCGAGCGCAGCACCGCCTCGGCGACCACCGCGACCGCCGCCTCCTGGCCGACCACCCGCTGGTGCAGATGCTGCTCCAGGCCCAGCAGCCGCTCCTTCTCCTCCTGGGTCAGCCGGCTGACCGGGATGCCGGTCTGCCGGGACACCACCTCGGCGATGGACTCCGCCGTCACCTCGAGCTGGCCCTCGTCGGCCTGCTCGCCGGGGCTCGACTCCGCGATCCGCCGCTTCAGCTCGCCGATCCGGTCGCGGAGCTGGGTGGCCTGCTCGTAGCTCTCGTCGGCGACCGCCTGGTCCTTGTCCCGGACGAGCTGCTCCACCTCGCGCTCCATCGCGCGCACGTCCGTGCCCTTGGTCCGGGCGCCCAGCCGTACCCGGGCGCCGGCCTGGTCGATCAGGTCGATCGCCTTGTCCGGCAGCCGGCGGTCGGTGAGATAGCGGTCGGACAGCTCCACGGCGGCGACCAGCGCCTCGTCGGTGTAGCGGACCTGGTGGTGGGCCTCGTACCGGTCGCGCAGCCCGCGCAGGATCTCCACCGTGTCCGGGACCGTCGGCTCGGGCACCAGGATCGGCTGGAACCGGCGGGCCAGCGCCGCGTCCTTCTCGATCCGCCGGTACTCCTCCAGCGTGGTCGCGCCCACGATGTGCAGTTCGCCCCGGGCGAGGGCGGGCTTGAGGATGTTGCCCGCGTCCATCGCGCCGCCCTCGCCGCCGGAACCGGCGCCGACGACGGTGTGCAGCTCGTCGATGAAGACGATCAGCTGGTCGGAGTGGGCGCGGATCTCCTCCACGATGTTGTTCAGGCGTTCCTCGAAGTCGCCCCGGTAGCGGGTGCCGGCGACGACCCCGGTCAGGTCCAGGGCCACCACCCTGCGCCCGGCCAGCATCTCCGGCACGTCACCGTCCGTGATGCGCTGCGCGAGCCCCTCGACGACGGCCGTCTTGCCGACGCCGGCGTCGCCGATCAGCACGGGGTTGTTCTTCCCGCGCCGGGACAGCACCTCGATGGTCTGCTCGATCTCCTGGTCACGGCCGATGACCGGGTCGACCCGGCCCTGCCGGGCCATGTCGGTCAGATCGCGGCCGTACTTGTCGAGCGTCGGCGTCGAGGTGGGCCGCTGCCTCTCCGGGCGCGGCTGCGCGGCCTCGGGGGCCTCCGGGGGCAGACTGCCGGCCTGGAAGCGCGCCGCGTTGAGGATGTGCCCGGCCGCCGAGTCCGGGTTCATGGCGAGCGCGCTCAGCACGTGCTCCGGCCCGATGTACCCGGCGCCGCTCGCGCGCGCCATGTCGTGCGCGTCCAGCAGGGCGCGCTTGACGGCCGGGGTGAGCGACAGCGAGGTCGGCGGCGGCGCGTCGCCCGGCGGGTGGTGCGTGGGCCCGGCGCGGTGGTCGATCTCCGTGGCCAGGGAGTCCGGGTCGGCGCCGGAGCGGCTGAGCAGGCTCCGGGTGGGCTCGGCGGCGAGGGCGGCGCGCAGCAGGTGCTCGGTGTCCAGGTCGCGGCTGCCGTGCTCGGCGGCGTACTGGGCGGCCCCTCTCACCAGCTCACGGGCCGGCTGGCTGAGCAGGCGGCCGATGTCGATGTGGCGGGGGGTGCCGCGTCCGCCGGGGACGTCGGCGCCGGTGCCGCCGAAGAAGCGGGCGAAGAATTCTCCGAAGGGGTCCTCCGGGCCGTTGTAGCCGCTGGTCATCGTTTCGTTTCCTTCGCAGACGACGTGCGGAGCGGCCGGGTAACCCGGGGGTGGGCCGCTCATGCCACGATGACACGAGCTTCTGCGAAGGGCATGTGCAGGAACGCCCGCTCAGCAGGGCTTCCGTTCCTCCACCCGGTGCGGCCGCCCGCGCCCTTCAGGAGGTTTCGCGCGCCGTGAGGATCCGGGGGCCGTCGTCCGTGACGGCCACGGTGTGCTCCGCGTGCGCCGCGCGTGAACCGTCGGACGTCCGGAGGGTCCAGCCGTCGCCCGCCTCGTAGTAGGCGTCCTTGCCGCTCCCGATCAGCATGGGCTCGATCGCGAGGACCATGCCGTGGCGCAGCGGCACTCCCCGGCCGGGGCGGCCCTCGTTGGGGACGTCCGGCCTCTCGTGCATGCGGCGGCCCACGCCGTGGCCCCCGAAACCCGCCGGGATGCCGTAGCCGGCCGTACGGCACACCCGGCCGACGGCGTGCGCGATGTCGCCGACGCGGTTGCCGACGCGGGCCGCCTCGATGCCCGCCGCCAGAGCGCGCTCGGCGGTCTCGATCAGGCGCAGGTCCGCCGGGCGCGGGCGGCCGACCACGAAGCTGATCGCCGAGTCGCCCACCCAGCCGTCCAGCTCGGCGCCGCAGTCGACGGAGACGAGGTCGCCGTCGCTCAGCCGGTACCGGGTCGGGATGCCGTGCACGATCGCGTCGTTGACGGAGGCGCAGATCACCCCCGGGAAGGGGGTGGGGGCGAAGGAGGGGCGGTAGCCGAGGAACGGTGAGGACGCCCCGGCCTCGCGCAGCACGTCCCGTGCCACCTCGTCCAGCTCCAATAGCGAGACACCGGCACCGGCCGCCTGCCGTACGGCCGTCAGGGCCCGCCCCACCACTTGGCCCGCCGAGTGCATCGCATCGATCGACGTGTCCGTCTTCAGATCCATCATGCCAATTACTATACCGGTATTTGAATGGGGTGGCCGCCGGGCGGCGGTATTAGAATGGGGTCATGGTTCGTAACCCCCTCACCCCCGAAGAGCGTGAACGCGGCGAGCGGCTCGGGCAGTTGCTGCGCGATGCGCGCGGCGGGCGGAGCATGGCCGAGGTCTCGGCGGCGGCGGGCGTCTCGGCCGAGACGCTGCGCAAGATCGAGACCGGACGGGCCCCGACCCCGGCCTTCTTCACGGTGGCCGCGCTGGCCGGGGCGCTCGGGCTGTCCATGGACGAGCTGCTGGCCCGCTGCGCTCCGGTACCCGTCTGACGGCCACCGGGCGCCGGATGACGCGCTCAACGGGCGGGACGGCGCGGCGAGCCGCCCGCACACTCGCCGAAAACTCCGCGTAGCGAGCCCGTAACACGGCTGGTGTTGCCTGACGGGCGAAGCGCTGGCGATCGGGCGGGAGGCGGGCATGGCTGTGGAGCAACTTCCGCATCGAGTCCGGGAGTTCGCGGACTACCTGGACGGCCTCCTCGGGCGTCTGGACCAGGGCGGCGGCTGGTGCGCCGTCTTCTGGAAGCGGGACCCCGAGGGGATGCGGGCCTGTCTCCACGGCCGTGAACTGCCGCCCTGGGACGTGCTGGAGTCGCTGCTGCAGGACCTCGCGGCGGCCCACGGCCCCGCCGTCGCCACGGCCGAGCGGGAACGCGCCCGCGCCCTGCACCTGGCGGCCGCCTCGGCGTACGACGCCCTGCCCGGCGCCCGCGACGCCCTCGGCGACCGTCTGGACGTCATGCTCCGCGAGCGGCGGTACGCCGCCGAACGCCGCTCCGAACTGAACCGCCGGCTCACCGGCGCGACCTCCCCCGGGGAGACCGAGGCCCTCCGCCTCGACCTCGCCTGGACCCACGACGACCACGACCGCGCCACCGCCCGCTGCGCCGAACTCAGGGCCCGGCTGTCCCGGCTGTCCCGCCCGGACGGGGGCGGGAGGGGCGCCGACGCGGGACCGCGCCCGGCGCGGCCCGTCCGTCAGGAGGCGGAGCCGCGGCCCGGTGCGCGTCCCTCCGGCGGCACGCGGGATTCCGCGCCCGCCGAGGACCCCGCCACGCCCCGCACGCTCACCCCTGACCCCGTCCCGCCTCCGGCCCGGCCCCGCAGGCGCCGCCGGGGCGGTGCCCGGTTCGCGGGGGCCGTCGAGGACGACGCCGTACCCGTGACCGGGGCGCCTCCGGCGCCCGTGGCAGCCGTGCCCGAGGTGCCCGGTGGACGGCGTTCACCGCGTGGGGCGCGGTTCGCCGGGGCGGGACCGGGGGAGGAGCCGGCGGAGCCGCCCTCCGAGGTGGTGGACGCGCAGGCGGGGCCGGCCGTGGCCGGGGCCGTGGAGCGGCTGGTGCTGCTGCGGGCGGAGGGGCGCACGGGCGAGGCGCACGTGCTGCTGGTGGAGATCGCGCACTGGCCCGCCGCCCGGCTCCCACTGCTCGCGGACGGGCTGCGGCGCGCCGGCCTCGGCGCCGACTGGGACACCCTGCTGTGGGAGGCCGCCGCACTGCCGGCCGAGCGGCTGGTCGCCGCCGCCGGCGCGCTGGAGGCGGCCGGCCGGACGGCGGACGGGCGGCAGATGCTCCGGCAGGGCGTGGCGCGGCCCGCCGCCGAGATCGGCGCGGCCGTGCTGGAACTGGCCGGGCAGGGACGGGACCGCGAGATGCGGGCGCTGCTGGACGCCTACGTCCGGGTGCGCGCGCCCGAGGAAGCGGCCCGCAGCGCCGCCGCCGACCCGGACCGGCTCGTCCCGCTCCTGCTGCAGGCCGCCGCGGGCGCCTCCGAGGAGCGCCACTGGGACCTGGTGCACGCCCTGCGGGTCGCCGGGTTCGCTCCGTGACCGGCGCCGCGATCACCCTAAGGAGTGGCAGACGTGATCGACTTGGCGGGTTGGCGACGATGGTCTTGGCAAGGACGTCCGGGAGGCTTACTTTCGTCCCTCTACAGGCCGTTTCTACGGGCGTAGAGGCTCGGACGTAGCGTCGAAGGAGCAGCTCATGGCCAACGTCGTACGTGCCGCACTGGTACAGGCCACCTGGACCGGCGACACCGGGTCCATGGTGGCGAAGCACGAGGAGCACGCGCGCGAGGCGGCCCGCCGGGGCGCGCGGGTCATCGGCTTCCAGGAGGTCTTCAACGCCCCGTACTTCTGCCAGGTCCAGGAGCCGGAGCACTACCGGTGGGCCGAACCGGTGCCCGACGGGCCGACGGTCCGCCGGATGCGGGACCTCGCCCGCGAGACCGGCATGGTGATCGTCGTACCGGTCTTCGAGGTCGAGCAGTCCGGCTTCTACTACAACACCGCAGCCGTGATCGACGCCGACGGCTCCTACCTCGGCAAGTACCGCAAGCATCACATCCCGCAGGTCAAGGGCTTCTGGGAGAAGTACTACTTCAAACCCGGCAACCTGGGCTGGCCCGTCTTCGACACGGCCGTCGGCAAGGTCGGCGTATACATCTGCTACGACCGGCACTTCCCCGAGGGCTGGCGGCAACTCGGACTCAACGGCGCGCAGTTGGTCTACAACCCGTCCGCCACCCACCGCGGACTCTCGTCCTACCTCTGGCAGCTCGAGCAGCCCGCCGCGGCCGTCGCCAACGAGTACTTCGTCGCCGCCATCAACCGGGTGGGCCAGGAGGAGTACGGCGACAACGACTTCTACGGCACGAGTTACTTCGTCGACCCTCGCGGGCAGTTCGTCGGCGACCCGGCGAGCGACAAGACCGAGGAACTCCTCGTCCGCGACCTGGACTTCGACCTGATCGAGCAGGTCCGGCAGCAGTGGGCCTTCTACCGAGACCGCCGACCCGACGCCTACGAAGGACTGGTGCAGCCGTGAACGACCTCTACGCCCGCCACCGGGGCGTCCTGCCCGACTGGCTGGCCCTGTACTACGACGAGCCCCTGGAGATCACCCACGGCGAGGGCCGGTACGTCTGGGACTCCGCCGGCAACCGGTACCTCGACTTCTTCGGCGGCATCCTCACCACGATGACCGCGCACGCCCTGCCCGAGGTGACCAAGGCCGTCACCGAGCAGGCCGGCCGGATCATCCACTCCTCGACCCTCTACCTGAACCGGCCGATGGTCGAACTGGCCGAGCGCATCGCCCAGGTCAGCGGCATCCCCGACGCCCGGGTGTTCTTCACCACCTCCGGCACCGAGGCCAACGACACGGCCCTGCTGCTGGCCACCACCCACCGGCGCACCAACACCGTGCTGGCCATGCGCAACAGCTACCACGGCCGCTCCTTCAGCACGGTCGGTATCACCGGCAACCGCGGCTGGTCCCCGACCTCGCTCTCCCCGCTGCAGACCCTCTACGTCCACGGCGGCGTCCGCGCCCGGGGCCCGTTCGCAGAGCTGGACGACCGCGCGTTCATCGACGCGTGCGTGGCGGACCTGAAGGACGTCCTCGGGCACACCCGGCCCCCCGCCGCGCTGATCGCCGAACCGATCCAGGGCGTCGGCGGCTTCACCTCACCTCCCGACGGCCTGTACGCGGCCTTCCGGGAGGTGCTGAACGCCCACGGCATCCTCTGGATCAGCGACGAGGTGCAGACCGGCTGGGGCCGCACGGGCGAGCACTTCTGGGGCTGGCAGGCGCACGCCCGCAGCGGCCCGCCGGACATCGTCACCTTCGCCAAGGGCATCGGCAACGGCATGTCCATCGGCGGCGTGATCGCCCGCGCCGAGATCATGAACTGCCTGGACGCCAACAGCATCTCGACGTTCGGCGGCACCCAGATCACCATGGCGGCGGGCCTCGCCAACCTCGGCTACCTCCTCGAACACGACCTCCAGGGCAACGCCCGGCGGGTCGGCGGTCTGCTCCTCGAACGGCTGCGGGGGGTCGGCGCGCAGCTGCCCGGGGTCCGGGAGGTGCGCGGACGCGGACTGATGATCGGCGTGGAGCTGGTCAGACCCGGCACCGACGAGGCCGATCCGCGCGCGGCCGCCGCCGTCCTGGAGGCGGCCCGCGACGGCGGCCTGCTCATCGGCAAGGGCGGCGGCCACGACACCAGTGCCCTGCGCATCGCCCCGCCGCTGTCCCTGACCGTGGCGGAGGCCGAGGAGGGCGCGGCGATCCTGGAACGCGCGCTGAGGAGCACGTACTAGAGAGCGGATCGACGGCGATGACCACCACCTCCCACTCCCGGCGCCCCGGCTGGCAGCCGCTGGAACCCGCCCTGTCCGTCCGGCAGGTGCTCACCCTGGAGCGGGTGCTCGCCGGGGAGCCCGAGGTGGTGGCCGGAGCCGGGCAGCTCGACCGGCCGGTGCGCTGGGTGCACGTCGCCGAGGCCGCCGACGTCGGGGTGATGCTCACCGGCGGCGAGATGGTGCTCACCACCGGGGTGCTGCTGGCCGGTGACGAGGCCAAGCAGGCCGAGTACGTGCAGTCCCTGCACCGGGCGGAGGCCGCGGCCGTCGTCCTCGGGCTCGGCCGGGCCTTCCCCACGCCGCCCGAGGTGATGCGCCGGGCCGCCGAGCGGTGCGGGCTGCCCATGGTCGTGCTGCACCGGCCCTTCCCGTTCGCCGAACTGACCGAGGAGGTCCAGTCGCGCCTCGTACGGCGGAAGTTCGCCGCCGTGAGCCTGTCGGAGACCGTACGGACCGCGCTCACCGGGCTGATCACCGCGGGCGCTCCGCTGCAGCGCCTGCTCGACGAGGTCGCCCAGCACAGCGGCTGCCCCGTCGTCGTCACCAACCTCGCCCACCGCGTCCTCGCCACGGCGGGGGAGCGGCCCGCGGTGGACGACGTGCTGCGAGACTGGGAGCGGATCGCCCGCCAGGCATGGGGGCACCACCCAGGCCGTTCAGGCACTGGGGGAGGCAGCGAGGGCGACGGCTGGATCCGCGCCGAGCTGGGCGGGCGCGGTGAGCGATGGGGCCGGCTGCTGCTGTGCGGGTACCGGGGCGACACGGCCACCGGGCGGCTGCTCGCCGACCGGACCGCCGAGGCGCTCGTGCTGCACCGCATGCTGGGCGGCGGCTCCGCCCACACCTGGGAGGAACAGTCGGCGCAGAGCCTGCTCACCGACCTGGTCTCCGGGGTCGTGCCCGCCCGGCAACTGCTGCCCCGGGCACGGGCGGCCGGGCTGCCGGTCAACCGGCGGACCTTCGTCCCCCTCGTCGTGCCCGGCGGGGACGCGGGCCAACTCGACCGGATGCTGCGGCTGCTGGGCCTGTCCGGGCTGGTCGCGGAGCTGGCCGACGGCGCCACCGCCGTGCTGCTCAGCCTCGCCCGCGACCAGCACGCCGAGGCCCTCACCGCGCACTTCGCCGCGCGGCTGCGGACGGAGAGCGGGGCGCCGAACGCCGTGGTCGCGGCCGCCGATCCGCGCACCGTGTGGGAGGACGTACCCGCCGGGCTGCGGGAGGCCCGGCACGTCGCCGACGCCGTGGCCGACTCCTCCGCCGTCCTCGACCTGCCGGCCGTCGTCCGGCTGCGCGACGTCCACTTGCGCGGCCTGGTACGGCTGTTGCGGGACGACCCGCATGTGCAGTCCTTCGCCGAGCGGGAGCTGGACGGGCTGCTGTGCGGGGCCGACCAGGAACTGCTGAACGTGCTGCGGACGTATCTGGCGACGGGCCGCAACAAGTCCCGCACCGCCCAGCTGCACCATGTCTCCCGGCCCGCCCTCTACCGCCGGCTGGAAGCCATACAGGCACGGCTCGGCGTCGACCTCGACGACTTCGAGCAGGCGGCCTCCGTGCACATCGCGCTCCTCGCGCATGACGCGCAACAGGGGTGAGACATGGGACGACCCGGGAATAACGGCGGTGAAACATGAGCCGGCGAACACGTGACACGGTGGCACGCCGACCGCCCGCGGACGTGACACGCTGCAACTCAAATGGGCCCACCGGGCTTCCTAGTCTCGCCGTACACCGAGCGACCGGAGGTCCCGATGAGCCGAGTGATCCGTGCCGCCCTCTTCCAGACCGCCTGGACCGGCGACAAGGAGTCGATGATCCAGGTCCACGAGCAGGCGGCCCGCGACGCGGCCGCGCAGGGCGCCCAAGTCCTCTGCTTCCAGGAGCTGTTCTACGGCCCCTACTTCTGCCAGGTGCAGGACAAGGCCTTCTACGAGTACGCCGAGCGGATCCCCGACGGCCCCACCGTCCGGCGCTTCCAGGCGCTGGCGCGGGAGCTGGGCATCGTCCTGGTCCTGCCCATGTACGAGGAGGAGCAGCCGGGCGTCCTGTACAACACCGCCGCCGTGATCGACGCGGACGGCTCCTACCTCGGCAAGTACCGCAAGACCCACATCCCCCAAGTGCAGGGCTTCTGGGAGAAGTTCTACTTCCGGCCCGGAAACAGCGGCTGGCCCGTCTTCGACACCGCCGTCGGCCGGATCGGCGTCTACATCTGCTACGACCGCCACTTCCCGGAGGGCTGGCGGGCGCTGGGCCTCGCCGGTGCCGAGATCGTCTTCAACCCCTCGGCCACCTCGCGCGGTCTCTCCCGCTACCTGTGGCAGCTGGAGCAGCCGGCGGCGGCCGTCGCCAACGAGTACTTCGTCGGCGCGATCAACCGGGTCGGCGTGGAGGACCTGGGCGACAACGACTTCTACGGCACCACCTACTTCGTGGACCCTGAGGCCCAGTTCGTCGGCGAGGTGGCGAGCGACAAGGAGCCCGAACTCGTCGTCCGCGACCTGGACCTGGCCAAGCTCCGCGAGGTCCGCGACTGCTGGCAGTTCTACCGCGACCGGGCACCCGGCGCCTACACGCCGCTGACCGCGCCCTGACCGCAGCGCCCACCCTGGGAGGAGAGGGACCATGAGCAGCCGTACCGTCATCCGCGGTGGTCTCGTCATCACCGCGTCCGACGAGATCCACGCCGACGTCCTGATCGAGGACGGCCGCATCGCCGCCCTCGCCGCCTCCGGCACCCCCGCCGCCGAGGCGTTCGGCGCCGGCCAGGTCGTCGACGCCACCGGGAAGTACGTCATCCCCGGCGGCGTCGACGGACACACCCACATGCAGATGCCGTTCGGCGGCACCACCGCCGCCGACACCTTCGAGACCGGCACCCGCGCCGCCGCGTGGGGCGGTACGACCACGATCGTCGACTTCGCGATCCAGAGCGTCGGCGGCACCCTGCGCGAGGGTCTGGACGCCTGGCACGCCAAGGCCGAGGGCAACTGCGCGATCGACTACGCCTTCCACATGATCGTCTCCGATGTGAACCAGGAGACGCTCAAGGAGATGGACCTGCTGGTCGAGGAGGGCGTGACCAGCTTCAAGCAGTTCATGGCCTATCCCGGGGTGTTCTACTCCGACGACGGCCAGATCCTGCGGGCCATGCAGCGCGCCGCCGAGAACGGCGGCCTGATCATGATGCACGCCGAGAACGGCATCGCCATCGACGTCCTGGTCGAGCAGGCGCTGGCCCGGGGCGAGACCGACCCCCGCTACCACGGGGAGGTCCGCAAGGCCCTGCTGGAGGCCGAGGCCACCCACCGGGCCATCCGGCTCGCGCAGGTCGCCGGGGCCCCGCTGTACGTCGTGCACGTCTCGGCGCAGGAGGCGGTCGCGGAACTGGCCAGGGCGCGGGACGCGGGGCTCAACGTGTTCGGTGAGACCTGCCCGCAGTACCTGTTCCTGTCCACCGACAACCTCGCCGAACCGGACTTCGAGGGCGCCAAGTACGTGTGCTCCACCCCGCTGCGCCCCAGGGAGCACCAGGCGGCGCTGTGGCAGGGCCTGCGCACCAACGACCTCCAGGTGGTCTCCACCGACCACTGCCCGTTCTGCTTCACCGGCCAGAAGGAGCTGGGCCGGGGCGACTTCTCCAAGATCCCCAACGGCCTGCCGGGCGTGGAGAACCGCATGGACCTGCTGCACCAGGCCGTCGTCGACGGCCACATCTCCCGGCGCCGCTGGATCGAGATCGCCTGCGCCACCCCCGCCCGCATGTTCGGCCTCTATCCGAAGAAGGGCACCATCACCCCCGGCGCCGACGCCGACGTCGTCATCTACGACCCGCACGCCGAACAGGTCATGTCCGCCGAGACGCACCACATGAACGTCGACTACTCGGCCTACGAGGGCAGGCGCACGACCGGCCGCGTGGAGACCGTGTTCTCGCGCGGCGAACTCGTCATCGACCAGCGGGAGTACACCGGGCGTGCCGGTCACGGCGCCTTCACTCCGCGCACCACCTGTCAGTACCTCAACTAGGAGTGACGCCCATGGACTTCGGGCTCGTGCTGCAGACCGACCCGCCGGCCTCCCGTGTCGTCAGCCTCATGAAGCGGGCCGAGCGCAACGGCTTCGGCTACGGCTGGACCTTCGACTCCGCCGTGCTCTGGCAGGAGCCGTTCGTGATCTACAGCCAGATCCTCGCGAACACCACCGGGCTGCGGGTCGGCCCCATGGTGACCAACCCGGGCACCCGCACCTGGGAGGTCACCGCCTCCACCTTCGCCACCCTCAACGACATGTTCGGCAACCGCACGGTGTGCGGGATCGGCCGCGGCGACTCCGCGATGCGGGTCGCCGGCCGCAAACCCAACACGCTGGCCCGGATCAGTGAGGCCATGAAGGTCATCCGTGCCCTCGGCCGGGGCGAGGAGGCCGACCTCGGCGGCACGAAGATCCGCTTCCCGTGGGTCGCTCCCGGCGCCGAACTCCCGGTGTGGATGGCCGCGTACGGCCCCAAGGCCCTGAAGATGGCCGGCGAGGAGGCCGACGGCTTCATCCTCCAGCTCGCCGACCTCTACCTCACCGAGTACATGGTGAAGGCCGTCAAGGACGCGGCCGTCGCCGCCGGCCGCGACCCGTCCGAGGTCACCGTCTGCGTGGCCGCCCCCGCCTACGTCACCGCCGACGACTCGCCCGAGGCGCTCGCCCACGCCCGCGAGCAGTGCCGCTGGTTCGGCGGCATGGTCGGCAACCACGTCGCCGACCTGGTCGCCAAGTACGGCGAGCACTCCGCCCAGGTCCCCGGCGAACTCACCGAGTACATCAAGGCCCGCCAGGGCTACGACTACGCCCACCACGGGCGCAGCGGCAACCCCGACACCCAGTTCGTGCCCGACGAGATCGTCGACCGGTTCTGTCTGATCGGCCCGGCCGAGAAGCACATCGAGAAGCTGAACGCCCTGCGCGAGCTGGGCGTCGACCAGTTCGCCGTGTACGACATGCACGACGCCCAGGAAGCCGTCATCGACGCCTACGGCTCCCGGGTGATCCCGGCGGTCAACGCCTGACCGCCACCACCCCGTTGGTCTCCCCCTCGCCACGGCGGCCCCGCCGCGGCGAGGGGGCACAGGGCGCCCGCCCGCGCACCCCCCATGCGCCGCCCGCACGGCCTCTCCCGACCCACCTCACCCCGATTGGCCCGCCCATGACCGACACCGCTCCCTCGGCCATACCCCTTTCCGGCCAGGTGACCCAGCCCGACGGGCGGGTCGAACTCGCCCCCGGCACCCGGCCGCCCGGCGGCCGGTACGCCAACGAGGACCTGCTCCCCGTACCGGTGGAAAGACGCACCTGGACGACGTACAACTTCTCCGCGCTGTGGGTCGGCATGGCCCACAACACGGCCTCCTGGACCCTGGCCTCCGGACTGATCGCGGTGGGCATGGACTGGAAACAGGCCGTGTTCACCATCGCCCTCGCGAACCTGATCGTGCTCGTGCCGATGCTGCTCACCGGCCACGCCGGACCCAAGTACGGCATCCCGTTCCCGGTCTTCGCCCGCGCGAGCTTCGGCGTGCGCGGCGCCAACCTGCCCGCCGTCGTACGGGCGTTGGTGGCGTGCGGCTGGTTCGGCATCCAGACCTGGATCGGCGGCGAGGCCATCTACTTCCTCGCGGGCAAGCTCATCGGCGACCGCTGGGCGAACGCCTCGCACATCGGTGGCCACGCCTGGACCATGTGGCTGTCGTTCGCCATCTTCTGGGTCATCCAGATCGCCATCATCTACCGCGGCATGGAGACCATCCGCCGCTTCGAGAACTGGGCGGCGCCCTTCGTCCTGGTCGGCGCGTTCGTGATGCTGTGGTGGATGAGCAGCAAGGCCGGGGGCGTCGGACCGCTCTTCGACCAGCCGTCCAAGCTGGGCTGGGGCGGCGACTTCTGGAAGCTGTTCTGGCCCTCCCTGATGGGCATGATCGGCTTCTGGTCGACCCTGTCGCTGAACATCCCCGACTTCACCCGCTACGGCCGGAGCCAGCGGGCCCAGACCCGGGGGCAGGCCCTCGGCCTGCCGACCACGATGACCCTGTTCGCGTTCCTGTCCGTGCTGGTCACCTCCGGGTCCCAGGCGGTCTACGGCGAGCCCGTCTGGGACCCGGTCCAGCTCGCCGCCAAGACGGACAACGTGGTCGGTCTGCTCTACGCCCTGGTCACCGTGCTGGTCGCCACCCTGTCCGTGAACATCGCGGCCAACCTGGTCTCCCCGGCGTTCGACTTCTCCAACGTCGCCCCGCGCAAGGTGAGTTTCCGCACCGGTGCGCTGATCACCGCGGTCCTGGCCGTGCTGATCTTCCCGTGGAAGCTGTACTCGGACCCGCAGGGCTACATCTTCACCTGGCTCGGCCTGGTCGGCGGTCTGCTCGGCACGGTCGCCGGCATCCTCGTCGCCGACTACTGGATCCTGCGCCGCACCCGGCTGGTCCTGGCCGACCTGTACCGCGTGGGCGGCCGGTACTGGTACGCGGGCGGCTGGAACTGGCGGGCCGTCGCCGCGTTCCTGGCCGGCGGCGTGCTGGCGATAGGCGGCGCCGACTTCCACCCGCTGATCGACGGCCGCCCCATCCCGGCCCTGTCGTCCCTCGCCGACTACGGCTGGGCGGTGGGCCTCGGCACCTCCCTGGTGCTGTACCTGACGCTGACCTGGCTCACCGGCCACAAGGAGGACACGGCGGAGCCGGCGGTCTGAGGCGGACCGGCCCCGGCGGCCCCGGCCGCCGGGGGCGAACCGCATCCTCCACCCCAACGCCACTCTCGCACCCGCCCGTTGGGATACTCGGCGCTTGTGAAGAGACAAGCGTTGCTGTGGTCCGCCGCCTGCCTCGCGCTGGCCTCCTGCCATGCCGGGATGGCGACCGCCGGCCCGGAGACCGAGCGGAGCGGGCCCGTGCCCGCGGACCAGCGCCAGGCCGCGCCAGATCTCGTGGGCGACAGTCTGGACGGCGGGCCGCTCCGGCTGGCCGACTACCGGGGGGAGGTCGTCGTCCTCAACGCGTGGGCGTCCTGGTGCGGCCCCTGCCGGGCCGAGGCGCCCGAACTCCGAGCGGCACACGAACACCTCGCCGCGAAGGGCGTGCGGGTTCTCGGACTCGACGCCGACACCGACCCCGCGAGCGGCCGTGCCTTCCAGCGGGAGCACCGGCTCGGCTATCCCAGCTTCCGGGACCCCTCCGGCCGGCAGATGCTGAGGTTCCCCAGGGGGACGGTGCCGCCGGGCGTGCCGTTCACCGTCGTCATCGACACCCGGGGCAGGATCGCGGCCGTCCACGCCGGGCCCGTCACCGAACGGGAGGTGCGCGACCTGGCGCTGCCGCTCACCCGCTCCTGAGGGGAGGTCAGCCGGACGTGCCCGAACCCAGGGCGGCCACGGCGCTCTTCGCCGCCTTGATGGCACCCTTGTTGATCTCGTCCGTGCTCGGTGCTTTCTTGCTCTCGAAGTCGCTGCCGTTGTAGGTGACGACGACCAGCGCGTTGGAGGCCCGCACCAGCACCACGCCCTCGCGGGTCTCCTGCTTGCTCTCGGTGGTGAGGTTCACGACCGAGTAGCCGGCGTCACCGACACCCGGAACCTCGCCCCCGCCGCTCTTCTCGCTGACACGCTGCTGGTACTCCTTCTTCGCGGCGTCGTCCGAGTCGGTGATCTCGAACGAGACGTCGAGCCAGCGGTAGTCGTAGCCCTCGAGGGCGTTCCAGGAGCAGGTGCGGCGCAGCGAGGTGTCGGTCGACGGGATCTCCTTGCCCGACGTCTTCGCCCCGGGCACCAGGGACTTGACGGTCGCCACGGGCACGCTGGTGCAGGGCGCGGGCGCGGCCCTGTACGACTTCGACACCGCGGTGGACGACGGCGCGGACGCCGAGCCGGTGGGCGCCTGCTGGGACGACCGGTGACCGGCGGTGGCCGCCGGTGCGGCCGGATCCGACGACAGCGCCCAGCCGGCGCAGGCGAGTACGGCGACCGGCGTCAGGCGCGCGGTCAGGGCGAGCGGCAGAGGCAGTGAACGCACGGCGCACTTCTCGTGGGGGAAGGGGGCGCGGAAGGGTCCCGCGGGGTGGGCTGGGACGACAGTGTCACACGACTCCCTGTGCGGCGGAAGGCCGAACTCGCTGTGTGCCCGGCCGGTGACGCAGGCTCATGGACGCCGTGCTGAAAATTCCGTCATGTCGGGTCAGGGGACGCGCGCGGTCCACTCCGGCGAGGTGAACTTCGTGCGCGCCAGCTCCTCGGCCCGCGCCAGTTCCCCTTCCGTCACCTTGCCGTCGACGAGGCCGTACCGCCCCCGGAACGACTCGATCATCCGCTCGATGACCGCGTCCCGCGGCAGCCCCGTCTGCCGGCGCAGCGGATCGACCCGCTTCTTCGCACTCCCGGTGCCCTTGTCGGACAGCTTCTCCCGCCCGATCCGCAGCACCTCGAGCATCTTGTCCGCGTCGATGTCGTACGACATGGTCACGTGGTGCAGCACGGCCCCGGGACCGCCGCCCGGTCCGGCGACCCGCTTCTGCGCCGCGCCCGCGATCTTGCCCTGGTCGGTGGCGATGTCGTTCAGCGGCTGGTACCAGGCGCGGATGCCCATCTCGCCGAGGGCGCCGAGCACCCAGTCGTCCAGGTAGGCGTAGCTGTCCTGGAAGGACAGGCCCTGCACCAGCGACTCGGGCACCGACAGGGAGTAGGTGATCGTGTTGCCGGGCTCCACGAACATGGCGCCGCCGCCGGAGATCCGCCGGACCACCTCGATGCCGTGCCGGGCGGCGCCCTCCGGGTCCACCTCGTTGCGCAGCGACTGGAAGCTGCCGATGATCACCGACGGCGCGCCCCACTCCCACACCCGAAGCGTGGGCGGCCGGCGGCCCGCAGCCACCTCGGCGGTCAGGATCTCGTCCAGGGCCATGTGCAGGGCCGGCGGCTGCGGGCCCTCGTGGATGAGCTGCCAGTCGTAGTCGGTCCAGTCCGTGGCGTGCGCGAGCGCCCGGCGCACCGCGATCCCGACGCCCTCCGAAGTCAGGCCGTACATGACCGTCCCCGCGGGCAGCGCCGCGTCGATCCGCGCGGCCAGCCCGGCCGCGTCGGTGTCCGCAGGGGCGCCCTCGAGCGCGCGGTTCACCGCGTCCAGCGCCTCGTCCGGCTCCAGGAAGAAGTCGCCCGCCACGCGCACCTCGCGCAGCACACCGTCCTCGGCCGCCACGTCCACGACGACCAGCTTGCCGCCGGGCACCTTGTACTCACCGTGCACTGCCTGGGCCTCCCTCCTCCATCAGGAGATCAACGCCCGGGGGCGCGGTGGTGTTCCCGTGGAGGAGGTGAAGGAAGGGCCACGGGAGCCGGGCCGGATCTCCACGGCGTCCGCGCCGGACATCTCCGATACTGGTGGGCCCGGCCCACACGCGCGAGCACCGAGGTGACATATGCGGTTCACCACCCGGCCCACCCTCCAGGGCACCTTCGGCATGGTGTCCGCCACGCACTGGCTGGCCTCCCAGTCGGCGATGGCGGTGCTGGAGGGCGGGGGCAACGCCTTCGACGCGGCCGTGGCCGGAGCCTTCGTGCTGCACGTGGTGGAGCCGCACCTGAACGGGCCCGCCGGCGAGGTGCCCATCCTGCTCGCGCCGGCCGGCGGCGAGGTGCGCGTGCTGTGCGGGCAGGGCGTCGCCCCGGCCGCCGCCACCGTCGCGCACTACCGGGGGCTCGGTCTGGACCTCGTACCCGGCACCGGACCGCTCGCCGCCGCCGTGCCCGGCGCCTTCGACGCCTGGCTGCTGCTCCTGCGCGACCACGGCACCAGGTCGCTCGAGGACGTACTGAAGTACGCCGTCGAATACGCCGAGCACGGGCACGCGCCCGTGGAGAAGGTCGGCGCGACCGTGGAGAGCGTACGGGAGCTGTTCGAGACCGAGTGGGCCTCCTCCGCCGAGGTGTACCTGCCCGGCGGCCGGGCGCCCCGGCCCGGCGAACGTCTGCGCAACCCCGCCCTGGCCGCCACCTGGCGGCGGCTGCTGGCCGAGACCGCCGGGGCCGGCGGCCGGGAGGCGCGCATCGACGCCGCGCGCGAGGTGTGGCGCTCCGGCTTCATCGCCGAGGCCCTGGTACGGCAGTCCCGGCGGCCCACCCTGGACACCAGCGGGCGGCGGCACACCGGCACCCTCACCGAGGCCGACCTGGCCGGCTGGTCGGCCGGCTACGAGGCGCCGGCGACCTACGACTGGAACGGCTGGACCGTGTGCAAGCCGGGCCCGTGGAGCCAGGGCCCCGCCTTCCTCCAGCAACTGGCCCTGCTCCCGCCCGAACTGCCCGCGTACGGCTCGGCGGACTACGTCCACCTGCTGATCGAGGGCTGCAAGCTCGCCATGGCCGACCGGGAGGCCTGGTACGGGGACGCGGCCGACGTGCCGCTCGCCGCACTGCTGTCGGACGAGTACAACGCCGGCCGCCGCGCCCTCATCGGCGAGAAGGCCTCCCACGAGCTGCGCCCCGGCAGCCCCGGCGGGCGCTCCCCGCGGCTGCCCGCACAGACACACGCGCGCGTGACCGGCGACGATCCCGGGTTCAACCCGATGGGCGCGGGCGAGCCGACCGTCGCGGACCTGACCGGCGAGGCCCAGGTGGCCGCCGACGGCGGCACCCGCGGCGACACCTGCCACCTGGACGTCGTGGACCGCTGGGGCAACATGGTCGCGGCCACGCCCAGCGGCGGCTGGCTGCAGTCCAACCCGGTCGTGCCCGAACTCGGCTTCCCGCTCGGCACCCGGCTGCAGATGACGTGGCTGGAGGAGGGGCTGGCCAACTCCCTCACCCCGGGCCGCCGCCCCCGTACCACCCTGAGCCCGTCCCTCGCGCTGCGCGGCGGCGCCCCGGTCATGGCGTTCGGCACGCCCGGCGGGGACCAGCAGGACCAGTGGCAGCCGCACTTCTTCCTCGCCGCCGTGCTGCGCGCCCCGGTCCGCGGCGGCCTCGACCTGCAGGGCGCGATCGACGCCCCGAACTGGCACAACGACAGCTTCCCCAGCTCCTTCTTCCCGCGCGGCCGGCGCCCCGGCAGCGTCACCGTGGAGTCCCGTACGGAACCCGGGGTGATCGACGAGCTGCGCCGCCGGGGCCACGACGTCACGGTCGGCCCCGGCTGGTCGGAGGGCCGCCTGTGCGCGGTGGCCCGGGACCCGGAGACGGGCGTCCTGTCGGCCGCCGCGAACCCGCGCGGGATGCAGGGGTACGCGGTCGGCCGCTGACGGCCGGCCCGGCACCCGCTCTTCATCCCGATTCCACCCGGTGTCCACCGGGCGGGCGGGGATTGTCAGTGGCACGTGGTCTCATGGAGGACATGATCGACGAAACGGAAACCATCGAGGAGTTTCTCACCCGCGGCTCGGCCGACGTGGAGGAAGCGGTCCGCAAGGCCGCGGCGGCCGAGATCCTGCCCCGCTTCCGCCGCCTCGCCGAGCACGAGGTGGACCGCAAGAGCGGACCGCACGACCTGGTGACGGACGCCGACCGGCTCGCCGAGCAGCGGCTCACCGAAGTCCTCGGCGCCCTGCTGCCCGGCTCGGTCGTGGTCGGCGAGGAGGCGGTGCACGCCAACCCGGCCACTTACGAGGCGATACGGGGCGACGCACCGGTCTGGATCATCGACCCGGTCGACGGCACCCGGCAGTTCGTGCACGGCGACGAAGGCTTCTGCACGCTGGTCGCGCTCGCCCACCGGGGCGTCGTACAGGCCTCGTGGACCTACGCCCCCGTACCGGACCGGTTCGCCACGGCAGTCCGCGGCCGGGGCGCCTTCCTCGACGGCGAGCGGCTGTTCGCGGGCCCGCCCGCGCCCGGCCGTGACCTCGCCGTCGCCACCTCCCACCCGGACTTCACCACCGACGAGCAGAAGCACGCGCTGCGCGCCCTGTGGGCCGACGGCCTCGCTCCGCGCCCCTGCGGCTCGGCGGGACTGGAGTATCTCGCCCTGGCCCGGGGCGAGTTGGACGCCGTCGCGTTCTCCTGGGAGGCGGCGTGGGACCACGCGGCGGGCCTGCTGCTGGTCGAGGAGGCGGGCGGCGCCCACCTCACCCTCACCGGTGAGCCGTTCCGGGTGACCGGTGGCAACACACTGCCGTTCACCGCGGCCCGGGACGCCGCCACCGCCCGCCGCGTGGCGCACCTGCTGGCCACGGGCGGCTGAGGCACCCGGCCCGGTCACCGCGGGGCCACCGGCATATCCTGATCGCGAGTGGCCATCGGCTGACGAAGGAGTCCGAAGGTGCCGTCGATGCTCGATGCGGTCGTGGTGGGTGCGGGACCGAACGGACTGACCGCTGCCGTGGAGCTGGCCCGCAGGGGTCACTCCGTCGCCCTGTTCGAGGCGCGGTCCACCGTCGGCGGCGGCGCCCGCACCGAGGAGCTGACGCTGCCCGGCTTCCGGCACGACCCGTGCTCGGCCGCCCACCCCCTCGGCATCAACTCACCCGCCTTCCGCGCCCTGCCCCTGGAGCGGTACGGCCTCCAGTGGGTGCACGCGGGCCTGCCCATGGCGCACCCGTTCCCGGACGGCGGCGCGGCCGTGCTGGCCCGGTCCGTCGCCGAGACGGCGGCCTCCTTCGGCCCGCGCGACGCGGGCGCGTACCGCAGGCTGGTGGCGCCGTTCCTGGCCAAATGGGACACCCTGGCCCGGGACTTCATGTCGCTGCCGTCGACCGCGCTGCCCCGCGACCCGGTGACCCTGGCCCGCTTCGGCCTCGCCGGCCTTCCGCCCTCCACCCTGCTCATGCGCCGCTTCCGCGACGAGCCCGTCAAGGCCCTCTTCTCCGGCCTCGTCGCCCATGTGATGGCGCCCCTCGGCGGCTTCGCCACCGGCGCCATCGGCCTGGTCTTCGCACTGGCCGCGCACGCCCGCGGCTGGCCCCTGGCCCGCGGCGGCTCCCAGGCCATCTCCGACGCCCTCGCCGCCTACCTCACCGACCTCGGCGGCGCCGTCCACACCGACTACGAGGTCAAGCGCCTCGACGACCTGCCACCGGCCCGCGCGTACGTGTTCGACACCTCGCCCGCCGCGCTCGCCCGCATCGCCGGCTTCGGCGGCCACTACGACCGCTTCCGCTACGGCCCCAGCGTCTTCAAGATCGACTACGCCCTGGACGGCCCGGTCCCCTGGACCGCACCCGAGGCCCGGATCGCCGGCACCGTGCAGGTCGGCGCGAGCCAGGCCGAGATCGGCACCGCGCTGCACGCCGCGTCCCGCGCGGGCCGCGCCCCCGACCGGCCGTTCCTGATCACCGTCCAGCCCAGCGTGGCCGACCCCACCCGGGCGCCCGAGGGCAAGCACGTCTTCTGGGCCTACGGCCACGTCCCGAACGGCTGGCGGGGAGACCTCACCGACGCCGTGGAACGCCAACTGGAGCGGTTCGCCCCCGGTTTCCGCGACCGCGTCCTGGCCCGCGCCACCACGGGCCCCGCCGAACTCGCCGCCCACAACGCCAACTACGTCGGCGGTGACATCGCCTGCGGCGCGGCCTCCGGGCTCCAGCTGCTGCTGCGCCCCAGACTGTCCCTGTTCCCGTACCACACCCCCCACCCGGCCGTCTTCATCTGCTCCTCGGCCACCCCGCCGGGCCCCGGCGTGCACGGCATGTCGGGGCACAACGCGGCGAAGGCCGTCTGGCGGAGACTGAGGCAGACATGACCACCATCACCCTCGTCCAGGGCGACATCACCCGGCAGAGCGCCGACGCGATCGTCAACGCCGCCAACTCCTCCCTGCTCGGCGGCGGGGGCGTGGACGGCGCGATCCACCGCAGGGGCGGCCCCGCGATCCTCGAGGAGTGCCGCGCGCTGCGCGCCTCCCGGTACGGCAAGGGACTGCCCACCGGCCAGGCGGTCGCCACCACGGCCGGCGCGCTGGACGCCCGCTGGGTCATCCACACGGTGGGCCCGGTCTGGTCCGCCACCGAGGACCGCTCGGAACTCCTCGCCTCCTGCTACCGCGAGTCCCTGAAGGCCGCCGACGAACTCGGCGCCCGCACGGTCGCGTTCCCGGCCGTCTCCACCGGCGTCTACCGCTGGCCGATGGACGACGCGGCCCGCATCGCGGTGGGGACGGTGCGCGGCACACCGACCTCGGTCGAAGAAGCACGCTTCGTCCTCTTCGACGAGCGGGCGTACGAGGCGTTCGCCGCTCAGCTCCCCTGACGAACGCCGCGGAGCGCGAGCGGCCGCGTGCGGTGGACCGGGCGGCGGCGGTCGAGGACGACGAACCGCACGGGACGCTCGGAGAACCTCGGGAGCCGCCGGACGTGGCGCACGACCCCGCCGACCACCACCGGAGGGCCGGGAAGTAGGAGCGGCGCGACGGTACGGGGCCGGGGCGCCGCCCCGCTCCGTCGAGGCGGGATCGCCTGAGTGAGAGGTCGGTTGCAGCGCCGCGTGGGGGGAACGAGGGCGGCGCTGCAACGGGTCGATCCTGGCGCGCCCGCGGCCTGGTGACCATCCGGGGCCCGTACGCACGGATACGCAATCAATTCGCGGCCGTCTCCAGGGCCTGGGCGAGTTGCTGCCGGGAGCGCACGCCGATCTTCTGGAGTGCCCGGGCGACGTGCTGCTCGACGGTCCGCGGGGACAGGTGCAGGGTGGCGGCTATCTCCCGGTTGGACATGCCCGCGGCGGCCAGCTCCGCGACCTCCGCCTCGCGTGGCGAGAGCACATCGCCGTACCGGGGGCGCCCGGGCGGCCGGCGTTCCCCGGCGGGCTGGTGAAGGCGCAGGTCGGCGCGGGTGCGGGCGGCGTCCCACGGCGCGCCGAGCGAGTCGAACACCGTGGCGCGGTCGGTGAGCGCCGCGAGCGCGGCGCCGTCGTCGCCGTCGAGTGCGAGGGCGCAGCGAGCGGCGCTCACCGAGGTGAGGGCTTCGTGGTAGGGACGGGGCAGCCCGCGGTACGCGGTGGCGCTCCTCTCGTAGAACGCGGCGGCCTCGGCCGTCTCCCCCGTGTGCTCGGCGAGGACGCCGCGGGTCCAGGCGAGCGCGGCCTCCGCCGACGGTGCGTCGCGGCCCCGCAGCCCGGCCGCGAACTCCTCGGTCATCGCGCTCGCGGTGAACGCGTCCTCGGCCCGCAGGGCCGCTTCCACCGCCCAGGGGGCGAGTTCCGCGGCCCAGGCCCACAGGCCCTTGGCGCGCAACCGCTGCCACGCTGCGGTGGCCTCCGCGGCGGCACCGGCGATGTCGTCGTGGGCGAGGGCGAGCCGGGTCAGGGCACCCGACACGGTCGCCGAGATCGGTACCGGACCGGTGTCGAGATCGGCCGCTTCGGGACCGGTCAGGTGGGCGAGCGCGTCCGCCCATTCGCCGCGGGACAGGGCGAGCAGTCCGAGGACCATCCGGGCGTCGGAGGTGAGGTAGGGCATGTCGCCGGCCTCGTCGACGAACGCGCGGCACCGATCGGCGAGTCCGGACCAGCGGCCGGTCGCCCAGTCGAGGACGAGGGCACAGCCGCGGCCGGTGTGCTCGGCGTAGACGGCGCCGCTGCGCGCGGCCAGATCGACGCCCTCGGCGAGCAGGGCACGCGACTTCTCGTAGTGGCCGAGCCACACCACCGCGTCCGCCGCGTTGCACAGGCCGCGGGCGGTCTGCTGCCGGCAGCCGACGAGGTCGCTGTCGCGGGGCAGGCGCTCGACGAGCTTCCAGGCGGCCGGGTCACCGCTGTTGAGCAGGACGCTCACGTGGTTCGCCGCGACGGCGGCCTGGACCACGGGGTCTCCCGACTCCTCCGCGACCGCCACGGCACGCTCGCTCCAGGCGATGTTGTCGGCGAAGGACGCGTCCGGTCCGTACGGCATGGCGAGCGCCGACATCGCCCGGGCCATCGGCGCCGGCCGGTCCCGCAACTCGTCGACCGCGCAGGCGAGTTCGTTTCGGCCCTCGATGACCAGGCCCATCTGGTTGCACTGCAGGAGTCCGAGGTCCAGACGGATCTGACCGCGCACGGCGAGGGGCAGACCCGGGTCGGCGACGATGTGCCGGAGAACCTTCAGCGTCTGGTCGGAGCGCATGCCCACCACCGCGCAGCGGGCGAGCAGCACGGCGAGCCGGGCGCGGGTCCCCTCGGGGACCGAGGCGGTCGCCAGCGCCGACTCCAGAAGGCCCACGGCACGCTGCTGCTCGCCCGCGTCCTCGTACCGCTGTGCGGCGCGTTCCACGGCGTGCAGCCGGCCCCGTTCGTCGCCGCAGGCGCGGCGATGGCCGGCCACGCGTTCCCAGGGCACGGGATGGCGTCCGGTGAGCAGGCGCGCGGCCCGTCGGTGCAGTGCCTCGCGCACGGGCCCGGTCGCGGCGCGGCGGACGGCGACGGCCGCGAGCGGTGAGACCAGGCCGTACCGGTCGTCGTCGTGCTCGACCAGGGCCGCCGCGCGTAAGGCTGCCGCCAGGGCGTCGTGACCGGCCCGGCCGGTGAGGCCCGACACTACGGCGAGGTCGCGGGACGCGGCGGGCTCGTCGAGGACGGCGGCGGCGAAGACGATCTGTCGGTGCTCTTCGGGCACGGCGGCGGTACGCCGCAGAACCAGGGCGTCGAGGCGTGGAGGGGGGTCCAGCCTTCGAAGGTCCGCGGGAAGCGGCCGGCCGTCGGCGGGGAAGTCCGCGACCAGTTCGTCGAGCAGGTCGGCCACGGTCTGCGCGACGCCCCCGGAGGCGCGGTGCAGGGCGTCGGCCAGGCCGGCCGGACAACGGCTCGCGCCGAGCGCGTCATCGGCCATCCGGCGGACGGCGTCGACGCCGAGCGGCCCGAGGGCATGCCGTACGACGGTGAGGGCGGCCGGGAACTCGGTGTCGGGTCCCAGAACCAGACCCGGCTCGGTGAGTTCCTCGGGGCGGTAGCTGAGGACGCACGCGAGACGAGCGGGCGGGGCGGCGAGCAGCGCACGCAGGCCCGCGGTGTCGGCGGGTGCCGCGCGGTGCACGTCCTCGACGACGAGGAGCACGGGCCCCCGGCCGGGCGGTGGCCCGTCGGAGGCCGTCCGGTGCACGGTCTCGGTCCGGGCGGCCGCCAACCGGTGCAGCAGGCGGCTCTTGCCGGTCCCCGCGGGACCCTCGACCAGCAGCAGGAGGGGGCGGCCGGGCCCGTCCGGGTCGAGCGCCGAGTCGAGCCGTCTCAGCAGCGCGGCCTCGGCGCCGTCCCGTTTGCCGGCATCCGGCATGGTTCGTCACCCCGATTTCACACGCACAACATCGTTGTTTGCGTATCCGTACTCAGTCTGCCCTGATTGCCGCTGCTCCGGGCGGCGGGCACGGTTGAAATCCGTAAGGCCCCGGATCCGCGAGGAGCGGCGGGGGTCACCGCCGACACGGTCGGATGCCGAGCAGGAGTACGGCGTGAGCAACGTGACGTGTGCGAGCCCCGGTGGGGCCCTCCCAGGTGTGGCCGAGCCTGCGAGATCCGAGTGCCTCCGCGAGCCGGTGCCCGCCGGTGCCGGCCGGATCCTGGCGGTGGCCGCCCTCACGGCCTCCGCGCACGCCGTACCCCGACTGCGGCGGATGGCAACGGCGGTGGCGCGCGGCCGCGGGCTGTCCGATGCGGCGGAGGAGGCGCTCGCCGTGGTCGTCAGTGAACTGGCGACCAACGTCGTCCTGCACAGCGGCAGCGCCGACCTCACGGTGATGCTGGAGGCCGGCGACGCCGAGCTGACCGTGGAGGTACGCGACCGGGGGCGGTGGCGGGAGCGTCCCGGCCCCCGCTGTGAGGAGGCCGACATGGACGCCGAGTTCGGCCGCGGGCTCGCCCTGGTCGACGCGTACTCCGTAGCCCGATCCGTGCGCCGTTCCGACGAGGGCACGCTGATGCGCGTGGTGATCGCCCTGTGACTGGGGCGCTCCGCCGTCAGCTCAGCAGCCGGTGCTTCTGGGCCTCGAACTCCTCGTCCGTCAGGACGCCTTGCGACTTCAGGTCGGCCAGCTGCTTGAGCTGATCGATCTTGCTGGTCATGTCGTCACCGGCGGCCGGCTGTGCGGCGGCGGGCGCGGGCGGCGGGGCCATCTGCTGCTGTTGCTGCGCGTACTGCTGCTGTTCGTACTGCTGTTGCTGCTGCTCGCTGTCCTGCTGCGCCCACCGGCCGGCCTGCCGGCGCGAGACCCGGTTGGACACGGCGGTCGCGGTACCGGCGACGACGGCTGTGCGTGCGACGCCCCTGAGCAGTCCGGGCATGATCGTCATCTCCCAGTGTCGAAAGGGCCGGCCGGTCAGGCGGCCGCGGAGCCGCCGGGGGGAACCGTCTCCTCCGTGGCGTCCAGCGAGGCCAGCAGGGCCTGGACGGGGATGCGGCCGCTCGCCACGAGCTGGGCGCCGCTGCGCCGGAGCGCGCGGGCCAGGGGAGCGGCCCACAGGTTCTCGTACACCAGCACCGCGGCGGAGTTGCCGGGCTCCAGCGCGTTGCCCGCCTCGTCGATGTCGCCCTGGTCCAGCACGCCGGCGGAGGCGCCTTCGAAGACGGTCAGGTCGATCTCGTCACCGAGGTCGCGCAGCTCCAGCGCGACGACCGAGCCGTCGGTCTCCTTGCGGATGAAGGCCAGGTCGATGATGCGGACGATGCCCCGCTCGGCGAGATCGACCAGCAGCGGGAACGCCTCGCCCGTCATGCGGTTGCCGGGAAACTCGATCACGAGGTAGTCGACGGGGCCCATTTCTTCGACGCTGTCCATGACCACTCCTTGGAAGCCGCGTGCGTCCGCCCCCCAGCGCCAATTGCAGCACGCGGCGCGGGGCCCCGCACTTCCGAACCGGACGCGTCAACCGGTGAGCTGGTAGATGCTCTTGCCCACCAGCCAGAACCCCAGCACCAGACAGAGGCTCACCAGCGCCTGGTCCTGGTGGCCCGCCATCCACGCGCGCAGCCTGAGCAGGCGGGCCTTCGCCGCCGTCGGGGAGAACAGTACGTACAGCTCCACGGCCAGCAGGGTCGCGGTGGCGAGCAGACAGAAGCCGCACAGGGCGAGCCAAGTCGTGAAGTGCGAGGTGTCCGCCTCCACCACCGTCGTCGCCCCCGCCGCGACCATGCCCCAGGGCTGCAGCAGGACGGCGAGCCCCGCGGCGGCCCAGGGCGTACCGCGGTCCATCCGGGCGGTGAGCCGTGAGGACGAGGACTCCTTGCCCTGAGCGGGGGACGGGGCCGGGGCCGCGCCGGCGGTCCGGCGGCGACGCCGGCGTTCGCCGTAGAGGATCAGCGACAGCCCGATGAGCAGCTTGAGCGCGAGGACGGCGGTCGAGGGCGGGGACCTGGGCGGGGGCGGCTGCCCGCCGGTGAAGGCGAGGACGATCGCGATCACCGCGACCAGGCAGGCCAGCCAGCTCAGGATGAACACCAGCCCCTTCCACACGCCCTTCGCCGACGCCACCACCAGGACGAAGGCCATGAGGGGCAGCGGGTCGAGCGTGATGGCCAGGCCGATGAGCAGCAGGTCGAGCACCATGGCGGACCCCAACGTGTCGGAACACCACGAGAGTAGGCAGGGCCCGCCGGAACGACATCTCGTGTCCGCGGACCCCGGCCGGCGGATCGTGTCCGGGGTGCCGTGCCGGGCGCCGCCCCCCAGTCTGGACGCAGCGAAAGGAGCCACGCCATGCCGACCTCCGCACGCGTGTCGTCGGTGGGCCGGATGGTCGCCTGGGCGAAGTCGGCACACCGCCGGGCGGAGAGCCGCTTCCCGGTGGTCACGCATCTCGCGGACCGCATGGTGTCGGTGAACATCTTCGACTCCGGCACCCGCCTCGCCGCGCAGTGCTTCCTGACCGCGGTCCCGCTGCTGTTCGTGGTCGCGGCCTACGCCCCCTCGTCGGTGCGCCATCAACTGGTCGAGTCGGTGCGCGCGGTGTTCGGGCTGACCGGCCCGGCCAACGCCGAACTCGTGAAGGTGTTCGAACCCACGACGGGCAATCTCCAGGAGGCCACGGGCATCGTGGGCGGTCTGATGGTGCTGTTGTCGGCCACCGCCGTCAGCCGGGCGATGCAGCGGCTGTGCAAGCGCGCCTGGGAGATCCCGAGAGCGGGCACCCATATCGCCCCGTGGCGGTGGCTGGCGTGGCTCGTCCTGTGGCTCGGTGTCCTGGTGCTCCAGGGCCCGGTCCGCGACGGGTTCGGGGTGGGCGCCTGGCTGGGCGTTCCCCTCACGCTCCTCACCCAGGTGGGGCTCTGGTGGTGGACCCAGCATCTGCTGCTCGGCGGGCTGGTCGGCTGGAAGCCCCTGCTGCCGGGCGCCGTGCTCACGGCGGTCGTGCTCACCGTGCTGGCGATGACCGCGCGCCTGTACATGCCGCGGGCGCTGAACAGCGCCCTGGCCGAATACGGCCCCGTCGGCTCCGTCTTCGTGCTGCTGTCCTGGCTCATCGTGGTCTGCGTCGCGGGAGCCGTCAGCATCAGCGTCGGCGCCGTCATCGCCCAGGAGCCGTTCCTGGCGCACCGCCTCGGCAGCCCGCCGGCTCTGCGGGACCGCGACCCGCGAACCCTCTGAGGGGCCGTACGCGCGCGAAGTTCCCGGCATCGCCCGTACGGCGGTGTACACCGCGCGGAGGGCCCACCGCCCCTCGCCCGTCCGGGCTACCCAGCGCGCGTGGGAGGCACGGGCCTGACGCAATGGGGATGTTCAGGCCCCTACCACGCCGGAGGCCCCACGTGCCCGCCTCATCCGACCCGCACGCACCCGGCCCCCAGCACCCGGACCAGGCCCCACCCGCTTCGGCCCCCGGCCCCGAGCGCCCTGACCAGGGCTCGCAGGCGTCGGCCCCCGGCCCCGAGCGCCCTGACCAGGGCTCGCACGCCTCCGGGCCGGACCTCGGCCGCCCCGAGCCGGGCCCGGGCCCGGACGCTTCGAGCGCCGGCCCGCACGCCTCCGGCCCCCCGGCGCACGGGGACAGCCCCGACGCCGACCGGCGCCCGCCCGGCGGGACCTCCGGGCCTCCTGGACCGGGGCCCGGCGGTGGTGGCGGCGGGGAGGGCGGGGCGCGGCGGGGCAGGAGCGCGGGGCATGTGGCGCGCGCCGTCGCCTCGGCCGTGCTGATCGTGCTGACCTGCGTCCTCGTACCCGTCGCGCTGCTCGCCACCTGGGTGCACGACATCGTCCTCGACACCGACCGCTACGTGGCCACGGTCGATCCGCTGGCCACCGACCCCGCGATCCAGGACGCCGCGGTCCACCGGATCACCGAGGCCGTCGGCGCGCACGTGGACGGTCAGCGGGCCGCCGGGGACATCGCCACCTGGCTGCAGTCCCAGGGCCTGCCGCCGCGCGCCGCCGACGCGATCAGGGGGCTGGGACCGCAGCTCGACTCCGCGGTCAACCAGGCCGTCACGAAGACCGCCACCCGCGTCGTCGAGAGCGACGCCTTCGCCAAGGTGTGGAACACCGCCAACCGCGCCGCCCACAACGCCGTCGTGCACGCCCTGACCGGCCAGGGGCGCGGCGCGGTCGGCGTCAGTGACGGCACCGTCACCCTGGACGTGGGCACGGCCGTCGACCGGGTCAAACAGGAGCTGGTGAACGCCGGCCTGAAGCCCGCCGACAAGATCCCGCAGGTGAACAAGGAACTGGTGCTGTTCCACTCCGACGAACTCGCCAAGTTCCGCAAGGCCGCCCACCTCCTCGACGTCGTCGGCAACTGGTTCCCGGTGCTCGTCGTCGTCCTCGGCGCCGCCGGGGTGTTCCTGGCCCGCCGGCGCCGAAGAGCGCTCGCCCGCACCGCGCTGGGCGCCGCCTTCGCCTGCCTCGTGGTG
Source organism: Streptomyces sp. NPDC005706 (assembly GCF_040631045.1). Lineage (NCBI taxonomy): Bacteria > Bacillati > Actinomycetota > Actinomycetes > Kitasatosporales > Streptomycetaceae > Streptomyces > Streptomyces sp. NPDC005706. The sequence continues at coordinate 253,032 of NZ_JBEXYS010000003.1, read as the reverse complement.
GCCATCGCCCTGATCGTGGCCCGCCGCTACTACCTCGACCACCTGCCGCCGAAGGTGCAGTCCAAGGCCGCCGCCGCGGCCGTCTTCGACACCCTGGTGCACTTCCTGCGGATCAGCCTGCGCACGGCCGTCGTCCTCGGCGTCGTCATCGCGCTCGGCGCCTATTTCGTCGGGCCCGGCCGGCTGCCCGTGGCCGTCCGCGGCGCGTCCGACCACACGGCCGACTCCGCCGCGCGCTGGGCGGCCGCCCACCACATCAGCACCGGACGGGTCGGCTCCTGGGCACTGGCCTACCGCCGGATCATCACCCTCGCCGTCCTGCTGATCATCGCGCTTGTCTTCGCGCTCTGGAACCATCCGACCGTGCTCACGGTCCTGCTGCTGGTCCTCGTGCTGCTCGGCGTCCTGGCGGTGCTCGCCCTGCTGGCGGCGGCCGGCCGCACCCAGCTCCACGCGGCGAGCGGGGCGGCGCGCCCGCCCACCGACAGGACCTGACCGACCCCGCTCCGCCGGACGGGCCCGGAACGCGGGGCCCCATGCCCGGCCCGGCCCCGTGCGAACTGCGCGGGAACGGGAACACTGCGATCCTGATCGAGGAGAGCAAGCGTTCATCGGCTGTCGGACGGGGGTGATGACCCCGTGACTGCGAGACACGAGAACACACGGGGAAGTGCCGTCGGGTACGTCGACCCGTTGGGAGAGCCGTTCCTGCAGACCCGTTTCGCCCTGCCCGCCAGGCCGGCCACCTTCCTGCGCCGGCGGCGGCTGACCGAACACCTCGACCAGGCCCTCGGCACCCCGCTGACGATGGTCAACGGCTCTGCGGGCGCGGGCAAGACCCTGCTGGTCGCCGACTGGGCCGCCCGGCTCGGACAGCCGGTCGCCTGGTTCACCAACGAGGCGGAGGACCAGGGCTGCGGAGTGTTCTGGGCCTACGTCCTGCAGGCACTGCGCGCCGCCGGCGTACCGCTGCCCGCCGGGATCGGCTGCCCCGGGGACGCCGGCCGGGTGGAGCACACGCTGCTGGCCCGCCTCGCCGACGAGCTGAGCGGACGGGCGCGCCCCGCCATCCTGGTGCTCGACGAGTTCGACCGGGTGACCGCCCCGCGGATCGCGGAGCAGCTGGAGTTCGTCCTGCACCACGCGGGTCCGGGACTGCGTCTGATTCTCGTCACCCGGACCGAGCCGCTGCTGCCGCTGCACCGGTACCGGGCCGCCGCGGCCATGACCGAGATCCGGGACGCCGAGCTGGCCTTCACCGCCGACGAGGCGGCCGCCCTCCTGGCCCGGCACGGCCTGCGGCTCTCCGCCGAGGCCACCCGCGCCCTGGTGGAGCGCACCCGCGGCTGGGCCGCCGGGCTGCGTCTGTGCGCCATGGCCGCCCAGCAGCGCCCGGACCCCGAGACGTATCTGGCCGACTTCGAGGCGGGCCGGAGCACGATCGCCGACTTCCTCCTCGCCGAGGTGCTGAAACGGCAGCCGTCCCGGACCCAGGACCTGCTGCTGCGCGTCAGCGTCATGGAGCGGTTCTGCCCCACGCTGGCCGAGGCGCTGACCGGCACCGACGGCGTCGAGCCCGAACTGGCCGGACTGCACACCCAGAACGCGTTCGTGGAGGACCTCGGGCACTCCTGGTACCGGCTGCACCCGCTGTTCGGCGAGATCCTCCGGACCCATCTGCGGGTCCGCTCGCCCGGCCTCGAACCGGAACTCCACCGGCGTGCCGCGCGCTGGCTGCGTGCCTCCGGTTCGCTCCCGGAGGCACTGGCGCACGGCGCCGCCGCGGGCGACTGGGAGTTCACCACCCGTGCCCTCGTGGACGACCTGGCGATCGGCCAGCTCTTCACCGGCCTGCGCGCGGACGACCTCACCGAGTTGTTCACCCGGATGGACCCCGAGGTCCCGGGCGCGGCGGCGGAACTGGTGCGCGCCGCGCGCGACCTGTCGGGACGCGACGTGGACCGCGGCCTGAGTCATCTGCGCCGGGCCGAGGACGGCCTGCGCGCCGAGAGCGGCCGGCGCTCCGGACCCGGCCGGCACCCCGGGGATGTTCCGCCCGCGCTCCCGTCAGACGCGGCGGGCCGGCTGAGCTGCGTCCTGCTGGAGGCCCTGGCGGCGCGGCTGACCGGATCGCCCGGCCGCGCCGAGAAGGCGGTGGCCGAGGCCGGCCGACTGCGCGACGAGGTCCCCGGCCACCTCCTGCGGAAGCACCCCGAACTCACCGCCCTGCTGCTCACCCACCTTGGTTCCGCCCGGCTGTGGGCCGGCCGCTTCGACGACGCGCGCGACGCCCTGACCGAGGCGGCCGGCTGCCCCGGCGGCGCGTCGACGGCGCTGCCCCGGGAGGACTCCCTCGGGCACCTGGCCCTGATCGACTATCTGAACGGCTGGCTCGGCAGGGCGGAGCGCCAGGCGCTGGCCGCGCTGCACGAGACGGAACGGTTCGGTCTGGGCCGCCCCTCGAGCCCCGGGCTGGGACAACTGGTGCTGGCCGCCGTGGCCGTCGAACGCGACGACCTGGCACGGGCCCGCGGCCTGCTGGACGAGACGGCCGGCTCCGGGACGGTCCCGCTCGATCCGGTGACCGCCGCCGGCCGGTCCCTGGCGACGGCACGGCTGCTGCTGGCGCGGGGCGAGCCGAGGGCCGCAGCAGCCGTGGCCGACCCCGCCGTACCGGCCCTGACGGCCTCCCCGTGGGCGGAGGTGCACACCGCGCTGGTCACCGCCGCCGCCCACCTGGCCGAGGGCCGGCCGGACTGCGCCGCGAAGGTGCTGGACGACGTGCCGTACGACGGCGAGCCCGCGTACGCGGCGGAGCTGGCCCGGGCCCAGCTCGACGCCGGCAACCGCGACGCGGCGATCGGCCTCCTCGACCTGGTGGACGTCGGGAACCGCACCGGCCCCGGGGTCACCGTCCGGGCCGCGCTGGTGCGCGCGCGTGCGGCTCAGGAGGAGGGGGACGACGCCACCGCCCGCAAACTGCTCGCCCGGGCCCTGCTGGACGCCCGCGGGGAGGGGCTGCGGCGCCCCTTCCTCGAGGCCGGACCGCGGATCCGGCACCTCCTGGACACCCCGCCCCTGCAGGCCCTGGCCGCCGGCTGGCTCACTCCGGGCGGCCCCTCCGCGCGGGCCCGCCCGGGCACGGCCGCGAAACCCGCGCCGCTGGTCGTCGAGGAGCTGAGCGGCCGCGAGCGCGAGGTACTGGGCCGGCTCGCCCAGATGATGTCCACGGAGGAGATCGCCGCCGACCTGTACGTGTCCGTCAACACCGTGAAGACCCACCTCAAGAGCGTCTACCGGAAACTCGGCGTGAACCGGCGCGGCGAAGCGGTGCGGCGGGCCCGTGAACGCGGATTGATCTGACCCCGGCACGGATCGGCGAGGTGGAGAGCGTGAGACATTGGCGAGCGCTGATGGTGCTGGGCACGGCCCAGTTCCTCATGGTGCTGGACACGTCCGTCATGAACGTCTCCATCAGCCGGCTGGTCGAGGACTTCGACACCGAGGTCACCGCCATCCAGGCCGTCATCACCCTCTACGCGCTGGTCATGGCGGCCTTCATGATCATCGGGGGCAGGCTCGGCGACATCCACGGCCGCCGCCGTCTCTTCCTCCTCGGCCTCGTCGTGTACGGCACCGGGTCGGCCCTGACCGCCCTGGCGCCCACGCTGTGGGTCCTCGCCCTGGGCTGGTCCGTCATCGAGGGACTCGGTGCCGCGATGGTGCTGCCGGCCATGGCGGCCCTGGTCGCCGAGTCCTATCGGGGAAAGGACCGGGCGGTCGCCTACGGCGTGATCGGCGGGCTGGCCGGCGCGGGTATCGCGGTCGGCCCGCTGCTGGGCGGCTGGGTGACCACCTACCTGACCTGGCGGCTGGTCTTCGCGGGCGAGGTCGTGGTGGTCATCGCCGTCCTGTGCTGCCACCGGGTGATCACGGAGCCCCGCCGCACCGGCCCCGCGCCCCGGATGGACGTGGTCGGCGCGGTGCTCTCGGCGGCCGGCCTGGCGCTGGGCGTGCTCGGTGTGCTCCAGAGCAGCACCTGGGGCTGGGTGCAGCCACGCAATCCGCCCTTCACCGTCCTCGGCTTCGCGCCGACCCTGTTCGTCATCGGCGCCGGGGTGGCCGTGCTGTCCCTCTTCGTGCGCTGGGACCGCGCACGGGAGGCCAGGGGCGCCGACCCACTGGTGCACCTGGCGCTGCTCCGGGTGCCGCCCCTGCGGTCCGGGCTGCTGACCCTGCTGAGCCAGAACCTGATCCTGCTGGGGCTGTTCTTCACGATTCCCCTGTACCTGCAGGTGGTGCAGGGGTTCGACGCCTTCCAGACGGGACTTCGGCTGCTGCCGGTGTCCATCACGATGCTCGTCACGTCGCTGACCGCCGCCCGGCTCGGCCGGACCCTGGGGCCGCGCCGGGTCGTCCGGCTGGCCCTGCTGACGCTCACCGTGGCCGTCGTGTGGCTGCTGGCCACCATCAAGCCCGCCATCGACGACGCGCAGTTCGCCGCCGCCATGGCCGTGCTCGGCATCGGCATGGGCCTGCTCGCCTCGCAGCTCGGCAACGTCGTGCAGTCCAGCGTGGGCGAGGCGGAGCGCAGCGAGGTCGGCGGCCTGCAGTTCACCGCGCAGAACCTCGGGTCGGCGCTGGGCACCGCGCTCATCGGGTCGATGCTGATCGGAGCGCTGGCACACGCCTTCACCGCGGACGTGGAGAACGATCCGCTGCTGTCGGCGCAGACCAAGCAGCAGACCGGGGTGGCCCTCCAAGCCGGCCTCACCTTCGTGCCCACCGACCAGGTCCGCTCGGCGGCCCAGCACGCCGGTCTGCCCCCGGCCGAGGTCGACGCCATCACCGCCTCCTACGCCTCGGCGCAGCTCGACGGTCTGAAGGCGGCGATCCTGGCCACCGGCGCGATCACCCTCGCGAGCTTCCTCGTCACGCCCGGCCTGCCGTCGGCGCCGGGGCGCGGTGCCGAGCGGCCGGAGCACGGCGCTCCGGCCGGCGCCGGCGACCCGGTCCGGTGAACGCGAAAGGATGTGCCGATGTCCTCGACCCGCCCGACCACCACGCGGACACAGCGTGCCGACCGCCGCACACACGCCGACTACACGGGCGCCGTCTACGGATCGATGCTCGCCGCGTCGGTGGTCGTCGGTGCCGGCGGGCTGGGCAAGTTCCCCCGGGTGCAGCTGGTGCTGCTGCTGGTGCTCACCGGTCTCGTCTTCTGGGTCGGGCACGTCCACGCCACGCTGTTCGGCGCCCGGCTCGCACAGCGGTCGCTGACCGGCCCGACCATCCTGCGGGTGTGCCGCGAGGAGTGGCCGATCGTGGAGGCGGCCGTACCGCCGGCCCTCGCCGTCGCCGTGAGCCCGCTGCTGGGACTGGACGTGGCGGGCGCCGTGTGGCTCGCCGTCGCGGTGGCCGTGGCCGGCCAGGTGGGCTGGTCGGCGGTCGGGGCCCGGCAGGCGGGAGCCTCCTGGCGGCTGGTGTCCGTCACGGCGGTGGTCAATCTGCTGCTCGGCCTGGTGATCATCGCCTTCAAGATCGCGCTGACCCACTGACCCGCCCGCACCCGCCCGGTGCCCTCGGCCACCGTGCCCCGTATCACCTGCGCCGGGTGAGGTCCTAGGCCCGGGGGGCGGAGCAGGATCGCAGGTGAGACCGCAGGCGGCCCGCGGCGGGAGAACGGCACATGCGCTATGAGATCCGCGTCGATGGACACATGTCGGAGACCCTGACCAAGGCCTTCCCCGAACTGGACCATGTGATGATGTCCGGTCAGACGGTCCTGTTCGGGCGGATCATCGACCAGGCGCATCTCTACGGGCTGCTGGTCCGCTTCCAGTCACTGGGACTGCGGGTCGTGGAGATGCGGCAAGTCCCCGAGTGAAGGCCGGGGGTTCGACCCTGGTCCCCCCCTGTCTCCGCCGCCTGAACCGTCTTCTCCCCGGCCTGCCGCCGCGACTCACACATCCGTCGCCTGGATCCGCCCCGAGCGCGCGGCCTCGCCCAGCGCCGCGAAGTCCCGCTCGTTCTGGTCCGCGTACGCCTGCGCGAAGTGGGGCAGCGCGCGGTCGAAGCGGTCCCCGCCGCCGAGGTAGGCGGCGATGGCGACGGGGTCGCCGGAGCGGGCGTGGGCCCGGGCCAGCGAGGCCCCGCACACCTGGCCGAACAGGTTCAGCAGAGGCGGGTCCATGGTCTCCGGGCGGAGAATGCCCTTCCAGTCCCGCAGTTGGCGCACGTAGAAGTCCCGGCCCCGCCCGTCGAGGCCGATGACGTGGGTCCAGCCCAGGAAGATGTCGCTGGTCGTCTGGATGAGCCGCTGGCCGGCCACCACCCGGTGCCCCTGGTTGTCGTCCCGCTCCCCGTCCGTGTACGGCGCCAGCACCGACTCCTGGGCCTCCTTGGCCTGCAGCAGCAGGGGATCGTCGTCGTCCCGGCCGAGCAGCAGCAGGATCCAGCAGCGGGTGCCGACACTGCCGACGCCCACCACCTTGCGGGCGGCGTCCACCAGCCGGTAGTGGCCCAGCAGATGCCGCCGCTCCGAGGGCAGCGTGCGCGCGTACTGATCCAGCAGCGACTGCAGGTACCGGTCCTCCTGCTCCGCCGGTCTGCCGGCCTCCAGGTCCCGCAGGGGAGTGATCAGCGGCGGGTCCGCCGCGATCCGCCGTCCCCGCGGCGTGAGCGTGGTCAGCTTGGCGAAGGCTTGCATATAGGTGCGTGAGCGGGCGCGCGCGGTCGCCTGTTCGGTACGGCGCCTGCCCGCCTTGTCCATCGAGGAGGCCAGCAGCGCGCGCATCCGGTCGGCGTCGTCCTGGGCGTACCAGATGTCGAGCGTGCGCATGCGGGCGAACTCCCGCATCCGCTCCCGGTAGGCCCGCACGCAGCGGAGCACGGCCTCGTTCTGCTGCCTGACCGAGAAGCCGTCGGCCCGGCCCGCGATGACGAAGCTGGCCGCCAGCCGCTTGACGTCCCATTCGAACGGGCCCGGGAAGGTCTCGTCGAAGTCGTTGATGTCGAAGACCAGCCGGCGCTCCGGTGAGGCCAGCAGCCGGAAGTTCAGCAGGTGGGCGTCGCCGCACAGTTGCACCTGGAGCCCGGTGCCGGGCAGCGGACCGAGATCCGCCGCCATGACCGCCGCGGCGCCGCGGTAGAAGCGGAACGGGGACTCGAGCATCCGGCCGTAGCGGATCGGCACCAACTCCGGTACGCGGGTGGCCGACTGACGCTCCAGCACCTCGATCACGTCCGGCCGGCCCGGCGCGGGCCCGAAGGCGCCGTGGCCCGAACGCGGGACGCGGGAGCGGGCGTTCCTGCCCCGGGCCGCGCGGTCGGCCAGTGACCGGGAGACGGTGACGGCACTCGGTGCGGTCATGATGTGGGCCCTCCTCGTGCCTCACCCCCGTGCCACTCCACCCCACCGTTCCGGCCGGTGGGAGGGATCACCCACCACGGGTGATCCCTCGCCCCGGCCGGAGCGGAATGCTTGCCGCTGAGGGGTTCGCGCGCCGCCCCGCCGGCGGCCCGGCAGACGCCCCGTCGGTCACGCGAGGAGGAGCCATGACCGAGCCGCGTGGTACGACACCGGGCACCGGACCGTCGCATGCGTTCGGCGGGGCGGCCGCGGGACCGGGGCCGGGGCCGGGGGAGTCCATGACGGTGCTCGCCCGGTCGTGGCTCTGGATCCTGGGATCGGCGCTCGTGACGCTGGTTCCGGGTGTCCTGATCCTCGTCTGGCCGGACGAGACCCTGCACGTCGTGGCCGTGCTCATCGGCCTCTACCTGCTGCTCGTCGGCGCCCTGCGGTTCGTCACGGCCTTCTCCCGGGAGGGAGCCGGGGAACGGCTGCCCGGGCTGCTCATCGCGCTGCTGTTCGTCCTGGCCGGGGTGCTCTGCCTGCGCAACCCGCTGCAGACCATCGCCGCGCTGTCACTGATCGTCGGACTCGCCTGGCTGGCGTCCGGCATCCTCACGCTCTACACCGCGATCTCCGCCGAGGACCTCCCGCACCGCGGAGTGGTCCTCGGCGCCGCGCTGCTCGGCATCGTCGCCGGGATCGTGGTGCTGGTCCTGCCCACCGAGTCGGCGCGGGCGCTGACCCGGCTGCTCGGGCTGTGGCTCGTGCTGCTGGGCCTGGTCGAGCTCGCGGTCGCCTTCGCCTGGCGGTCGGCGCTGCGCGGTGCGGACCGCCAGGCGAAGGCGACCGCGCGGGCCACCCCGCCGAGCGTGTCATGAGACACCCCGCGCCGGGGCGCCCCGCCGGGCAGCCCCGGCCCGCCGCCGTGCGGCCGCCGGACGGTTCCGGCCCGCCGCTCCGGGTGCCGCCGGACGTCGGTGGCGCACCGGCCACGATCACCCGCCTCGGGTGAGGCCACCACGCCCCGCCCCGCGCACGCTGAGATCGGCACACACCCGCCCTGTCGGCTCGACAGGCCGGAGCCCCGGACTGAGGAGAGAAATGAGCGCGCAGACCTACCTCGCGTACGACTATCCACTGCTGAGCGCCTTCTGGACGATGCTGGTGTTCTTCCTGTGGATCATGTGGTTCGTCCTGCTGTTCCGGATCATCGTCGACATCTTCCGCGACGACGGCATGAACGGCTGGGCCAAGGCCGGCTGGACGCTCTTCGTGATCGCGCTGCCCTTCCTGGGCGTCCTCGTCTACCTGATCGCCCGCGGCAAGGGCATGGGGAAGCGGGAGCAGGAGCAGGCACGCGCCCAGCAGGCCGCCTTCGACTCCTACGTCCGGGAGACCGCGCTGGGCGGCGCGGACCGCAGGAGCAGCGCCGACGAACTCGCCAAGCTGTCCGAGATGCGCTCGCGCGGCGACATCAGCGACGACGAGTTCCGCAGGGCCAAGGAACTGGTCCTCAGCGGCGGCGGCACGGCCACCGGCACCGCCACCGGCTCCGGGACGGCGCAGCAGCCCGCTCGCGGCGTACCGACCTCGTCCGGACGCTGAGCACCTCCCACCACGACGAATGGAGGCACTGGTATGACCGCGTCACCGCGCACCAGCACGCACACCCGGACCGCCAAGCAGCAGTGGGCCGGTGGCCTGACGGCCTTCGCGGGCATCATGCTCATGATCGCCGGGCTGCTCAGCCTGTTCCGCGGCATCATGGCGATCGCCCAGGACGACGTCTTCGTCACGACTCCGAACTACGTCTTCAAGTTCGACCTCACCAGCTGGGGCTGGATCCACCTGGTACTGGGTGTGATCGCGGTGGCCGTCAGCTTCGGTCTGTTCGGGCCGTCGATGTGGGCACGGGTGGCCGGCGTGGCCATCGCCGGGCTCGTCATCATCGCCAACTTCCTGTCCCTGCCGTACTACCCGGTGTGGTCGGTCGTCATGATCGCGCTGTCCGGCTTCATCATCTGGGCCCTGTGCGTCGTCAAGGGTGACGACACCTCCGGGATGACCTAGCGCGCCAGGACCACGACCCGTCACCGGTGTGCGAGGAGGACGCATGGACAGGTATCCGCCCATCGCGGAGCACGGAATGGTGGGTGACCTCCAGACGGTGGCCCTGGTGTCGTCCGGTGGAACCGTCGACTGGTGGTGCACCCCTCGCTTCGACTCGCCCAGTGTCTTCGCCTCGCTGCTGGACAGCGAGCGCGGCGGTCACTGCCGGCTGGCGGCGGAGCACCCGGACGGCGACGGGATGTCGGTGCGCCAGCTGTACCTGTCCGACACGGCGATCCTGGTCACCCGGTTCATGGGGCCCGGCGGCGTCGGCGAGGTCGCCGACTTCATGGTTCCCGTCGACTCGCCGGAGCCCACCGGCCGGCACCAGCTGATCAGGGTCGCCCGGGTCGTGCGGGGCACCCTGCCCTTCGTCCTCACCTGCCGGCCGCGCTTCGACTACGGGCGCGCCCGGCACTCCCTCGCCCTCGCGGACGGCCACGCGGCCGTCCTACGGGGCCCGGGCACGGACCTGCACGTCCAGACCACCGGCGGCATCACGCTGCGGGCCGACGGCGACGACGTCACCGCCCGCTTCACCCTCTCCGCGGGTCAGGCCGCCGCCGTCGTGCTGACCACCGCGGACGGTGGAGCCCCCGCCCCTCAGGTGCCGTCCCTGTCCGGCGTCGCCGAGGACCTGGAGCGGTGCCGCGACTTCTGGCTCTCCTGGCTGCGGTCCTGCACCTACCGGGGGCGCTGGCAGGAAGTGGTCAACCGCTCGGCGATCACACTCAAGATGCTCACCTACGCGCCGACGGGGGCACCCGTCGCCGCGGCCACCATGGGACTGCCCGAGCAGGCCGGCGGCGAGCGCAACTGGGACTACCGCTACACCTGGGTCCGGGACGCCTCCCTGTCCGTCGGCGCGCTGATCGACCTGGGATTCGTGGAGGAGGCGCACGCCTTCCGCCGCTGGCTGCGCGACCGCGTGGAGGCCGGCGGCACCGCCTCGGGCGACCCCCTGCAGATCATGTACCGGGTGGACGGCGACCCCCATCTGACCGAGGAGACCCTCGACCACCTGGAGGGCTACCTGGGATCACGGCCGGTACGGGCCGGCAACGCGGCCGCCGACCAGCTCCAGCTCGACATCTACGGCGAGGCCTCCGACGCCCTGGTGGTCGGCCGGGACGTCGGCGCGATACGGGGCTGGAAGGCGCTCAGCGGTGTGCTGGACTGGCTCGCGGACAACTGGGACCGGCCCGACGAGGGCATCTGGGAGACCCGCGGCGGCCGGCAGAACTTCACCTACAGCAGGCTGATGGCCTGGGTGGCGTTCGACCGGGGCATCCACGCGGCCACCGAGTTCTCCCGGCCGGCCGACGTCGAACGCTGGACCGCCGCCCGGGACGCGGTCTTCGAGCAGATCACCGAGCGCGGCTGGCACGACAAGCGGAAGGCCTTCGTGCAGCACTACGACACCGACGTGCTGGACGCCTCGCTGCTGCTGATGCCCCGGGTCGGCTTCCTCTCCCCGCACGACCCGGACTGGATCAGCACCCTCGACGCCATGGACGAGGAACTGGTCAGCGACAGCCTGGTCTACCGGTACGACCCCGCCGCGTCCCCCGACGGACTGCGCGGCTCCGAGGGCACGTTCAACCTCTGCAGCTTCCTCTACGTGGAGGCGCTCGCCCGCTCCGGCCGGCTACTGCAGGCCCGGCACGCGTTCGACAAGATGCTCACCTACGCCAACCACGTCGGCCTGTTCGCCGAGGAGATCGGCCCCTCGGGCGAGCAACTCGGCAACTTCCCCCAGGCGTTCACCCATCTCTCGCTCATCACCGCCGCCATGGCGCTCGACGAGGAGCTGAGCCGGGCGAGCACGATGCCGAGCGACGGCGGAACCCGGCACCCCGGCGTCCACGGCTTCAAGGTGCCGCCCGAGACCTCGGACGGAGGCAACGAGGGTGACTGACCAGCCGGTGCCGGCCAAGGTCCCGCCGGGGGAGCGGCGGGTCCTCGCCGCGCTGGCCCTCGCACAGTTCATCTGCAGCTTCGCCGGCTCCAACATGAACGTGATGATCAACGACATCAGCAAGGACCTGGACACCACGGTCCAGGGGGTGCAGGTCTCCATCACCCTCTTCCTGCTGGTCATGGCCGCGCTGATGATCCCCGGCGGCAAGATCACCGACCGCTACGGCCGCAAGCGGTGCTTCCTCGCCGGTCTCGTCGTCTACGCCGTGGGCGCGCTGCTGTGCGCGGGGGCACCGGGACTCGGTGTGCTCATCCTCGGCAACTCGATCCTCGAGGGCGTCGGCACCGCCCTGCTGATCCCGCCGGTCTACATCCTCACCACGCTGCTGTACCCCGACGTCACCTCCCGCGCCCGGGCCTTCGGGGTGATCATGGCGCTGGGCGGCATCGGCGCGGCGGCGGGCCCGCTGATCGGCGGGCTCATCACGACCGGCATCAGCTGGCGCGCGGCCTTCGTGTTCCAGGCACTGGTCATCGCGCTGATCGTGTGGCTGAGCCGCGGTATCGAGGACCCCCTGCCCCCGGACCCGCACCGTGCGTTCGACACCGGGGGAGCGGTCCTGTCGGCCGCCGGCCTGGTACTCATCGTCATGGGCATCCTGGCGGCGGACAACGACGTCTGGCTGATGATCGCCCTGCTCGTCCTCGGCGGCCTCGTCCTCGCCTGGTTCTTCCGGTCCACGCGCGCGAAGGAACGGGCCGGCCGCGAGCCGCTGCTCTCGCTGAGCCTGTTCCGCGACCGCACCTCCAACCTCGGGCTCATCACGCAGAACGTGCAGTGGCTGCTGCTCATGGGCACGTCCTTCACGGTGGCCGCCTACCTCCAGGTGGTCCGCGGCTACGACGCCATCCAGACCGGAGTGATCTTCACGGCGGCCACGCTCGGGCTGCTGCTGACCTCGCTGGCCGCCGAGCGGCTGGCCCAGCGGCGGTCGCAGCGGACCCTGATCATGGCCGGCTTCGCGCTCTCCGTCGCGGGCGTGGCGGTACTGGTCGCCCTGGTCGCCGCGTTCTCCACCGCCTGGGCATTCGTCCCCGGGCTGCTGTTCATCGGGCTGGGACTCGGCGTGATGCTGACCCCGTCGGTGAACGTCGTCCAGTCGAGCTTCCCGGAGGAGCGGCAGGGCGAGATCTCCGGCCTGTCGCGCAGTGTGTCCAACCTCGGCTCGTCGTTCGGCACCGCCATCGCCGGCACCATCCTCGTCGCCGGGCTCACCACGGGCGCCTACGCCGCCGCGATGATCACCCTCGGCGTGATCGGCCTCGGCGGCCTCGCCGCGGCGGCCCGCCTGCCCCGCGTGCCGGGCGGCACGGCGGCCGGGGCCGCCACGGCCGACACCGCGCCGGGAACCTACACGGCCGGCACCGCGCCGGGAACCGAGACGGCCGGCACTGCGCCGGCGACCGACACGGCCGGCACACCGCCGGGGACCGGGGCGGAACCGGCGGCGGAACCGCCGGTCCCGGACCCCGTGCGCCCCCCTGCTCCGCGCCGCCCGCACCGCGCGTGACATCATCGGCCCCGGTCAGGACCGACGCCGAAAGCGGTGGCAGGAGCCGCACGAGGAGCACGATGAACCCCGGTCTCACCGCCCCGCCCGCGGTGGGCACCTCGCTGCTGGACGACTTCTCGCTGGAGATGACCGGCAAGGACGTGCCGAAGCTTCAGGAGGCGCGCCGCAGCATCCCGCCGGGCACGCGGATCAACGTCACCTTCCTCGCGGGCGAGGACCTCGCCACCCGGCTGGCCGCCGCCCGCGCGGTCAAGCGGCTCGGCTTCGTCCCGGTGCCCCACATCTCCGCCCGCCGCCTGCCCTCCCGGGGCCACCTGGAGGAGTTCCTGGCCGGCCTGGCCGCGGACGGCACCGCCGAGAACGTGTTCGTGGTCGGCGGCGACCCCGCCCGCCCCGAGGGCCCGTACCCGGACGCCCTCTCCGTCATCCGCACCGGCCTCCTCCAGCGGCACGGCGTGCGCCACATCGGCATCAGCGGCTACCCGGAGGGGCACCCCGCGATCACCGACCGCACACTGTGGTCGGCGCTCACCGACAAGTCGTCGGCCCTAGACGCCGAACGGCTCACCGGCGACGTCATCACCCAGTTCGGATTCGACGTCGACCCGGTGCTCGGCTGGCTGGAGGCCGTCCGCGCCCGGGGCGTCGCCCTGCCGGTCCGCATCGGCGTACCCGGCCCCGCCGGGGTCCGCCGGCTGATGACCTACGCCACCCGATTCGGCGTCGCCACCAGCGCCTCCGTGGCCCGCAAGTACGGCTTCTCGCTGACCAACCTCATGGGCACGGCCGGCCCCGACCGCTTCCTGCACGCCCTCGCCCGGCGCCACGACCCCGCCCGGCACGGCAGGGTGAAGGTGCACTTCTACACCTTCGGCGGGCTGCGGGCCACGTCCGAATGGATAGCCCGGTTCCGGCACGGGGAGCGGACGGGCTGACGACCGGGCGGGGCGATCCGGCGGCCGCCCGGCCACCGCGACGTACGTGTCGGATTCCCGCCAGCGAGCGGCCCCCGAGGTGACCGATCCTTGAGCCATGCAGACAGGGATGCACCTCGACCGGGAGCACTGCGTGAGCGCCGTGCGGTCCAAGGACGCGCGGTTCGACGGATGGTTCTTCACAGCCGTCCTGACCACCCGCATCTACTGCCGGCCGAGCTGCCCGGCCGTCCCGCCGAAGGCCGAGAACATGACGTTCCTGCCGAGCGCGGCGGCCTGCCAGCAGGCCGGGTTCCGGGCCTGCAAGCGCTGCCGTCCCGACACCAGCCCCGGCTCCCCGGAGTGGAACCAGCGCGCCGACCTGGTGGCCCGGGCGATGCGGCTGATCGCCGACGGGGTCGTGGACCGCGAGGGCGTACCCGGGCTGGCCGCCCGGCTCGGCTACAGCTCACGGCAGGTCGAGCGCCAGCTCCTCGCCGAGCTGGGCGCCGGACCCCTCGCCCTGGCCCGGGCCCAGCGGGCGCAGACCGCGCGGCTGCTCGTCGAGACGACTCCGCTGCCCATGGCGGAGGTCGCCTTCGCGGCCGGCTTCTCCTCCATCCGCGCCTTCAACGACACCGTCCGCGAGGTCTTCGCGCTCTCCCCGAGCGAGCTGCGCGCCCGGGTGCCGGGAAACCGCCCGGCCAGCACCCCTGGCACCCTCGCGCTGCGGCTGCCGTTCCGGGCCCCGCTCAACCCGGACAACCTCTTCGGCCACCTCGCCGCCACCGCCGTACCGGGCGTGGAGGAGTGGCGGGACGGCGCCTACCGGCGCACGCTGCGGCTGCCGTACGGACACGGCATCGTCGCCCTCACCCCGCGCCCCGACCACATCGCCTGCCGTCTCACCCTCGGCGACCCGCGCGACCTGACCGTGGCCATCAGCCGCTGCCGGCGCATGCTCGACCTGGACGCCGACCCCGTCGCCGTCGACGAGCGGCTGCGCGCCGATCCCCTGCTCGCGCCGCTGGTGGACCGGGCGCCCGGCCGCCGGGTGCCGCGCACCGTCGACGAGGCCGAGTTCGCCGTCCGCGCCGTGCTCGGACAGCAGGTCTCCACGGCCGCCGCCCGCACCCACGCCGCCCGCCTGGTCATCGCGCACGGCAAACCCCTGGACGACCCCGAGGGCGGCCTCACCCATCTCTTCCCGTCCCCCGAGGCACTGGCCGCCGTGGACCCCGAGACCCTGGCCATGCCGCGCACCCGCCGCGCCACCCTCACCAGCCTGGTGCGCCAACTGGCCGACGGCACCCTCCACCTGGGCGTCGAGTCCGACTGGGCGGAGGCCCGGGCCCGCCTGCGCGGCCTGCCGGGCTTCGGCCCGTGGACGGCCGACGTCGTCGCCATGCGGGCCCTCGGCGACCCCGACGCCTTCCTCCCCACCGACCTCGGAATCCGGCGCGCCGCCCGGGAACTGGGCCTGCCCGCCACCCCGGCCGCGCTCACCGCCCGCGCCGAGTCCTGGCGCCCCTGGCGGGCCTACGCGGTCCAGTACCTGTGGGCGACGGACGGCCACCCCATCAACTTCCTGCCCGCCTGAGGAGCTTCACCGTGAAGAAGCACACCGTCATCGACAGCCCCTACGGGCCGCTCACCCTCGTCGCCGAGGACGGCGTCCTGTGCGGCCTCTACATGGCAGGGCAGCGCCACCGCCCGGCGCAGGAGACCTTCGGCGACCCCGACGGCACCCCGTTCGCCGAGGCCGGGGAGCAGCTCGCCGCCTACTTCGCCGGCGAGCTGGAGGAGTTCACCCTCGAACTCCGGCTGTCCGGGACCTCGTTCCAGCGCGGCGTCTGGGACCGGCTGACCCGCATCCCCTACGGCGAGACCCGCTCCTACGGCGAACTCGCCACCGAGCTGGGCAATCCCAAGGCCTCCCGCGCGGTCGGCCTCGCCAACGGCAGGAACCCGATCGGCATCATCGTGCCCTGCCACCGGGTCGTCGGCGCCGCGGGCGACCTCACCGGCTACGGCGGCGGCCTCGACCGCAAGCGCCGCCTGCTCGATTTCGAACGGGGGACGGCCCTGTTCTGACGCACCCGGCGCGTCCACCCGTATCCAGCGCACGGGGCAGGGGTGCGGCATCCGACGCGGCCCACGTGAGCCGGGGGACCCGCCCGGCGGAACTCGTCTTCGCCGGGCGCCCCGTGACGCTCAGTCGGACGTCTTGGTGACGCCCTTGCAGGCGTCGGTGCCGTCGGCGGTGCCGGGGACCGCGGCGGCCTTCACCGCGTTGAAGTTGGCGACGTAGGCGTCGTGGTACGCCGAGTTGTCCACCTTGAGCAGCGCCTCGTCGTTCTCCCGGAGCGAGGGGCCGGAGTAGTTGTGGCTCCCGGTCCACAGCACCTTGTTGGCCGCTCCGTCGTACATGCCGTCGATCAGCAGGTACTTGGAGTGGATGACCGAGTTGGTGGTGGCGGGGTCACCGTCCTCGTCCCAGTTGTAGCAGCGGACGGCGGGACCGCCGGAGGCGTGCAGCGCCTCCCAGGTGCCCGGCGTGCCGGTGCCCGCGGCGCTGTCGGTCTCGGCGTACACGACGTCGACGGAGCAGCCGGCCTTCTGCAGGGCCGTCAGCTTCTCGGCGACGCCCTGCCGGGTGAGCCGGAGCACGGCGACGCGGACCTTGGTCTGCTTGGCGACGCCGCCCGAGGTGTACTTGCAGGTCACGTTGTCGAGGATGTTCCAGATGGTGTCCTGGGTGTTCCCCGAGCCCGGGTAGGGGAAGAAGTACACCTTGAACGGGCTCGAAGTGGTCGAGGTGTAGGCCCAGTTCTGCCAGTCCATCGCCTTCAGCTTGGCGAAGTAGTTCGTGTACGCCGTGTACATCGGCACGTTGAACGGCAGCACGAACGCGTTGTTCCACATGCGGCTGTACGCCGAGGGGGACATGTTCGAGGAACTCTGCACCACGAGGTCGGAGGCCCCGTCGACCTGCGAGAACAGCCAGAACTTGTTGTGGTTCAGGCCGTTGCTGGGCAGCACGTCGGGATCGCCGAGGCAGGACTGCTTGGCCGGGCAGGTGCCGACGAAGGACCCCTGGGACCGGTCGGTGCCCAGCGCGGTCGTGAGGATGCCGTACGAGGCGTCCGTGGCCGACGTCGAACTCGAGTAGTCCAGCATCACCTGGACGTTGACCCCGCGGACGGTGTGCGCGTCGGCGAGGGCCTGGGCCACCTCCTCGTCCCACAGGTGGTACATCGCCACCTTGATGTCGGACCCGGGCGCCGCGGTGTCGACGAACGTCAGCAACTGCGTGCGGATCGCCTGCTGCTCGGCCACGGTGCCGGTGGGCTTGTTGAAGACCGGGCCCTCGGCAACGGCGGCGGCGGCCTCGGGCGCGGTGCCCAGCTGCAGCCCGGCGGCGAGCAGGACGGCACTGAGCACAGCGGCGATTCTGGACGCCCCGAAACGGGATGTGCGGCGCATCGAATTTCCCTCCCCAGGTGGACCGATGGCCCTGACCTGGGCGTACGTCCACTGTTGCGATCTATCGCAGGTGACGGGCACGGATCTTGTCAGAAGATCCACGATTGCGACAGTGCGCGGAACTTGACGCTCCCTTGAGCTGGACAGGACATTCCCATGACGCTTAGGGTCCGTGCCGCTGTCGCGATCGGTGCACAGCGAATACACAGCCGGGTACAGCAGCCGCCAGCGGGCGCGAGTGGCCGACGTGCGTCGGCTCTCCGAAGAAAGCTGAGCTTAAGTCTGTGAGACGATTGCGCTCGCGCGGCATGGCCGCGCTGGTCGGCAACGGGCTGATGGCCGGCCTGCTGTCCGCTCTGGTGTTCGCACCGGTGACGACGGCGGTCGCGCTGCCCAAGGGTGACGAACCGAGTGTGCGGGCCAGGGCGTTGGACGCGCCGGTTCCGCAAGCCACCGAGCCGACCCTGAAGAAGGCGCCCAAGGCGTCCTGGCCCGAGCCCGTGAAGGCCACACTGGACCTTCGGGCGGGGAGCGGGCCGGCCAAGGCGTCCGTGGTGACCGTACGGCCTGCGGCCGCGAAGGCCGCGAAGGCCGCGGCCGCCGCGAAGCCGGCGGGCCATGCCCCGGCCAAGGTCGAACTGCAGGTCCTGGACCGCAAGAAGGCCGAGGCGGCCGGCGGCCTCGGCCTCGCGGTGCGGGTGGCCCGCAAGGACGGCGGCGCCACGACGGGCGCGGTCGACGTGTCCATCGACTACTCGGGCTTCGCCCACGCTTACGGCGGTGACTTCGCGAACCGGCTGCGGATGGTCAAGCTGCCCGCCTGCGCCGCGACCACCCCCGAGGCCAAGGCGTGCCAGAAGGCCCAGTACGTCCCGGCGCACAACGACAGCGGCCGGCAGACCCTGACCGCGACGGTCCAGGCGGCTCCGCAGACCGAGCAGATGTCCGGCATGTATGCCGTGTCCGATCCGGCCGTGTACACGCTGACCTCGGGCTCCTCCTCGGACAAGGGCGACTACCGCGCGAGCACCCTGTCGCCCACCGGCAAGTGGGACGTCTCGCTCGGCTCCGGCGCCTTCACCCACTCGGTGCCGATCGAGATACCCGACCCCCCGATGGGCCAGGCTCCCGACGTCTCCCTCAACTACAACTCCCAGGCCATCGACGGCCGTACGTCGGCCTCGAACAACCAGGCCTCCTGGGTCGGCATGGGCTGGGACCTCGACGTCGGCTACATCGAGCGCCGCTACAAGAACTGCACCCAGGACGGCCACCCGACCTTCGGCGACCTGTGCTGGGACTCCCCGAACTCCGGTGCCGACCCCAACGGCGCCAACTACGTCATCAACCTCGGCGGCACCACCTCGGAGCTGATCCAGGACAACACCGGCACCGGCTCCTTCCACCTGAAGGACGACGAGGGCTGGCGGGTCCAGAAGCTCAACGGCGGCTACGGCAGCGACAACACCGACGAGTTCTGGGTCATCACCCACCAGGACGGCACGCGCTACTACTTCGGCTGGGGCCGCACCGAGCGCCTCAACTCCCAGAGCGAGCACGAGAAGACGAACTCCGTCCTGACCGTGCCCGTGGTCGGTGACGACGAGGGCGAGCCGTGCCATGCCTCGTACCCGAACCCGTGCAAGCAGGCCTACCGGTGGAACCTCGACCGTGTGGTGACGCCGAACGAGGTGGAGAACTCCTACTTCTACAAGAAGGAGACGAACTTCTACCGGTCGGTGGCGGCGGCGGACAAGGCCCGCTCGTACGACTCCGCCTCCTACCTCGAGCGCATCGACTACGGCTGGTCCTCCCAGATCCCGGGCGCACAGCTGCCCGGGCAGGTCGACTTCCAGCACGTCAACCGGTGCGTCGAGCGGATGAGCGAGCAGGACCCGCTGGACAACGTCACCCCGGACTGCCCGACGATCGACGCCAAGCCGTCGTCGTACCCGGACGTGCCCGTCGACCTGATCTGCGACGGCCCGGAGGACGGGGAGAGCTGCACGGGCAAGACGTACTTCCCCACGTTCTTCCAGCGCGGCATGCTGTGGGACATCCTGGTCAAGGTTCGCGACACCAACGCCGCCGCCTGGGACACCGTGCGGCAGTACCAGATGAAGTACGCGCTGATGGACCCGTCCGGAGCGGTCGGCGACCAGCTGTGGCTCGACTACATCCAGCGCCGCGGCTACGCGGGCGACGACATCACCCTGCCGACGCTGAACTTCAACGGTGAGTGGCAGGACAACGAGGTCGGCGACGGCGAACTGAACTTCCGCCGCGTGAACAAGGTGTTCACCGACACCGGCGCGGTGATCAGCGCCACCTACGGGCACGCCACGGACGACGGCGGCGCGATCGACCGCCAGTGCGACGCGAACAACCTGCCGTCCCAGTCGGACAACCACTACGAGTGCTTCTGGCAGAAGTGGACCCCCGAGGGTTCGCAGACCGAGAAGTCCGGCTGGTTCAAGAAGTTCGTCGTGACCAAGATGGTCGTCGACCCGGGCGACCTGGCCGACGGCGACCCCTCGATGACCACGACCTACGAGTACGACGGTGCTCCGGGGTGGCGCTTCACGGCCGACCCGATCGGCAAGGACGAGGACGAGTCCTGGTCGGAGTGGCGTGGTTACGGCAAGGTGCTGGTCACCACGGGCGCCGGCAGCAACAAGCACTCCACGTACTACTGGCTGTACCGGGGCCTCGACGGGGACCGGACGTCCAAGACGGACCCGGCGCAGACCCGGACGGTGAAGATCGCCGACTCTGACGGCAAGGAGTGGACGGACTCGCCGTGGCTCGCGGGCAGGACGCTGGAGACGTCCAGCCGCGACCACGAGGACAAGGCGCAGTCCCGGCAGTGGCACGAGTACTGGACGCACAACACCGCCCAGTACACGGGCCTTCCGGACGCGCGGTT
This sequence comes from Streptomyces sp. NPDC005706, assembly GCF_040631045.1. Classification (NCBI taxonomy): domain Bacteria; kingdom Bacillati; phylum Actinomycetota; class Actinomycetes; order Kitasatosporales; family Streptomycetaceae; genus Streptomyces; species Streptomyces sp. NPDC005706. Next base: position 232,749 of record NZ_JBEXYS010000003.1, on the reverse strand, counting down.
CGTCCGCGAGGACCGGACCCGGAGCCTGGAGAAGCTGGCGACGTCCTCCGACGACCCGGCCACCTGGCGTGAGCACATCGTCGAGAACGAGTACGACGACAACGAGGCGGCCTCGACCACGTACGGCCTGCCGATGCGGATCGACGACTGGGGTGCGACAGGCGTCTCCGACAACACCTGCACCGAGTACGGCCGCACCTACAACACCGACACCCTCGACGGGACCGGCACCAAGCGCTGGATGGTGTACCAGGACGACGAACGGCACTACAGCGTCTCCTGCACCACCCAGGCGGAGGACCAGGCGGCCGGGCAGGACACCCTGCACCAGGACAAGCGGACCGTCACGTTCTACGACCACGCGGCCTCGTTCACCGAGAACGACACGAACCTGACCGACGGCAACGCCACGGAGGTGCGCGTCTACACCGACGCCGCCACCTACCGTGCCGCGAAGAGCGACTACGACGACGCCGGGCGCCGGATCAAGGCGTGGGACGGCAAGAACAACCTGACCACGACGGCCTACAACCCGCCGACGTCCTGGCCGCTCGACGGCATCACCACGACGACACCGGACCCGGACGGCAGCACCGGCCCGGGCACGGCGATGACGAACTCGGAGTACGACTCCCGGTTCTTCGGCCGCCCCTGGAAGACCGTGGACGCCAACGGCAACATCACCCATGTCGTCTACGACGCCGTGGGCCGTCTCGCCCAGGTCTTCAAGCCGACCGAGTCCGCGAACTACCCCGACGGCAACCCGTCGATGAAGTTCGCCTACGACGTCCCGGTCGCCGCCTCCGAGACGGGCGTGCCCGACGTGGCCACCGGCGCCGACATGAGGACCACCACCGAGACCCTCCAGAAGGGCGCGACCTACGCAAAGTCGGTCGTCTACAGCGACGGGCTCGGCCGGGAGCGCGAGAAGCAGGAGCCGTCGGCCACGGGCACGGGCCGCACCGTGACCGTGACCCGCTACGACTCCTCGGGCAACGTGGCCGGCACCTCGGCGCCGTTCTACAACTCCGGGGCGACCGGCTCGGGCCCGGTGAACGCGGCCGTCGCCGACCTGCCGTCGTACACCGACGCGGAGGTCGACTGGGCCGGACGCACCACGCTGAGCCAGATCCAGGTCAACGGTGTGGTCCAGCCGGTCAACAAGACCGTCACCCGCTACGGCGGCGCCGACCTGACCACGGTCTTCCCGCCCACCGGCGGCCCTGTCGACACCTACACGGACGTCTACGGCCGGACCGAGAAGGTGGTCGAGCACATCGGCGCCGAGTCGTACACCACCTCGTACGAGTACACGCGCAGCGGCAAGCTGAAGTACATCCACGACTCGCGCGGCAACACCACCCACTACACCTACAACTGGGCGGGCGACCGGCTCACCACCGAGGACCCCGACGCCGGCGCGAGTTCGACGACGTACGACGCCAACGGCCAGGTGCTGACCACCAAGGACGCCAACAACACCGTCCTCACGTACGAGTACGACAACCTGATGCGGTCCACGAAGACCAAGCAGGGCACCACCGTGCTCACCAGCCGGACATACGACTCCGCCACCGGCGGCAAGGGCCTGCCGGCCGCGTCCACCACCTACTCCGGCGGCCAGGCCTACACCGCCAAGGTCAACACCTACGACGCCGGCGGACGCCCGACGTCGAAGACGGTCACCGTGCCGGACGACGGCGCGGGTCTCGCGGGCTCGTACACCTTCGGGTACGGCTACGACTCCGTCGACCACGTCACCTCGGTGAACTACCCGGCGATCGGCGGGCTGCCCCAGGAGACCGTCACCACGGACTACACCACACAGGGCAGGCTCTCCAAGGTCTCCAGCGCCCTGACCACCTATCTGTCCGGGACCGGCTATGACGGCCTGGGTCGGCTCACCTCGCGTGGCTTCGGCACCACGGGCACGGGTACGTCCCTCACCCGGACCTTCGCCTACGACGACGCCAACGGCACCGGCTGGCTGAAGAACATCGTCACCACCACCGTGAAGGACGGCACCGGCACCAAGGTCCAGGACGACACCTACACCCGTGACGGTGCCGGCGCGGTCACCGCACTGCGTGCCTCGGTCGACAACCAGCAGGAGTGCTACCGCTACGACGACCTGAACCGGCTCACGGACGCCTGGACCACCGCGGCGACGACCTGCGGCAGCACACCGCAGTCCGACTTCGCGGGACCAGCGCCGTACCAGACGAAGTACGCCTACGACCGGATGGGCAACATCCAGGCCGTCGTCGACACCACCCAGAGCGGATCGGTGCAGAAGGACTACGCCTACGCCGGTTACAGCGCCGACGAGTCCACCTACACCCCGGACCAGCCGCACCCGCACGCCGTCGCCTCGGTGACCTCGCCCTCAGGCACGGACACCTACGGCTACGACGCCGCGGGCCAGCTGAAGAGCCGTACCCTCGGCGGGGTCGCCTCCACCCTCGACTGGACCCCGGAGCGCCGGCTGGCCTCCATCATCCAGAAGAAGACCGGCGGCGACGAGACCACCCGGTACGTCTACGACGCGGACGGCGACGTCCTGCTGCGCACCTCGAAGCAGGAGAACGTCCTCTACCTGGACGGCCACGAGCTGCACAAATCGGGCACCGCGGCGGCCAAGGCGAGCCGCTACTACAGCGCGGGTGACGCCAGTCTCGCCATGCGCACCGCGGACGGCTCCGCAAACGGCGTGCTCACCTGGCTGCTCGGCGACGGGCAGGCCTCCACCCAGCTCGCCGTGAGCGTGGCCGGGGTGGTCACCCGGCGCCGGTACACGCCGTTCGGTGCGCAGCGTGGGGCCACCGGCCTGGCCGGCGGCAGCGACCGCGGTTTCCTCGGCAAGGCCGAGGACGACTCGACGGGCTTCTCGCTGCTGGGCGCGCGTGTCTACGATCCCCAGCTGGGGCGGTTCCTGTCCACGGACCCGATGCAGTCGCCGTACGAACCGCAGAAGCTCAGCTCCTACAGCTACTCCGCGAACGATCCCGTCAACTACAGCGACCCCACCGGCCTCGACCGGGCCTGCCGCTGCGGACACCGTCCGCCGCTGGTGGTGAACGGCAAGCCGAGCGGCCAGCACACGAGCGGCGGCATCCCCAACACCCCGCGCGGTCCGGCGACGGCCCCCGCACCCGGGTGCGACCAGGCCTGCCAGAACGCGCTCAACGCCCTCGTGAACACGCAGAAGGGACTGAACAAGAGGCTGGCCGTCGAGCTGCGCAACTACGTGTACGTCCTCGGCGGCAACATGAAGCCGTGCATCGAGGGAGCCGAAGTCAGCTCCGGTGTCGCCGCCGGCTGCGCCGACCTGCAGGGCCAGACCTCGGACGTCGTCTGGCAGGACGTGCTGCAGCGGTGGCTCGACGGCAAGGGCGGCGCCCTCACCTTCGGTGCGGGGGCCAAGATCACACAGCAGCTGGCGACCGGCCCGCACAACCGGGAACTGCTGAAGTACCTGACCAGGTCCGTCGACGCGGACTGGGACCTGCCGCCGTCCATGCTCGGTGGTGACGCTTCGTATAGTGACCCCAAGACCAACATCTTCAAGGACCTTTGGGGGATGAAGACGGACGGTCAGGGGGGCACGGGGACACCCGACGCCTTCCTCGGGTCCTACAACGAGGTCTTCCAGGTGGTGAACATCAACAAGAAGAAGCGGGAGTTCACCGTAGCTGTCGCGGCCTTCAACAACACGGGCACCAAGTCCCTGTTCCACCTGCCGGACTGGACGGGAATCGGCATGGAGCGCGGCCAGGGCCACCAGATGGCGAGCGTGCACCAGACGTACTACTACACGATGACCATCCGTGAATAAGGAGAACCGAGACAAGTGAAGGCGACATCCCTGCCGAGCCGGGCGGTCCGGCGCATACCGGACCGCCACCTGCGAGCGGTGGCCCTGCTGGTCCTGCTGGCCGGAATGCTCAGCGGGATGTCGCACCTGCTGCCCGCCCAGGTCGGCGTGTCCGACCTGGTGCGGGACGCCGGACGCGACGGATCACCCGTCGTGCACGTCCGGCAGACGGATCTCCTGGAGGTCCGGGCGAGCTGGTCGACCGGCTTCCTCGGCGACAAGGAGGTCACCCACCGCTTCAGCGAACTCCCGCTCAGCCCCGGCGGCGTCCGGATCTTCGAGGAAACGGTGCGGCGCGAGGCCCGCGCCCAGGGGAAGACCGTCACCTTCGCCGAGGACGACCCGCTGTCGGAACTGGGCGGCCTGTCGGCCTTCGTCCCCGTCCTCTACTGGCGCTTCATCCCGCAGGACTGGCTGCGCTGGACCGTACTCGCCTGCGGCCTGGCCGTACTCGCCGCCATCGCGTTCCGTGACAGACCCCGGGCCAACCCGGGGCACTGGTACCTCTCGACCCTCCTCACGGGCGCCGGATTCCTGACGTACCTGTGGTGCGAACCGCGACCGCTGTGGTCGCGGACCGCCGAAGACCCCCGCCCGCTGGGCGGTGGCCGGGTGACCGCCTACACCCTGCTCACGAGCGCGGCCGTCGCGCTGACGATCTGGGGCCTGGCGGCGACGCGCGCGTAAGGGCGAGGCCGCGAGAACCCCGACGGGCACCGCGCACCCCTCAGTCGCCCTGGGCGCCCAGGGCGCGCAGAAGTTCGGGCAGTGCGGTGCCGATGGGCTCGCGGATCACCTCTTGGGCCAGCTCGTCGTACGGTGTCGGCTCTGCGTTGACGATGATCAGCCGCGCCCCGTGGTCGGCGGCGACGCCCGCGAGGCCGGCCGCGGGCTGGACCTGGAGGCTGGTGCCGACGGCGATGAAGATCTGGCAGGCCTTGGTGACGGCGACCGCCTCGCCGAGGACGACCGGGTCGAGCCGTTCGCCGAACATCACGGTCGCCGACTTGAGGATGCCGCCGCACTTCAGGCACGGCGGATCGTCCTCACCGGCCTCGACGCGGGCGAGGGCGTCCTCCATCGGCCCCCGGGCATGGCACCGGCTGCACACCACGCTCCGTGCGGTGCCGTGCAGCTCCAGCACCTTGCGGCCGGGCATCCCGGCGAGCTGGTGCAGCCCGTCCACGTTCTGCGTGATCACCCTGACCGGCACCCCGGAGCGCTCCAGCCCGGCGACGGCCCGGTGCGCGGCGTTCGGCTCGGCGTCGCGCGCCCCGCTCGCGCGCCGCATCAGCCACGACCGCCGCCGGATCTCCGGATCGGCCATGTAGTACTCGTACGTCACGAGCTTCTCGGCCTCCGGGTCCCGCCGCCACAGCCCGTTGGGGCCGCGGTAGTCGGGAATGCCGGAGTCGGTGGAGATGCCGGCCCCGCTCAGCAGGGCGACGAGGGGCTTGGTCATGTGGCCGAGGGTAGGACGGCGGTCGCGGGCACCGCGAGCGGATATCTCCGGGTACGGCCCCCGCGACGGGCGCCGGCTGTTAGCGTCCCGGCATGGCCAAGGTGACTGTCTCGCTCGACGCCCAGCTCGTCGTCGAGGTCATGGTGCTCGCGGGGGTCGGCAACCCGCAGGACGCCGTGGAACTCGTGGTCCGTGACTACATCCAGCGCGGGCACCGCACCGAGGCGCGCGTCGCCGAGCGCGAGGAGGCGCTGCGCGACGTGGACGCCAGGCCCCCGGACCCGGAGGGCTGAACCCTCAGGCGACCCGGTGGCCGTTCTCCAGCTCCGCCGTGCCCGCGCCCTCCGCCAGGACGTCCAGCGCGGCCAGTACCCGGCGGCCGAGGGCACCGGGCAGGTGGCCGGGGAGGTCCTCGCGGGGCACCAGGCGCCAGGACAGGAGTTCCTCCTCCTGCAGCCGGATGGCGTCGAACTCGGCCCCGGTGAGGACTCCGCCGTCGTACAGGTACGCCACCAGCGGCGGCCGTGCCGTGCCGTGCACCCAGTCCACCGCCAGCAGCCGGCCGAGCTCCCGGTCCAGGCCGATCTCCTCGAGCGTCTCGCGGCGGGCGCCCTGGCGTGGGGTCTCCCCGTCGTCGGACTCGACGGTCCCGCCCGGAAGGGCCCACCCCTCGCGGTAGTTGGGCTCGACGAGCAGCACCCGCCCCTCGGGGTCCCGGAAGAGCGCGGCGGCCGCGGCGAGGACCCGCGGCAGGCTCGCGATGTACGCGGCGAAGGTGTCCGTGCTGGTCATCCAGGAAGGGTAACCGGATACCGGACGGCTAAAGCCCGGCTGTCGCCAGGCGCACGGTGCGTTCGGCCAGCGCACTGATCCGTACCCCGTCGAAGCCGAAGACGGCGCTGCGCACGGTGTCCCGCAGCGGCTCGGTCCACTGCGCCGGGATCGCGGCCGCGCCGGTCATCACCCCGGCCACCGAACCGGCCGTCGCGCCGTTGGAGTCGGTGTCCAGGCCGCCGCGGACGGTGAGGGCGATGGTCCGGGTGAAGTCGCCGTCGCCGTACAGCAGCCCGGCGGTCAGGACGGCCGCGTTGGGGACGGTGTGGATCCAGCCGAGCCCGGCGGTCTCCTCGGACACCGTGTCCAGGGTCTCCGCCCAGGACAGCCGGGCCCCGTGCAGGGACATCACCCGGCGCACGGTACGGGCCAGCCTGCTGCTCGCCGGGATCACGGCCAGCGCGCTCTCCAGCGCGTCGCCCACGTCCGGCGCGGTGAACGCCGCGGAGATCAGCGCGGCCGCCCACATCGCCCCGTAGACGCCGTTGCCGGTGTGGGACAGCACCGCGTCCCGGCGGGCCAGCGAGGCCGCGCGGCGCGGGTCGCCCGGGCAGGTCCAGCCGTACACGTCGGCCCGGATCAGGGCGCCGATCCACTCCTGGTACGGGTTGTCGTACGTCGCCGTCAGCGGCGGCTTCAGACCGTTCGCGAGGTTGCGGTACGCGGCCCGTTCCGCGGTGAAGGTCTGCAGGTACGGCAGCCCGAGCAGCCACAGGTCGCCGACCTGTTCGGTGCTGAAGCCGAAACCGTGGGTCTCCAGCAGGTGCAGGCCGAGGATCGCGTAGTCGACGTCGTCGTCCCGGCAGCTTCCCCGCACGCGGCCGCGCACGCACCGGCGCCACTCGGGCCGCAGCAGGGCGGCGTCGGCCGGGTCGGCGGGCTCGGGCAGGTAGTCGGTGAGCGGCAGCGCCGCCGCCCGGCGCAGATAGCGGTCGATGCGCTCGCGTGTCCACACCTCGCCCTGCTCGACCGGCTTGCCGAGCATGTTGCCCGCGATCCGGCCGAGCCAGCCGCCGTGGACGCGGTCGGCGAGGTCCGGCCCGTTGTCGAGGTCACCCATGGCTGGTGCCTACCCGCTTTCCCCGGCCGCCTCCCAGCCGTTTCCCACGGTTCGGGCAGGGCATGGCGGCGCGGACGCCCTGCGGTTAGGGTCACAGCGGCGCGACTGGCCCCGACATGCGCGGGGCCCGGAGAGCAAGGGGAATGCAAGGTGGCGGACGCTGCAGTGAACGGGACCCGTCGGGTGCTCATCGCCGCGGACAAGTTCAAGGGCTCGCTGACGGCCGTGCGGGTCGCCGAGCGGATCACGGCCGGGCTGCGCCGGGTCGTGCCCGATCTGGAGGTCGAGGCGCTGCCGGTGGCCGACGGCGGCGACGGCACGGTGGACGCGGCGGTCGCGGCCGGCTTCGAACGCCGTGAGGTCCGGGTGGCCGGGCCGCTCGGACAGGAGGTCACGGCCGCGTACGCGCTGCGCGACGGCACCGCGGTCGTGGAGATGGCCGAGGCGAGCGGGCTGCAGCGGCTGCCGGCCGGGGTGTTCGCGCCGGTGACCGCGTCGACGTACGGCTCCGGTGAACTGCTGCGCGCCGCGCTGGACGCGGGCGCGCGGACGATCGTGTTCGGCGTCGGCGGCAGCGCCACGACGGACGGCGGCGCCGGGATGCTGTCGGCGCTGGGCGCCCGGTTCCTGGACGCGGACGGGGAGCCGGTGCCGCCGGGCGGCGGCGGTCTCGCCGCGCTGGCGCGGGCCGACCTGACCGGCCTCGACCCACGCCTCGACTCGGTGGATCTGGTCCTCGCCAGCGACGTCGACAACCCCCTGACCGGCCCGAAGGGCGCGCCCGCGGTGTACGGCCCGCAGAAGGGCGCCACCCCGGACGACGTGACCGCCCTGGACGCCGCGCTCGCGCACTTCGCCGAGGTGCTGGAGACCGCCGTGGGCCCGCGTGCCGCCGATTTCGCGGCGGCGCCGGGCGCGGGTGCGGCCGGCGGCATCGGCTACGGCGCCCTCCTGCTGGGCGCCCGGTTCCGCCCCGGGATCGAGGTCATGCTGGACGTGCTGGGCTTCGCCCCGGCGCTGGCGCGCGCCTCGCTGGTGATCACCGGTGAGGGTTCGCTGGACGAGCAGACCCTGCACGGCAAGGCTCCGGCGGGGGTCGCCGCCGCGGCCCGGGCGGGCGGCAAGGAGGTCGTCGCGGTGTGCGGGCGGCTCGCCCTGCCCGAGGAGGCGCTGCGGCGGGCCGGGATCGGCCGGGCGTACCCGCTGACGTCCGTCGAGCCGGACGTCGCGAAGTGCATCGCGGACGCGGGGCCGATCCTGGAGCGGGTCGCGGAGCGGATCGCGCGGGACCTGCTGGGCTGAGGCCGGGGCGGGAAGCCGCCTTCAGCGCCTCGGCGCTGCCCGGAAGTTCCTGATCGGCCGACGGGAACCGGGCAGCTCCCGCACGCGAAACGGGTGTGGCCCGAGTCCTCAGGACTCGGGCCACACCCGTCGGTGCCGGCGAGGGCGCTAGGGCAGCTGGGCCGCCCGCGACTCGCGGCGGTTGTCGCGGAAGTTGTTCACCCGGCGGGCCGTGGCGAACAGCGGGATCACCGCGCCCATGACGAGCTGCAGCGCGCAGCCGGTCTGCAGGAGCAGCTGTCCGCTCGGGGCGTCGAAGGCCCAGGCGGCCAGGAGGCCCATCGACAGGACGATCCAGGAGAGCATCGCCCCGGCGAGGCGGCCGCGCGGCTTCGGGTACTCGACGCGGCTCACCATCAGCCACGCGGTGCCCAGGATCGCCAGCAGGGTGGCCACGAAGGGCAGCTCCAGCAGGACGATCGAGACGACCGTCAGCGCGCCGAACGGCGAGGGCATGCCCTGGAACGTGCCGTCCTTCACCGTCACGCAGCTGAACCGCGCCAGCCTGAGCACCACCGCGAGGAGCACCACGATCGCCCCCAGCGCCGCCACTCTCTGGTGCGCGTCGTCCGCGACCATGCCGTAGACGAGGACGAAGTACGCGGGCGCCAGGCCGAAGCTGATCAGGTCCGAGAGGTTGTCCAGCTCCGCGCCCATCGGCGACGAGCGCAGCTTCCGCGCGACCAGGCCGTCGAACAGGTCGAAGACCGCCGCGCAGAGCATCAGGATGACCGCCGTGGCCGCGCTGTGGCGGGCCATGCCGGACTCCTGGCTGCCGGTGAGGTGCGGGATCAGGATGCCGGTGGTGGTGAAGTACACCGCCATGAACCCGCACGTGGCGTTGCCCAGCGTCAGGGTGTCCGCTATCGACAGGCGGAGAGAAAGAGGCATCTCCTCCTCGTCGTCCACGTCGTCGGCCTCGGGCACCCAGCCCGCCTGGGTCTCCGGATCAATCACGGTCAATGCGAGTCACCCCAGCCACGGTCTTCTGTCCGACCTCGACCGCGACCTCCACGCCCTCGGGCAGGTAGAGGTCGACACGCGAGCCGAAGCGGATCAGACCGATGCGGTCGCCCTGCTCGACCTTCGTGCCCTCGGGGATGTACGGCACGATGCGGCGGGCCACCGCGCCGGCGATCTGGATCATCTCGATGTCGCCGAGTTCGGTGTCGAAATGCCAGACTACGCGCTCGTTGTTCTCGCTCTCCTTGTTGAACGCGGGAACGAAGCCGCCGGAGATGTGCTCGACCGACGTCACGGTGCCGGCGAGCGGCGCGCGGTTCACGTGCACGTTGAGCGGGCTCATGAAGATCGCGACGCGGGTGCGGCCGTCCTTCCACGGCATGATGCTCTGCACCACGCCGTCGGCGGGCGAGATGACCCGGCCGGGGGCGATCTCGCGCTCGGGGTCGCGGAAGAACCACAGCATGCCCGCCGCGAGAGCGGTGGCGGGCACGGCGACGGCCTTGGCCGCGCCCGAGCGGCGGGCGCGGGCCAGGCTGAGGGCTGCGGTGGCGACGGTCGGAAGAAGCCACGGCGATGCTCCGCGCGCGAGGCGTGCGCCTACCAGGCTGTCGCGGTGTGCAGAGGTTTGGCTGTGGGGCATGGATGACCTTCGTAGCGGATGATGCCGCGCTCTGACGGGGGACGGCGGCTTTCCCGGGATCGTACCGGTCGCAGGTCACAACTGGGCAAGCCAGGAAGCCGAGTCGGCGGCTGAGGGGTATCGACGGGGTGTGATCTTCTTCTCGAAGAAAACACCCCGTTTCCGGACAATCAGCCCTGGAATCGATACTCTTCGAGCAGCCTGCGCCCGATGATCATTTTCTGGATCTCGGCGGTACCTTCACCGATGAGCAGCATCGGTGCCTCCCGGTAGAGGCGCTCGATCTCGTACTCCTTGGAGAAGCCGTAGCCGCCGTGGATCCGGAAGGCATCCTCCACGACCTCCTTGCAGTACTCGGAGGCGAGGTACTTCGCCATCCCAGCCTCGAGGTCGTTTCGCTCCCCGGAGTCCTTTTTGCGTGCCGCGTTGACCATCATGGCATGCGCGGCCTCGACCTTGGTAGCCATCTCGGCCAGCTTGAACTGGATGGCCTGGTGCTGGGCGATGGCCTTGCCGAAGGTGTGCCGCTGCTGGGCGTACTGAACGCCCAGCTCGAAGGCGCGCTGCGCGACGCCGCAGCCGCGGGCCGCCACGTTGACGCGGCCGACCTCCACTCCGTCCATCATTTGGTAAAAACCTCGGCCGGTGACCCCGCCGAGCACCCGATCGGCCGGAACCCGCAGGCCGTCCATGATCAGCTCGGTGGTGTCGACGCCCTTGTAACCCATCTTGTCGATCTTGCCCGGAATGGTCAGGCCGGGGCGGACCTCACCGAAGCCGGGCTCCTTCTCGACCAGGAAGGTCGTCATCGACTTGTGCGGGGCCGTGCCCTCGGGGTGACCTTCGTCACTTCGGACCAGAACGGCGACGAGGGACGACGTTCCGCCGTTCGTCAGCCACATCTTCTGGCCGTTCAGGACGTACTCGTCGCCGTCCTTCACCGCCTTGGACGTGATCGCCGACACGTCGGAGCCGAGCCCCGGCTCCGACATGGAGAAGGCGCCGCGGATGTCGCCGGCCGCCATGCGGGGCAGGAAGTGGTCCTTCTGCTCCTGCGTGCCGTGCTGCTTGAGCATGTACGCGACGATGAAGTGGGTGTTGATGATGCCGGACACCGACATCCAGCCGCGGGCGATCTCCTCCACGCACAGCGCGTACGTCAGGAGCGACTCGCCCAGACCCCCGTACTCCTCGGGGATCATCAGACCGAACAGGCCGAGTTCCTTCAGGCCGTCCACGATCGCTTGCGGGTACTCGTCGCGGTGCTCCAGCCCGGTCGCGACCGGAATGATCTCCTTGTCCACGAAGTCGCGGACGGTGGACAGGATCTCCTGCTGGACGTCGGTCAGACCGGCGGTCTGGGCGAGGCGCGCCATGGTTACTTCTCCGTCTTTTCCGAAGGGGCGTTCAGCTCCGGGCGGCCGGGCTGCTCGCCGCCGCGCTCCTTGATGTACGTCTCGGTGGGCACCATGACCTTGCGGCGGAAGACGCACACCAGGGTGCCGTCCTGCTTGTAGCCCTTGGTCTCGACGTAGACGATGCCGCGGTCGTTCTTCGACTTCGACGGCCACTTGTCCAGCACGGTCGTCTGGCCGTAGATCGTGTCGCCGTGGAAGGTCGGCGCCACGTGCTTGAGCGACTCGATCTCCAGGTTGGCGATCGCCTTGCCGGAGATGTCCGGCACGGACATGCCGAGCAGCAGCGAGTAGATGTAGTTGCCCACCACGACGTTCTTGCCGAAGTCCGTCGTCTTCTCCGCATAGTTGGTGTCCATGTGGAGCGGGTGGTGGTTCATGGTGAGGAGACAGAACAGGTGGTCGTCGTACTCCGTGACCGTCTTGCCCGGCCAGTGCTTGTACGTCGCCCCGACCTCGAACTCCTCGTAGGTGCGTCCGAACTGCATCGCGCTCAGGCCTCCGGGATCTCGAACTTGCTGGTGCGCTGCATGCCGGCGGCACGGCCCTTGCCGGAGACGACCAGGGCCATCTTGCGGCTGGCCTCGTCGATCATCTCGTCGCCGAGCATCGCGGAGCCCTTCTTGCCGCCCGCCTCGGACGTGTAGTACTCGTACGCGTCCAGGATCAGCTCGGCGTGGTCGTAGTCCTCCTGCGAGGGCGAGAAGATCTCGTTGGACGCCTCGACCTGGCCCGGGTGCAGTACCCACTTGCCGTCGAAACCGAGCGCCGCGGCGCGCTGGGCGACCGCGCGGTAGCCCTCCATGTTGCGGATCTGGAGGTAGGGGCCGTCGATCGCCTGGAGGTTGTTGGCGCGGGCGGCCATCAGGATCTTCATCAGGATGTAGTGGTAGGCGTCCGCCGGGTAGCCGGGCGGCTGCTCGCCCACGACCAGGGACTTCATGTTGATGGAGGCCATGAAGTCGGCCGGGCCGAAGATGATCGTCTCGACGCGCGGGGAGGCCTGCGCGATCTCGTTGACGTTGTTCAGACCCTGGGCGTTCTCGATCTGCGCCTCGATGCCGATCTTGCCGACCTCGAAGCCCATCGTCTTCTCGATCTGGGTCAGCAGCAGGTCCAGCGCCACGACCTGCTGGGCGCTCTGCACCTTCGGCAGCATGATGCAGTCGAGGTTCTGGCCGGCGCCCTCGACGACCGTGACGACGTCCCGGTACGTCCATTCGGTCGTCCAGTCGTTCACCCGCACGACGCGCGTCTTGCCGGTCCAGTCGCCCTCGTTGAGGAACTTGACGATGGTGTGCCGCGCCTCGGGCTTGGCGAGCGGCGCGCACGCGTCCTCCAGGTCCAGGAAGACCTGGTCGGCGGGGAGGCCCTGGGCCTTCTCCAGGAAGCGCGGGTTGCTTCCCGGTACCGCCAGGCAGGAGCGGCGGGGGCGAAGGCGGTTGACTGTCGTCATGCGGGGACCTCCAGGGGGTCGAGCTTGTTCGCTTTCCGGATCTCGTCGGCTATGCGGCCGATGATCCCGGTGATGTCGAAGTCCTTCGGGGTGAACACCGCGGCCACACCGGCGGCCCGGAGCTCATCGGCGTCACCGTTCGGGATGATGCCACCTGCGATCACCGGTATATCTGTGGCACCGGCCACACGCAGGCGCTCCAGCACGTCCGGCACGAGCTGCGCGTGCGAGCCGGACAGGATCGACAGGCCCACGGCGTGGACGTCCTCGGCCAGGGCGGCGTCCACGATCTGCTCGGGGGTGAGCCGGATGCCCTGGTAGACCACCTCGAAGCCGGCGTCGCGCGCGCGGACGGCGATCTGCTCGGCGCCGTTGGAGTGACCGTCGAGGCCGGGCTTGCCCACCAGGAAGCGCAGTTTGCCGACGCCCAGATCGCGGGCGGTGGCGTCCACCTTGGCGCGGACCCCGGCCATGGCCGAGCCGGCCTCGGCGGTGACGGCCACCGGTGCGGAGGACACTCCGGTCGGCGCCCGGAACTCGCCGAACACCTCACGCAGGGCGCCCGCCCACTCGCCGGTCGTGACCCCGGCGCGGGCACACTCCAGCGTGGCCTCCATCAGGTTGCCGGTGCCCTTGGCGGCCTCCTTCAGCCGGTCCAGGGCCTTGCAGGGGCGCGGGTGGTTGAAGGGCGGCTGGTAGCGGGTGTCCCGCCAGTTCTCCAGCGAGGCGACGACGCGGGCCTCGACCGCCGGGTCGACCGTCATGATCGCGGTGTCCAGGTCGGCCGTGAGCGGGTTCGGCTCGGTCGTCTCGAAGATGTTGACGCCGACGATCTTCTCCTGGCCGGACTCGATCCGCGCCCGCCGCTCGGCGTGCGAGGAGACGAGCTGCGCCTTGAGGTAGCCGGACTCGACGGCGGCCATCGCGCCGCCCATCTCCTGGATCCGGTCCATCTCGGTGAGGGACTCCTCCACCAGGGCGTTCACCTTCGCCTCGATGACGTGCGAGCCCTCGAAGATGTCCTCGTACTCCAGCAGGTCGCTCTCGTGGGCGAGCACCTGCTGGATGCGCAGGCTCCACTGCTGGTCCCACGGCCGGGGCAGACCCAGGGCCTCGTTCCAGGCGGGGAGCTGCACGGCACGCGCGCGGGCGTCCTTGGAGAGGGTGACCGCCAGCATCTCGAGCACGATCCGCTGGACGTTGTTCTCCGGCTGCGCCTCGGTCAGGCCGAGCGAGTTGACCTGGACGCCGTAGCGGAAGCGGCGCTGCTTGGGGTTCTCGATGCCGTACCGCTCGCGGGTGACCTTGTCCCAGATGCGGTTGAACGCCCGCATCTTGCACATCTCCTCGACGAAGCGGACGCCCGCGTTGACGAAGAAGGAGATGCGGGCCACCACGTCGCCCATGCGCTCCTGCGGCACCTGGCCGGAGTCGCGCACGGCGTCGAGCACGGCGATCGCGGTGGACATCGCGTACGCGATCTCCTGCACCGGCGTGGCCCCGGCCTCCTGCAGGTGGTAGCTGCAGATGTTGATCGGGTTCCACTTCGGGATGTGGGAGACCGTGTACGCGATCATGTCCGTCGTCAGGCGGAGCGAGGGCCCCGGCGGGAAGACGTGCGTCCCGCGGGACAGGTACTCCTTGACGATGTCGTTCTGGGTCGTGCCCTGGAGCTTGGTGATGTCCGCGCCCTGCTCCTCGGCGACGACCTGGTAGAGCGCCAGCAGCCACATGGCGGTGGCGTTGATCGTCATCGAGGTGTTCATCTGCTCCAGGGGGATGTCCTGGAACAGCCGGCGCATGTCACCGAGGTGCGAGACGGGCACGCCCACCCGGCCGACCTCGCCGCGGGCGAGGATGTGGTCGGGGTCGTAGCCGGTCTGGGTCGGCAGGTCGAACGCCACCGACAGACCGGTCTGGCCCTTGGCGAGGTTGCGCCGGTACAGCTCGTTGGACGCCTCCGCCGTGGAGTGACCGGCGTACGTGCGCATGAGCCACGGCCGGTCCTTCTCCCTCCGCGATCCGGAGGGCTGACGCTCAGTCATCTATGACCTCCGGGTGCTCAGATGTTCCGGAAGCGGTTGATGGCGTCGATGTGCTCGGCGCGCATCTCCTCGTCGCGCACGCCCAGGCCCTCCTCGGGGGCGAGGCACAGCACGCCGACCTTGCCCTGGTGCAGGTTGCGGTGCACGTCGTAGGCCGCCTGGCCGGTGTCCTCCAGGGAGTACACCTTCGACAGGGTGGGGTGGATCTTGCCCTTGGCGATGAGGCGGTTGGCCTCCCACGCCTCGCGGTAGTTCGCGAAGTGCGAGCCGATGATCCGCTTCAGCGACATCCACAGGTACCGGTTGTCGTACTCGTGCATGTAGCCCGAGGTCGAGGCGCAGGTGGTGATGGTGCCGCCCTTGCGGGTGACGAACACGGAGGCGCCGAAGGTCTCGCGGCCGGGGTGCTCGAAGACGATGTCGATGTCCTCGCCGCCGGTCAGCTCACGGATGCGCTTGCCGAAGCGCTTCCACTCCTTCGGGTCCTGGGTGTTCTCGTCCTTCCAGAACTTGTACCCCTCGGCGTTGCGGTCGATGATCGACTCGGCGCCCATGGAGCGGCAGATGTCCGCCTTCTGCTCGCTGGAGACGACGCAGATCGGGTTGGCGCCGCCGGCGAGGGCGAACTGGGTGGCGTAGGAGCCGAGGCCGCCGCTCGCGCCCCAGATGAGGACGTTGTCGCCCTGCTTCATGCCGGCGCCGTTGCGGGAGACCAGCTGGCGGTAGGCGGTGGAGTTCACCAGGCCCGGGGCCGCGGCCTCCTCCCAGCTCAGGTGGCCCGGCTTCGGCATCAGCTGGTTGGACTTCACCAGCGCGATCTCGGCGAGGCCGCCGAAGTTGGTCTCGAAGCCCCAGATGCGCTGCTCGGGGTCGAGCATCGTGTCGTTGTGGCCGTCCGAGGACTCCAGCTCGACGGACAGGCAGTGGGCCACGACCTCGTCACCGGGCTTCCAGGCGTTGACGCCCGGGCCGGTGCGCAGGACGACGCCGGCGAGGTCGGAACCGATGATGTGGTACGGCAGGTCGTGGCGCTTGGCCAGCTCGTTGGTGCGGCCGTAGCGCTCCAGGAACCCGAAGGTGGACAGCGGCTCGAAGATCGAGGTCCACACCGAGTTGTAGTTGACCGAGGAGGCCATCACGGCCACCAGGGCCTCGCCCGGACCCAGTTCGGGCAGCGGCACGTCGTCCAGGTGGATCGACTTGCGCGGGTCCTTGTCGCGGGTCTGCAGGCCCGCGAACATCTCCGTCTCGTCCTTGTGGACGGTGATCGCGCGGTACGACTCGGGGAGCGGCATGGCGGCGAAGTCGGCGGACGTGGCGTCCTTCGACTGGATCGCGTCCAGGATGTCCTTCACGGTCACGGTGTTGCCTCCGGCGGTGAGCGCCCTGAGGGAGGGGCGCTGGGGGATCGTCGGTGCTGCTGGGAGTGCTGCTGAGGGTTTTGAGGGTGTGCCGTCGGTTCGGCGGGGGTGGTGCTTCGGCAGCGCTTTGTGGCGCGGGAGGTTGCCTGTGACGCAGGCGTCCGGGCGCGCAGGCCGTCCGGCTTGCGGGGACAGCCGGCGCACGAATGGTCTCTGCGCGCCGGCCGCCCGGACTCCCTTCAACGTATGACACCGCGTGTCAGGTCGCAAGGCACTGAGTGCCAGAAGCTGCTCTCAGATGAAATCTTTACGCAACAAATGAGCGATGATCGATCGAACGGGCTCTGAAATCTCTCCGAAAAGAGCCCCTGACATGCCAAAACGGCCACCCCGAAGGGTGGCCGTACTCACAGGGCACGCGGTGCCTCAGCGCTCCTTGAGCGCCTCCTCGATGGTGCGCATGACCTCGTCGAGCGGGGCGTCGGTGCGGGCGACCGTCACCAGGACCTCGCCGCGCGCGGAGACCGTCGCCGGCGCCATGGTCGTCGCCGGTCCGGGGGCCGGGCCGCGTCCGGCGCCGATGCCGGTGCCGAAGGTCTTGCGGACGATGGCGAAGGCGTGGTCGAGCTGTGCCTCCACGTCGCCCTGGCCGTCGGCCCGCAGCCAGCGCCTGAGGACGTGGTTGTGGGCGGTGACGACGGCGGAGGCGGCGACCTCGGCGAGCAGCGGGTCGTCGTTGGCGTCGTCGGCGTGCGCGTGCTCGTCGAAGTGGCCGAGCAGATAACGGGTGAACAGGCGCTCGTAACGGGCCACCGAGGCGATCTCGGCCTCGCGCAGGGTGGGCACCTCGCGCGTGAGCTTGTAGCGGGCGACCGAGATCTCCGGCCGGGCCGCGTACATCCTCATGACCTCCTTGATGCCGCGGCACACCGTGTCGAGCGGATGCTCGTGCGCGGGGGCGGCGTTGAGGACCGCCTCGGCGCGGATCAGGGTGTCGTCGTGGTCCGGGAAGATCGCCTCTTCCTTGGAGCGGAAGTGGCGGAAGAACGTGCGGCGCGCGACCCCGGCCGCGGCCGCGATCTCGTCGACGGTGGTCGCCTCGTACCCCTTGGTCGCGAACAGCTCCATCGCTGCGGCCGCCAGTTCTCGGCGCATTTTCAGCCGCTGGGCGGCGGCGCGACTGCCTGCGGCACTTTCCGGCGCGTCGGGCGTGGCTGGTGTACGTGAGGACTTGGCGGGCTGGGGCATGACCCGAACGTACTGCATGTGCGCGGCAGAATGCGCAGGTCCGGGGGATCCCCCGCCCGCGAGGGGCGGGGGAGTTCCCGCTGGGCCGAGCAGTCCGCCCCAGTCCGTCTCCGTGCGGGACCAGTCGCCGACGCCGTCAGCGGCGGGCATACTCGCGGAAGCCGCGGCCGGTCTTGCGGCCGAGGCAGCCCGCGGCCACCAGGTGCTCCAGCAGCGGCGCCGGGGCCAGGCCCGGGTCGCGGAACTCGCGGTGCAGCACCTTCTCGATCGCCAGCGAGACGTCCAGGCCGACCACGTCCAGCAGCTCGAACGGGCCCATGGGGTAGCCGCCGCCGAGCCTCATCGCCGCGTCGATGTCGTCCAGCGTCGCGTAGTGCTCCTGGACCATCTTGATCGCGTTGTTGAGGTACGGGAACAGCAGCGCGTTCACGATGAAGCCGGCCCGGTCGCCGCAGTCCACGGCGTGCTTCCTGATCCGCCCGCAGACCTCGCGGACGGTGGCGTGCACGTCGTCGGCCGTCAGGACCGTGCGCACGACCTCCACCAGCTTCATCGCCGGGGCCGGGTTGAAGAAGTGCATGCCGATCACGTCCTGCGGGCGCGAGGTGGCACGGGCGCAGGCGACGACGGGCAGCGAGGAGGTGGTGGTGGCCAGCACCGCGCCCGGCTTGCAGACCTTGTCCAGCGCCGCGAAGAGCTGCCGCTTGACCTCCAGGTCCTCGGCCACCGCCTCGACCGCCAGGTCGACGTCGGCGAAGGCGTCGTAGGAGCCCGCCGGGGTGATCCGGCCCAGGGTCTCGGCGGCCGCCTCGGCGGTCATCCGCCCCTTGTCGACAGAACGCGAAAGCGACTTGCCGATACGGGCCTTGGCCGTCAGCGCCTTCTCCTCGCTGCGGGCGGCGAGGACGACCTCGTAGCCGGCCTTGGCGAAGACCTCGGCGATGCCGGAGGCCATGGTGCCCGAGCCCGCGACACCGACGGACCGGACCGGACGCCCCTGGGCCCCGTCGGCGCCGGCGGCCGGCGTCAGCGGGTCCGGCACGACCGTCGCGCTGCCCGGCGCCTCGTAGGTGTAGAAGCCGCGCCCGGACTTGCGGCCGGTCAGGCCCGCCTCGCTGAGCTGCTTGAGGATCGGGGCGGGGGCGTGCAGCCGGTCGCGGGACTCGGCGTACATGGCGTCCAGGACGGTGCGCGCGGTGTCGATGCCGATCAGGTCCAGCAGGGCCAGCGGGCCCATGGGCAGGCCGCAGCCGAGCCGCATCGCGGCGTCGATGTCCTCGCGGGAGGCGTACTTCGCCTCGTACATGGCGGCGGCCTGGTTGAGGTAGCCGAACAGCAGCCCGTCCGCGACGAACCCGGGGCGGTCGCCGACCGCGACCGGCTCCTTGCCCAGCTCGATCGCGAGATCCGTGACCGCGGCGACCGCGGCCGGCGCGGTCAGCACCGAGGAGACGACCTCGACCAGCTTCATCGCCGGGGCCGGGTTGAAGAAGTGCAGGCCCATCACCCGCTCGGGGCGCGCGGAGTCCGCGGCGAGACGGGTCACGGACAGCGCGTTGGTGCCGGTCGCCAGGATGGTCTCCGGACGCACGATGCCGTCCAGCTCACGGAAGATCTGGTGCTTGATCTCGTACGACTCCGGGACCACCTCGATGACCAGGTCGGCGTCGGCCGCCGCGCGCAGGTCGGTGGAGAGGCGGACCCGGGCCAGGACGCCGGCGCGGTCCTGCTCGGTCAGCCGGCCGCGCTCGACGGCGCGGGCGGTGGCGGCCTCCAGGGCGGCGAGCGCCCGTGCGGTCTGGGCCTCGGCGACGTCGATGCCGATCACCTCGCGGCCCGCCTTGGCGAGGACCTCGGTGATGCCGGTGCCCATGGTGCCGAGGCCGACGACGGCGATCGTCTTGAGCGGGGACAGAGGGGTGTCGGACAGGGGAGTGGCCATCGCGGGACTCCAGGAATGAGGGTGACGACTGGGAACGCGCCGGGTGCGCCCGAAGGCGCACACCGGGGCGGAGAGGAGTGCGGGTGTTGCCGGGCTGCTGGCGCACACGCCCGGTGCCGGTACCGCGGGCGTGCACACGCCCGGGAACGGCGGAATCCGACCGGCTCTGTCCCGAAGCCGGGTCGTACTGCGGTACCGAGGTACCGAACCGACCGGCGCACGACGGCTGCGTCACCAAACCGTCGTGAGCGAACTGCGAGTGGGTAACTCGCTCGTCTGAGCTTAACCGGCCGGTAACGAGCGCGCCAGCCCCACGCCGGAGCCGACTTTGTGATGTAGCTCCCTCCGCACCGGCGACCGGCCTACGCTGGCCCCGTGGACGAAGAGTTGCGATCGCTCACGGAACGCTTACGGCAGGAGTCGCACGGCTCGCCCGGTTACGAGCGGCTGCTGACGACCGGGGACCAAGACGAACTGGCCGGGGTGCTCACCGCGCCCGGACAGCCCCTGTGGGCCCGGGAACTGGCCGCGTTCCGGCTGGGCCGGGCCGGCGACCGGCGCGCCTTCGAAGCGCTCGTGCTGCTGCTCAACCACCGCGACCCGCCCCGCTGCGCCTCCGCCGCCCACGCCCTCGCCCGGCTCGGCGACCCCCGTACGGCCCGCGCCGCGGCGGC
Source organism: Streptomyces sp. NPDC005706 (assembly GCF_040631045.1). Taxonomy (NCBI): domain Bacteria; kingdom Bacillati; phylum Actinomycetota; class Actinomycetes; order Kitasatosporales; family Streptomycetaceae; genus Streptomyces; species Streptomyces sp. NPDC005706. The sequence continues at coordinate 212,431 of NZ_JBEXYS010000003.1, read as the reverse complement.
CCTCGCCACCAACGAACTGCGCGTCGCCTACGCCCTGCACCCGGTACGGCTCCTGGTCGAGCTGCGCGCCCCGGAGTCCGTACCCGCGCTGATCACCACCCTGGAGCGCCGGCTGCGCCCGCACGACCCCTACCGGCGGGTGGCCCTCGCCTGCGTGGACGGGCTCGGCGCCCTCGGCGACGCCCGCGCCCGGCGGGTGCTGGGCGAGGCACTGGCGCACCCGGCCCTCGCCGAGGCGGCGGTACGCGCGCTGGCGCGCATCCCGCGCCAGGGCCGGAAGTGACGCCGGGTCAGCCGCCCAGCGTCCGGGCGTACCGCACCTCGGGCACGAGTTCGCCGCCCGCCTCGAAGGGTTCCTCGGCGCCGTCCCAGCGGAACCCGGCCCGCTCGTAGAAGCGGCGGGCGCGCGTGTTCTCCTTCAGCACCCACAGGAACATGCGCGGGTACCCGGCGCACCGCTCGGCCGACTCCGCCAGCAGCGCCCGCCCCACTCCGGTCCCGAGATGGTCCGGGTCGAGGTAGATGGCGTACAACTCGGCGTCCGCGGTGCGTACTTCACCGTCGCGGTACGGCCCGTACGCCGCCCAGCCGACCACCTCGCCGCCCCGCTCGGCGACCAGGTTCACCACGGCGCCGTTCCCCTGCGCGAACCAGGTCCGTCGCCGCTCGGCGTCCCGCGCCACGCTGAGCGCGTCGAGATACGGCTGCGGCATGAGCCCGCGGTAGGCGTGCCGCCAGCCCCGGACACGGATCTCCGAGACACGGTCGCAGTCGTCGAGGGTCATCGGGCGGATGCGGAGGGAGGGGTCGTCCATGACCGCACCCTAAGGAGCCCGCTCCGCCCGGCGCCCGTGAATTTCCGGCGGCTCGGCCCGGCCCCGCGCGGGGCCGGGCCGAGCCGATCGTGCGGCCTAGCCGCGGAAGCCCAGCAGGCGGTGCAGGTCCGCGCCGCGCGAGGCCGTCGGGGCCGCCTTGTCCGCCGGGGGCTCGGGGTCGGGCGTCCTCTCGCACACCGCGTCGGCCGTACCCGCCGTGCCGCCCTGGCGCGGGAGCCTGCCGTCGGACAGGTAGTCGGCCAGGTACCGGTCCAGGCACGCGTTGCCGCTGAGGCTGATGCCGTGGTTGCCGCCGCCCTCCTCGACCACCAGGCGGGAGCCGGCCAGCAGCCGGTGGGCCGCCACCCCGCCCGCGTACGGCGTCGCCGCGTCGTCGGTCGCCTGGAACAGCAGCGCCGGCGGCAGCTTCGTGTTGGCGACGTCCACCGGCCGCTTGGACCCGGTCGGCCAGAACGCGCACGGTGCGTTGTACCAGGCGTTGTTCCAGGCCATGAAGGGCGCCTTCGCGTACACCCCCCAGGTCTCCGTCCGCCAGCGGTTCCAGTCGCGCGGCCAGGAGACGTCACGGCACTGCACCGCCGCGTAGACGCTGTACCCGTTGTCGCCCGGGCCGTCCACGGCGCCGTAGTCCTGGTACGCCTTCACCAGCGGCCCGGTCCTGCCCTCGTTCACATAGGCCGCGAACGCCGCCGCGAGGTGCGGCCAGTAGCCGTTGTAGTAGCCGCCGGGGATGAAGGCGTCCTCCAGTTCGGCGGCGCCCACCTTGCCGCCGGCCGGCTTCTTCGCCAGGGCCGCGCGCATCGCGTACCACTTGGCCTCGACCTTCGCGGGGTCCTTGCCCAGCCGGTACGTGGCGTCGTGCCGGGCGGTCCAGGCCATCAGGGCCCGGTGGCGGGTGTCGAAGGCGTAGTCCTGGCCGACGTTGTCCTCGTACCAGACGCCCGTCGGATCCACGACCGAGTCCAGCACCAGGCGCCGCACCCGCTCGGGGTAGAGCTTGGCGTACACCGCGCCCAGGTAAGTGCCGTACGAGTACCCGAAGTAGCTGATGCGCGGCGCGCCCAGGGCCCGGCGGACGGCGTCCATGTCACGGACGGCGTCGACGGTGTCGATGTACGGCAGCACGTCCGCGTACTTGCGGCCGCAGGCGGCGGCGAAGGACCGGGCACGCTCCAGGTTCGTCCGCTCCAGCGCGGGTGTGGCGGGCACGGTGTCGGGCCGCACCGGCGCGAAGCGGCCGTTCGAGCAGTCCAGCGCGGGCGTGCTCTTCCCGACACCCCGCGGGTCGAAGCCGATGACGTCGTACCGGGCCGCCACCGACTTCGGCAGCGCCGACGCGACGTAGCCGGCGAGTCTGAGACCGCTGCCGCCGGGTCCGCCGGGGTTGACCAGCAGCGGGCCCTGGGAGGTCGGGGCGGTGTGCGGGACGCGGGACAGGGCGAGCGTGATCTGCCGGCCGGACGGCCGCGCGTGGTCCAGCGGCACCTTCAGCGTCGCGCACTGCAGGGCCGGGTAGTCGTCGGTGCCGCACTTCTTCCAGCTGAGCTTCGGCGCCGGAGCGGTGGGGGCCGCCTGGGCGGGAACGGCCGTGACCGAGCCCGCCACCATGGCGGCGGCTGCGCACAGCACGGCTGCGCGTGTCCTCATGGGTCCTCCCGGGACGGAGGGTGACGCGAACCGTGTGATCACGGTCCTCGCCGGATCGTCCCGGAATCGACGCCCCGCGGAACCCGTTCTGTCGATACTTGACCCAATTGGGCCGAGGGATGCCCTCCAACGCTCCCGGAGTCCGACGCTCCTGGAGTCCAGCCCTTCCGGAGTCCGACCCCCTCAGAGGAGGGTGAGCTGGGTCGGCTCCGCGGGGGCGGGCGCCTCGGCCGCCTCGGCCGGGCGGATCCGCCGGGCCGCGCCCGCGCGCGTGGGGCCGATGCCGTACTCCTGGGCGAGGTCGTGCACCTGGCGGGTGACGCGGCGCTGGTACCACTTGGGCGCGTAGGCGCCCTCCGCGTACAGCCGCTCGTAGCGGCGTACCAGGTGCGGGTGGTGCTGTCCCAGCCAGGCCATGAACCACTCCCGCGCGCCGGGCCGCAGATGCAGCACCAGGGGCGTGACCGAGGTGGCCCCGGCCGCCGCGATCGCCCGCACCGTCTCGCGGAGCCGGTCCGGGTGGTCGCTCAGGAAGGGGATGACCGGTGCCATCAGAACCGCGCAGCCGATGCCGTGCTCGCCGAGGACGCGGACCACGTCCAGCCGGCGCTCGGGCGCGGGCGTGCCCGGCTCCACGGTGCGCCACAGCCCGGTGTCGGTGAAGCCCACCGAGACCGAGATGCCGACGTCCGTCACCCGGGCGGCCCGGGTCAGCAACTCCAGGTCGCGCAGGATCAGGGTGCCCTTGGTCAGGATCGAGAACGGGTTGGCGTGCTCGGTGAGGGCCGAGATGATGCCCGGCATCAGCCGGTAGCGGCCCTCGGCGCGCTGGTAGCAGTCGACGTTGGTGCCCATCGCCACGTGGTCGCCCTGCCAGCGGCGGGAGGCGAGCTGACGGCGCAGCAGCTCGGGAGCGTTCACCTTCACCACGATCTGGGTGTCGAAGCCGATGCCCGTGTCGAGGTCCAGGTAGCCGTGCGTCTTGCGGGCGAAGCAGTAGACGCACGCGTGCGTGCAGCCGCGGTACGGGTTCACCGTCCACTCGAACGGCATCCGGGAGGCGCCCGGCACCCGGTTCAGGATCGAACGCGCCCGGACCTCGTGGAACGTCATCCCTGCGAACTCGGGCGTGTCGAAGGTGCGGGTGGTCACCGCGTCCGCGCCGAACAGGGCGGGGTCGGCCCGGCGGTGTTCGGGCTCGTCTGTGAGGTTCTCCCAGCGCATGAGGCCTCCTCGGTAGCACTGCCGCACAGAATAGAACATCTGTTCCCATGATCGTGCGACCCCCGATTTGGGCGGCCGGGCACCGGGGTGGTTGGCTTGCTCCCACTTCGAGAAAACAGGTCCTGGAGGAACGCAATGGCGCAGGTCGAGGCCACTACGGAGCGGGTCGTCGCGGCGGACGCGGAGAAGGTGTTCGACGCCCTCGCCGACTACAGCGGCACACGGCAGCGGCTGCTGCCCGAGCACTTCAGCGAGTACGAGGTGCGCGAGGGCGGCGACGGGGAGGGCACCCTCGTGCACTGGAAGCTCCAGGCCACCAGCAAGCGGGTGCGCGACTGCCTGCTGGAGGTCAGCGAGCCCACCGACGGCGAGCTGGTCGAGAAGGACCGCAACTCCTCCATGGTCACCACCTGGCGCGTCACCCCCGCAGGCGAGGGCGGCTCCCGGGTCGTCGTCACCACCACCTGGCAGGGCGCGGGCGGCATCGGCGGCTTCTTCGAGCGCACCTTCGCGCCCAAGGGCCTCGGCCGGATCTACGACGCCGTCCTCGCCAACCTGGCGCGCGAAGTGGAGAAGTGACCGGGCGCGTCCGTGGCTGACCCCAAACGCCGTTGGCCGACCGGGTGTTGTGTCCCTCACCGGTTCGAGTGGATTCGCATCCCGTCCGAGCTTGCGCCGTAACTCGCCGTACTTGTCCGCAGTTGTCGTCTTGCACGGCGATTGTGTGACAGGTGCGACGAGGGGAGCGGTACGTGGGCGGGACGACTCTGGTGCGGGACGAGCCGGTCGCGGCACCCCCCGGGACACCCGCGCCCCCACCACCCCAGGCCGCCGAACTCGGCGCCCGACAGGTGCGGCTGGTCTTCCTCGGCCTGATGCTGGCGCTGCTGCTCGCGGCGCTGGAGCAGATGATCGTCGCCACCGCGCTGCCGAAGATCGTCGGTGAGCTGCACGGCCTGGACAAGATGTCCTGGGCGATCACCGCCTATCTGCTCACCGCCACCATCGGACTGCCGCTGTACGGCAAGCTCGGCGACCTCTTCGGCCGCAAGGGCGTCTTCCAGTTCGCCATCCTGGTCTTCGTGGCCGGATCCGCGCTCGCCGGGCGGGCGCAGACCATGGACCAGCTCATCGCCTTCCGCGCCGTGCAGGGCGTCGGCGCGGGCGGGCTGATGATCGGGGTGCAGGCGATCATCGCCGACATCGTGCCGCCCCGGCAGCGCGGCCGCTACATGGGCCTGATCGGCGCCGCGTTCGGTGTCGCCTCCGTCGCCGGCCCACTGCTCGGCGGCTACTTCACCGACCATCTCTCCTGGCGCTGGTGCTTCTACATCAACGTCCCCTTCGGCCTGCTCACCCTCGCCGTGGTCAGCGCCGTCCTCAAACTCCCCAGGCCCCGTGTCCGCGCCCGCCTCGACGTGCCCGGCGCGCTGCTGCTCGCCGCCGCCTCCACCTGCCTGGTGCTGCTCACCAGTTGGGGCGGCACCGAGTACGCCTGGGGCTCACGGGAGATCCTCGGCCTCGGCGCGGGTGCCCTCGCCGCCACCGTCCTCTTCCTCGTCGCCGAGCACTTCGCCGCCGAACCCCTCATCCCGCTGCGCCTGTTCCGGGACTCCGTCTTCAACATCACCGGCCTGGTCGGCCTGGTGATCGGTGTGGCGCTGTTCGGCGCCGCCAGCTATCTGCCCACCTTCCTGCAGATGGTCGACGGGGCCAGCGCCACCGAGTCCGGGCTGCTGATGCTGCCCATGATGGCCGGCATCGTCGGCGCCTCGATCATCGGCGGGCAGCTCATCAGCCACACCGGGCGGTACAAGCTCTACCCCGTCCTCGGCGGCGCCCTGTCCGCCGTCGGCATGTGGCTGCTGTCCCGGCTCGAGGTGGACACGCCCCGGCTGTACTACAGCGTCTGGATGGCCGTCCTCGGCGCCGGTATCGGCCTGGTGATGCCGGTCCTGGTGCTCGCGGTGCAGAACTCCGTGCGCCCCGCCGACCTCGGCACCGCCACCAGCGCCAACAACTACTTCCGGCAGATCGGCGGCAGCGTCGGCGCCGCCGTCTTCGGCACGCTCTTCGCCGGCAGGCTCACCGACGCCCTGCGGCGCGAACTGCCGCCGCGCGCGGGCGCCGGACTGCCCGACCCCGAGTCCCTGACCCCGCAGCTCGTGCACGCGCTGCCACCGGCGCTGCGCGACGCCTACATCCGCGCCTACGCCGACGCGATGCCCCGGATCTTCCTCTACCTGGTCCCGGTGCTCGTCCTCGGCCTGCTCATGGCCTTCTTCCTCAAGGAGAAACCGCTGGTGTCCCACAACGCCGCCGAAACCGGGCCCGCGTCCCCGACCACCCCCATCCCGCAGGCCCGCCACCAGCAGCCCCCGGCCGCGGCGTCCCGCTCGCCGTACGCCGCCGGAGTGCCCGTCTGCGGCACGGTGCAGCATCCCGACGGGACCGTGGTGCCCCGCGCGGCCCTCACCCTCATCGACGTCGCCGGCCGGCAGATCGGGCGCGGTGCGAGCGGTGACGACGGGCGCTACGCCCTCGCCACGCCCGGCGTCGGCTCGTACGTGCTGATCGCCGCCGCGGGCGGCCACCAGCCGCAGGCCGTCTCCGTCACCGTCGGCGAACGGCCCGTCGAACTCGACGTCGTCCTCGGCGGCGCAGGACGCCTCGCGGGCAGCGTGCTCACCGCCGACGGCAGCCCCGTCCGGGACGCCACCGTCACCCTCACCAACGTGCACGGCGAGGTCGTCGCCAGCACCCGTAGCGGCCGTGAGGGCGGTTACGTCATCACCGAGCTGGTGGCGGGCGAGTACACCCTCGCCGCCAGCGCGCCCGCCTTCCGGCCCGCCGCGCTCCCGGTAACCGTGCAGGCCGCCCGCGAGACCCGGCAGGACGTCGAACTCGCGGGCGGCGCCGTGCTGCGGGGCACCGTCCGGGCGAGCGGCGGCCGTCCGGTGGAGGACGCCCGCGTCACGCTCCTCGACGCCGCCGGGAACGTGGTGGACACCCTCACCACCGGAGCCGACGGAGCGTTCCGGTTCGTGGACCTGTCCTCCGGCGAGTACACGGTCATCGCCGCGGGTTACCCGCCGGTCGCGACCGTCCTGCAGGTCGCCGGCGGCGGCCGCACGGAGCGGGATCTCCAACTGGGCCACGAGGACTGACGGGGGCGCACGCAGGGCGCTGAGCTGCGCGCCGGGGCGGTCCGGCGACATCAATTCCCGGATTGCCGCACATCGCGACCGGCCGCCGCCGTACCGTAGTGGCGGGCGGCACAGATCGTTTGCGAACAGCCGTGGGGAGAGAGGGCCGGGGCCATGGACCATGGCAGCGAGCGGGACACACCTCCCGGCCGCGGCGCCGGCGACGCCGCGGCGGGCCGGATTCCGCTTGCCGTGGTGGTCGTCGACCGCGACGGCCTGGTGTCCCACTGGAGCAGTGGCGCGTGCCGCCTGTTCGGTGTCGGCCGGGAGAACGCGGTAGGGCGCCCCGCGGTGGATCTGCTGCCGGTCTCCGGCGCGCTCTCCGACGACCCGCACGGCGACGTGGCGCCGGACGCCTACGACCCCTACGACACGTACGACGGCCTCGGCCCCGACCTGGAGTCCTCGCTCGGCGGGCGCACCGCCTACCCGGCGGCCGGCCGGGCCCGCCAGTTCCCGCACAGGGGCGCGAGTTCCGGTGCCGGGGCGGCCGACGGCGAGCGGATCGACGTGCTCTGGTGGGCCTACCCGCTGGTCGGCCCCGGCCCGTTCCGGCTGCTGGTGCTCGCCGCCGACGCCGCCCGGCTGCGCGAGGAGCGCGGCTACGACGACGAGACGGCCGAGCACATCTCGCCCGGTTTCGCCCGCCACACCGAACTGCCCGCCTCCGACGAACTCGAGCGGCGGCTCCCCGAGATCCTGCCCAGCATGGGCCCCGACCTCAGCGGCCGCATCGTCTCCCAGATTCTCGAACTCGGCTATCCTGTCCTGGAGTTCAGCCAGTTCGACCGGGTGCCCGTCACCCCGTACTGGGGTGTGCCGCGCCGCCCCGGCCGCAGCCGCGCCGAGGCCGTCGTACCGCAGCAGCGGACCGCGCCCGTGATCCCGGCCGGAGCCGAACGGGACCTGGAGTACGCCGCTGTGCGCGAGCGGCTGGAGTTCCTCAACGAGGTCAGCTCCGGCATCGGCACCTCGCTCGACCTCGGCGAGACCATCCGCGAGGTCACCAGCGCCGCCGTGCCCCGCTTCGCGGACTTCGCCGGCACCCATCTGCGTTCGGCGGTGCTCGCCGGCGAGGGCTTCCCGGACGGCCCGCCGGACGCGAGCACGGTGATGCACCGGGTCTGGGTCGAGCACAACGACGAACCGGGCCGCTGGGACGACACCGTGCCGGTCGGCGAGACGTTCGCCTTCCCCGAGCACACCCCGTTCTACAAGTGCATGGTGACGGGCGAGCCGGTGCTGATCCCGAGGGTCACCGAGGAGCTGTCCAGCCGTATCTCCGGCGAGTTCGAGAAGCGCGACCTCAGGCCGCTCATCGGCGGCCGCTCCCTGCTGATCGTGCCGCTCAAGGCGCGCAACGTCGTCCTCGGCTTCATGGTGCTGATGCGCCGCCCGGACCGCGCCGCGTTCGACGACATGGACCGCACCACGGGCGCCGAACTGGCCGCCCGAGCCGGCCTGGTGCTCGACAACGCCCGTATGTACACGTACCAGGAGAACGTCGCCGACACCCTGCAGGACAGCATGCTGCCGCAGGTCACCCCGCGGATGGCCGGCTGCGACGTGGCGACCCGCTACCTGCCCGGCACCCGGCTCGGCCGGATCGGCGGTGACTGGTTCGACACCATCAAGCTGCCCGGCTCCCGCACCGCCCTCGTGGTCGGCGACGTCATGGGCCACGGGCTGAACTCGGCCGCCATGATGGGGCAGTTGCGCACGGCCGTACAGACCATGGCCACCATGGAGACCCCGCCCGCCCAACTGCTGCGCAACCTCGACGACCTCGCCCGCCGGCTCGGCGAGAACTACCTCGCCACCTGCCTCTACGCGGTCTACGACCCGATCCGCGGCGAACTGCACCTCGCCAACGCCGGGCACATCCCGCCCGTGCTGGTGCGGGCCGAGAACGGCCGCAGCGAACTGCTCGACCTGCCGACCGGCGCGCCCATAGGCGTGGGCGGTGTCCCCTTCGAGGCCACCGTCGTCCGGGTCGCGCCCGGCGACCGGCTGGTGCTGTGCACCGACGGCCTGGTCGAGGTGCGCGGCTCCGACATCGGCGAGGGCCTGGCCGCGCTCTGCGAGTCCGCCGCCCATCCCGCGGCCTCGATGGACGACGCCTGCGACACCATCATCCGGGCCCTCAACACCCATGGCGGCCGCAAGGACGACGTCGCCCTGCTCATGGCCCGGCTCAACGGCATCCCCGGCGACCACGTCGCCGAATGGCACTTCGACGCGGACCCGCGCGAGGTCGCCCGGGCCCGGGGCCTGGTCCGCGACCGGCTGCTGGAGTGGGATCTGCCGCAGGCCGTGGAGACGGCGCGACTGCTGGTCAGCGAGGCCGTCACCAACGCCGTACGGCACGGCGGTGGCGGGCGGGTCGGGCTCCGTGTGGTCCGCACCGACGCGCTGCTGTTCGAGGTCACGGACGACGAGCCCGCCCTGCCCAGCATGCTCGCCGCGGGACCGTACGACGAGGCCGGGCGCGGTCTGCGGGTGGTCAGCAGACTCGCCCGCGAGTGGGGCGCCAGCGCCACCGGCCACCGCAAGACCGTCTGGTTCGAACAGGGCCTCACCGAAGGGCGATGAGCAGGGGCGCGCCGTCCGCTCCGAGCGCCCCCGGCGATGGCCGCGGTCCGTACATCCGGTAAAGGTGACCTCCGGCCCCTTGCCCCGCACACGGCGGTCGCGATATCCCGATCACGCAACCGACCGTGGGGAGATCGCCATGAACGTCTCGGACAACTACCGAAATTCCTGGGAGAGTTACTGGCGGGAGACCGCCGACGGGACGGGAGAGGCGATCTGGGACTCCGACCCGTCCCTGAGTGCCGAGCCGCACAGCGCGCTGCTTCTGCCGTTCGCGGACACCGGGCGCGCCATAGTGGACCTCGGCTGCGGCAACGGCACCCAGACCCGCTTCCTCGCCACCCGGTTCGCCCGCGCCGTCGGCGTCGACCTCTCGCACGCCGCCGTCGAGCACGCCCGGCGCGCCACGAACGGCGGCCCGGTCGAGTTCCAGCAGCTCGACCTGACGGACACCGGCGCCGTACGGGAGCTGCACGAGCGGCTCGGCGACAGCAACGTCTACATGCGCGCCGTCATCCACCAGAGCGAGCCGCACGCCCGCGCCGCGGTGGCCGCCGCGGTCGCCGAGCTCCTCGGCACCGACGGACGCGCGTTCGTCGTCGAGCTGACGTCCGGCTCCCGCGATGTCCTGAAGCTGGCCGCCGGCGGGCCCGAGGGGCCGGGGCCCAAGCTGCGCCGGGTCTTCCACCACGGCCTCAAGCCCGCCGACGCCGACGACGAGGAGATCCCGCGCCTGCTCGCCGAGGCCGGCCTCGAGATCCTGGCCACCGGTGAGACCACCGTGCCGCAGACCGAGCATCTGGCCGACGGCACCCGCATCGACCTGCCCGCCCGCTGGTTCGTGCTGGCCGGCAAGTGACGAGGTCCCGGGGCCGGCGGTCCTGCGCACGGGGGTCGTAGCCGCCGCCCCGGGGCACCGCGTAACGTGCGGTGCATGAAGATCCTCATCAGTGCGGACATGGAGGGTGCCACCGGCGTCACCTGGCCGGCCGACGTGCTCCCGGGGACGCCGCAGTGGGAGCGGTGCCGGTCCATGTTCACCTCCGACGTGAACGCCGCCGTGCTCGGCTTCTTCGACGGCGGCGCCGACCAGGTGCTCGTCAACGAGGCCCACTGGACCATGCGCAACCTGCTCCTGGAGCAACTCGACGAGCGGGTCGAGATGCTCACCGGGCGGCACAAGTCGCTCTCCATGGTGGAGGGCGTCCAGCACGGCGACGTCGACGGCATCGCGTTCATCGGCTACCACGCGGGCGCCGGCATGGAGGGCGTCCTCGCCCACACCTACCTCGCGAACCAGATCACCGGGGTGTGGGTGAACGACGTCCGCGCGAGCGAGGGTCTGCTCAACGCGCACGTCGTCGCCGAGTACGGCGTCCCCGTCGTGCTCGTCACCGGCGACGACCTGGCCTGCGAGGACGCCCTCGGGTACGCGCCCGAGGCGCCGAAGGTCGCGGTCAAGGACCATGTGTCCCGGTACGCGGCGGTCTGCCGTACTCCGGCCCGCACCGCCACCGACATCCGCGCCGCGGCCAAGGAGGCCGCACGGCTCGCCGTCCGGTACGAGCCGGTGCCCGGCGGCCCGTTCACGGTCGCCGTCGAGTTCGACGCCGAGCACCTGGCGATGGCCGCGACCGTCGTGCCCGGCGTGACACGCGTCGGCGAGCGCAAGGTGGCGTACACCAGCGACACCATGTACGAGGGAATCCGTACCTTCAAGGCGGTCACCACGATCGTCTCGGCCGCAGTGGAGGAGCAGTATGGCTGACCAGCAGGCCCTGGACGAGGTGGTGGAGTTCACCTCCGGCCTGATCCGCATCGACACCACCAACCGGGGCGGCGGCGACTGCCAGGAGCGGCCGGCGGCCGAGTACGCGGCCGAGCGGCTGGCCGGGGCGGGCCTTGAACCCCTGATGCTGGAGCGGACCCGGGGACGGACCAATGTGGTCGCCCGGATCGCGGGCACCGACCCGTCCGCCGACGCGCTGCTGGTGCACGGCCACCTCGACGTGGTGCCGGCCGAGGCCGCCGACTGGAGCGTCGACCCGTTCTCGGGTGAGATCCGCGACGGCGTGGTGTGGGGGCGCGGCGCCGTCGACATGAAGAACATGGACGCGATGATCCTCGCGGTCGTCCGCTCCTGGGCCCGGCAGGGCGTACGGCCCCGCCGGGACGTCGTCGTCGCGTTCACCGCCGACGAGGAGGCCAGCGCCGAGGACGGCTCCGGGTTCCTCGCCGACGAGCACCCGGAGCTGTTCGAGGGCTGCACCGAGGGCGTCAGCGAGTCGGGCGCCTTCACCTTCCACGACGGCTCCGGGCGGCAGCTCTACCCGATCGCCGCGGGGGAGCGGGGCACCGGCTGGCTGAAGCTGACCGCGCGCGGCCGGGCCGGACACGGCTCCAAGGTGAACAAGGAGAACGCGGTCACCCGGCTCGCCGCCGCCGTCACCCGCATCGGCGAGCACGAGTGGCCGCTCAGGCTCACCCCGACCGTGCGGGCCGCGCTCGGCGAACTCGCCGCCCTGTACGGCGTCGACGCCGACTTCGAGGACGTGGACGGGCTGCTGAAGAAGCTGGGCCCGGCCGCCAAGCTGGTCGAGTCCACCGTCCGCAACAGCGCCAACCCGACGATGCTCGACGCCGGTTACAAGGTCAACGTCATCCCGGGCGAGGCGGTGGCCTACGTGGACGGACGGTATCTCGCGGGCGGCGAGGAGGAGTTCCGCGCCACCCTCGACCGGCTCACCGGGCCGGACGTGGACTGGGAGTTCGCCCACCACGAGGTCGCCCTGCAGGCCCCCCTGGACTCGCCCACCTACGCGAAGATGCGGGCGGCCGTCGAGGAGTTCGCGCCCGAGGGGCACGTGGTGCCGTACTGCATGTCCGGCGGCACGGACGCCAAGCAGTTCTCGCGGCTCGGCATCACCGGCTACGGCTTCGCACCGCTGAAGCTCCCCGAGGATCTCGACTACCAGGCGCTCTTCCACGGCGTCGACGAGCGCGTCCCCGTGGAGGCGCTGCACTTCGGTGTCCGTGTCCTCGACCGGTTCCTGCGGACGGCCTAGACGATGGGGGAAGACATGAAGCAGCCGTACGGTTCGTGGCCCTCGCCGATCGACGCGGCGCTGGCCGCGGCGCACGACGGTCAGCCGGAGTGGGTGGGCTTCGTCGGCGACGAGGTCTGGTGGACGGAGCCCCGGCCCGCCGAGGGCGGCCGCCGGGCCCTGGTGCGGCGCACGGCCGAGGGCACCGAGGAGTCGGTGCTGCCCGCGCCGTGGAACGTGCGCACCCGGGTCATCGAGTACGGCGGCCGGCCGTGGACCGGAACGGTCCAGGACGGCGCGCCCCTGGTGGTGTTCGCGAACTTCGCCGACCAGCGGCTGTACCGGTACGAGCCCGGCGGCGAGCCGCGCCCGCTCACCCCTGTGTCACCGGTGGCGGGCGGACTGCGCTGGGCGGAGCCGCGGGTGGACCTCGCCCGGGGCGAAGTGTGGTGCGTGCTGGAGGAGTTCACCGGGGAGGGACCGGACGACGTACGGCGCGTCCTGGCCGCCGTACCACTGGACGGCTCGGCCGCCGAGGACCGGGCAGCCGTACGGGAACTCGTCCCGGAGAAGCACCGGTTCGTGACCGGGCCCCGGCTCTCGCCCGACGGCCGCCGGGCCGCCTGGCTGGCCTGGGACCATCCGCGGATGCCGTGGGACGGCACGGAGCTGCTCGTCGGCGAGGTCGGTGACGAAGGCACCCTGCACACGGTCCGCACGGTCGCCGGCGGCCCCGAGGAGTCCGTCGCGCAGGTGGACTGGGCCGCCGACGGCGCCCTGCTGTACTCCAGTGACCGCGGCGGCTGGTGGAACCTCTACCGCGACGGCACCCCGCTGTGCCCGCGCGAGGAGGAGTTCGCCGGGCCGCTGTGGAAGCTCGGCCTGAACTGGTTCGCGCCGCTGGACAACGGCCTGATCGCGGTCGTGCACGGGCGCGGGGCCGCCGTACTCGGGATACTGGACCCCGAGTCCGGAGAGGTCGTCGACGCCGCCGGACCGTGGACCGAGTTCGGGTCCACCCTCGCGGCCCACGGCGAACGGGTCGTCGCGATCGGGGCCGGCGCGCGCACCGGGCCCGAAGTGGTGGAACTGGACACCCGGATCGGACGCGCCCGGGCCATCGGCGCCCGCCACCGGGACGCCGTGGACCCCGCGTACTACCCGGAGCCCGAGACCCGTGTCTTCACCGGGCCCGGCGGACGCGAGGTGCACGCTCATGTCTACCCGCCGCACCACCCCGGCCGCACCGCCCCCGACGGCGAACTGCCGCCGTACGTCATCTGGGCGCACGGCGGCCCCACCGGCCGGGTGCCGTGCGTACTCGACCTGGAGATCGCCTACTTCACCTCGCGCGGCATCGGCGTGGCCGAGGTCAACTACGGCGGCTCCACCGGGTACGGCCGCGCCTACCGGGAGCGGCTGCGCGAGCAGTGGGGCGTGGTCGACGTCGAGGACTGCGCGGCCGTCGCCCTCGCCCTCGCCGAGGAGGGCACCGCCGACCGCGGCCGGCTCGCCATCCGGGGCGGCAGCGCGGGCGGCTGGACCACCGCCGCCTCCCTGACCGGGACGGACGTGTACGCCTGCGGCACGATCATCTACCCCGTCCTGGACCTCGCCACCTGGGGACCGGGGGAGACCCACGACTTCGAGTCACGCTATCTGGAGTCGCTGATCGGCCCGCTCGCCGAGGTCCCCGACCGGTACGCCGAGCGTTCGCCCACCACGCACGCCGACCGGCTCAGCGCGCCGTTCCTGCTGCTCCAGGGCCTGGACGACGTGATCTGCCCGCCCGCCCAGTGCGAGCGCCTGCTCGCCGGCATCGAGGGCCGGGGCGTGCCGCACGCCTACCTCACCTTCGAGGGGGAGGGACACGGCTTCCGGCGGGCCGACACCATGGTGCGCGCCCTGGAAGCCGAACTCTCGCTGTACGCCCAGGTATTCCAGCTGGACCCGACCCCCGCCGTGCCGAAGCTGGAGCTGGGCACATGAGGGACGGGCACACCGGCCGACCGCGCCGGCCGGACCGGCTGGCCCCCGGCGCGCGGGTGGCCGTCGTCGCCCCCAGCGGGCCGGTGTCCGAGGAACGGCTCCAGGCCGGTCTCGACGTGCTGCGCGGCTGGGACCTCGACCCGGTGGTCGCGCCCCATGTGCTGGACCGGCACGGGGAGCTGGGTCACTTGGCGGGCACCGACGCCGACCGGGCGGCCGACCTGCAGCACGCCTGGTGCGATCCCGCCGTGGACGCGGTGCTCTGCGCCCGCGGCGGGTACGGCGCCCAGCGCATGGCCGATCTGCTCGACTGGGAGGCGATGCGCGCGGCCGGTCCGAAGGTGTTCGTCGGTTTCAGTGACATCACCGTGCTGCACCAGGCGTTCGCCACCCGGCTCGGCCTGGTCACCCTGCACGGGCCGGCCGCCGCGGGCGTCGACTTCATCAAGAACGCCCGGGCGCAGGAGCATCTGCGGGCCACCCTGTTCGCACCGGAGACCGTCCAGGCCCTCGCCTCGGGCCGCCCCGCGCTGGCGCCCGGGCGGGCCCGCGGGGTGACCCTCGGCGGCTGTCTCAGCATGCTCGCCAGTGACCTCGGCACCCCCCTGGCCCACCCCGGCGCCCGTGGCGGACTGCTGCTGCTCGAGGACGTGGGGGAGCAGCCGTACCGCGTGGACCGGCTGCTGACCCAGCTCATACGCTCCGGCTGGCTCGACGGCGTCGCCGGGATCGGACTCGGCTCCTGGCGTGACTGCGGACCGTACGGCGAACTCCGCGCGGTCCTCGCCGACCGGCTCGGCGGGCTCGGGGTGCCGGTCGTCGAGGAGATCGGATTCGGGCACTGCGACGGAGCGTTGACGGTGCCGTTCGGAGTGACGGCCGAACTCGACGCCGGCGCGGGGACCTTGACGCTGGACAAACCGGCGCTGCGCTGACGCGGTACCGGCCGGTCCCCGCACGCGGTGGGGCCCGGCCGGAACCGGGACAGCGCGCCGCCGCGGCCCGGCCGGTGACGCGTAGGCTGGCCGGATGCCGCACACCGCAGCCCACTACCTCGCCACCGGCCCCCGTGTGGGCATCCGCGCCTTCACCCTGGAGGACAGCCCCGAGTTCACCGCCCGGGCCAGGGAGAGCAAGGACCTGCACCGGCCGTGGCTGTTCCCGCCGGACACCGACGAGGGCTACGCGAGTTACGCCGGGCCGCTCATGAAGGACCCGGCCAGGGCCGGGTTCCTCGTGTGCGAGAGGGACACCGGGGACATCGCCGGGTTCATCAACATCAACAACATCGTCCGGGGCGGCTTCCAGTCCGGCGCCCTCGGCTACGGCGCCTTCGCCCACGCGGCCGGCCGGGGACTGATGCGCGAGGGCCTCGACCTGGTGATCGGCTACGCGTTCGGGGCGCTCGGACTGCACCGGCTCGAGATCAACGCCCAGCCGGAGAACGCCGCTTCCGTCGCGCTGGCCCGCGGCGCCGGCTTCCGCCTGGAGGGCTTCTCGCCGGCCATGATCTTCATCGACGGCGCCTGGCGCGACCACGAACGCTGGGCACTGACCACCGAGATGCGCGACCGCGACTGAACCCGCCGTCCGGCTGAGGGAGACTTCCATGCGAACGCTCGTCCTGCTCGACGCCCCCTCCAACCTGGGCCTGCGCCCGCCTGCCCCCGGCACCGTCCCGGGCTGCTACAAGCTGGCGGGAGCCCTCCGCGAGCAGGGCCTGCTGCGGCGGCTCGGCGCACGGGAGGGCGGGGTGGTCGTACCGCCCCGCTACGACCGCGGCGACTGGCGGGAGGGCGACGGCGTGTTCAACGCGGCCGCGCTCGCCGGGTACACCGTGCGGCTCGCCGACCGCGTCGAACGCCATCTGCGCGCCGGGGAGTTCCCCGTCGTGCTCGGCGGCGACTGCTCCATCCAGCTCGGCGCCTCCCTCGCCATGCGCCGGCTCGGCAGGTACGGGCTCGCCGCGATCGACGCGTCGCACGACTTCCGGCACCCCGGGAACTCCGGCCGGATCGGCGCCGCGGGCGGCGAGGAGGTCGCGATCGGCACCGGACGCGGGCAGGAGGACCTGACGGACCTGGAGGGCCTGCGGCCCTACCTCAGGGACGAGGACGTACGGTTCTTCGGCATCCGCGACGCCTTCACGGACGACCTGGCCGAACTCGCCTCGCTGAAGATGCCGGCCGCCACCGTCGGCGGCATCCGCGCCGAGGGCGCCGGGGCGGTCGCCCGGGCCGCCGCCGAGGCCTTCCGGGCACCCGGACTCGACGGCTTCTGGGTCCACCTGGACGCCGACGTCCTCGACCCGTCCGTGATGCCGGCCGTCGACAGCCCCGACCCGGACGGCCTGCTGCCCGCCGAACTGGAGGAGCTGCTGCGCCCATTGCTCGCCTCCCCGCGCTGCGTGGGTCTCAACGTCACCATCTACGACCCCGACCTCGACCCCGAGGGCACGGCGGGAGCCCTGCTGGCCGATCTGGTCGTGGCCGCCTTTGCGCAATCCTGACCGGCAGATCCCCTGGCCGACTCGCCGCACGCCGGGTTCCATGGTCATCGTGACGAGGATCCGACGTGAGGTCATCACCCTGCCCGCCGCGCGGTTGGGCCCCGACAACCCCCTGCCCCCGCTCCGTCCCCTCGACGAGGTGCACCATGTCGACGACCGGGACCGCGGGGACATGCCCCGCGACATGGCACGGCAGCTCGACTACGAGCCGTTGCGCAGCCTGCTGCCGGTGCGGGTACGCGACGGGTACGGCAGAGAGCGCGAACCCCGCGCCCTCCAGGCCCTGGTGATCGAGAACGACCGGCTGCGGGCCACCGTCCTGCCCGGCCTCGGCGGCCGGATCGCCTCCCTGGTCCACCTGCCCACCGGACGCGAACTGCTGTACCGCAACCCGGTGTTCCAGCCCGCCAACTTCGCGCTCAACGGCGCCTGGTACTCCGGCGGCATCGAGTGGAACATCGGTGCCACCGGCCACACCACCCTGTCCTGCGCACCCCTGCACGCCGCCCGCGTCCCCGCCCCCGACGGCTGGGGGCACCGCCCACGCCGTTCGGGCAGTGGGGGAGAGATGCTGCGCCTGTGGGAGTGGGAGCGGCTGCGTGACCTGCCGTTCCAGGTCGACCTGTGGCTCCCCGAGGGATCCGACTTCCTGTACGTGGGCGTCCGGATCCGCAACCCGCACGAGCACGCGGCGCCCGCCTACTGGTGGTCCAACATCGCCGTCCCCGAGGACCGCCGGATCCTCGCCCCCGCCGACGAGGCCTGGCAGTTCGGCTACGAGCGCCGGCTGCGCCGGGTGCCGGTCCCCAGCCACGACGGCATCGACCGCACCCGCCCCCTCAACAGCCCTTACGCCGCCGACTACTTCTACGATGTCCCGGACGGCCGGCGCCGCTGGATCGCGGCGGTGGACGCGGACGGGCAGGGGCTGGTGCAGACCTCCACCGACGTGCTGCGCGGCCGGAAGCTGTTCGTGTGGGGCAGCGGGCCCGGCGGCCGGCGCTGGCAGGACTGGCTGACCGAGCCCGGCACCGGCGGCTACTGCGAGATCCAGGCCGGCCTCGCCCGCACCCAGCTCGAGCACGTCCGGCTGGAACCCGAGAGCGAGGTGTCCTGGCTGGAGGCGTACGGCCCGCTGGACGCCGCTCCCGACGGCCCCTCGTGGCAGGCGGTCGTGCGGGGGGCCGAGGACCGGCTGGCGGCGGTCCTGCCGCGGGCCCGCGTCGAGCGGGCGTACTCGGACTGGATGCCGTACGCCGACACCGAACCCGGCGAGCGGCTGGCCACCGGCTCCGGCTGGGGCGCGCTCGAGGTCCTGCGCGCCGACCGGAAACTGCCCGGCACGCCGTTTCCCGAGTCCACCCTCGGCGAGGCGCAGGAGCCCTGGCTGGAACTGCTGCGTACCGGCTCGCTGCCGGAACCGCGCCGGGTCCGCCCGCCCGGCGGGACACTGGTCGCCCCGCACTGGCGGGACATGCTGGAGACGGCGCCCGCCACCCCGCACACCGAGTACCACCTCGGCATCGCCCAGTGGCACGCCGGGGACCGCGCCCAGGCGGTGCGCAGCTGGGAGCGGGCGGTGCCGCTCGCCCCCTCGCTGTGGCCGCTGCTGCGCTGCCTGGCCGTCGCCGACCAGGAGTCCGGCCACCACGAGCGGGCCGCCGACCGGTACGCGGAGGCCTTCGACGATCTGTGCCGCGAACGCCTCCCCCACGGCCTGAACGGCGTGGGAGGTACCCCCACCGACGGGGAGGCCTGGACCGCCGCCGTGGCCGCGCTGGGCCGCGAGGCGCTCCGGGCGCTGCTGCGGACGGGGCGCACGGCGCAGGCCCGCGCGGTGTGGGAGCGGCTGCTGCCCGCGGTGCGGCAGCGCGGCGCGTTCCGCTTGCTGGAGGCGGATCTGCTGCTCGCCGAGGGGCGGCGGGCGGACGCCCGGGCCGTCCTCGACGAGGGGTTCGAGGTGGCGGACCTCCGGGAGGGCGCGGACGTGATCGAGCTGCTGTGGGCCCGGCTCACCGACGAACCGCTGCCCGCCCGCCTCGACTTCCGGATGCGGCCGGACGCCGGCTGAGCGGGAGGCCGGCTCAGCCGCTCTGGTCGACGTACTCGAAGATCGAGCCGTCCGGGTGCATGGCCAGCAGGTTCCGGCCCGCCGGGGTCGGTACCGGCCCGGCGATGACCCGGGCGCCCAGGTCGGTCAGCAGCCGGTGCGCCTCGGTCACGTCCTCGACGGCGATCGTCGCCGTGACCTTGCGCAGCACCTCCAGCTCCGCCTCCGGGCCGCTCATCAGAAGGAAGGAGCCGATCGCGGCCACCTGCACCCCACCGCGTTCGAACCGGAGCGCCCGGCCACCGGCCAGTCTTTCGTAGAAGGGGATCGCGGTATCGAGGTCGTCGACGCAGATGCGCAGTGTGGCGCCCAGAATCTCCATGCGCACGAGCCTAGTTGGGACGCCCGGACCGGCACAGTCCGAGCCCGCGGCGGCGGGCACCGGGCGATGCCGTTACCGCCCGGATCCGGCGGGTAGGCGTATTACATGGACCGTTTGGATCACCTGGAACATCTGGACAAGCACCTCGTCGAAGAGCTGGCACAGGTGGCACGCGAGACGGTACGCGACGAACTGCGCGAGCAGAGCCGCAAGCAACGCCGCACCGCCATGCTCTACGCCGCCTCGGGCGCCGTCGCCCTGTACGCGGGCGGCGCCCTCGCGCTCGCGGTGGGCCTCGCCCTGGCCGTTGGCCTGCCGGGCTGGGCGGCCGCACTGATCACCGCCGCGATCCTGGGCGCCCTCGCCTACGTACTGCGCGGCGCCGCCCACCCGAAGCACGGCCACGCCACCGCCCACCCCCGCACCCCCTACCCCCCGATGCCCACCGACCCCCCGCCCTCACCGGACGACGTCCCCCACCACAGGGCCTGACCCCACCCCCGCGCCCATCCACGACCCACCCCCGACCCCCGAGCCGAGCAAGCAGACGGCACGGCAACCGACCCAGGGGCGCGGGGAACTGCGCGCCCGGCCGTAACCCACCCGCGCCCGACAACGCACCACGGCGCCCCCTGACACCCGAGCCGAGCAAGCAGGCGGCACGGCAACCGACCCAGGGGCGCGGGGAACTGCGCGCCCGGCCACAACCCACCCGCGCCCGACAACGCACCACGGCGCCCCCTGACCTCCGAGCCGAGCAAGCAGGCGGCACGGCAACCGACCCAGGGGCGCGGGTAACTGCGCGCCCGGCCGTAACCCACCCGCACCCGAAAGCCCGAAAACGCACCGCCCTCACCCGAGCCGCGGCAGCACCTTCGTGCGGTAGAAGTCGAAGAACCCCTTCTGATCCGGCCCGATCTGGTTCACGTACACCCGGTCGAAGCCGGCGTCGCCGAACGCCCGCAGCGCAGCGACATGCTCGTCGACGTCGTCGCCGCACACCGACTTCTCCCGCACCATGTCCTCGGTGACCAGCTCCGCGAGCTGCTCGAAGTGCCGGGGCGAGGGCAGTACCTGGCCCATCTCGCCGGGCAGCAGCTCGTTGTACCAGAGCTCGCGCACCGTCCGCACACAGTCGTCGCGGTCGGCCCCGTAACAGACCTTCGTACCGCCGCTGACCGGCTTGGCCCCGCCGCCGCCCTTGCGGAACTGGGTGACCATCTCCTCGTCCGGCATCATCGTGATGTAGCCGTCGCCCACCCGCGCGGCCAGCGAGGTGGCCTTCGGGCCGAAGCCGGAGATGTCGATCGGGACGGGCTCGTCCGGGATCGTGTAGAGCCGGGCGTTCTCCACCGTGTAGTGCGTGCCGTGGTGGTTGACCTCCTCGCCGGTGAACAGCCGGCGCATCACCTGGATGGACTCCTCCAGCATCTCCAGGCGCACGTGCGCCGGGGGCCACCGATCACCGAGGATGTGCTCGTTCAGCGCCTCGCCGGTGCCGACCCCGAGCCGGAAACGGCCCCCGGTCAGCACCGCGCTGGTCGCCGCGGCCTGCGCCACCACCGCCGGATGGATGCGCACCGTCGGGCACGTCACCGCCGTCTCGACGGGCAGCGACACGGCCTCCGACAGCGCGCCGATCATCGACCAGACGAACGGGCTCTGCCCCTGCGCGCCGTTCCACGGGTGGTAGTGGTCGGAGAT
This sequence comes from Streptomyces sp. NPDC005706, assembly GCF_040631045.1. Lineage (NCBI taxonomy): Bacteria > Bacillati > Actinomycetota > Actinomycetes > Kitasatosporales > Streptomycetaceae > Streptomyces > Streptomyces sp. NPDC005706. Next base: position 191,248 of record NZ_JBEXYS010000003.1, on the reverse strand, counting down.
CCACAGTGCCTGGAAGCCGGCCTGCTCGGCCATCCGGGCCTGTTCGATCAGCTCGGCCGGGCCGTGCTCCTCGCAGGCCAGGAAATAACCGTATTCGGGCATGACAGACACCTCCGCGCGACCGCACGGCCGGGGTCGCGACTGGTGGGGATCGAAGGGACCCGGGCCGGGTAACCGACGTCGACCGGGCGAAACGCGGGCACGACCGGCGTCCGGGTGAGCCGGGCGGCGTTTGGGTGCGGACGCCCCGGTTACGCGGAAGGCCTGGAGGGAGCCACACCGCCGGAGGGACACCCGTGAGTCGACCACGTGTCGTGATCGTCGGCGCCGGCTTCGCCGGGTACCGGGCCGCCCGCACCCTCGCCCGGCTCACCCGCGGCCGTGCCCGGATCACGCTGCTCAACCCGACCGACTACTTCCTGTACCTGCCGCTGCTGCCCCAGGTGGCCGCCGGGATCCTGGAGGCCCGCCGGGTCACCGTCTCGCTGCCCGGCACTCTGCGCGGGGTGCGGCTGGTCCTCGGGGAGGCCACCGGCGTCGACCTCGACCGGCGCACCGTCCACTACCGGGACCCCGAGGACGGCACCGGGACCCTCGGCTACGACCGGCTCGTGCTGGCCGTCGGCAGCGTCAACAAGCTGTTGCCCATCCCCGGCGTCGCCGAGCACGCACACGGCTTCCGCGGGCTTCCCGAGGCGCTGTACCTGCGGGACCACGTCACCCGGCAGGTGGAACTCGCCGCGACGGAGGACGACCCGGAGGCGCGCTCCGCGCGATGCACCTTCGTCGTGGTCGGTGCCGGCTACACCGGCACCGAGGTGGCCGCGCAGATGCGGATGCTCACCGATCACCTGGCCCGCCGGGACCTGCCGGGTGTGGCACGGCCCCGCTGGATCCTGCTGGACACGGCGCCCCGCGTGCTGCCGGAGATGGACGAAAGGCTCTCCCGTACCGCCGACCGGGTGCTGCGGGCGCGCGGTGTCGACGTCCGCACCGGCACCTCGGTGAAGGAGGCCACCCATGACGGCGTACTGCTCACCGACGGCGACTTCGTGGCGTCGCGGACCCTGGTCTGGTGCGTCGGGGTCCGGCCGGATCCGCTGATCGAGGGCGTCGGACAGCCGCTGGAGCGGGGCCGGCTCATCGTCGATCCGTACCTCCAGGTGCCGGGCCGCGCCGAGGTGTTCGCCTGCGGGGACGCGGCGGCCGTGCCGGACCTGGAGCGCCCCGGCGAGTTCACCCCGATGACCGCCCAGCACGCCTGGCGGCAGGGCAGGGTGGCCGGCGAGAACGTGGCCGCCTCGCTCGGCCTCGGCCGGCGCCGGCGCGCCTACCGCCACCGCGACCTGGGCTTCGCCGTGGACCTCGGCGGGGTGCGGGCCGCCGCCAACCCGTTCGGTGTCCCGCTGTCCGGCCCGCCGGCCGGCGCGGTCACCCGCGGCTACCACCTGGCCGCCCTGCCCGGCAACCGCCTGCGCGTGGCCGCCGACTGGCTGCTGGACGCCGTACTCCCGCGCCAGACCGTGCAGTTGGGCCTGGTGCGGTCCTGGTCGGTTCCGCTGGACACGGCATCCCCCGAGCTGGCCCGGGTACCCGGCGGCCCCGGACGGCCGGGCGAGGGCGCGCACGACGGCGACGGCGGCGAACCCGCCGCGAGCCGGCCCGTCGAGCGGCCCGCCGGGTGCCGGCCCGCGGACGCGCCCGCGGAGGACCGGCCCGCATCCGCACCGCCCACCGGCCATCCCGCCCCGGGCCCCGTCCGGCGCACCGACCCCGAGGATCCGGCGGACCGCCGGGACCCACCCGAACCAGCAGAAGGAGATTCATGAACACCGCCGAACTCGCCGAACTCGGGCAGCAGTTGCGCGTGGACAGCGTGCGGGCCGCCGCCGCGGCGGGCTCCGGGCATCCCACCTCCTCGATGTCCGCCGCCGATCTGATGGCCGTCCTGCTCGCCAACCACCTGCGCTACGACTTCGAGCGCCCCGAACACCCCGCCAACGACCGCTTCGTGCTCTCCAAGGGCCATGCTTCGCCGCTGCTGTACGCCGCGTACAAGGCGGCCGGCGCGGTGGAGGACGGCGAGCTGCTGACCTTCCGCAAGCTCGGCAGCCGCCTGGAGGGGCACCCGACCCCGCGCCGGCTGCCGTGGGTGGAGACCGCCACCGGCTCGCTCGGCCAGGGCCTGCCGGTCGGCGTGGGCATCGCGCTCGCCGGGCAGCGGCTGGACCGCACCGGCTTCCGCGTGTGGGTGCTCTGCGGGGACAGTGAACTCGCCGAGGGCTCCGTCTGGGAGGCGGCCGAGCACGCCGCGTACGAGAACCTGGACAATCTGGTGGCCGTCGTGGACGTCAACCGGCTGGGCCAGCGCGGCCCGACCCGGCACGGCCACGACCTGGACGCCTACGCCCGCCGCTTCCAGGCCTTCGGCTGGCACACCATCGAGATCGACGGCCATGACGTCGACGCGATCGACCGGGCGTACGGCGAGGCCCTGTCGACGACCGGACAGCCCACCGTGATCCTCGCCCGCACCCTCAAGGGCAAGGGCGTCGCCTCCGTCGAGGACCGCGAGGGCCTGCACGGCAAGCCGCTGCCCGAGGCCGAGGAGGCCATCGCCGAGCTGGGCGGACCGCGCGAGCTGCACGTCCAGGTCGGTGAGCCGGCCGCCGCCGCGGCGCTCCGCTCCCTCAGCACCGAGGTGGTGCGGCTGCCGCGGTACGACAAGGGCGAGGAGGTGGCCACCCGCGACGCCTTCGGCAAGGCCCTCGCCGCGCTCGGCGCCGCCCGGGGCGACGTCGTCGCGCTGGACGGCGAGGTGGGCGACTCCACCCGCACCGAGATGTTCGCCAAGGAGCACCCCGACCGCTTCTTCGAGTGCTACATCGCCGAACAGCAGCTCGTCGCCACCGCCGTCGGCATGGCGGCCCGCGGCTGGGTGCCGTACGCCTCGACGTTCGCCGCCTTCCTCAGCCGCGCCCACGACTTCGTCCGTATGGCCTCCGTCAGCGGCAGCGGCATCAACCTGGTCGGCTCGCATGCCGGCGTGGCGATCGGGCAGGACGGTCCCTCGCAGATGGGCCTGGAGGACCTGGCGATGTTCCGGTCGGTGTACGGCTCGACCGTGCTGTACCCGTGCGACGCCAACCAGACGGCCCGGCTGGTCGCCACCATGGCCGGTCTCGACGGCGTCCGCTATCTGCGCACCTCGCGCGGCAAGAGCCCGGTGATCTACGGCCCCGAGGAGGAGTTCCCGGTCGGCGGCAGCAAGGTGCTGCGCTCCGGCGAGCGGGACCGGCTGACCGTCGTCGCGGCCGGGGTCACCGTCCACGAGGCCCTGGCGGCCGCCGACCGGCTCGCCCAGGACGGCATCCAGGTCCGGGTGATCGACCTGTACTCCGTCAAGCCCGTCGACGCCGAGACCCTGCGCCGGGCCGGCGAGGAGACCGGCTGCCTGCTCACGGTCGAGGACCACCACGAGGAGGGCGGCCTCGGGGACGCCGTCGCCGAGGCGTTCGCCGACGGCCGGCCCGTGCCCCGTCTGGTCCGGCTAGGGGTGCGCACCATGCCGGGCTCGGCCGCGCCCGACGAGCAGCTCCACGCCGCCGGCATCGACGCCGCGGGCATCGCGGCCGCGGCGAAGCTGCTGGTCGAGGAGGCGGTCGTGGGATGAGTGAAGACGACGCGCGGACGATACGGGCGGGCCGCCGCTCGGTGCGCGTCCGACGGCCCGGGAAGGTCCTCCTCCCGGGCGGCGCCGAGGGGTTCACCAAGGGCGATCTCGCCGACCATTACCGGTCCGTCGCGCCGTATCTGCTGCCGCACCTGCGGGGCCGTCCGCTGATGCTGGAACGGTATCCGGACGGCCTCGACGGCCCCCGCTTCATGCAGAAGAACACCCCCGGCCACTACCCGGACTGGATCACCCGGGCCGAGGTCGCCAAGGAGGGCGGCACGGTGACGCACGTCGTCTGCGACGACACCGCCACCCTGCTGTACCTCGCCGACCAGGCCTGTCTCACCCTGCACCGCTGGCTCTCCCGCACCGACCGGGCCGGCGGCCCGGACCACCCCGACCGGCTGGTCTTCGACCTCGACCCCGCCCCGGCGCCCGACGGGCCCGGCGGCAGCCCCGAGGAGGGCTTCGCCGCCGTACGGGAGGCGGCCGGCGTACTGCGCGAGCTGCTGGACGAGCTGGGCCTGCCCGCGGCACCCATGACCACGGGCTCGCGCGGACTGCACCTGGTCGTCCCGCTGGACGGCCGCCACGACTTCGACGAGGTACGCCGGTTCGCCCGCGACGTGGCCGAGTTCGCCGAGGCCGCGCACCCCGACCGGCTCACCACCGCCGCGCGCATCCGCGACCGCGGCGACCGCCTCTACCTCGACGTGCAGCGCAACGGCTACGCGCAGACCGCCGTGGCCCCGTACACCGTGCGCGCTCTGCCCGGCGCGCCGGTCGCCGTACCCCTAAGCTGGGAACAGGTGGCCGATCCAGGCGTCCACGCCCGCCGCTGGACCATCGCCGACGCCGCCGACCAGGCCCGCACCGACCCGTGGGCCGCACTGCCGGGCCGGGGACGCGCCCTCGGACCCGCCCAGCGCCGCCTCGCGGGACTGAAGGGCTGACGGCGGCCGGCCGTGGCCGGTTCCGGGCCCGCGCTCGCCATCTGTGACCTGCGGCTTCGAGAACCCGTACCCCCGGAATGTTTGGCCAAGGGATGAGCGGCCACACGCAGGGGAGAGGTGGCCATGACGAACACAAAGAACACGCATCAGTCACAGAATTCACAGAATTCACAGGACGAGCGGAACGCGTCCCAGGCGGACGACGACGCGCCGCGGGGCGCGGCCACCGGCCGGCGGCCGCGTCCCATGGAGGTGCTGCGCGAGGCCCGCGCCCAGCTCGCCGAGCTGACCGGGCTCCAGCCGGAGTCGGTGTCCTCCTTCGAGCAGACCGAGAGCGGATGGTCGCTCGATGTGGAGGTCCTCGAACTCGAGCGGGTGCCGGACACCATGAGCCTGATGGCGAGTTACCAGGTGGAGCTGGACGAGGACGGGCAGCTCACCGGCTATCGCCGCGTCCGTCGTTACGAACGCGGACGGTCGGACGCGCGCGGCCGCTAGACCGCCCGTCCCCCCGTGTGCGGCGCCCACCGGCGCACCGCTTGTCCGATCACCGAGAGAAGGAGGAACGGCCGGCATGACCGTTGTACCGGCACAACAGAGCGGCGGCGGAGGCGGCAGCAGCGGCCTCTACGACGTACTGGAACTGGTTCTGGACAGGGGGCTCGTGATCGACGCGTTCGTCCGTGTCTCCCTGGTCGGCATCGAGATCCTGAAGATCGACGTCCGCGTCGTCGTGGCCAGCGTCGACACCTATCTGCGCTTCGCCGAGGCGTGCAACCGCCTCGACCTGGAGTCGGGTCCGAACAAGAGCCCCGGCCTGCCCGAGATCGTCGGCGAGGTCACCGAGTCCGGTGCCCGCGGCAAGAGCAAGGGCGCGCTGTCCGGAGCCGCCGAGACCATATCCGGCGCCTTCCAGCAGGCCCGTGACGAGGGCCAGGAGGGGCAGCGGGAGTCCCGGCCGCGGGCCCGTAAGACCGCGGCCCGGCGTAAGGAGGAGTCGGAGTGAGCACCTACGTCTACGGCATCACCGCCCGCTCGCACCCGGCGCTCCCCGAGGGCATGTCCGGCGTGGGCGAGCCGCCGCTGCCGGTGCGCGTGCTGACGGCCGGCGAACTGGCGGCCGTCGTCAGCGACGCGCCCGAGGGGCTGCGGCCCAAGCGCCGGGACCTGCTCGCGCACCAGAACGTGCTCGCCGAGACCGGTGCGGCCGGCTGCATCCTGCCGATGCGGTTCGGCAGCGTCGCCCCCGACGACGAATCCGTCACCCAGGTGCTGGGCGAGCGCGCGCAGCACTACCTGGAGCGGCTGCGGGAGCTGGACGGCAAGGTCGAGTACAACGTCAAGGCCACGCACGTCGAAGAGGCGGTCCTGCACCGCGTGATGGCCGAGAACGCCGAGGTGCGTTCCCTGGCCGAGGCCAACCGGCAGTCCGGCGGCGGCAGTTACGACGACAAGATCCGTCTCGGTGAGATGGTCGCGGCCGCCGTCAAGGCCAAGGAGGCCGAGGACGCGGCCGAGGTGCGCGCCGCCCTGGAGACGGCCGGCGCCGACGTCAGCGTGGGCCCCGAGTCGACCGGCTGGCTCGTCAGCCTGTCGTTCCTGGTGGCCCGGGACACGGCCGAGGAGTTCCTGGCCGCGGTCGAGCAGGTCCGCACCAGCCACCCCCATCTCGATCTGCGGGTCAACGGACCGCTCCCGCCGTACAGCTTCGTGGAGCCCGGCCCCGCCGCGCCCGCGGACAGCACGGCCGGCGCCGACGCCGGAGCGCAGTAACAGCGGCCCGGCCCGAACGGAAAGGAGGGACATCGTGGGACTGATCAGCGAGGTGCTGCTGCTGCCGTTCGCACCGGTCCGCGGCGCCGGATGGGCGATCGAACAGGTGTACCGCGAGGCGGAGCGCATCTACTACGACCCCGCCACCGTACGGGCCGAACTCGCCCGCCTCGAGGAGGAGTTGGAGGCAGGCGAGATCAGCGAGGAGGAGTTCGACCGCCGCGAGGACGAACTGCTCGACCGGCTGGAGACCGCCCTGCGCTCCGGCGAAACCACTGGCAACGGGACGACGTGATGAATCGAACGGGACTCGGCCTCGCGATAGGGGCCGGCTACCTCCTGGGACGCACCAAGAAGCTCAAAATGGCTCTCGCGGTCGGCTCCGTGGTGGCCGGAAAGAAGCTGAACCTCACTCCGCGGGCCATGGCGGACCTGCTGAGCCAGCAGCTTCGTGACAACCCGCAGTTCAAGGAGATCGGGGACCAGGTCCGGCAGGATCTGCGCGGCGTCGGCAAGGCCGCCACCGGAGCCATGGCCGAGCGGCAGATGAACGCGCTCGCCGACCGGCTGCACGGCCGTACCAACGCGGTGCGCGACCAGCTCTCCGGCGTGGTGCCCGGCAAGGGCTCCGAGCGCGAGGAAGCGGAGGGGAACGAGGAGGAGGACGAGGAGGCGCAGGAGGACTCCGCGGAGCAGGAGGGCGAGCAGCCCCGCCGCGAGGCGCCCGCGAAGAAGGCCTCCGCCAAGAAGGCGCCGGCCAAGAAGGCCCCCGGGAAGAAGGCCGCGGCGAAGAGCACGGCCGGCCGGACGGCCGCCAAGAAGGCGGGCGCGGCCCGCAGAACGGCCACGAAGAAGACGGCCGCGGCCGGCGGCAGCCGGAACGGCGGCCGGTCCGGGCAGTCGAAGGGCGGCGATGACCGATGACCGAGACCGTCGGATCCGCGACGTCAGCCGCCGGCAAGGCCGCGGGCGGAGCGGCCACGAGCAACCCCCTGTCCGATCTGGCGCACAGCGAGGCGGCGGACCGGCTCAAGGCGGAGGTTCAGGAATACCTGGGCGCCCAGGCGCAGAAGCTGCTGACCGGCTTCGGCCGCAAGCTGGGCGAGACCACGGGCAAGCTCAACGACATCGCCGAGGGCAACAGCCCGGGCTTCGCCAAGCTCGCCCTGGACGCCGGCCGCAAGGTCGCCGAGGGCAAGGGCCCGCTGCGCTCCGCGCTGGAACTCGGGGCCTCGCACGCCAAGGACACCGTCATGGGCAAGCTGAAGGGCCTCGGGGGCGGCAAGAGCAAGGGCAAGAAGGGCGGGGGCAACAAGCCGACCGTCATCGTCGAGTCCGTCGACGTCGGCGTGCCGGTGCGCACCGCCTACGACCAGTGGACCCAGTACCAGGACTTCAGCACGTTCGCCAAGGGTGTGAAGAGCGCGAGCCGCGCCGACGACACGCACTCCGACTGGCAGGCCAAGATCTTCTGGTCCAGCCGGAGCTGGAAGGCGCACACCGTCGAGCAGGTCCCCGACTACAAGATCCAGTGGTCGTCTGAGGCTGCCAAGGGCACCACGAAGGGCGTCGTCTCCTTCCACCGGCTCGACGAGAACCTCACCCGCATCCTCCTGGTCATGGAGTACTACCCGAGCGGCCTCTTCGAGAAGACGGGCAACATCTGGCGCGCCCAGGGCCGCCGGGTCCGGCTCGACTTCAAGAACTTCGCCCGTCACATCACGCTCAAGGGCGAGGCGGAGGACGGCTGGCGCGGGGAGATCCGCGACGGCGAGGTCGTCCGCAGCCACGAGGACGCGGTGGCCGAGGAGGAGGAGTCCGAGCAGGAGGAGTCCGAGCAGGAGGAACCCGAAGAGGGCGAGGAGCCCCAGGAGTCCGCGGAGCCCGAAGAGGGCGAGGAGGGCGAGGAGGGCGACGAGCCCGCCGCCGAGAACGAGAACGGGGAGGCCTACGAGGACGAGTACGAGGAGAAGCCCGAGGAGGAGGAGTACGAGGACGAGGAGGAGGGCCCCTACGAGGACGAGTACGAGGAGGAGCCCGAGGAGGAGCCCGAGGAGGAGCCCGAGGAGGAGCCCGAGGAAGAGGAGGAGCCTGAGTACTCCGGAGGCAGGAGCCGTCGATGACGACTGCCAGCCGGTTCCCCGAGCCATACGGCCAGAGCGGCAGCGGGGCCAACCTCGCCGACATTCTGGAACGGGTGCTCGACAAGGGCATCGTCATCGCGGGCGACATCAAGATCAACCTGCTCGACATCGAACTCCTCACCATCAAGCTCCGGCTCGTCATCGCCTCGGTCGACAAGGCCAAGGAGATGGGCATCGACTGGTGGGAGACCGACCCCGCGCTGTCCTCCCGCGCCCGCCAGAACGAGCTGGCCAAGGAGAACGCCGAGCTCAGGGAGCGGCTGGAACGGCTCCAGGAACTGGCACCCGGCAGCGTGCCGACGGAGGAGGAGGCTCCATGAGCGCACTGCGGTACGTCTACGCCGTCTGCCGGCCTCTCGACGCGCCCCTGCAGGCCGAGCTGACCGGTATCGGGGGTGCCCCGCCGGCGCTGCTGCACCACCACGGGCTGGTCGCGGTCGTCAGCGCGGTGCCGGAGGCGGACTTCGACGAGCAGGGGCTGCGGTCCCGTCTCGAGGATCTCGACTGGCTGAGCGCGACGGCCCGCGCCCACCAGGGCGTGATCGCCGCGCTCAGCACGGTCACCACCCCGCTGCCGCTGCGCCTCGCGACCGTCTTCCGGGACGACAGCGGCATCCGGGCGATGATCGAGGCCCGCGAGGACGACTTCCGGCGCGCCCTGGACCGGCTCGAAGGCCGGGTGGAGTGGGGCGTGAAGGTGTTCGTGGAGGCCGAGCCCGCCGAGCCCGCCGCCGCGCCGGCGGCGAAACCGGCCAGCGGCCGTGACTATCTGCGCAGCCGCCGGCGGCACAGCGAGGCGCACGAGGAGAGGTGGCAGCGGGCGGAGTCGTTCGCGCGCTCCCTGCACGAGCGGCTCAGCGAGCACGCCGAGGACGTCCGGATGCATCCCGCGCAGAACACGGCGTTGTCCGGGGCGTCGGGGCAGAACGTGCTCAACGCGGCCTATCTGGTGCCGCGTGCGGGCTGCGAGGAGTTCGTGGAGCTGGTGGACCGCACGAAGGACGAGACACCCGGCATCCGGGTGGAACTCACCGGGCCGTGGGCCGCGTACTCGTTCAGCGGGGAGGAAGCGTGACCGTCGTCGAGCGACGTGAGATCGCTCTCGTGGACCTGCTGGACCGGCTGCTCGCCGGCGGGGTCGTCATCACCGGGGACCTGACGCTGCGGATCGCGGACGTCGACCTCGTCCGCATCGACCTCAACGCGCTGATCAGCTCCGTGAACGAGACGGTGCCCTCACCCTTCGAGGAGTTGCTGTGACCACCCGCAAGCGGCTCGACCTGGAGCCCGACACGGTCGAACGCGACCTGGTCAAACTGGTGCTGACCGTGGTGGAGCTGCTGCGCCAGCTCATGGAGCGGCAGGCGGTGCGCCGCTTCGACACCGGTGAGCTGACCGAGGACCAGGAGGAGCGGATCGGGCTCACCCTGATGCTCCTGGAGGAGCGGATGGCCGAACTCCGGGACCGCTACGGGCTGCGGCCCGAGGACCTGAACCTGGACCTCGGGCCGCTGGGGCCGCTGCTGCCCCGCCAGTGAGCCAAGCGGCTCCGGGATTCTCCCCGGGAGCCCCGAGGAGAATCCCGGGGCTCCCGGGGGCGCGGTCAGGCCGCCTTGCGGCACAGGATCTCGCCGTGCAGGACACCGAACCAGGCGTCCTCCCGCCGGCCCCAGTCCCGCCAGGCCGCCGACGCGGCCCGCAGCCGCTCCGGTGTGGCGTGCCCGCCCCGTACGGCCCGGTCGGCGTAACCCGAGTCCACCGTGCGGTCGGCCCACAGCCCGCTCCACCAGGCGCGCTCCTCGGGGGTGGCGAACGTCCAGGTGCTGGAGGTCGCCGTGACGTCCGTCAGCCCCGCGGCCAGCGCCCAGGCCCGCAGTCGCCGGCCCGCGTCCGGCTCACCGCCGTTGGCCCGGGCGACCGCCTCGTACAGGTCCAGCCAGTCGTCCAGGCCCGGCAGCACCGGGTACCAGGTCATCGCCGCGTAGTCGGCGTCGCGCACCGCGATGTACCCGCCGGGCTTCGTCACCCGGTGCATCTCGCGCAGCGCCGCCACCGGGTCGCCGACGTGCTGGAGCACCTGGTGGGCGTGGACCACGCAGAACGTGTCGTCGGGGAAGTCCAGGGCGTGGACGTCGGCGACCGTGAAGTCCACGTTCGTCAGGCCACGCGCCCCGGCGGTCGCCCGGGCCCGCTCCAGGATCGCGGGAGCCCGGTCGGCGCCGGTGACACGGCCCTCGGGGACCAGCGCGGCCAGGTCGGCGGTGATGGTGCCGGGGCCGCAGCCGATGTCCAGGATCCGCATGTGGGGTTCGAGCACGCCGAGCAGATAGGCCGCGGAGTTGGCGGCGGTGCGCCAGGTGTGCGACCGCAGCACCGACTCGTGGTGCCCGTGCGTGTAGACGGCGGTGTCCCGCGCTTTCGGCATGGCTGTGCCCCTTCGCCCCTCGTCGACGTCACCCGCGACGGGCCTTGCGACCCCGTCGCGCGGTACGCCGAACGCTACGCGCCCGTGCCGAATGATGAGACCCACGTTTCATCATGTGGACGGGCGCGTCACGGCCGCGAGGCGCGGGAGGGCGGCCGGAGAAGCCGCCCGGGATCAGGACAGCGGCCGGTACACCGTCAGTGCCTCGGGCAGCTTCTCCACCAGCACGTCCCCGCCCACCTCGACGACCTCGCCGTCGTACGCCAGGGGCGTCCCGGGGGCCAGGCCGGTCAGCCGCAGCCGGTTCACCTGGACCGCCGCGTGGGCCGGGGACCGGGTGAGAGGGCCGGCCGCGGCGGCCGCCAGCAGCCGCAGCGCGGGCCTGCGGGTCCCGTGTACCACCCGCACGTCCAGCAGCCCGTCCGCCAGGTCGGTACGGCGTCCGGGCGCGAGACCCATCCGGTGGTAGGTGCCGTTGCCCACGAACAGCAGCCACAGGGGGTGGCGCTTGCCGCGCAGTTCCACCGTCAGCGGGTGCCGGTCGGCGCGCAGCACCTTCATCGCGCCGAGCATCCCCGCCGGCCAGCCGCCGATCCGGGACGACCAGCGCTCCCGCTCGCGCACCAGCTCCGGGTAGACACCCAGGCTGAAGGTGTTCAGGAACAGGCCCTCGTGATCGCCCGCCACGAACCGGCCGGCGTCCACCCGGACCGCCTCGCCGGCCCGGACGGCGTCGGCCAGGGTCCGCTCGTCCTCCACGCCCAGGTCGTAGGCGAAGTGGTTGAGCGTGCCCCCGGGCAGCACCGCCAGCGGCAGACCGCGCCGCAGGGCCACCCCGGCCGCCGTGTTCACCGTCCCGTCGCCCCCGCACACCCCGAGGACCCGCGCCCGCGCGGCGGCCTTCTCCAGCTCCGCCTTCACGTCCTCCGGGGCACACTCCACGATCTCCGCCCCGGGCAGCGCCTCATGCAGCACGCGCACCCGGTCCGAGGTGCCCGAAGCGCGGTTGGCGACGAGCACCAGGCCCTCGCCGTCGGGCAGCGCGGGCGCCTCGGTCCGGGGCCGCGGGGGCGGCGCGACCTGGGTACGGGTCGGGACCAGGCCCCGTACGGCGAACGCGGCGCCCGCGCCCAGCGCCGCCCCCGCCAGCACGTCACTCGGATAGTGCACGCCCGTGTAGACGCGCGACATGGCCACGGAGAACGCCACCGGTGCCACCGCCGCACCCCACCGCGGCGACTCCAGGGCGACCCCGGTGGCGAAGGCGGCGGCCGAGGCGGCGTGACCGGACGGGAACGAGGTGGTGATCGGCTGGCGCTTGAGCTGCCGCGACAGCGGCACCGAGTCCAGCACGGGCCGAGCGCGGCGCACCGACCGCTTGCCGATGGTGTTGATGGCCAGCGAGGCCACGCTCAGCGAGGCCACACCCCGGGTGGCGGCCCGCCGGGCACGCGGCGAACGGCTCGCCGCGATCGCGGCGGCCGTCGCGAACCACAGCACCCCGTGGTTGGCGCTCCGGCTGAGCCGGGGCAGCACCCGCTCGCCGCCGGGCCAGTGCCGGCCGGCCGCCAGCTCGAACAGCCGGCAGTCGTACTCGAGCAGCTTGGACAGGGCGCGGAGGCGGGGCCTCGGGACAGTGAGGTCGACGTCTGGGCTCATAGGGCTCCGGTTACCCTGAAGTGCCCGCTTCTTGTGCCCGGACACGCCGGTCACCGGCCCGCTCTCACCGGTCCGCCCGACGGGCGTGTGAGGAGACACCCCGGATGCGCCTGCTCCTGGTCCGCCACGGCCAGACCCCGTCCAACGTGGACCGGCTGCTGGACACCGCCGTACCCGGCCCGGGGCTCACCCCGCTCGGCGAGCGGCAGGCCGCCGAACTGCCCCGGGCGCTCGCGGACGAGGACATCGAGGCCGTCTACGTCTCCACCCTGCTGCGCACCCGGCTCACCGCCGCCCCGCTGGCCGCCGCCCGGGGCCTGGAGCCGATCGTCCGGGACGGCATCCGCGAGGTGACCGCGGGCGACCTGGAGATGCTGCCGGGTGACTCCCCGCGGGGCACCCTCTACCTGCGCACGGTGTTCGCCTGGGCCGCCGGTGACACCGCACCGCGCATCCCCGGTGGGGAGAACGGCGAGGAGACCCTCGCCCGGTACGACGCGGTCGTCGCCGAGGCCGCCGCGAGCGGCGCCGCGACCGTCGCCATGGTCAGCCACGGCGCCGCGATCCGCCTGTGGACCGCGGCCCGGGCCGGCAACGTCGACGTCGCGTTCGCCGCGGCCCGCCCGCTGCGCAACACCGGCGTCGTCGTCCTGGAGGGTTCGCCGTCCGACGGGTGGAAGGCCCTGGCCTGGGAGGGCGCGGCGGTGGAACCGGCGGGGGACAGCGGCCCGGCGGGGGAACCGGTGGACGCCGGATAACGGTTTGCCCCTGCGCCGGGGCGGCCCACAGAATGCCTCCTCATGGGACATCTGGAAGCCGCGCACCTCGAGTACCACCTCCCCGACGGGAGGACGCTGCTCGGCGATGTCTCCTTCCGGGTCGGCGAGGGCGCGGCCGTCGCCCTGGTCGGCCCCAACGGCGCCGGCAAGACGACCCTGCTCCGGCTGATCTCCGGCGAGCTGAAACCGCACGGCGGCACGGTGACCGTCAGCGGCGGCCTCGGCGTGATGCGCCAGTTCGTCGGCTCCGTACGGGACGAGACGACCGTCCGCGACCTGCTCGTGTCCGTCGCGCCGCCCCGTATCCGCGAGACGGCGCGGGCCGTGGACCGGGCCGAGCACGCCATCATGACCGTCGACGACGAGGCCGCCCAGCTCGGCTACGCGCAGGCCCTCGCCGACTGGGCCGAGGCGCGCGGCTACGAGGCCGAGACCCTGTGGGACATGTGCACCACCGCCGCCCTCGGCATGCCGTACGAGCGGGCCCAGTGGCGGCAGGTGCGCACCCTCTCCGGCGGCGAGCAGAAACGCCTCGTCCTGGAGGCGCTGCTGCGCGGCACCGACGAGGTGCTGCTGCTCGACGAGCCGGACAACTACCTCGACGTGCCCGGCAAGCGCTGGCTGGAGGAGCAGCTGCGGGAGACCCGCAAGACGGTGCTGTTCGTCTCCCACGACCGGGAGCTCCTCGCCCGCGCCGCCGAGCGGATCGTCTCCGTGGAGCCGGGCCCGGCCGGTGCCGACGCCTGGGTGCACGGCGGCGGCTTCGCCACCTACCACGAAGCGCGCCGCGAGCGCTTCGCCCGCTTCGAGGAGCTGCGCCGCCGCTGGGACGAGAAGCACGCCCAGCTCAAGAAGCTCGTGATCAACCTCCGCCAGGCCGCCTCCGTCAGCCACGAACTGGCCTCGCGCTACCAGGCCGCCCAGACCAGGCTGCGCAAGTTCGAGGAGGCCGGACCGCCGCCCGAGCCGCCGCGCGAGCAGGACATCAGGATGCGGCTGAAGGGCGGCCGTACCGGGGTGCGTGCCGTCACCTGCGCGGGTCTCGAGCTGACCGGCCTGATGAAGCCGTTCGACCTGGAGGTCTTCTACGGCGAACGGGTCGCCGTGCTCGGCTCCAACGGCTCGGGCAAATCGCACTTCCTGCGGCTGCTGGCCGGTCAGGAGGTGGCGCACACGGGCGAGTGGAAGCTCGGCGCGCGGGTCGTGCCCGGCCACTTCGCGCAGACCCACGCCCACCCCGAACTCACGGGCCGCACCCTGCTGGACATCCTGTGGAAGGAGCATGCCCAGGACCGGGGCGCGGCCATGTCCCGGCTGCGCCGCTACGAGCTGACCGGCCAGGCCGAGCAGTCCTTCGACCGGCTCTCCGGCGGCCAGCAGGCACGCTTCCAGATCCTGCTGCTGGAACTGGAGGGTGTCACCGCCCTGCTGCTGGACGAGCCCACCGACAACCTCGACCTGGAGTCCGCCGAGGCCCTCCAGGAGGGCCTGGAGGCCTTCGAGGGCACCGTCCTCGCGGTCACCCACGACCGCTGGTTCGCCCGCTCCTTCGACCGGTTCCTGGTCTTCGGCAGCGACGGCCGCGTCCGTGAGACCCCCGAGCCGGTCTGGGACGAGCGCCGGGTGGAACGCGCCCGTTGAGGACGTATGCGGAGGCCCGGGGACCGGGATGTTCGTACAGTGGAGGCAGGAACGCGAGCTCCACGGCTTCCGTCCCGGGATGCCCGGGTGCGGTTCATCCGGGCGGGTACCCGGACCGCCGACACGACCACGACGAGCGGGGCACCACCATGACCGGAGTCGAGCCCAGCCGACTGGACGACCAGCAGCTCATGAAGGAGCTGGAGACGATCCACCGCACGCGCCACGACACCCTGCTGTACGGCTCCAACGACGCGCTGCGGGCCCACAACGAGCGGATGGCGCAGCTGGAGGGCGAGTACCTGCGCCGCAACCCGCGCCGCCTGGTGAGCGCGGGCCGCACCCGTGAGGGCGCCCGTGAGCGCGGGTGCGGCGACGCGGTGACTCCGGACACGTCCGGCACCTGATCCGGACGCCCACGCCGAAGGGCCGGCCCGTACGGGCCGGCCCTTCGACGCGCAGTGGACGGGATCAGCCCGCCTCGCCGGCGAACACGTGCAGGAAGGCGTCGCAGAACGCCTTCAGATCGTCCGGCTTGCGGCTGGTCACCAGCTTGTTGGAACCGTGGTCGCAGATCTTGACCTGCTCGTCGACCCAGGTGCCGCCCGCGTTGCGGATGTCGGTCCGCAGGCTGGGCCACGAGGTCAGCTCCCGGCCCCGCACGACGTCCGCCTCGACCAGCGTCCACGGCGCGTGGCAGATCGCGGCGACCGGCTTGCCGTCCTCGAAGAACTCCTTGACGAAAGCGACGGCCTTCTCGTCCATCCGCAGGAAGTCGGGATTGGCGACCCCGCCGGGCAGCACGAGCGCGCCGAACCCGGCGGCCGACGTCTCACCCACCACCTCGTCCACGGGGAAGGTGTCCGCCTTGTCCAGATGGTTGAACGCCTGGATCTTGCCGGACGCGGTCGACACCAGCACCGGTTCGTGCCCGCCGTCGGAGGCGGCCTTCCACGGCTCGGTCAGTTCGACCTGCTCGACACCCTCGGGGGCCACCAGAAACGCGATACGCATGCTTGCTCACTTTCCTTCCACAGCACGGACGACGGCCTTGCCGGCCCGGGCGCGCCGCTTCCCGCTCCGGCCGCCCGGGCCCTGGCTCATGCCCGGCCCACCAGCGCCTCGGCCAGTTCGTGCACGGTCTCGTAGCGGCTCGAGCGGGTCAGTCCCGCCACCGCGTCGATCAGCGCGCCGGGGGCGTTGCCGCGGCGCAGCGCCCGGGCCAGCTCGCCCGCGTTGGCCGGGAAGGCGTGCCGCCCCAGGTGCCGGGCCAGCTCCAGCCGCACCGTCTCCAGCGACGCGCCCGCCTGCCCCGGTGCCACGGGTCCGGCCCACACCTCCGGGTCGTCGTCCGCGGTGGGCTCCGGGTCGTGCCACTCCTCGGTGCGCGTGGGATGCCCGGACCTGAGCAGGCCCTGCAGCTCGTGTTTCATCTCGTCGTCCCGGTGGACGTTCAGCCGGTCACTGCCTCGCTGCATGTTCTCCCTCCAGAGGGTCGAAGGTCCGGACCGCGTACCCGCCGGCCGCCGGCCGACACGGACTTCCCGGCACTCGCTTTCCGCTGCTCCCGGCTATTTCCTCTCGCCCGGCAGGAACTCCTGCACCTTTGCCTTCAACCCCCGCTTGATCATCGATCCCCGGTCGGCGTCGCCCTTGAGGATCGACTTGGCCGTCGCCTCCATCTGCTCCCAGGAGGCGTGCGGCGGGATGGGCGGCACGGCGGGGTCGGTGACGAACTCGATCACGGCCGGGCCGTCGGCCTCCAGGGCCGCACGCCAGCCGGCCTCGACCTCCTCGGGCTTCTCCACCCGGACCCCGGTCAGGCCGAGGGTGCGGGCGAACGCCGCGTACTGCACGTCCGGGATCTCCTGCGACGGCAGGAACGACGGGGAGCCCTCCATCGCGCGCATCTCCCAGGTGACCTGGTTCAGATCGCGGTTGTTCCACACGCCCACCACCAGCCGGGGATCGGACCAGCGGTCCCGGTACTTGGCTGCGGTGATCATCTCCGCCAGCCCGTTCATCTGCATCGCGCCGTCGCCGACCAGCGCGACCACCGGCCGGTCCGGGTGCGCGAATTTCGCGCCGATCGCGTACGGCACACCCGGGCCCATCGTCGCGAGCGTCCCGGACAGCGAACCGCGCATGCCCGGCCGCATCGTGATGTGCCGCGCGTACCAGTTCGCCACCGAACCGGAGTCCGAGGTGAGGATCACGTCGTCCGGCAGCAGCGGGTCGAGCGCCCGGGCCACGTACTCGGGGTTGATCGGGTCGGCCGTCAGACCGGCCCGCCGCTCCATGGTGTCGTGCCAGCGCTTGACGTTGGCGCACACGGTGTCGTGCCACTCGCGCCCGCCCCGGTCGGTGTCCAGCAGCGGGATCAGCCGCCGCAGCGTGGCCGCGGCGTCGCCGATCAGGTTCACCTCGTACGGGTAGCGCATGCCGACCATGTGCGGGTCGATGTCGATCTGCACCCCGCGCGCCTTGCCGAACTCCGGCATGAACTGCGTGTACGGGAAGGAGGAGCCGATGGTCAGCAGGGTGTCGCAGTCCCGCATCAGCTCGTACGACGGCCTGCTGCCCAGCAGCCCGATCGGCCCGGTGACGTACGGCAGCTCGTCGCTGAGGACGTCCTTGCCGAGCAGCGCCTTGGCCACGCCCGCACCCAGCAGCTCGGCGATCTCCCGCACCTCGGCCACCGCGCCGGCGGCGCCCTGTCCGATCAGGATCGCGGGCTTGTCACCCGCGTTCAGGACGTCCGCCGCCCGGCGCAGCGCCTGGTCGGTCGGGGTCGCGGTGTAGTCGCTCATCCCCAGGCTGGACGGCACCATCTTGAACTCGTGCGTCGGCGGCGAGTAGTCCAGCTCCTGCACGTCGCCCGGGATGATGATCGCGGTGGGGCAGCGCCGTGCGTAGGCGGTGCGGATCGCCCGGTCCAGCACGTTCGGCAGCTGTTCGGGCACCATCACCGTCTCGACGAACTCCGAGGCGACGTCCTTGTACAGCGTGTGCAGATCGACTTCCTGCTGGTAGGAGCCGCCGATCGCGGTCCGGTTGGTCTGGCCGACGATCGCCAGCACCGGGACGTGGTCCAGCTTGGCGTCGTACAGGCCGTTCAGCAGGTGGATCGCGCCGGGCCCCGAGGTGGCCGCGCACACCCCGATCCGGCCGCTGAACTTGGCGTACCCGACCGCCTCGAAGGCGGACATCTCCTCGTGCCGGGACTGGATGAAGCGCGGCTGGTTCTCCGCCCGTCCCCAGGCGGCGAGCAGCCCGTTGATGCCGTCTCCGGGGTAGCCGAAGACCTGTTCCACGCCCCAGGCTCGCAGCCGCTCGAGGATGTGGTCGGAGACCTTGCTGCTCATGGAGGGGCCCTCCCGGTGCGGTCGGCGGCGGACATCCGGTCAGTACCTGCCGAGTGACCTGCAGCGGGTGCGGAAAACCTGCCGGGCCGGGGGATCGGGGTGCGTCGGGGCGGTGTCACCCGCCCGGCGGTCCGTGTCCCGCGAATGGGGTCCGGCCGCGCGCGGTACGGCGCCCGGCGGGCTCTCATGGCAGTGGAGGGCACCAGCCGTGCCCCGCCGACCGTCGACCGTCGTTTCGCCGAGGAGCCTTTCCCATGCGACGCACCGCCCGTGCCCTGTCCGTCGCCGTCCTGGCCGGCGCCGCGCTCGTCATGCCCGGGCCCGTCGCGTCCGCGGACCCCGGCGCCGTGGAGAGCCCCGGCGCCGTGGTGCCCGAGTCCCCGGCCACCGTGCCCGGTCCGGTGACGGTGCCCGTGCCCTGCGACGGCGGCACCGGCACGGGTGCCGTCCCCGGCGGCGTGTGCGCTTCGGGACAGGGGCGGCAAACCCCGGCGCCGCAGCAGGGGTTGGGGCAGACGCAGGAACCGGGGGAGGGGGAGGAGCAGGGGGACACCCAGGGGGAGGGACAGGAGCAGTTGGACCAGCAACAGGGGCAGGACGAGGGAGACGGGCTGTGGCAGGGACAGGAGCAGGGGGCGGGGCAGGGGCAGAGCCAGAGCCAGAGCCCGGGGCAGAACCAGAACCAGAACCAGAGCCAAGGTCAGGGACAGGGATGTGAGGAGGGCGATTCCTGCGAGGGCGGCGGCGGTGACGGCTGCCGCGCGTCCGGCGGGGACGACGACTGCACGCCCGCGCCCATGGAGCACGGGGTGGAGGCGGGACGGGGAGGCACCTTCGACGACTCGGTCCCCGCCCTGGTCGCCGGCGGTGTGCTGATCGCCGCCGCCTGCGCCGGAGCGGGCTACCGGCTGCTCGGCCGCCGACGGACCACGGGCGGCTGACGCCGGTCCGGTCCGGCACGGTGCCGGGACCGGCCGCGATCACCGGCCATGGCGGGCCGCCCGGCGGGTACACACCTACCCGAGGGCACCATCCGTGGGCACCGGACGCACCAGCCGCACAGCCCGCACCACCGAAGCCGCGGGAGCCGCGGGGAGACCAGTGGTGACGGCGTGCGGAGGGAAGCACCCACCTGGTGGGACGGCGGACGGACCATGACAGCGCGGAGGCGGACATGCGGCGGACGGACCCGGAGGGACACGGCCCCGTCCGCTACGGGCCCCCGCTGCCCGGCGACGGTCTGCCCGTCCTGCCGGAACTCGCCGCCGTCCTCGCCGCCGCCGCGGGCCGGGCCGAGGCCCAGCCGGTCGGCGGTTCCCCCGCCCTGCTGGAGGCGGCCTGCGGCTACTGGACCCGGCGCGGACTGTCCTGCGTCCCGGACCGGGTGGCCGCGGGGCCCGGCGCCCCCGCCCTGCTGCTCGCCGTGACCGCCGCGCTCGCCGGGGACGGCGGCGACGTGCTGGTGCCCCGCCCCTGCGCCGCCTGGTGGGCGCCCTACGCCCGGCTGCTCGGCAGGCCCGTGTTCCATGTGCCGACCCCGGCCGAGAGCGGCGGCGTCCCCGACCCGTACGCCCTGCTGGAGACCGTGCGCCGGGTCCGCGCCGAGGGCGGCGCCCCCCGGCTGCTGGTGCTGTCCGTGGCCGACGACCCCACCGCCACCGTCGCCCCGCCCGAACTGCTGCACGAGACCGTCGAGGCCGCCGTCGCCGAGGGACTGCACCTGGTCAGCGACGAGACCTGGCGCGACACCCTGCACGACCCGCACGGGACCGTCCTGCTCAGCCCCGCCGAGATGCTGCCCGACCGGGTCACCGTGGTCACCGACCTGGCCGGCACCCTGCTGCCGCCCGGCTGGCCCGCCGCCGTCGCCCGCGTGCCGTCCGGAGCGGCGGGGGAGCGGCTCCACGCGCGCGTACTCGACATCCTCACCGCCCTCGACGCGCGGGTCGCCGCGCCCGTCGCCGCCGTCGCCGGATACGCCCTCGACGAGCCCACGCCCGTCGCCGAGCGCCGCGAGGCCGCCGTACGCCTGCACGCGCGCGTGGCCGCCGCCGCGCACTCCGCGGTCGTCGCGTCCGGCGCGCTCGCCCGGCCGCCGCAGGCCGGTCGCCACCTGTACGCCGACCTCGGGCCGCTGGACGGGGCGCTCGCCCGCCAGGGCGTGACGGACGCGCAGGAACTCGAGGACTTCCTCACCGCCCGGCTCGGCATGCCCGCGCCCGGCGGCCACCGCTTCGGCGACGGCCTCGGGGAGCTGCGGGTACGGCTCGCCACGGGGCCCCTGCTGGGCGGCACGGACGAGGAACGCACGGAATCCCTCACGTCACCCTCACCGTTGGAACTGCCACACGTGCACCGCGCGTTGATCTCCTTGAGGTCGGCCTTCGACGGCCTCCGCGACGACGCTCAGCGACGGGAGCCTCCTCGATGACGCAGCAGACGCATGAGCCCGGGTCCACCGCCACGACGTCCCTGACGACCTCCACGACCTCCACGACCACGCCGGCCTCCACGCCCACGCCGGCCTCCACGCCCACGCCGGCCTCCACGCCCACGCCGGACCCGGAGGACGGCGCGGCCGGCGTCCGCACGCCCCGGGCCGCCCTCGCGCCCCCGTTCCCGCCGCTCGCCGAGCCCCGCCCGCTGGGCGAGCACCGGGTGTGGCCACGTACCTTCCACGACCGGCTCACCGCCCCCCTGCCCGGCCTCAAGGCCCTCGCCCGCTTCGCCCGCGAGGGCGCCGTACGCCCGGGCCCGGCGGGCCTCGCCGGCATCCCGCGGGTCCCGTACGCCCCCGGCCCGCTGCCGACCGTGGGCACCGGCACCATCGCCGTCACCTGGGCGGGACACGCGAGCTGGATCGTCCGGGCCGGCGGACTGACCGTCCTCACCGACCCCGTCTGGTCCCGCCGCATCCTGGGCACCCCGGCCCGCATCACCCCCGTCGGCGTCCCCTGGGAGAATTTGCGGGGCGTCGACGCGGTCGTCATCAGCCACAACCACTACGACCACCTGGACGCCCCCACCCTGAGCCGGCTCCCGCGCGACACCCCGGTGTTCGTACCCGCCGGCCTCGGCCGCTGGTTCCAGCGGCGCCGGTTCACCCGCGTCACCGAGCTGGACTGGTGGGAGGGCGCCGAACTGTCCGGCGTCCGCTTCGACTTCGTGCCCGCCCACCACTGGTCCAAGCGCACCCTCACCGACACCTGCCACAGCCTCTGGGGCGGCTGGGTCCTCACCGACCCGGACGGACAGCGCCTCTACTTCGCCGGGGACACCGGCTACGGCCACTGGTTCTCCCGCATAGGCCGCCGCTACCCGGGGATCGACCTCGCGCTCATGCCCATCGGCGCCTACGACCCCCGCTGGTGGCTCAGCGACGTCCACTGCGACCCGGAGGAGGCGGTACGGGCCACCCTGGACGTGGGGGCGCGCAGAATGGCCCCGATGCACTGGGGCACGTTCGTGCTGTCGGCCGAGCCGGTCCTGGAGCCGCTGACCCGGGTGCGCACGGCCTGGGAGAAGGCGGGCCTGGAGCGCGAGGACCTGTGGGACCTCCCGGTGGGAGGCTCGCGCGTGCTCGAGTGAACCGGGGGCTCCCCGCAGCCGTCGCCCGCTCGAAGCTACCGCTCGATCCCCCGAAGGCGCCGCACGGCACTCGGCATGGCACTGACCAGCACGGTCAGCGCCACCGCCGCGGCCACCCCCTCCCAGGGCTCCGGGAACAGGGAGCCACCCAGGATGCCGATCACCTGGTACGTCAGCGCCCAGGCCAGACAGGCCGGCAGGTTGCCCCGGGAGAACCGCCGCAGCGGCCACTCGGCCAGCAGACAGGCCAGCATCACCGGTATGCGCCCCGCGGGCACGAGCCGGGACAGCACGAGCACCGCGACCCCGTGCCCGGCCAGCTTCTCCTGCGCCTGCTCCAGTCGCTCCTCCGGCGCCCGCGACCGGATCGCCTCCAGCCAGCGCGAGCCGTTCTTCGACCGCAGCCCGCGCCGCCCCAGCCAGTACAGCGTCGCGTCCCCCAGGAAGGCCGCCGTGGAGGCCGTGACGAACACCAGCAGCAGCGAGAACGGCGCCGTCTGATGGAACGCCACCACCGCCGCCGTGCTCACCAGGGCACCGGTCGGCACCACCGGGACCAGCGCCCCGATCAGCACGAGCAGGAACAGTGACGGATAGCCGAGCGCCTGCTGCGTCGACTCCGGCGGCACGGACCGTGCCGACGCGGCGGCCAGTGTCACCGCGTCCGGCAGCCATCTCACCGTGCGACCTCCGGCCGCACCCGCTCGCCGTGCCCCAGCTTGTGCACCGTCACCTCCGGCGCGGCCGCGGCCGCCAGGCGCACGAACTCGTCACCCGGCGCGTGGAATTCGTGCGGGCGCACGGCGTCCATGCCGATCGGCCAGTACGTCCCGTAGTGCACCGGCACCGCGGCACGGGGCGCCAGCCGGGCCAGCGCCTGCGCCGCCCGCCCCGCGTCCAGGTGCCCCGGCCCGAGGAAGGGGCCCCAGCCGCCCACCGGCAGCAGCGCCGTGTCCACCGGCCCCACCTGCTCGGCCATGTCGTCGAACAGCCCGGTGTCCCCGGCGAAGTAGGTCCGTGCCTCGCCCGTGAGGACGTATCCGAGCGCCGGCGAGCGGTGCGGGCCGACCGGCAGCCGGCGCCCGTCGTGCCGCGCCGGGACCACCCGGACCAGCAGGTCTCCGATCCGCACCTCGTCGCCGGGCGCCACCTCGGTGATCCGCAGCCGCCGCAGCCGGCGCAGTGCGGGTACCGCCCGTGGTGCGCCCCGGGGCACGAGCAGGCGCGTGCCCGGGGGGAGGGCGGCCAGCGAGGGCGGATGCAGGTGGTCGGCGTGCAGATGGGACACCAGCGCCAGGTCCGCGCGGCGGGCCTCGGCGGGCGGCACCGCGCCCCGGCGGCGGCGCAGATGCGCGAGCCGGGTGGCGAACAGCGGATCGGTGATCACGCGTATGTTCGCGTCCTCGAGTGTGCAGGTGGCGTGCCCCCACCAGGTGATCTCCACCGGCACCTCCTTCGCCTCCTTCACGCGACTCCCCGAAGCCTACGGGCAGGAGTAGGGTCGCTGGCGAAACCCGGAGGTGAGGGGGACGCCATGGGACAGTTACGGGGTGCCTCCGGCGGGCTCGCGCCGGTGCGGGTCACCGCCATCGCGAGCCTGACGCCTCTGGAGGAACTGGAGGCCGACCCCTTCCTGGTGGACTCGCGCAGCCAGTACGCGATGTGCGCCCGCTGGGCCGCGGAACGCGGCTACGTCGTCGCGCGGGAACTTCTCGTCGGCGGGCTGCGTTTCGACCATTGCGCGCTGTGGGACGGAGTGCGGTCCGGGGTGGACGTGTTCGTCGCGCCCAGCAGGCGCGTACTGGAGCGCGCCCTGTCCTCCGTGGAGGAGTTCACCGCCGAGTGCGCGCGGCGCGGGGTGCGCGTGGAGACGGTGGGGCGGGCCGAGCCGTCGTACGACGCGCAGATGAAGGCACGGGTGCACCGCAGGCTGTCGATGCCGACGGCCGGCTACGACGGACGCTGACGGCACCGGCGCCGGCACCGTTCTCGCGGTGCGGCGCCCCGTCCGGAAGCGCCCGGCCCGGTGTGACAAGGTGGGAGCCGGGGCCCGGTCGGTCGGTCGAGCGGGGCGGGACGTGAGGTGTGCGGGACGTGCGGTGGCGGAGGGCGGCCAGTCAGATCGGACGGAGCGCCACGGTGTGGGCGGTCTCCACGCTCACCATGCTCGTGCTCGCCGGACTGCTGCCCGACTTCAGGCTCCAGTCCCCCGACGGCGACAGCGCCACCCACATAGCCATCACCGCCGCCTGCGGCGCCGGCGCCTTCGGTCTGCTCTCCGTTCTGGTGTGGCCGCTCCTGGTACGGCTGCTGCTGCTCGTGCCCGCCCTCGTCCTCGGCCTGCTGGTCTTCTTCCTCAACGGCTCGCTGCTGCTGCTCGCCCTGCGCCTCAACCCCTCCGGCCGTCCCGAGGCCGCCCCGGAGACCGCCGTCGTGGTGGCCGCCGTGATGTCCGCCGTGGCCTCGGCCACCGGCGCGGCCCTCGCCGTACGCGACGACGACGCCTACCGCCGCCGTCTGCTGCGCCTCGCCGACCGCCGCCGAAGAGCCGGGCCGCCCTGCGCGGACACCCCCGGCCTGGTCTGCGTCCAGCTCGACGGAGTCGGCCACGACGTGCTCACCGACGCCGTCCGCAGGGGCCTGATGCCGACCGTCGCCGGCTGGCTGGCGACCGCCGACGGCATGCGGCCCACCCACCGGCTCACCCCCTGGCGCACCGACTGGTCCAGCCAGACCGGCGCCAGCCAGCTCGGCATCCTGCACGGCAGCACCTTCGACGTGCCCGCCTTCCGCTGGTACGAGAAGGAGCGCGGCGAGGTGATGGTGTGCAACCGCCCGACCAGCGCCGCGGAACTCCAGCGCCGTGCCGTGAAGCGCACGGGCGACGGGGGACTGCTCGCCGTGGACGGCGCCAGCCGCGGCAACCTGTTCAGCGGCGGCGCCGGCGAACAGGCCCTCGTCCTGTCCATCGCCATCCGCCGCCGGGGCCGGGAGAACCGTTCCCGCGCCGGCTACTTCGCCTACTTCTCCGACCCCGCCAACGCCGTGCGCACGGCCCTGTCCTTCGTCGCCGAGGTGGTCCGCGAGATCGTCCAGTCCACCCGGGCCCGCGTCCGCAAGCAGCGGCCCCGGGTCGGCCGCGGCGGCCTCTACCCCTTCGTGCGGGCCTTCGCCACCGTCGTCGAGCGCGACGTCGTGGTCGCCGCCGTGCTCGGCGACATGCTCGCCGGCCGCACCGCCGTCTACGCCGACCTCGTCGCCTACGACGAGGTCGCCCACCACTCCGGGCCGCGCGGCCGGGACGCCGAGAAGGTGCTGCAGCGGCTCGACCGGTCCCTCGCCCTCATCGCGAAGGCCGCCGAGCACGCGCCGCGCCCCTACCGCGTCGTCGTCCTGTCCGACCACGGCCAGAGCCCGGGCGAGACCTTCCGCTCCCGCTACGGCCTCACCCTCGGCGACCTGGTCCGGGCCGGCTGCGGACTGCCCGTGCCGCGCCACGCCGAGCGGACCCGCAGCGGCGCCGAGGCCCGCGCCGCGGTCCGGGCCGCCCTGGGCAGGCCCGAGGAGGCCAACGGCGACGGGCACCGCCCGGCCCGGGGCACCGAACCCGTCGTACTGGCCTCGGGAAACCTGGGCCTGGTGTCGTTCCCGGACGTGCCGCACCGCATGAGCCGGGAGGAGATCGACGCCCGCCACCCCGGCCTGCTCACCACCCTCGCCAACCACCCCGGCATCGGCTTCCTGCTGGTGCGCAGCGAGGAGCACGACGGCCTGGTGCTCGGCCCGTACGGCACCGAGATCCCGCTGGCCCGTCTGGACGAGGAGCCCGGCCCGCTGGCCGGCTTCGGCCCGGGCGCCGCGGACGCCGTACGCCGCACCCACTCCTTCCCGCACACCGCCGACATCATGGTCAACTCCTTCCACGACCCCGCCGACGGCGAAGTCCTCGCCTTCGAGGAGCAGATCGGCTCCCACGGCGGCCTCGGCGGCGCCCAGTCCCGGCCCTTCCTGCTCTCCCCGCTCACCCTGTCCGCGCCGGCCGCCGACGGCGAGGAGCCGGCCGGAGCCGAGCACGTGCACCGCGTACTGCGGCGCTGGCTGCTGGAGGTGGACGGCCCGCAGGTGCCGCTCACCACGCGGGCCGAGGAGGAACGGGCCGCCTAGGTAGGCGGTGTCCGCGGGGTGCGTCCGCGGGGTGCGGCGCCCCCGAGTGTGATCGGATGGGACGCGGTACACGAACAACTCGGACCCCCATGGAAAGGAAGAGCCGTGGCAACCACGCGCACCGCACACACCGTCTGGGAAGGCAACCTGCTCGAGGGCAACGGCGTCGTCACCTTCGACTCCTCCGGCATCGGCCAGCAGCCGGTGTCGTGGCCGTCGCGCGCCGAGCAGGCGAACGGCAGGACCAGCCCCGAGGAGCTGATCGCCGCCGCCCACTCCAGCTGCTTCTCCATGGCCCTCTCGCACGGCCTGGCCGGCGCCGGTACTCCGCCCACCCGTCTGGAGACCAAGGCCGACGTCACCTTCCAGCCCGGCGAGGGCATCACCGGCATCCACCTCACCGTCCGCGGCGAGGTGCCGGGCGTGGACGAGGACGGCTTCCGCTCCGCGGCCGAGGACGCCAAGAAGAACTGCCCGGTCAGCCAGGCCCTGACCGGTACGACCATCACCCTGACGGCCGAGCTGGCCTGACGCCCGTACGCCCCGTCGATGCCGCGCGCCCACCGGGTGCGCGGCATCGACGTTTCCTGGGCACCCGTGCATTGACAAGCGCGCACCCGCGTTCTGTGCTGGGAGGGCGGCAGGCGTCCTCGCGGATGCGTCCCGGCGGAACCTCCTGGCGGAACCACCTGGCGGAAGGGGACGGACCATGACACGTGCGGTCGGGATCGATCTCGGGACGACGAACTCGGTGGTGGCCGTCCTGGAGGGCGGCGAGCCGGCCGTCGTCGCCAACGCGGAGGGCGCGCGCACCACCCCATCGGTGGTGGCGTTCGCGAAGAACGGCGACGTACTGGTCGGCGAGGTGGCCAAGCGGCAGGCCGTCACCAACGTGGAGCGCACCGCCCGCTCGGTGAAGCGGCACATGGGGGACGCGCACTGGCGCTTCCCGGAGCAGGGCTCCGTCGACGGCAGCCGGCTGCGCGCGCAGGAACTGTCCGCGCGGGTGCTGCAGAAGCTGAAGCGGGACGCCGAGGCCTACCTCGGCGAGGACGTCACGGACGCGGTGATCACCGTACCCGCCTACTTCGACGACACCCAGCGCCAGGCGACCAAGGAGGCCGGGGAGATCGCCGGCCTGAAGGTGCTGCGGATCATCAACGAGCCGACGGCCGCCGCCCTCGCCTACGGCCTGGACCGCGGCGAGGAGCAGACCGTGCTCGTCTTCGACCTCGGCGGCGGCACCTTCGACGTGTCCCTGCTGGACATCGGCGACGGCGTCATCGAGGTGAAGGCCACCAACGGCGACACCCACCTCGGCGGTGACGACTGGGACCAGCGGATCGTCGAGTACCTCGTCAAACGGTTCAAGGGGCACAACGGCATCGACCTCGGGGCCGACAAGATGGCCGTGCAACGGCTGCGGGAGGCCGCGGAGAAGGCCAAGATCGAACTGTCCTCGTCCTCGGAGACCTCGATCAACCTGCCCTACATCACCGCCTCCGCCGAGGGCCCGCTGCACCTGGAGGAGACGCTGACGCGCGCCCAGTTCCAGGAGCTGACCGAGGATCTGCTGGACCGCTGCAAGAAGCCCTTCCACCAGGCGGTCGCGGACGCGGGCGTGCAACTGTCCGCGATCGACCACGTCATCCTGGTCGGCGGCTCCACCCGGATGCCCGCCGTCACCGGTCTGGTGAAGGAACTCACCGGCAAGGACCCGCACAAGGGTGTCAACCCCGACGAGGTCGTCGCGGTCGGCGCCGCGCTCCAGGCGGGCGTCCTGCGCGGCGACGTCAAGGACGTCCTGCTGCTGGACGTCACCCCGCTGTCCCTGGGCATCGAGACCAAGGGCGGCATCATGACGAAGATGATCGAGCGCAACACCACGATCCCGACCCGCCGTTCGGAGATCTTCACCACCGCCACCGACAACCAGCCCTCGGTCGGCATCCAGGTCTACCAGGGTGAACGCGAGATCGCCGCGTACAACAAGAAGCTGGGCGTCTTCGACCTCACCGGACTGCCGCCCGCGCCGCGCGGGGTCCCGCAGGTGGAGGTCGCGTTCGACATCGACGCCAACGGGATCATGCACGTCTCTGCGAAGGACCTCGCCACCGGCCGGGAGCAGAAGATGACCGTCACCGGCGGTTCGGCCCTGCCCAAGGACGACATCGACCGCATGATGCGGGAGGCCGAGGAGTACGCCGAGGAGGACCGCAAACGCCGGGAGACCGCCGAGACCCGCAACCAGGCCGAGCAACTCGTCTACCAGACCGAGCGGTTCCTCCAGGACAACACGGACCGCGTGCCCGCCGAGACCCGCACCGAGGTCGAGGAGGCGGTGACCGGGCTGAAGACCCTGCTCGCCGAGAACGCCGAGACGGCGGCCCTGCGCGCGGGAGTCGAGAAACTCGCCACGGTCAGCCAGCGGATGGGCCAGGCCATGTATGCCGCCGCCTCCGCCGGTTCGGCCGGTGCCACCGATTCGGCGGGTTCCGCCGGTGAGCGGAGCGCGTCCGGGGAGGACGACGGTGTGGTGGACGCGGAGATCGTCGACGACGAGCGGGACACGAAGGGCGGCGCGGCCTGAGCCGGCGGCCGGGCGTCACAGGGCCTCGCGGTACTCCCGCAGCAGTTGCCGGGTGCGCCGCGCGGAGGAGGCCCGCGCGGTCATGTGGTCCAGGACCTCCAGATGCGTGGAGACCTCCTGGCGGGAGTCCAGATACAGGGCGCCGGTCAGATACTCGGTGAACACCATGTCGGGCAGCTCCGGTTCGGCGAACCGGAACAGCGTGAACGGCGCGTAGGTCCCCGGGTGCGGGCCGGCCGCGAACTCGGCGAGCTGGAGGGTGACCCGGTCCCGGCCGGCGTACTCCAGCAGCCGGTCGAGCTGGTCGCGCATCACCGCGGCGTCGACGCTCACCGGGCGCCGCAGCACCGTCTCGTCCATGATCACCCACAGGTGGGGCGGGTCCTCCCGCTCCAGCAGCCGCTGCCGCGCCATGCGCAGCGAGACATGCCGTTCTATCGTCTCCGGTCCGGTCTGCCCGATCGTCCCGGCCTCCAGCACCGCGCGCGCGTACGCCTCGGTCTGCAGCAGGCCGGGCACGAAGTGCGGCTCGTAGGAGCGGACGATCCGGGCGGCGCCCTCCAGGCTCACGTACAGACTGAACCAGTCCGGCAGCACATCGTGGAACCGCTGCCACCAGCCCGGCTGGTTGGCCTCCTCGGCCAGCCGGACGAACGCGGCCTGCTCCTCCCCGGCCGCCCCGTAGGTGGCCAGCAGCACCTGCACGTAAGGGATCTTCAGCGCGACCTCGGCCATCTCCATCCGCCGTACGGTCGCCGACGCCACCCGGAGCACCCGGGCGGCCTCCTCGCGGCTGAGCCCGGCCGCCTCCCGCAGTTCCTGCAACCGCTTGCCCAGCACCACCTGACCCACGGTGGGAGCCGCCCGCCGCTCGCTCACAGCCCGTCCTCCCCCCGGCCCGAAGTACGGCGGCAGTCTGTCACGCGCGCCCTCGTCACACACGCGGTCGAGCGGATCCGGCGCCGGGCGGAGGCGTCAACCGGCCAGTGTGTGCAGGTACTTGCCCGTCGCCGGGTCGGCGGGCAGGAAGGTCTCGATGGCGAGTTCGGCGACCGTGACGTCCATCGGCGTGTTGAAGGTGGAGATCGACGACACGAACGACAGGATGCGCCCGTCGTGCTCGATGCGCAGCGGCAGCGCGAAGTACGGCACCGGCCCGGCCGGTTCGTCACCGGGCGCGTCCTCGGGCACCGGGTACCCGGCGACCTCCTCGTACAGAGCCCGTAGCTGGTCCGAGCGGTCCAGGGCGATCTGCCGCTCCATCTGCGCCAGCAGATGCCCGCGCCACTCGCGCAGATTGCGGATGCGCGGCGCGAGGCCGTCGGGGTGCAGGGTCAGCCGCATCGCGTTCGGCGCCGGCGTCATCAACTCCTCGGCAACTCCCTCCAGCAGCAGGGCGATGCCCCGGTTGGCGGCGACCACCGTGTACCCGGCGTCGACCACCAGCGCCGGGTAGGGCTCGTAACCCTGGATGAGCCGTTCCATGCCGTCGCGCAGCGCGTCGAGCGCCGGGTCGTCCAGCGGGGTCTCCGGGTAGCGCGGGGCGTAACCGGCCGCCAGCAGCAGCGCGTTGCGCTCCCGCACCGGCACCTGGAGGTGCTCCGCCAGCCGCAGCACCATCTCTTCGCTGGGCCGGGACCGGCCGGTCTCGATGAAACTGATGTGCCGGGCGGAGGAGTCGGCGCGCAGCGCCAGTTCGAGCTGGGACACCCGGCGCCGCTCCCGCCAGGAGCGCAGCAGCCGGCCCGCCTGGCCCTTGTCGGCGTTCGTGGCGGCGGAGGCGGCGGAACCGGTCGCGACAATGGTCATGCCGTCGACCGTAGCCGAGCGGCGCGCCCGATGACGCGTCCCGTCAGGAAGCCGGCCCCGCCCGGCCAGGGGGAGGGGCAGGTCCAGGGGGAGGGCGGGTTCAGGGGGGAGTGGCAGGGAGCCGAACGGAGTGCCCGCGCGGCCGAACGGAGTGCGCGGCGCACCGGACCGGGTGCACGGACGGGCGGACGTGGCAGGCTGAACGCGTACCCGCACCCTCCGGAGGGAGACCGTCCATGGCCGTGGAACCGCTGTCGCAGAAGGAGATCGAGGACCGGCTGGCCGAGCTGCCCGGCTGGTCGCTGGACGGCGACCGGCTCACCCGCTCCTACCGGCTGGCCTCGCACTTCGCGGCGACGGCACTGGTCGTGCACATCGCCGGGATCCAGGACGAGCTCGACCACCACTCCGACCTCACCCTCGGCTACAACACCGTCCACCTGAGCGTGAACACGCACAGCGCCGGCGGCGTCGTCACGGAGAAGGACTTCGACCTCGCCCGCAGGGTGGAGGACATCGCACCCGGCCACGGAACACACTGACGATGTGCTCGACTACGACGAGGAAGCGGACGCCTACGACGCCTCGCGCGGCGGCGAACCGCGCGCCGAGGCGGCGGCCGGGGCCGTCCTCGGCCTGATACCCGACCGGCCGGGCCGGCTCCTGGACCTCGCCTGCGGCACCGGCATCGTCACCCGGCGCCTCGCCGCCGCCCGGTCCGGGCTGCGGGTGACGGGCGCCGACCTCTCCACCGCCATGGCCCGCCGGGCGGCCCGCCGCCTGCCCGGCACCGTCGTGCGGACCGACTGCCGCCGCCTGCCCTTCGCCGACGCCACCTTCGACGCGGTCACCGGCGTCTGGCTGCTGCACCTGCTGTCCGGCCCCGGCGACGTGCGAGCGGTCGTCGCCGAGTGCGCGCGGGTCCTCAGGCCCGGCGGGGTCTGGGTCACCACCGTCGACAAGGCCGAGGCGCACGACGTCGGCAGCGACATCGACGCCGTCCTCGTCACCCGCCCCCGCCGCCCCGCCCAGGACGCCGCGGACGCCGTCACCGGGTACGCCGCCGCCGAGGGACTCGTCCCGGCCGGGCGGGCGGCCTTCCCCGGCCTCGGCCAGGGCCGCAGCCCGCGTACCACCGTGACGGACCTCAGGCGTGGCTGGTTCACCCTGCTGCCCCCGGACGACCCCCGCACCGAGGAGTTCGCCGCCCGGCTCGCCCGCCTGCCGGACCAGGACCGCCGCCGCCCGGACCCGGTGTTCTCGCTGCGCGCCTTCCGCAAGCCGCCCGCCACCTGACTCCGGGCGGCCACTCCCGAGCGGGCGGCAACTCCCGAGCGGGCGCCCACTCCCGAGCGGGCGGCAACTCCCGCGCGCGCGGCGGCGACTGAGAGGCGAACCCGTCCGCCCACCCGGGAGGTACGCCCCCGTGAAGCACCCGCACCCCCACCGCAGAAGCCGCGGTGCCGCCCTCGCCGCCGTGACCGCCACGGCCGCCCTGATCGGCGCCGGCCTGACCGCACTGTCGACCGGCTCCGCGCAGGCGGCCACCGCACGGCAGGTCGAGAAGCTCGACCTGGGCGTGGTCAGCGTCCACACCGACAGCGGCAACCTGGTCGGCTGGCGCTGGCTGGGCACCGACCCCGACAACGTCTCCTTCAACGTGTACCGCGCCGGCACCAAGGTCAACGCGGCTCCCGGTCACCGGCTCCACCACGTTCTTCCACGCCGGCGCCCCCGCCCAGGCCGACTACACCGTCCGCGCGATCGTGAACGGAACCGAACAGGCCGACTCCGAGCACGCGATCCAGTTCCGCTCCGGCTACAAGGACGTCCCCGTCAGCCCGCCCGCCGGCGGCACCACCCCCGACGGCGTCGCGTACACCTACGAGGCCAACGACGCCTCCGTGGGCGACCTCGACGGCGACGGGCAGCTCGAGTTCGTCCTCAAGTGGCAGCCCACCAACGCCAAGGACAACTCCCAGTCCGGATACACCGGCGACACCTTCGTCGACGGCGTGAAGCTCGACGGCACCCGGCTGTGGCGCGTCGGCCTGAGCCGTAACATCCGCTCCGGGGCGCACTACACCCAGTTCCAGGTGTACGACTACGACGGCGACGGCAGGGCCGAGGTGGCCATGAAGACCGCCGACGGCACCAAGCAACTCCAGCGGCTACGTGCTGGCCGGCCCCGAGTACCTGACCATGTTCGACGGGCGGACCGGCAGGGCGATGCAGTCCGTCGACTACGTCCCGGCCCGCGGCACGGTCTCCTCCTGGGGCGACTCCTACGGCAACCGCGTCGACCGCTTCCTGGCCGGCACCGCCTACCTCGACGGTGCCCGCCCCTCCCTGATCACGGCGCGCGGCTACTACACCCGCACGGTGATCGCGGCGTGGGACTGGCGGGACGGCCGGTTCACCCGCCGCTGGACCTTCGACACCAGCTCCTCCACCAACAGCGGCAAGGGCTACGACGGCCAGGGCAATCACCAGTTGTCCGTCGCGGACGTCGACGGCGACGGCAGGGACGAGATCGTCTACGGCTCGATGGCCGTCGACGACGACGGAAACGCCCTGTGGACCACGAAGAACGGCCACGGCGACGCGATGCACGTGGGCGACCTCGACCCGTCCCGGGCCGGCCTGGAGGAGTTCAAGGTCGACGAGGACTCCTCCAAGCCGTCCTCCTGGATGGCCGACGCGCGCACCGGCCAGGTCCTGTGGTCCACCCCCGCCAACGGGGACAACGGCCGCGGTGTCTCCGGCGACATCTGGTCCGGCAGCGCGGGCGCCGAGTCCTGGTCGTCGGCCGAGAGCGGCATCCGCGGCCCCAAGGGCACGGTGGTGGCGAGCCGCAAGCCGTCGAGCACCAACTTCCTGTCCTGGTGGGACGGCGACACCGTCCGGGAACTCCTGGACTCCACCCGCATCGACAAGTACGGCACCTCGTCCGACACCCGCCTGCTGACCGGTTCCGGGGTCCACTCGAACAACGGCACGAAGGCGACCCCGTCCCTGTCCGGCGACATCCTCGGCGACTGGCGCGAGGAGGTCGTCTGGCCGACCACGGACAACACGGCCCGGCCCTGCGGATCTACTCAACCCCCTTCGACACGACGACCAGGATCACCACCCTGCTCCACGACACCCAGTACCGCACGGCCCTGGCCTGGCAGAACACCGCCTACAACCAGCCCCCGCACCCGAGCTTCCTCATCGGCGCCGGCATGCCCACGGCCCCGAGGCCGAGCGTGTACACGCGCTGACCGTCCGGCGTGCCAGGGGCCGTCAGCCCCTGTGGCCCGACCAGGCGTCGGGCCGCGGGGTCAGGATCCCGCCGACCACCGGGCCGGACAAGGCCATGACGTCGGCCAGGAAGCGCCGGCGTGTGACGCCGAGCCGGCGCAGGGCCCGGCCGTGGTCGACGGCGACGACGGCGCAGACCGCGAGCAGCAGCAGCCGCCACCCGGCCAGCACCGGGCGGCGTACGACGCGGGGCAGCTCCATGAAGGAGGCGTGCAGCCGGGCGCAGTGGAAGGGCACATGGCGTTCCTCGTCGGCGAGGACGCGGCCCGCCACCTCCGAGGTCAGCGGGTCCCCGGCGCCGTCGCGCAGCGCGCGGTAGTACCGCAGTGCCACCACCTCGGCGATCATCAGCACCAGCAGTTCGAGGCGCAGGCCCATCAGCCGCCGCAGCCGTACGAAGACCGTGTCGCTCCAGTGGCCGCTCAGCAGCGGCATCCCGCCCGCGGCCAGCAGGCGGGCGAGCATCCTGGCGTGGTTCTGCTCCTCGGCGACGAACAGCCGGACCGCCCGCGCGTAGTCGGCGTCGCCCGCCTGGTCGGCCTTCGCCACGAGGTTGGCGCCGTCGCCGTCCTCCCCGACCTGGAAGCGCTGGATACCGGCCCACACAGCGGGATGCAGTGTCGCGCCCCGCCCCCAGTCGGGGTCACCCTGGGCGGCCCGGCGCTCCCGCTCGTCCTCGAAATCCCGTACCCACTTGGCGAACTCGTCCCCTCGCACCCGGTCTCTCCTCCCCGGACACGACCGTCGTGCCCTGGACAGGGACGACGCCCGGGGACGGCGAAACGTTGCATCGCCGTCCTCGGGCGGGTGGCGCCGGTCCCGTCAGGTCACCGTGCAACTCTGGTCACCCAGCTTGAACGACGCCGGTTCCGTGTTGGTCCCCGACCAGCTTCCGGTGAAGCCGAAGCTCACCGACGAGCCCGCCGCCACCGTGCCGTTCCAGCTCACGTTCCTCGCGGTCACCGAGGTGCCCGACTGGGTCCGTTGGTGTAGGTGCCGACGGCCGCGTAGACCCTGTCCGGGTCCACGGCGTCCGAGGCCAGGCCGACCACGCCCGTGTGCCCCAGTCGTCCCAGCCGACCGAGTCCAGCAGCGGGGTCCAGGTCTTCGTCGACTGCTGCCGGCGGTAGGCGCCGCCGATGTCGGTACGGGCGTAGACCAGGTTCCTCTCGGACCGGTTGAACACGATCCCGGGGACGAAACCGCCCCCGTCGATCCGGGCGTTGCTCCAGGTGTACGTGTCCGCGGCGAGTGCCGTCTTCGGGGTGGCGGCGGCCAGTGCGGGCGGAGTGCCGGCGAGCAGGCCTGCGGCCGGCGCCAGCACGGCCGTGAGGATGCGGGTTCTGCGCACGGTGGGGGTCCTCTCGCGGGGGAGGGGGTGCAGGACCTGGGAATGTGACGGCCGGGCGGCCCCCTTTCGCGAAGGGGGACCGCCCGGCCCGGTGGCCCCGTCGTCCTGTGACGGGGCCGTGCACGCGGAGCATCAGCGGGGACCTATTCGAGCAGCTCCGCGTACGAGCCCATGGCCAGGGCGATGTCCGCCTCGGCCCAGAAACGGTGGTACGTGAAGACGGGCGCGGCGCCGCCCTTGAGGTAGGCCTCGATCTTCGACCAGGCCGGGTCGTTCTTGTAGAAGGACCGGATCGAGGAGAACGTCGAGGACGAGTTGACGGTGTCGCCGTTCGGCATCTTGCCGCTCCAGCCGCTCGGCACGTACACGCTGTCGCTGAACCGGCTGTAGTCGCTGCGGGTCTCGGGGACGGCGATGCCGAGGCTGTCCTGGTAGTTGCCCCACATGCCGTCCAGCAGCGCCTTCGCCGTCGACTTCGCCGCCGTGTCACCGGACTTGGCGGCGTAGTAGGTGAGCGTCTTGGCGTACGCGGCCGCCACGCCGACGTCGTCGGTGTAGTCGGCGACCGTCACATGGAGTCCGCTGTTGGTGCCGGGGCTCGGCGCGTTCCACGTGTCGGGCTGACCGGTCCACTGGAGGGTGGAGGGGATCCGGTAGGTGCCGTCCGGGTTGACCGTGGTCTTGGACAGCGCCCACTTGACCCACTTGTCGAGGACCGCCTTGGCCTTCGCGTCGCCGGTCTGCTGGTAGTACTCGGCGACCCGTTCCATCGACCACGCCTGGAAACCGAACCACTGGTTGGACGGCGGGTCGTGGTAGACCGGCTGCCAGTCGTAGTACATGCCGTAGAACGTCGGCGTGCCCGCCGGCGGGGTGGCGTACCGGCCCTGCCAGCTGTTGGTCGCGCCGCCCGCGATCGCGCCCTCGGACGACTGCAGCCATTGGTAGAACTCGAGCTGCCGGGAGAGCGACTTGCCCCAGTCGGCCGCGCCCGTCGCCGACTTCGGCTTCAGGTCGGCGTAGTTGCTCAGGGCGTACGCGGCGAGCGGGTTCTGGTAGCCGCCGTGCACATGGCTGGAGCCGATCCGCCAGGCCCAGCCCGCGCTGGTGTCGGCGGCACCGCCCCAGGCGTAGTACCAGGACAGCAGGTAGTGCGAGGCGTCCTTGCCGGTGCCGGCCGCGCAGGCGGACGGACCGACGCAGTTGCCGATCTTCTTGAAGTACTTGTCGTACATCGCGTACCGCAGATAGTCGCCCATCTTCGCGGCCTTGGCGACGGTCACGGAGACGTCACCGCCCTTGCCCTGCGCCTTCGCCCACACGTCGGCCCAGTAGGCGGCCTGCACCGCGCGCGCGTCCGCGTCCGGGGCGTCCGTGTACTTCCACTGCTTGGCGTAGGAGGAGTCGCCGGTGAACAGGTCCAGATAGCCGTTGGTGCCGCCGTACTTGAAGGCGTCGCAGGTCGGCTGCGGGACCGTCTCCCAGACGGACTCCTGCGGGCCGCGCTGGAAGGTGTTGATGTACGACGGTCCGGTGGCCGTCGGTCCGGCCTCGCACTTGCCGGGCTCGTCGCCGTAGCCGTAGACGTTGTCGACGTCCTGGATCCAGTGCATGCCGTACACGTCGTCCGTGCCGTACGCGCTCTTCAGCTCACCGGCGATCGGGTCCGGGCCCACCGACACGCCCGTGTCGAGCTTCGCCGGGTACTCGTTCGGGGTGTCCTGCTCGGGCGCGTACGTGGCCGGCTTCGAGGCGTTGTAGAAGGAGTTCGTCGGCTGGTCGGCGTGCGTGGGGATCATGTACTTCTCCATGATCTCCCAGGCACCGTTGAACTTGGACCAGTCGCCGGTCACCTTCCCGTACATGGCCTGCAGCCAGAGAAGGTAGCTGTAGGCCTCGGACGTGGTCTCGTGACCGTAGTCGGGCGCCTCGACGATCAGCGTCTCCACCGAGTGGTACGGGATGCCCTCGGGGGAGAAGTAGCCGTTCGCCGGATTGGTGATCTTCCCGTACAGGTCCAGGAACCGGGCGTCGTACGCCTTCGACGCGGCCAGCTCCGTCACGGTGACCGTCGCCTTGCTGTGGCCGGTCGCCGAGGCGGTGAAGGTGGCGCTGCCGGTGCCGGAGGAGTCGGCGGTGACGGTCACCTTCTGCGCCGTGTTCCAGTTGGCCGGCGTGAAGGTCAGCGAGGAACCGCCGCTGACCGACAGACCCGTGTTGCCGTCCGTGCGGGCGACGCCCACCGTCACGTTCGCGCTCGGCTGCGTGGAGAGCTTCACGTCGAAGGTGCCCGTCCTGCCCTGCTGGACGCCGAGTTGCGTGGGCGAGGCGACGACGGCCGGCCCCGAGGCGACCGTGATGCCGACCGGCGTGGACTCGGCGGACGCGCCGAGGCTGTCGTACGCCTTCGCCACCAGCGAATGACTGCCCACGGTCAAGCTTGACGCCGAGAGCGAGTACGGCGCGCTGGTGTCCGTGCCCAGCAGCGTGGTGTCGTCGTAGAACTCCACCTTGGCGATCGTCGCGTTGTCGGCCGCCGCGGCGGTCGCGGCGAGCGGCACCGCGGTCCCCTGCGAGTAGGTAGCGCCCGCGGTGGGACTGGTCAGCACGGTGACCGGCGGCTGGTGCGCGCCGGCGCAGGTGGTGCCGTTGACCGCGAAGGAGACGGGCGCCGTGTTGGTCCCGCTGTAAGTGAACTGGGCGCCCGTGGAGACCGCGGCCCCGGCGGCGATGGTGCCGTTGTACGAGGCGTTCTTCACGGTGACCGTCTGGCCGGACTGGGACCAGCTGCCGTTCCAGCCGTTGCTCAGCTTCTGGTTGCCCGAGTAGCCGTAGGTCAGGGTCCAGCCGTCGATCGCGGACGTGCCGCGGTTGGTGAGGGTGAGGTCGGCGGTGAAACCGGAGCCCCAGTCGTTGGTCTTGTAGTCGACGCTGCACTGGACGCCCGCCGCGTGCGCGGCTGTGGTGCCGGTGGCGAGCATCGTCAGGGGCAGTGCGAGCGCCGCGAGGGCGGCGGTCCACCATCGCCGCGCGGCTCTGCTCTTGCGTCCGGGATCCATGGTGCTGGTTCCTCCTTGCGGCTTGCGGCTCGAGGGGGGATGTCAAGGCTTGAACCAGTGGGAGCGCTCCCATAGTGGGGACGGGCCCGTGAGCGGTCAAGGTGCTTGAAGAGTCGAAATGATTCGACAGATCTCCGGCGGAAAAATTCCTCAACTCCTCTGTGCAATCACGTCACTTGCCGCTAACTTCCTTCGCACCAGTGGGAGCGATTCCATTCAGTCGACGCGTCCGTCACGGCGCGCCAAACTGCAAGGAGTCGCTCATGCGACACCCCCCGCGTTCAGTACTTTTAGCCATCGTCGGCGCGACCGCGCTGCTCGGCGGCGTGCTCGTCCCGGTGGTCACGGCCGAGGGAGCCACACCCGCGTGCACGGTGGAGTACGCCGTCACCGGGCAGTGGGACAACGGCTTCCAGGGCTCCGTGAAGATCACGAACAATCAGGCCGCGACGAGCAGTTGGAAGCTCACCTTCGACTTCGCGGCCGGCCAGAAGGTCACCCAGGGCTGGAACGCCAAGTGGTCCCAGTCCGGCACCACCGTGACCGCGTCCAACGAGAGCTGGAACGGCGGCCTAGGCTCCGGCGCGAGCGTCAGCGCCGGGTTCCTGGCCTCCTGGTCCGGCGGCAACGCCGTGCCGACGGCGTTCGAGCTCAACGGCACCACCTGCAACGTGGACTCCGAACCGACCACACCCCCGCCGACCGATCCGCCCCCGACCGATCCACCGCCGTCCGACGGCACCGCGCCCGCCCTGCACGTCGCGGGCAACAAGCTGGTGGACGCGGCCGGCAGGACCCGCAGACTGCTCGGCGTGAACCGCTCCGGCGGCGAGTTCATGTGCGTGCAGGGCTACGGCATCTGGGACGGTCCGGTGGACGACGCGGCGATCAAGGCGATCGCCGACTGGAAGGCCGACGCGGTCCGCATCCCGCTCAACGAGGAGTGCTGGCTGGGCCTTTCCGACGTCAAGCCCGAGTACGGCGGCGCCAACTACATCAACGCCGTCAAGGACCTGGTGGCCCGCGTCGAGGCGCACGGCATGACGCCGATCGTCGAGATGCACTGGTCCTACGGTCAGTACACCGGCAACTCGGCGGGCTGCTCCGACGTGCACGCCACCTGCCAGAAGCCGATGCCCGACATGAGTTACGCACCGTCCTTCTGGGCCTCGGTCGCCAGTACCTTCAAGGACGACAAGGCGGCCGTGTTCGACCTGTTCAACGAGCCGTACCCGGACCGGGCGACCGCCGGCACCACGGACGCCTGGAAGTGCTGGCGGGACGGCGGCACCTGCCCCGGCATCTCCTACGAGGTGGCCGGAATGCAGGACATGGTGGACAGCATCCGGGGCGCCGGCGCGAAGAACGTCATCCTGGCCGGCGGGCTCGCCTACTCCAACGACCTCAGCCAGTGGCTGACCCACAGGCCCGACGACCCGGCGGGCAATCTCGCCGCCGCGTACCACGTGTACAACTTCAACACCTGCGCGAGCGAGAGCTGCTGGAACTCCACCCTCGCCCCGGTCGCGGCCCAGGTGCCGCTGATCGCCGGTGAGATCGGGGAGAACACCTGCTCGCACGCCTTCACCGACCAGGTCATGAAGTGGTTCGACGACCGGAACCTGTCCTACCTCGGCTGGACCTGGAACACCTGGGACTGCTCCTCCGGACCGTCCCTGATCTCCGGCTACGACGGCACACCCACCGCGTACGGCGCCGGCCTGCGCGACCACCTGCGCGCCCTCAACCCGTAACGGCACCACGGAAGAAGGAACCCGCACTCATGAGTCCTACCAGAACCTCGCTGCTCGCCGCCCTGGCGCTGGTCGCCGTCGCCTCCGGGACGGCGCTCGTCGCCGGACCGGCCGGCGCCGCGGCCACCTCGGTCCCGTGCACCGTCGCCTACCAGATACAGAACCAATGGGACACCGGCTTCACCGCCAACGTCACCGTCACCAACAACGGGGCCGCCAAGTCGGGCTGGTCGGTGAAATGGTCGTACGCCGGCAACCAGAAGGTCACCAGTGCGTGGAACGCGAAGGTCACCCAGAGCGGTGCCGCCGTCACCGCCGCCAATGAGAGCTACAACGGTGCGCTCGTCAACGGCGGTTCCGTCAGCTTCGGCTTTCAGGGCACCTACAGCGGCACCAACGCCGTGCCGGCGACCTTCACTCTCGACGGGGTCACCTGCAACGTCGACGACGGCGGCAGCTCGGGTGGCGGAACCGGCGGCGACACCGGCGGGGGCACGGGTGGCGACACAGGAGGTGGCACCGGCGGCGACACGGGCGGCGGCACCGGCAGCCGCGTCGACAACCCCTACACCGGGGCCAAGGGGTACGTGAACCCCGAGTGGTCCGCCCTCGCCGCCGCCGAACCGGGCGGCAGCCGCATCTCCAACCAGCCCACCGCCGTCTGGCTGGACCGGATCGCCGCCATCAACGGGGTGAACGGCGGCATGGGCCTGCGCGCCCATCTGGACGCGGCCCTGAAGCAGAAGGGCTCCGGCGACCTCGTCGTGCAGCTGGTCATCTACGACCTGCCGGGCCGTGACTGCTCCGCCCTGGCCTCCAACGGTGAACTCGGGCCGAACGACCTCGACAAGTACAAGAGCCAGTACATCGACCCGATCGCCTCCATCCTGTCCGACTCGAAGTACGCGGGTCTGCGGATCGCCACGGTCATCGAGCCCGACTCGCTGCCCAACCTGGTCACCAACGCGGGTGGTACCGCGGGCAGCACCGACGCCTGCGCGACCATGAAGGCCAACGGCAACTACGAGAAGGGCGTCAGCTACGCCCTCGACAAGCTGGGCGCCATCGCGAACGTCTACAACTACATCGACGCCGGCCACCACGCCTGGCTCGGCTGGGACTCCAACCTCGGTCCCACGGTCCAGGAGTTCTACAAGGTCGCCACCAGCAACGGCGCCGGCGTGAACGACGTGGCCGGGTTCATCGTCAACACCGCCAACTACAGCGCCACCAAGGAGCCGTACTTCAAGGTCACCGACTCGGTGAACGGCCAGACCGTGCGCCAGTCGAAGTGGGTGGACTGGAACCAGTACGTCGACGAGCAGTCGTTCGCGCAGGCGCTGCGGGACAAGCTGGTCGCGTCCGGGTTCAACTCCGGCCTCGGGATGCTGATCGACACCTCACGCAACGGCTGGGGCGGCACCGCCCGGCCCACCAAGTCCGGCCCGCTGACCTCCGTGGACGACTACGTCAACGGCAGCCGGATCGACCGGCGCATCCACGCCGGCAACTGGTGCAACCAGAGCGGGGCAGGACTCGGCGAGCGGCCCACCGCGGCTCCTGCCGCCGGCATCGACGCCTACGTCTGGGTCAAGCCGCCGGGGGAGTCCGACGGCGCCAGCTCCGCCGTCAGCAACGACGAGGGCAAGGGCTTCGACCGCATGTGCGACCCGACCTACACGGGCAACGCCCGCAACGGCAACAGCCTCTCCGGCGCCTTGCCGAACGCGCCGCTGTCCGGGCACTGGTTCTCCGCCCAGTTCCAGCAGCTGATGCAGAACGCCTACCCGCCGCTCTCCTGACCGGCTGAGCGTCCGCCGGGGCGCGGCCCTCACCGGCCGCGACCCGGCGGATCCCTTTTTGCGGCACCGGCAACAGAACTGGCCCCGGCCCCGCGTCCCGGCGCAGGCTGTCCGCATCCGGACGAGAGCGCCCAGGAGGCCGAACCCATGGCTCACGAACACCACAGCCACCACCACCCGCACCAGGGCCACCACCACGGCGGAGACGTCGACTGGGGTGCGATGGCCGCGATGCTGGAGACGGAGGCCCAGGTGTCCACACCGGCGTACTCCCGGGCGCTGGCCTGGCTGAGCAAGGAGGTGACCGAACCCGGCCTCGTGGTCGACGCGGGCAGCGGGCCCGGGGTGCTCTCCGGCCTCTTCGCGGAGACCTTCCCCGGCGCCCGGGTGATCGCCGCCGACAGCTCCGAGCCGCTGCTGGAGCACGCCCGGGCCCGCGCCGCCCGTCTCGGCTACGGCGACCGCTTCGGCACCCTCGCCGGTGAGCTGCCCGGCGTGCTGCGGGACCTGGAGTACCCGGCGGACCTGCTGTGGGCGAGCCGCAGCGTGCACCACCTCGGCGACCAGCGGGCCGCGCTCACCGCGTTCGCGGAACGGCTCGCGCCCGGCGGCACCCTGGCCATCCTCGAGGGCGGCCTGGCCCCCCGCTACCTGCCCCGCGACATCGGCTTCGGCCGCCCCGGACTGCAGGCACGTCTCGACGTCGTGCAGCAGAACCGGTTCGCCACCATGCGGGCCGAACTGCCGGGCGCCGTCGCCGAGACCGAGGACTGGCCCGCCCTGCTGGCCGCCGCCGGTCTGAAGCACACCGGCACCCGCAGCTTCCTGCTCGACCTGCCGGCCCCGGTGCCGGACCGGGTCCGCGCCCATGTCGTCGACGTCCTGACCAGGAGCCGTGACATCCACGCGGACGCCCTCGACGCCGACGACCGGGCCACCCTCGACCGCCTCCTCGACCCGGCCGACGACCGCAGCGTCCACCACCGCCCGGACGTGTTCGTCCTGGCGGCCCACACGGTGCACCGCGCGGTCCGGCCCGTGTAGCCCCGGCACGCCCCGCGGTGACGGGACTTGACCTGGAGAGCGCTCCAAGTGATGGACTCCCCGTGTTCACCGACATCCCAGGGGGAAACCATGAACGACTCTCCGGTCGCGCTCATAACCGGCGGTGGCAGCGGCATCGGCGCCGCGGTGGCCCGGCAGTTGCTGGACGCCGGGCACCGGGTCACCGTCACCGGGCGGGGCGAGCGGAAGCTGCGGGACTTCGCCGAAAGCCTGGGCGACCCCGCCGGGCTGCTGACGGTCGCCGGCGACGCGGCCTCCTACGACGACGTGC
Source organism: Streptomyces sp. NPDC005706 (assembly GCF_040631045.1). Classification (NCBI taxonomy): domain Bacteria; kingdom Bacillati; phylum Actinomycetota; class Actinomycetes; order Kitasatosporales; family Streptomycetaceae; genus Streptomyces; species Streptomyces sp. NPDC005706. Next base: position 148,074 of record NZ_JBEXYS010000003.1, on the reverse strand, counting down.
GCGGCGCGGTCGACCGCACGGTCGAGGAGTTCGGCCGGCTGGACACGGTCGTCTCCAACGCCGGCTTCGCCACTCATGACTCCGTCGCCGACGGTGACCCGGCCGGCTGGACCGAGATGGTCCTCACCAACGTCCTCGGCCCCGCCCTCCTCATCCGCGCCTCCGTCGACGCGCTGAAGGAGACCGGCGGCCGGATCGTCCTCGTCGGCAGCGTCGCCGGTTTCGTGCCCACGCCCGGCAACCTCTACGGCGCCACCAAGTGGGCGGTCACCGGGCTCGCCGAGAACACCCGGCGCCAGGTCACGGAGTTCGGCATCGGGGTCACGCTGGTCGCCCCCGGCCGGGTCGAGACGCCCTTCTGGGACAGCTACGGCAGCCTGCCCCCGGGGCGTCTGCTGACCGCGGAGCAGATCGCCGGCTCCATCGTCTGGGCGATCCGGCAGCCGGCCGGGGTCGACGTCAACACCGTCGTCGTACGTCCGCTGGGGCAGCCCAACTGACTTACCGTGACGCTCAGTTGTTCTGCAGGAACTGCCTGGCCAGCTGGTCACCGAGGGAGACGGCCGCGCTGTGGCTCTCGATGGGGGAGACCTTGGAGTTCTTGAACAGGATGTACGTCACGCCGGAGTCGACCCCGCCGGTGGCCGGGTCGGGGTCGATGCCGAGCGCCTTGGCGGTGGCGTACGACGCCTCGCCGATGATCGCCGTGGGGCCGGTGTCCCCGACGACGGCGTACTCGACCTTGCCGTTGTAGACGACGGCGACCACGCCGCCGCCCTTGATGCCGGCGCCGGAGTAGTTCCAGACGCTGCTGGAGCTGGGGACGACCACATAGGGCAGGGTTTCGGCCTTCAGGGGCTTGCCGTCGGACTGGTGGAACGCGGTGTCGTCCTGGTACCAGGGATCGCGGTCCTCGTTGCAGTTGGTGGTCCGCTGCCCGTCGCAGTCGATGTCCATGTCGGCCTTCCAGAACACCGCGCCGTTCTTGCCGCACACCGGGACCGTCGCCGAGGCCTCCTCGTCGGTGCGGTACTTGCCGTTCGAGATCTGGGAACAGGACGTCACCTTCGCGAGCAGGTCGGCCGCGCTGACCGTGCCCTCCTGGACGGAGGCCGGCGGGGCGCCGGGGCCGGTGCCGTCCGGGTCGACGGGGGTGGGGCCGGAGGCGTGGGCGGGAAGCACTCCGGCGGCGAGGAGAGCGGCCCCGGAGGCCGCGACGAGGGTCAGTGAACGCAGGCGCACTGTGGGGGGACCCTTCTGTTAGGAAAGTTTCCTTACCGGGTCCATACAAGGTCGCGCATGCGCATGCCATCGTCAAGTCTCTGTGCGAGAGTCGGCGTTGTGTTCGGTTTTGCGGGGCTTTGCCTCACACGGAAGACTGGTTCATGTCGAAGCGAGAGGCCACAGGGCACGCGGAGGCGAGATGTCATGTTCGTGCGCACCGTCTACGTGACCGGCGACCCGGCGAAGATCGACACGGCGGTCCGGGCCCTGAACACCGAGGGACGGGAACTGCTCGAGGAACGCCCCGGCTACCTCGGGGCCGGCGTCTTCACCGACCACGAACTGGGCAAGCTGCTGGCGGTGAGCTGGTGGTCCTCCGAGGAGGCGCGCGACAACAGCGACACCGTGATGCGGCGGCACAGGGAATCGCTCCTGGAGCCGTTCGCCGGCACCCTGGCGGTGGAGAACCTCGAGGCGGCCGTCCACCGCTCGCTGCAGGTGCCGCGCATGGGTGGCGGGCTGCGCGTCTCCCGGGTGGAGTTCGATCCCGCGGACGCCGGCCTGTTCGTGGACACCTTCCGCTCGACCGTCCTCCCGCGCCTGGAGACCCTGCCGGGCCTCGCGCGGGCCGCCCTGCTCGTCGACCGGGAGCGGGGCCGGGGCCAGGTCGGCACCCTCTTCGTCGACCGCGCCTCGATGGCCGCCTCCCGGGCCGGCCAGGCGGCGGCCCGCCACGAGGGCGTGGCGAAGGCGCGGGTGAGCGTCGTGAGTCTGGAGGAGTTCGAGGTCGTGCACGCGGACGTGCGCCTCGGCTGAATACGCGGGTCCGGGAAACGGCCGTCCGCCCCGCCCGTGCGGCGGTACGGACGGCCGTTCACCGTGCGGGGGTCAGCCCAGGTCGAACGTGGCCGGGTCCGGGCCGAGACGCCGGTCCTCGTTCAGCGCGCCGATGGCCGCGAGGTCCTCGTCGTCCAGGCTGAAGTCGAACACCTGGATGTTCTCCTTGATCCGCGACGGCGTCACGGACTTCGGGATCACGACGTTGCCGAGCTGGACGTGCCAGCGCAGCACGACCTGGGCCGGAGTACGGCCGTGCTTCCGCGCGATGGCGACGATCGCCGGCACCTCCAGCAGGCCCTTGCCCTGGCCGAGCGGCGACCAGGCCTCGGTGGCGATGCCCTGCTCCGCGTGGAGCTCGCGGGGCTGGTGCTGCTGCAGGTGCGGGTGCAGCTCGATCTGGTTGACGGCCGGCACGACCGAGGTCTCGGCGATGAGCCGGCGCAGGTGTTCGGGAAGGAAGTTGGAGACGCCGATCGCCTTCACCCGGCCGTCGGCGTACAGCTTCTCGAACGCCTTGTAGGTGTCGACGTAGGTGTCCCGGGACGGCAGCGGCCAGTGGATGAGGTACAGGTCCAGATAGTCGAGACCCAGCTTCTCCAGCGACGCGTCGAACGCGCGCAGCGTGGAGTCGTACCCCTGGTCGCTGTTCCAGAGCTTGGTGGTGACGAAGATGTCCTCGCGCGGCAGGCCGGAGGCGGCGATGGCCTTGCCGGTGCCCTCTTCGTTGCCGTAGATCGCCGCTGTGTCGATGCTGCGGTACCCGGCCTCGAGGGCCGTGGCGACGGCCCGCTCGGCCTCGTCGTCCGGCACCTGCCAGACGCCGAAGCCCAGCTGGGGCATCTCGACGCCGTTGTTGAGGATGATCGGGGGGACCTTGCTGCTCACGAGCTCGTTGATCCTTCGGTTGTCGACAGGTGGTACACCATCGTCAACGATCACGGGCCCCGATGCATTCCTGACGGCGCGATCCGCGCCGGGAAATCCTGCCGGTGCCGCCGGCCCGCGGCGCGCCCTCAGGCCTGGTACAGCGCCTCGACCTCGCCCACGTAGGCCTTCTCGATGGCCTTGCGCTTCAGTTTCAGCGACGGGGTGAGCAGGCCGTGCTCCTCGGTGAACGGCTGCGCCAGGATGCGGAAGGTGCGGATCGACTCGGCCTGGGAGACCAGGGTGTTGGCGGCGACCACGGCCCGCCGCACCTCCGTCTCCAGATCCGGGTCGCGTACCAGCTGCGCGGGACTTAGCCGGGGCTTGCCGCGCATCTGCAGCCAGTGCTCGACGGCCTCCTGGTCGAGGGTGACCAGGGCGGCGATGTACGGCCGGTCGTTGCCGACGACGATGCACTGGTTGATCAGCGGGTGCTCGCGCACCCGCTCCTCCAGCACCCCCGGGGAGACGCTCTTGCCGCCGGAGGTCACCAGGATCTCCTTCTTGCGGCCGGTGATCGTCAGATAGCCGTCCTCGTCCAGCGCGCCGAGGTCACCGGTGGCGAGCCAGCCGTCGTGCAGGGTCCCGTCGGTGGCCTTCTGGTTGTTGAGGTAGCCCTGGAACACGTTGCCGCCGTGCAGCCAGACCTCGCCGTCGTCGGCGATGTGCACGGTGACACCCGGGATGGGCTGCCCCACGGTGCCGTAGCGGGTGCGCTCGGGCGGGTTGGCGGTGGCGGCCGCCGAGGACTCGGTCAGGCCGTAGCCCTCGTAGATCTGCACCCCGGCGCCGGCGAAGAACAGGCCGAGCCGCCGGTCCATCGCGGAGCCGCCGGACATGGCGTTGCGGATGCGGCCGCCCATCGCCGCACGCACCTTGGAGTACACGAGCTTGTCGAAGAGCTGGTGCTGCATCCGCAGACCGGCCGACGGGCCGGGGCCGGTGCCCCATGCCTTGGCCTCGACGGCGTCCGCGTACCTCACCGCGATGTCGACGGCCTTCTCGAAGGGCCCGTCCCGGCCCTCCTTCTCCGCCTTGCGCCGGGCCGAGTTGAACACCTTCTCGAAGATGTACGGCACCGCGAGGATGAACGTCGGCCGGAAGGCCTGCAGGTCGGGCAGCAGGGCGGCCGCGTGCAACTGCGGCTGGTGGCCGAGACGGACCCCGCCGCGGATCGTGGCGACCTCGACCATCCGGCCGAAGACGTGCGCGAGCGGCAGGAACAGCAGGGTGGAGGCCTCGTCGCCCTTCTTGGTGTGGAACACCGGATCCCAGCGCCGGATGACCGTGTCCGCCTCGTACATGAGGTTGCCGTGGGACAGCACACAGCCCTTGGGGCGGCCGGTCGTGCCCGAGGTGTAGATGATCGTCGCGACCGACTCCGGGGTGACCGCCTGCCGGTGCCGGTGCACCACCTCGTCGTCCAGGTAGGCCCCGGCGTCGTACAGCTCCTGCACACAGCCCGAGTCGAGCTGCCACAGCTCACGCAGTTGCGGCAGCCGGTCGATCACGGTGGCGATGGTCATCGCGTGGTCCTCGTGCTCCACGATCGCCGCCGTCACCTCGGCGTCGTACAGCATCCAGAAGCACTGCTCCGCCGAGGACGTCGGATAGACGGGGACCACCTGCGCGCCGATCGTCCACAGCGCGAAGTCGAACAGGGTCCACTCGTAGCGCGTGCGGGACATGACGGCGATCCGGTCGCCGAACCGGATGCCCCGGGCGAGCAGGCCCTTGGCCAGGGCGAGGACCTCGTCCCGGAACTCGGCGGAGGTCACGTCCCGCCACTGCCCGGACTCGTCCTTGCGGCCCAGCGCCACGTGCAGGGGGTCGGTCCGGGCACGCTCGAAGACGGCGTCGGCCAGTCCGCCCACGGGCGGCGCCGACGTCAACGGAGGGGTGGTGAACTCGTGCAATCCCTCGCTCCCCGTCCTTACTTTTCGGTCACGCGCGCGATGCTCCGCACAGCGCCGTGAAAGCTACCCCACCCGTCAGCCCGGCGGGAGGGGGGCGGAAATCGAGCAAACCTCACCTTCCTGCCCGCCGTCGAGTGGAAAATGCCCTCACATGGGTAAGGGCCGGACACAATACTGACGGGTCAGTAACTTTCGGGACCGTAATCTCCACCGAATCTGTACGACGCGCTTACCCCTAGCGGACCTGGCCCGACGACCGTGAGGGCGGTCCCCCGGGCCACGGGGACGGCCCTCCGCGCACGCCGGGTCCGCGTCCGTCACCCGCGCGGAGCGACCGCCTTCCGTGGCGCCGCGGCGGCCTGCGCCGCCGTTCCGGCCCCGGACCCGGCCCGGGGTGTGCGCACCAGGACCGGCACCGCGGCGCCCGCGACGAGCCCCACGAACCCAGCGGCCACCAGCGTCCCGTTCAGGCCCGCTCAGCGACGAGCAGATCGACGCCCTGCGTCCCGCGCTCCCGGCTCCCGCCGGACCGGCTCGCATCGAACCGGAGGACGAACCGCTCCCCGCCGTCCTGCACCGCGACGGCCGGGCCGGCTACCCCGAACTGCAACGCGCCACCGGCCGCTCCGAGTCCGCCGTCAAACGCCGTCTCGCCGTGCTGCTCGCCTCCAAGGCGGTGTACGTCGACGTGGAGTACGACGCGGCGATCCTCGGACACCCCCGGCCGGTCGAGCTGTGGATCACGACCGCCCCCGCCGCCCTGCACACCGTCGGCCAGGCCCTCGCCGGCCACGACGAGATCGCCTTCGCCGCCGCGACCGCGGGCCCGTCCCACATCGTCGCCACCGCCGTGGTCCGCGACACCGCCGGCCTGTACGCCTACCTCAGCGGCCCACTCGGCCGGCTGGCGGGAGTCCAGCACGTGGAGACCACTCCGTTCCTGCGGCGGGTGAAGCAGCTCACGTATCAGCGCCCGCCACGCTGACGTCCGTGCAGCCGGTCGCCGCCCGTCAGGATCGCCGCCGCCAGCGCGTTCGCGGCGGCGTCCGCGGCGCCCCGACGCCTGCCGTGCACCAGGACGAAGTCGACCTTGCCCAGCTCCGGCAGTGACGGACGCTCCGGCAGCCGGAACAGGCCCGGCGGGATCAGGCGCCTGGAGTGGGCCATGACACCCAGCCCGGCGCGGGCCGCGGCGACGAGGCCGTTGAGGCTGCCGCTGGTGCACACGATCCGCCACTCGCGGCCCTGGGCCTCCAGCGCCTCCAGCGCGCGGGCCCGGGTGATGCCCGGCGGGGGATACACGATGAGCGGGACCGGGCGGTCGGGGTCCAGGCGCAGGTTCTCGGAGCCGATCCACACCAGGTCGTCGCGCCACACCAGCTCGCCGCGCGGATCCTCGGGCCGCCGCTTGGCCAGCACCAGGTCCAGCTTGCCCGCCGCGAGACGCTCGTGCAGGGTGCCGGACAGCTCGACGGTCAGCTCCAGGTCGACCTCGGGATGGTCCTGGCGGAAGCGCTCCAGGATCTCCGGCAGCCGGGTGAGGACGAAGTCCTCCGAGGCGCCGAAGCGCAGCCGCCCGCGCACCCGGGTGCCGGTGAAGAACGCCGTCGCCTGCTCGTGCACCTCCAGCAGCCGGCGGGCGAAGCCCAGCATGGCCTCGCCGTCCTCGGTCAGCTCCACCGAGTGGGTGTCCCGGGCGAAGAGCTGGCGGCCGGTGGCGTCCTCCAGCCGCCGCACGTGCTGGCTGACCGTCGACTGGCGCAGCCCCAGACGCCGGGCGGCCTGCGTGAAGCTCAGCGTCTGGGCGACCGCCAGGAAGGTGCGCAGCTGGGTGGGGTCGTACACACCGGCAGCCTAGCGTGGTCATCGCGGATTGCGATGACAGTCAGAGTGGTATGCCGGATTCCCGATCGGCGAGGGAAGGAGGACGATGGAGAGGGCCCCTCCGGGCCCGTGGACGTACCCGACGAACAGCGAGTGGAGCACCGTGAAACGCCCGCACTGGCCGAGCTGGATGCCGATCGACCCGTACATCGTGCTGCTGATCGGCACGGTGGGGCTCGCGGCGCTCCTCCCGGCCCACGGCACGGGCGCGGACGTGGCCTCCGGGGCGTCCACGGCGGCGATCGCCTTCCTGTTCTTCCTCTACGGCGCCCGGCTCTCCACCCGCGAGGCGCTGGACGGCCTGCGCCACTGGCGTCTGCACGGCACGGTGCTGGCCTGCACCTTCGTGGTCTTCCCGGTGCTGGGCCTGGCCGCCCGCGGACTGGTCCCGGTGCTGCTGACCCAGCCGCTGTACCAGGGGCTGCTGTTCCTGACGCTGGTGCCGTCCACGATCCAGTCGTCGATCGCGTTCACCTCGATCGCCCGCGGCAACGTGCCCGCCGCCATCTGCGCCGGCTCGTTCTCCTCCCTGGTGGGCATCGTCGCGACCCCGTTGCTGGCGGCCGCTCTGCTGGGCAGCGGCGGCGGCGGGTTCTCCGCCGACTCGCTGGTGAAGATCGTGCTGCAGCTGCTGGTGCCGTTCGTCGCGGGGCAGGTGCTGCGCCGGTGGATCGGCGGTTTCGTCGCCCGGCACAAGAAGGTGCTCGGCCTGGTCGACCGCGGTTCGATCCTGCTGGTCGTCTACACCGCGTTCAGCGAGGGCATGACCCAGGGCATCTGGCACCAGGTGAGCGCCGTCCGGCTGGGAGCGCTGCTCGCCGTCGAGGGCGTGCTCCTGACCGTGATGCTGCTGCTGACGTGGTACGGCGCCCGGGCGCTCGGGTTCGGCCGGGCGGACCGGATCGCGATCCAGTTCGCCGGTTCGAAGAAGTCCCTCGCCTCCGGGCTGCCCATGGCGAGCGTCCTGTTCGGCGCCCACGCCTCCCTGGCCGTGCTGCCGCTGATGCTCTTCCACCAGATGCAGCTCATGGTGTGCGCGGTCATCGCCAAGCGGCGCGCCCACGACCCGGAGGCCGTCGAGGCACCGGCCGGGCCGGCCGCGGCGTCACGCACCACGGTCGGCACCGGCTCCCGCTGAGGCCCGCCCGGTCGACCGCCGGCCGCCGATCCGGGTCCGTCTCCGGCCGCCGATCCGGGTCCGTCTCCGGCCGCCGATCCGGGTCCGTCGCCGGCAGCGGGCCCGGTGCCCGCCGTCAGCCGTGGCCCCGGTGCCCGCTCTCAGCCGCCGACCCGGTCCAGCGGCAGCCACAGCACGGTGTCCTTCGGGGACCGCAGCACCTTCGGATCGGACAGCTCCGGGTCGGACAGGGCGCGGTCCCAGACGCGCACCTCGTCGATCGCTCCGGTGAAGTGGGCGCGGCTGTCCATGCGCTCGCCGAGGTGCACCCCGAAGGGGGAGTTGCGGCTGACCGAGCCCGGCACGTCGGCGGTGGCCGCCTCGGTACCGTCGACGGACAGCGCCAGCCTGCCGCCGCCCCGGCGCAGCACCGCGTGGTGCCACTCGCCGTCGTTGTACGCGGTAGCGGTGCGCACGTACGCGGTACGCGGCGCGGCCGCGCCGTCCCGCACCGTGATGAGGCCCTGCACCCTGCCGTTCGCCGGCTCGCCGCGCAGCCACACCTGGGGCTGGCTGGTGCCGATGCCGCCCATCCACAGCAGCGGCTGCTCCCCGGCGGCCGCCGTGTAGCGGAACCACAGCGACGCGGTGAAGTCCCCGGCGCCGAGCGGAAGCCCGGTGCGGAAGGGCAGGCGTACGGCGTCGTCGGTGCCGTCGAACCGGAGCGCGCCGCCGGACACGCCGTCCGTACGCGCGGCGCCGCCGAGCACCGCGGCGGGGCGGGCGTGCGGGGCCAGGTCGGCGGTGTGCGGATCGGGGCCGCGGCGCGGGGCGAGCCAGTCCTCGGTGAAGCGGGCGAAGCGGATCTCGTCGCGCGCGTCGGCCGTCCCGCCCTCGTACAGCAGACCCACCGTGTCGCGGCCGGCCCGCACCAGGTCCGAGTAGCCGGACCAGTCCGTGGTGACGACGGTGCCGCGGTCCACGCTGTCCCAGGTCCGGCCGCCGTCGTAGGAGGAACGGATCATCATCGTGCGGCGGCGGTCTGGGTCGGCGGGGCAGGAGAGCAGGAGGCGGTCGCCCAGTCGCAGCACGGCGCCCTGCACCTGCGGCGTGTAGAGGTCCGGCAGGCCGTGGAAGGGCGCGGCGAAGCTGCCGCCGCCGTCCCGGCTGACGGTCTGGGTGCGGTGGCCGAGGTCGGTGCCGTCCTGTTCCCGGCCGCTGACCAGCACGGATCCGTCCGTGCGCTCGGTGAGGGTGAGCTCGGAGGGCTTCTGCCGGAAGGTGCCGTCGGCGGCGATCGGCCAGGTGTCGGTGGCGCCGACGCGCCAGTGGCCGCCGTGGTCGTCGCTGACGACGAGCGCCGCGTGGTTGGCGGTGACCCGGCTGCCGTCCCAGGTCTCGGTGTTGACGCCGAACACCAGCCGGCCCGCGTACCGGCCGCGGGTCAGCTGGACACCGTGCACCGGCCCGGTCGCGTACCAGGAGTTCCAGTCGGCGGGCAGGATCTCGGGGCTCAGGTCACGCGGCTCGGACCAGGTGAGGCCGTCGTCGTCGCTGTACTGCAGGTGCGGGGTGCGGTCGCAGGGCACGGCACACCCGGCGCCGTCGGCGCGGCCGGTGTTGTACGTCTCCGCCAGCCACACCCGGCCGGTGTCCCGGTCCACGACCGGCGCCGGGTTGCCGTGGGTGTCGCCGGCGCCCTCGTTGACCACCGTCAGCGGGCCCCAGGTGCGGCCGCCGTCGGTGGAACGCTTGAGCACGATGTCGATGTCGGCCGCGTCCCCGCAGTTGAGGACGCGGCCCTCGGCGAAGGCCAGCAGCGAGCCGTCGGCCGTGCGCACGACCGCCGGGATGCGGAAGCAGGCGTAACCGGGGTCCTGGGCGGCCTTGAAGAGGATCCGCTGCTCGAACCCGGCCGCCTGGCCGACGGGCTGGGCGTGGGCCGGGTGGGGCCGGGCCGGCACCACGAGCAGCGCGGCCGTGGCGACGGTGAGGATCAGCGCACCTCGGAAGCGTGCGCGAAGCAGAGTTCTGAGACGGGCGCGGGGACCTGACGGCATCGGTGGGGCCTGCCCTTCGTCGGCCGGACATTCGGACATCCCATGTCCAACGTGCGCCTTATCGAAGGTAGTTGGGGCCCCCACGCCTCACAAGAAGCGTGCGGCACCGGAAGTCCGCCGCGCCGCTACGGCCGCAGGACGACCTTGCCGAGATTGGCCCGTGCGGCGATCGCCTCGTGCGCCTTCGCGGCGTCCTCCAGCGCGAACTCGCCGTGCACGGCGGGCTTCAGGGTGCCGTCGGAGAACAGCCGCCACAGCTCCCGCCGCCACCGCTCGTACAGCTCCGGCTGGCCGCGGGCGATCAGTGCCATCTGGAAACCGATCACCGACTTGGCGCCGACCAGCAGGTCGTACGCCCGGATCGTGCCGCCGCCGGAACTGTAGGCGACCAGCCGGCCGTGCGGCGCGAGCGCGGCGAGAGCGGGGGTGAGCAGATCGCCGCCGACCGCGTCCAGTACGCAGTCGTAAGGCTCTCCCCACTCTCCGTCGCCGTACCGGACGCAGTCGTCCGCGCCGAGCGAGCGGACGAAGCCGGCTTTCGCCGGGTCGGAGACGGCGCCCACCACCCGCCGCGCACCCCGCACGCGCGCCAGCCGCACCGCGAGCTGCCCGACCCCGCTCGCCGCGGCCGTGACGAGCACCGTCTCACCGCGCACCGGACCCGCCGCGTGCAGCGCGCCGAGGGCCACCAGCCCGCTGCGCACCAGCGCGACCGCGTCGACACAGGTCGCGCCGTCGGGGACGGGAGAGGCCATCGCCTCGTGCAGCAGGGCGAAGTCGGCGTAGCCGTGGCCGAAGCACAGCCCGGTCACCCGGTCGCCGGCCCGGAAGCGGGTCACGCCCTCGCCGGCGGCCACCGCCACGCCGGCGATCTCACCGCCCAGCGGCACCGGCTCGGCGGACTCGGTCACCTTGCGGACGACGGGCAGCGTGACGCCGACCGCCTCGCAGCGCACCAGCAGCTCACCGGCGCCCGGCTCGGGAACGGCGGCCTCCTCCACGAACAGCGGACCGCCGGTGGACTCGTAGCGGACACGGCGCATCGCAGCCTCCGGACGCCGGACACCGCCCGGCGAGTCGTGGGGAACACCCATGAATTCGTTGGTGGCCCCAACGGTAATGAAGATTCGTTGGGAAGTCCAAGGATTTCTGGCTAGGCTGCGGTCATGGCCGAAGCACCCCTCCCCGCCATCCGTGCCCTGCCCAGCTGGGTCCTCGGCCGGGCCGCCGCCCGTGGCCGCGCCCTGGTCGCCGACGCCCTCGCCGCCGAGGGTATGAGGATGTGGCACCACGTGGTCCTCTCCGCCGTCCGCGACCTGGCGCCCGTCGCCCAGGCCGACCTCGGCCGCGGGGTCGGTCTCGACGCCAAGGACCTGGTCGGCGTCCTCAACGACCTGCAGTCCGCCGGCTTCGTCCTGCGTGCCCCCGACCCGAAGGACCGGCGCAAGAACGCCGTGTCCCTCACCGAGGACGGCGCCCGTCTGCTCGTCCGCTGCGAGAAGGCGGCCCGCGAAGCCAACGACGAACTGCTCGCCCCGCTGTCGACGACTGAACGCGATCAGTTCATGGGCCTGTTGATCCGGATTTCCGGCACCGTCGGCTGACGGCGGTTAACGTTCCGTCATGACCGCAGCCCCCGCGCTCGACCCCCGGCGCACCGCCCTCGTCCTCGTCGACCTGATGGACCGCGTCGTCGCGCTGCCCCTGGAACCCCGCAAGGGCACCGACGTGCTCACCACCGCCGAGGAGCTGGCCACCGCGTTCCGCGCGGCCGGGGCGCTCGTCGTGCTGATCCGGGTCGAACGCCCCACGGTCGCCGAACAGCCGCCCGGCAGCGGTCTTGTGGCCGGGCTGCGCCGGGACGGCGACGTGGAGGTGGTCAAGCGCACCATCGGCGGCTTCCAGGGCACCGGCCTCGACGAGCGGCTGCGCGAACGCGGCGTCCGCACGCTGGTGTTCGGTGGCATCGCCACCAACCTCGGTGTCGAGTCCACCGCCCGCGCCGCCGCCGACCTCGGCTACGACCTGGTCTTCGTCGAGGACGCCATGGCCGCGCTCACCGCCCCCGAGCACGAGGCGTCGGTCCGGCTCGACTTCCCGCGGCTGGGCACGGTGGTCAAGGCGCGCGACCTGCGCCTGACGCGCGGCTGAGCGGGCGGTCGACCGCGGCTCAGGTGCGGTGGAGAGGCCGGTCGACCGCGACTCACGTGCGGTGAGAGGCCGGTCGACCGCGACTCACGTCCGGCGGAGGGCCTGACCGACCGCGCGCAGCACGCGCGGCTGACCGGCCCCGACCGGCCGGTCGATCAGCGGGGCCCCCGCGGCGCAGGGGGCGCTCCCCGCCGGCAGGGGCCCCGCCACCGTGCCGCGGGGAACCGGTCAGCCCTGCGCGGCCGTGGCCGGCAGGGCGACGCGGTCCTCGCCCGCGTACACGTTCATCGAGCTGCCCCGCAGGAAGCCCACCAGGGTCAGGCCCGTCTCGGCGGCCAGGTCGACGGCCAGCGACGAGGGCGCCGACACGGCCGCGAGCACCGGGATGCCCGCCATCACGGCCTTCTGCGCCAGCTCGAACGAGGCACGGCCCGAGACCAGCAGGATCGTGCGGGACAACGGCAGGTCGCCGTTCTGCAGCGCACGTCCGACCAGTTTGTCGACCGCGTTGTGCCGGCCCACGTCCTCCCGCACGTCCAGCAGCTCCCCGTCCTCGCCGAACAGGGCCGCCGCGTGCAGACCCCCGGTGCGGTCGAAGACCCGCTGGGCGGCCCGCAGCCGGTCGGGCAGGGCCGCCAGCAGCTCGGGGGTGACCCGGACCGGGGGAGTGTCGGCGATGGGCCAGCGCGTGGTGGTGCGGACGGCGTCCAGGCTGGCCTTGCCGCACAGGCCGCACGAGGAGGACGTGTACACGTTCCGCTCCAGGCTGAAGTCGGGCAGCGCCACGCCCGGCGCGGTCTTCACGTCGACCACGTTGTACGTGTTGGAGCCGTCCGCGGTCGCCCCCGCGCAGTAGACGATGTTCAGCAGATCGGCCCCGGTGCCCAGCACGCCCTCGCTCACCAGGAACCCGGCCGCCAGCGCGAAGTCGTCGCCCGGTGTGCGCATGGTGATCGCGAGGGGCTTGCCGTTCAGCCGGATCTCCAGTGGTTCCTCGGCGACGAGCGTGTCCGGCCGGGTGGAGACCGCCCCCTCCCGGATGCGGAGGACCTTGCGGCGTTCCGTGACTCGTCCCATGTCCTGATCAGCCCCGGTTCTGTACGTGCTGGTAGCCGAAACGGCCCTTGATGCAGAGGTTGCCGTGGGTCACCGGATTGTCGTGCGGTGAGGTGACCTTGACGATCTCATTGTCCTGCACATGGAGTGTGAGGTTGCAGCCCACTCCGCAGTACGCGCACACCGTCGTCGTCTCCGTCTGCCCGGACTCGTCCCAGATACCCGCCGCCCGCATGTCGAACTCCGACTTGAACGACAGCGCCCCGGTCGGGCACACCTCGACGCAGTTCCCGCAGTACACACAGGCCGAGTCGGTCAGCGGCCCGTCGTGCTCGACGGCGATCCGCGCGTCGAACCCCCGGCCGGCGACCGCGATGGCGAAAGTGTTCTGCCACTGCTCCCCGCAGGCGTCGACGCACTTGTAGCACAGCACGCACTTGTCGTAGTCGCGCACGTACAGCTCGTTGTCGACCCTCGGCTCCTCGTTCAGCCGCGCGGCGTCCGGGCCGAACCGGTCCGGCTTCGCCTCGTACTCCTTGAGCCACTCGGCCGCTCCGGGGGTCGTCGACAGGTCGACCGAGGAGGCGAGCAGCTCCAGGACGATCCTGCGGCTGTGCCGGGCCCGCTCCGTGCCGGTCCGGACCTCCATCCCGGGCTCGGCCCGGCGGGAACAGGCCGGGACCAGCGTCCGCGACCCCTCCACCTCCACCACGCACACCCGGCAGGCGTTCCGCGGCCGCAGCGTGTCGCCCTGGCACAGGGTCGGGACGTCCTTGCCCGCCGCCCGGCACCCGTCCAGGACGGTGGAGCCCTCCGGCACCCGCACCGGCTCGCCGTCGACGGTGAACTCCAGCAGGCGGCGCGGGATCCCCAGCGGTGTGACGGTCATTCGTACGCCCCCAGACGGTCGATCGCGGATTCCACGGCGTTCCAGGCGGTCTGGCCGAGACCGCAGATCGAGGCGTCCCGCATCGCCCGGCCCACCTCGCGCAGCAGGGCGATGTCGTCGGCCGCCCCGGCCCCGGTGCGGTCCACGATCCGGCGCAGCGCCTCCTCCTGCCGTACCGTCCCCACCCGGCACGGCACGCACTGCCCGCAGGACTCGTCACGGAAGAACTCGGCGATGCGCAGCAGCAGCCGGGGCAGCGGGACGGTGGCGTCGAAGGCCATCACCACACCGGAACCGAGCGTGGTCCCGGCCTTCCGGGTGCCCTCGAAGGTGAGCGGGAGGCCTAGTTCGTCCGGCCGTACGAAGCCGCCGGCCGCGCCGCCCAGCAGCACCGCCCGCAGCCCCTCCCGCACCCCGGCACGCCGCAGCAGCTCGCCGAGGGTCGCGCCGAACGGAAGCTCGTACACGCCGGGCCGCTCCACACTGCCCGAGACGCAGAACAGCTTGGGTCCGGTGGAGGCGCCGGTGCCGATCGCGGCGTACGCCGGCGCCCCCAGCTCCAGCACCGCAAGCACGTTGACCAGCGTCTCCACATTGTTCTCGACCGTCGGCCTGCCGAACAGGCCCTTCTCCACCGGGAACGGCGGCTTGGAGCGGGGTTCGCCCCGGTGGCCCTCGATCGAGTTGAACAGCGCCGTCTCCTCGCCGCAGATGTAGGCGCCGGCGCCGCGCCGGATCTCGATGTCCAGGGCATAGCCCTGGCCGAGGATGTCGTCGCCGAGCAGCCCGCGGATCCGGGCCTGCCCGATCGCGTGCCGAAGCCGGTGCAGGGCCCTCGGGTACTCGCCGCGGACGTAGACGAAGGCCCGGTGCGCGGAGATCGCGTACGACGCGATCGTGATCGCCTCCACCAGCGCGTACGGGTCGCCCTCCAGCAGCACCCGGTCCTTGAAGGTGCCGGGCTCGGACTCGTCGGCGTTGCACACCAGGTAGTGCGGACGGTCCGGCTGCGACGCCGTGGCCTGCCACTTGCGGCCGGTGGGGAACGCGGCGCCGCCCCGCCCCACCAGACCCGAGTCGGTGACCTCCCTGATCACCCCGGCGGGGCCCAGTTCGAAGGCCCGGCGCAGGGCCGTGTAGCCGCCGTGCGCCCGGTAGTCGTCCAGCGAGGAGGGGTCGACGACGCCGACCCGGCGCAGCAGGAGCAGGTCCTCCTGCCCGGCCTGCGGCACGGCCAGGACGGCCGGCGGCTCCTCGGGCGCCGCGTCGGGCCCGGCCGCCGCGTCCACGGCCGCCCCGACGGTGGCCGGTGCCGCCACGGCGGTGCGCACCGGGTCGCCTGCCCGGATCGCGAGCGCCGCCGGGGCGCGCTCGCACAGGCCGAGACACGGGGCGCGCTCGACGCTCACCCCGCTGCCGGGGCCGAGCCGCGCCTCCACCCCCGCGCACAGCTCGCCCGCCCCGGCGGCCGTACAGGCCAGGTCCGTGCAGACGTGCAGCACGGTCGCCGGGCGCGGCCGCAGCGAGAACATGGCGTAGAAACTGGCCACGCCGTAGGCCTCCGCCGGCGGCACGGTCAGCCGCCGGCACAGGTAGCCGAGCGCGCCCTCGCTGATCCAGCCGATCCGGTCGTTGATCGCGTGCAGCCCCGGCAGCAGCAGATCGCGCCGGTCCCGGGCCGCCCGGCCGCCGCGCGCCCACCGCAGATCGGCGTCGGTGCGGTCGGCCCCCTCCCAGGAGGACTCCGGTGGACCCAGCAGCGCGTCGACCGCCGCGCGTTCCTCGTCCGTCGGCTTGCTGTCACCGAAGTGCAGATCCACACCCTCACCTCACGTACGTCGTGGCCGGGAGCTTCTCGATCCGGATCGCCGACGCCTTGAACTCCGCCGTCCCCGCGATCGGGCAGTTCGCCTCGATCGTCAGCCGGTTGGTGTCCACCTCGTCGGGAAAGTGCATGGTCATGAAGGCGAGGCCGGGCCGCAGCGCGGTGTCGATCCACACCGGCGCCAGCACCGACCCGCGCCGCGAGGCCACCCGCACCTGCTCGCCGACCACGACGCCGTACCGCTCGGCGTCCTCCGGGCACAGCTCGACGTACTCGCCGCGCCGCAGCGGAGAGGCGAAACCCCCACTCTGCACACCGGTGTTGTACGAGTCCAGGCGCCGTCCGGTGGTGAGCCGGATCGGGTACTCCTCGTCCGTGAGGTCCACCGGCGGATCGTGCTGGACCAGCCCGAACGGCGCCGCGAGACCGCGCCGTTCGGGGTCCGCCTCCCACAGCCGGCCGTGCAGATAGACCGGTTCGATCCGTTCGGTGCTCGGGCACGGCCACTGGATGCCCTGGTGCTCGGCCAGCCGCTCGTACGTCATCCCGTAGTGGTCCGGTGAGACCGACCGCAGCTCGTTCCAGACGGCCTCCGCGTCGGCGTACTTCCAGTCGTGGCCGAGCCGGGAGGCCAGCTCGCAGATGATGTCGATGTCCTCGCGGGCCTCACCGGGCGGGGTCACCGCCCGGCGCACCCGCTGCACCCGGCGCTCGCTGTTGGTGGTGGTGCCCTCCGTCTCCGCCCACCCGGCGGTCGCCGGCAGCACCACGTCCGCCAGCTCGGCCGTCCTCGTGAGGAATATGTCCTGCACCACCAGGAAGTCCAGCCCGGACAGCCGCCGTACGGCCTGTTCGCTGTCGGCCTCCGACTGCGCCGGGTTCTCCCCGACGCAGTACACCGCCCGCAGCGAGCCCCGCTCCATCGCCTCGAACATCTCCGTCAGGTTCAGTCCGTGCCGCGGCTCGATGACGGTGCCCCAGGCGGACTCGAACTTCCGCCGCACGTCCGGGTCGAGGACGTCCTGGAAGCCCGGCAGCCGGTTGGGGATCGCCCCCATGTCGCCGCCGCCCTGCACGTTGTTCTGCCCGCGCAGCGGCTGCAGCCCCGAGCCGTAGCGGCCGACGTGGCCGGTGAGCAGGGACAGGTTGATCAGCGCGCGCACGTTGTCGGTGCCGTTGTGGTGCTCGGTGATGCCGAGCGTCCAGCACAACTGGGCCCGCTCGGCGCGGGCGTAGGCGTGCGCCAGCTCCCTGATGGCGGGGGCCGGCACACCCGTCACCTTCTCGGCGAGCGACAGCGTCCACGGCTCGACCAGCCTCGCGTACTCCTCGAAGCCGGAGGTGGCCCGCTCGATGAACGTCTCGTTGGCCAGGCCGGCGTGGATGATCTCCCGGCCGATCGCGTGCGCCATCGGGATGTCGGTGCCCACGTTCAGCCCCAGCCAGCTCTCCGCCCACTCGGCGGTGGACGTCCGCCGCGGGTCGACCGCGTACATCCGGGCGCCGTCGCGGATCCCCTTCAGCACGTGCTGGAAGAAGATCGGGTGCGCGAAACGGGCGTTGGAGCCCCACATCACGACGACGTCGGTGTGCTCGACCTCCTCGTACGACGAGGTGCCGCCGCCGGATCCGAACGCGGCCGACAGCCCGGCGACGCTGGGCGCGTGACAGGTCCGGTTGCAGGAGTCGACGTTGTGGGTGCCCATCACCACCCGGGCGAACTTCTGGGCCACGTAGTTCATCTCGTTGGTGGCGCGCGAACAGGAGAACATCCCGAACGCGCCCCGGTTGCGTTCGAGGCCCCGGGCGGCGCGGTCCAGTGCCTCCTCCCAGCTCGCGCGCCTCAGCGGCTCGTCGCGCGAGTCGCGCACCAGCGGATGGGTGAGCCGGGTGTACGTCCTGGGCTGCCGGTTCCTCATGCGGCGCTCCTCAGCGCGAGCAGGTCCGAGATGGCGTGCACGGTGCGCAGGGTGGGCACGGGCACACCGGTGATCTCCGCGAGTTCGACGACGGCCGCGAGCAGCACGTCGAGCTCCAGCGGTCTGCCGCGCTCCAGGTCCTGGAGCGTGGAGGTGCGGTGGTCGCCGACGCGTTCCGCGCCCGCGAGCCGCCGTTCGACGGAGACGCCGACCTCGCAGCCCAGTGCCTCGGCGACGGCCAGGGTCTCGCGCATCATGGTCTCGATGACCCGGCGGGTGCCGCCGTGCAGGCACATCTGCCGCATCGTGGCCCGGGACAGGGCGCTGATCGGGTTGAAGGAGATGTTGCCGAGCAGTTTGACCCAGATGTCACCGCGCAGGTCCCGCTCCACCGGGCACTTCAGGCCGCCGGCCCGCATCGCCTCGCTGAAGTCCAGGCAGCGGGCCGACAGGCCGCGGCCGGGCTCGCCGATGGCGAACCGGGTGCCCTCCAGGTGGCGTACGACGCCCGGCGCCTGGAGTTCGGTCGCCGCGTAGACGACGCAGCCCACGGCCCGTTCGGGCGCGAGGACGGCGCTGACCGCGCCGCCCGGGTCGACGCTCTCGATCCGCCGGCCGTCGTGCGGGCCGCCGTGCCGGTGGAAGTACCACCAGGGGATGCCGTTCTGGGCGGCCACCACCGCGGTGCGCTCGTGCAGCAGCGGCTCGATCAGCGGCCCGCACGCCGCGTACGCGTTGGCCTTCAGGCCCAGGAACACCACGTCGGCCGGGCCCACTTCGGCGGGGTCGCCGGTGGCGCCGGGGTGCGCGGTGAAGTCACCGCGCGGACTGACCACCCGTACTCCGTACCGCCTCATGGCCGCGAGATGCGGTCCACGGGCTATGAGGTGCACATCGGCGCCGGCGCGGTGGAGCGCGGCACCGACGTAGGCGCCGATCGCACCGGCGCCGAGGACTGCGACTTTCACAGGGAGCACTCCGTTCGGTCGAGGGATACCGCGGAGGTGGGGGGCTTGAGGGCCTTCGGCCCGTGACTCGGATCAGGCCGAATCCTGTCGACGAAATATTGTCTACAGTATGGAGGGGAGCCCGGCAAGGGTTCGCGCGGCGACCGTTGAGCGCCATTCGCATACCGTTCACCGCATACGGTCGACGGCGCGTCTTCTCAACTTCCGGAACCGGTCCTACCGTTCGGCGTCATGAGCAGCCCCCCTGTCGCACCCCCGGGCTGGAGCCGCTGGCTGGTCCCGCCCGCCGCCCTGTCCGTCCACCTGTCCATCGGCCAGGCCTACGCCTGGAGCGTGTTCAAGCCGCCGCTCGAGTCCGCACTGCATCTCGACGGCACCCGCAGCGCGCTGCCCTTCCAGCTCGCGATCGTGATGCTCGGCCTGTCGGCCGCGTTCGGCGGCACGCTGGTCGAGCGCAACGGGCCCCGCTGGGCGATGACCGTGGCCCTCGTCTGCTTCTCCTCCGGCTTCCTGCTCTCCGCGCTCGGTGCCGAGACACGGCAGTACTGGCTGATCGTCCTCGGCTACGGCTTCGTCGGCGGGATCGGCCTCGGCATCGGCTACATCTCGCCCGTGTCCACCCTGATCAAGTGGTTCCCGGACCGGCCCGGCATGGCCACCGGTATCGCCATCATGGGCTTCGGCGGCGGCGCGCTGATCGCCTCGCCGTGGTCGGCGCAGATGCTGGAGTCCTTCGGCACCGGCCACTCCGGGATCGCGCTCGCCTTCCTCGTGCACGGACTGACGTACGCCGTCTTCATGACGCTCGGCGTGCTGCTCGTGCGCGTGCCGCGCGCCGAGAGGCCGGCCGAGGGCGGACCGGCCGCCGACACCGGCGTACGCGTCTCCGCCCGCGGCGCCGTGCGCACCCCGCAGTTCTGGTGCCTGTGGGTGGTGCTGTGCATGAACGTGACCGCGGGCATCGGCATCCTGGAGAAGGCCGCGCCGATGATCACGGACTTCTTCGCCGACAGCTCCACCCCGGTGTCGGCCTCGGCGGCCGCCGGGTTCGTCGCGCTGCTGTCGGCCGCCAACATGGCCGGCCGGATCGGCTGGTCCTCCGCCTCCGACCGGATCGGCCGCAAGAACATCTATCGCGTCTACCTCGGCGCCGGTGCCGTGATGTACCTGCTGATCGCACTGTTCGGGGACGCCTCGAAGCCGCTGTTCGTGCTGTGCGCGCTGGTGATCCTCTCCTTCTACGGCGGCGGCTTCGCGACGATCCCCGCCTATCTGAAGGACCTCTTCGGCACCTACCAGGTCGGCGCCATCCACGGCCGGCTGCTCACCGCCTGGTCCACGGCCGGTGTGCTCGGACCCCTCATCGTCAACTGGATCGCCGACCGGCAGGAGGAGGCCGGGAAGCACGGAGCGTCGCTGTACGGGCTGTCCTTCGGCATCATGATCGGCCTGCTGGTCGTCGGTTTCGTCGCCAACGAGTTCGTCCGTCCCGTGCACGTACGCCACCACGTCCCCGCCCCGAGGGAGGCAGCAGATGCCCAGCGACAGCAGCCCGCCTAGCCGGCCGGGACTGATCCTTCTCGCCTGGCTGTGGGTGGGCGCGCCGCTCGCCTACGGGTTGTACGAGCTGGTACGGAAGGCCACGCAGTTGTTCACAGGGTGAATGTTCGGGCGTCCGAGGGTGTGACGGAAGCCGACAACTCGGATGCCCGATTCCTGTGCCCTCGCCTGCCGCCGTACTCGCGAGTCACTGACCAGACTGGTGGCTCCCGCTACCCACGGCAACGAGGGGGACCCCCGACATGCACGGCTCGCGCATCGCGGCCATCGGCCACTACCAGCCCGCCAGGGTGCTCACCAACGAGGACCTGGCCGGCATGGTCGACACCAGCGACGAGTGGATCCGCGGCCGGGTGGGCATCCGGACCCGGCACATCGCGGGCCCCGACGAGCCGGTCGACGAACTCGCCGCGCACGCGGCCGCCAAGGCACTCGCCGCCGCCGGGCTCACGCCCGCTGACATCGACCTGGTGCTGGTGGCCACCTCCACCGCCATCGACCGCTCCCCGAACACCGCGGCCCGGGTGGCCGCCCGCCTCGGCATCCCGCGCCCCGCCGCGATGGACGTCAACGTCGTCTGCGCCGGGTTCACCCACGCCCTCGCCACCGCCGACCACACGGTACGGGCGGGCGCGGCGACCCGGGCGCTGGTCATCGGCGCCGACAAGATGTCCGAGGTCACCGACTGGAGCGACCGCAGCACCTGCGTCCTGGTCGGCGACGGGGCCGGGGCCGCCGTGGTCGAGGCGTGCGCGCCGGGCCAGGAGCCCGGGATCGGTCCGGTGCTGTGGGGATCGGTGCCGGAGATGGGCAACGCGGTCCGCATCGAGGGCACCCCGCCCCGGTTCGCGCAGGAGGGGCAGAGCGTCTACCGCTGGGCCACCACCCAGCTCCCGCCCATCGCCCGGCGCGCCTGTGAGAGAGCCGGACTCGACCCAGCCGACCTCGCCGCGGTCGTCCTGCACCAGGCCAACCTGCGCATCATCGAGCCGCTCGCGCGGAAGCTGGGCGCGGTGAACGCCGTCGTCGCGCGCGATGTCACCGAGTCCGGCAACACCTCGGCGGCCAGCATCCCGCTCGCCCTGTCCAAGCTGCTCGAGCAGGGCGCGGTCCGCAGCGGCGACGCGGCCCTGCTGTTCGGCTTCGGCGGCAACCTGTCGTACGCGGGACAGGTCGTCCGCTGCCCCTGACGCCGGCGCGCACCGGTGTGTGACGCGTTCGTCGTCCCCTGCCCCTGGCCTTTTGTGCGCAGTAGACTGTAGACGATAGACAATTGATACTGGCTCCATTGGCGCACGGCTGTGCACCGGCCTGCCGAGGAGGGGGACCGTGATGTTGTCGACCGGACTGCCGCAGGGAGCCGTACCCAGACTCGAACGGCCCGGACCGCTGCGCGACCGCGTCTACGAGGCCCTGCTGGAACTCATCACCACCCGCGCCCTGCGGCCCGGCCAGCACCTGGTGGAGAGCGAACTCGCCGGGCACCTGGGCGTCTCCCGCCAGCCGGTGCGCGAGGCGCTGCAACGGCTGAACACCGAGGGCTGGGTCGATCTGCGGCCCGCCCAGGGCGCGTTCGTGCACGAGCCGACCGAGGAGGAGGCCGACCAGCTCCTGACGGTCCGTACGCTCCTGGAAGCGGAGGCGGCCCGGCTCGCCGCCCTGAACGCCGACCGGAAGGGCACCGAAGCCCTGGAGGAGCTGTGCGCCCAGGGCGAGCGGGCGGTCACCGACGACGACGTGGACCGCGCGGTCGCCCTGAACGCCGCCTTCCACGCCAAGATCATGGACCTGGCCGGCAACGCGGTCCTCGCCGAACTCGCCGCCCAGGTCGACCGCCGGGTGCGCTGGTACTACACCCCGGTGGCCCGCCGGCGCGGCAGCCAGTCCTGGATCGAGCACCGCGAGCTGATCACCGCCATCACGGCCCACGACGCGCCGCGCGCCGCCGACCTGATGCGGGAACACACCGAACACACCCGCCGCTCCTACCACGAGCGCGAGACGGCCTGACCGGGCCGGGTGCGGAAGCCTCGGCGTACGGCTTCCGGCGTCCGCGCCCCGGCGGCAGGCCCTCGCCGGGGCGCGTGACAGGGATGCGGGCGACGGCCCCGTGGACCGTCACCCGCACCCGGCGCCGCGGCCCGGCCGTCAGGCGGCCGGCCGCGGCTCCGCTGCCGGTGCCGGTTCCGGCCCGCCGTCCCGGCCCGGCTGCCGCAGCAGCAGGGCGATCGCGGCGGCCACCATCGACACGCCGCCGGCCAGCGCGTAGGCGCCGTTGTAGCCCCAGGCGCCCACCACCATCGAGCCGAGTCCGCCGCCGAACAGGCCGCTGATCAGCTTGCCGCTGTAGACAAGGCCGTAGTTGGTGGCGTTGTAGTTCTCGCCGAAGTAGTCCGGGGTCAGCGCGGCGAACATCGGGTAGAAGGCACCGCCGCCGAAGCCGGAGAGGAAGGCGAAGAACAGGAACAGCCACTCGTTCTTGATGTCACCGGCCCAGATGACGCCGAACTGGGCGAGGCCCAGCACGACGATGACGAAGATCAGGGCCCTCTTGCGGCCCCACAGGTCCGACAGCCAGCCGACCACGGCACGTCCCACTCCGTTGATGACGGCCATGACACCCATCGAGGAGGCCGCGACCAGCGGGCCGAAGCCGATCTCCTTGGCGAAGTCGACCTGGAACGAGATACCGAAGATCGAGACGCCGCCGGTCATCACGATCGTGATCCACATCAGCGGCAGCATGCCGGTCCTGATGGCCTCCTTCGGCGTGAACTGCCGTACCGCCGGCGGGTTCTTGGCCAGGCTCGCGGCGCTTCTGCCGTTACCGGAGTGCGACAGCGGGTCGACGTCGGCCGGCCACCAGTTCTTCGGCGGGTCCTTGAAGAAGAACGCGCAGACCGCCACCACCATCAGCACATAGACGCCGATCAGGTCGAGCACCTCGTCGAAGTTCCCGGTGTCGAAGGCGTAGTTGAAGATGAAGATGAACGGCAGCGAGCCGTAGGCGAAGCCGCCGTTGACGAAACCGGTCTTCGCTCCGCGCCGTTCCGGGAACCACTTGCCGACCATGTTGATACAGGTCGCGTAGATCAGCCCCGAGCCGAGACCGCCCACCACGCCGAAGCCGGTGATGGCGAGGGCGACGTCGTCGAAGTGGGAGAGCGCCAGGAAGCCGAGCAGGCACATCGCCGCCCCGGTGTACATCGCCCGGCGCGCGGTGAGGATCCCCCGCTCGCGCAGCCACCCGGCCGGGAACGCGATGCCCGCCTGGAAGAAGACCCAGACGCTGAGGATCCAGAACGTGTTGCTCTGCGTCCAGCCGTGCGCCGCGGACAGGGTGTCCTCGGCGGAGCCGTAGGCGTACTCCGAGACGCTGATGGCCATCATCGATATCCACGGCAGGTACACCATCAGCCTGCGCGAGTGGCCGAGTATGTCGCGGTCCGTCTCGCCGACGCGGTAGACCCGCCCCCGGGAGTCGGTGACTTCACGGTACGAGCGGTGCGCCGCGCCGGGATCGGCCGGCGTGTTCCTTGTTGCCATCGGATCAGCCGTCATCTCAGGCCATCTCCTCGCCGAGCGGGTGGGGATTGGGGACGATGCGCCGGGCACTGGGACGGCCCGGAGCCTTGAGGAACAGCGCCAGTACGGCGCAGGCGAGCGCGGTGCAGCCCGCCACGAGGAAGGCCCCGTGGGGGTCCCGGGCGGCGGCCGCGGCGGCACTCGTGCCGAAGCAGGCCAGAACCGGGAGGAGCCAGGAGACGGCGAGCAGTCCATGGACGCCCGCACTGTGGTTCTCACCGAAGTGGTCCGCGGCCAGCGCGGTGACCAGCGCCAGGGCCGACCCGCCGGCCAGCCCGGTGGCCGCCGCGCAGCCGAGGAGCAGCGGACCGCTGCCCGTCCGGCCCGCGAGCACCGCCCCGAACTGCGCGAGGCCCAGCAGCAGACAGACCGCGCTCAGCGTGGCGCGCCGCCCCAGACGGTCGGACAGCGCCCCGGCACCCGCCGAGACCACACCGCCGGCGACGACCGCGTACCAGATCCCGTCGCCCTGCCCCGGCACCCGGCCGTACGACGTGAGCAGGCGGAGGCCGAGCACGGTCACCCCGGCCGCGCCCAGCAGGCACAGCCACATCAGCCACAACACCGGTGTGCGGGCCGCCTCTTGAGGCGAGTACTGACGTACGGCGGGCGGGTTCTTCTCCCGTACACGCCGGGCGACCGGATCGGCGGGCACCGTGAGCGGGTCGGCATGCGGCGGCCACCAGTCACGCGGCGGGTCCCGGAGGAGCCGGCCGGCCGCCGCCACGACCAGACACACCGCGGCGCCCGTCAGGGCCGGTACGGCAGACCGGTCCGCCCGTGCGCCGAGCGACCCGAGACCGGGGAGAAGCGGTACGGCGCCGAACGCGAGCCCACTGGCCACGAAGCCGGTCGGACCGCCCCGGCGCTCCGGGTACCACTTGCCCGGCAGCGTCAGACAGGTCGCGTGCACCAGCCCGGCACCGGCACCGCCGAGCACGGCGGACGCGAGCCGCGCGGCCGCCGGGCCCGGCGCGAGGGCGAGCGTGAGACACCCGGCCGACGCGCCGGACGCTCCCGCCGTCACGGCCGCGCGGGCGGAGAGCCGGCCGCTCTCCCGCAGTCGTCCGGCCGGGAGGGCGACGGCCATCTGGGACAACGCCCACAGGGCCGCCGGCCACAGGAGACCGGTGTCCCAACGGCGGCCTCCGGCCGAGGAGTTCTGTGCCGCGACGAACACGTAAGCGGCGCAGGCGATGCCCGTCGTGCCCACCCAGGGCAGGACGGCCATCCAGATCCGGCCGCGGCCCGTCAGCTCGGCGGCGCTCTCGCCGACCCGGTACACGCGGCCCCTGCGGTCCCTCACCTCCCTGCACAGGAGGGAGGCGGATGGATCGGTGGTTTCCATGCTGCGGCTGCACCCCTTGCGTCGAAAGTTCTGGCCAGCGCCCCCTGTCCAATGCCTTTCGTGCGCGCACGGGTCCCGGGGCCGGCCGACGCGCACCGCCGGCCGGCCCCACATCACTCACCTCATGAACCGCCCCCCGACCGCCACTTGGCCCCGCGCTCTCACAGCAGCCCCGCGGCCCGCGCCCACTTGTACTTCGCGCCGAGGACGGCCACCGGGCGCTCGGTGGTGTACGGGTACGCCACCACACCCCGCTCGTACAGGTACTGGCAGGCCTCCTCGACCTCCACGTCACCCGCGAGGGACGCCACGACCGGCTTCTCGATGCCGCGCTCCCGGGCCTCGGCGACCACACGCGCGGTCAGCTCGGCGAACACCATCGGCGGGGTGACGATCGTGTGCCAGTAGCCGAGCACCAGCGCGTGGACGCGCGGGTCCTCCAGGCCCAGCCGGATCGTCGCCTCGTACGTGGACGGCGGTTCACCGCCCGTGATGTCGACCGGGTTGCCCGCCGCGCCGAACGGCGGGATGAACCGGCGGAACGCCTCGTCCAGGTCGGGCGGGATCTCCATCAGGGACAGGCCGTTGTCCGTCACCGCGTCCGACAGCAGCACCCCGCTGCCGCCCGCGCCGGTGATGATCACGACGTTGTCGCCCTTCGGGGCGGGCAGGACGGGAAGGGCCCGGGCGTACTCCAGCATGTCGTTCAGGCCGGGCGCCCGGATCACCCCCGCCTGCCGCAGGATGTCGTCGTACACCGCGTCGTCGCCGGCGAGCGCGCCGGTGTGCGAGCCGGCCGCCCGGGCGCCCGCCGCCGTACGCCCGGCCTTGAGCACCACCACCGGCTTCCTCGGCACGGTGGCGCGGGCCGCCTCCACGAAGGCCCGCCCGTCCTTGAGGTCCTCCAGGTGCATGGCGATGCACTCGGTGTGCGGGTCCTCACCGAACCAGGTGAGCAGGTCGTCCTCGTCCAGGTCGGACTTGTTGCCGAGGCCGACGATCGCCGACACACCCGTCCTGGTGGTGCGGGCGAAGCCCAGGACGGCCATGCCGATGCCCCCGGACTGCGAGGTCAGCGCCACCCCGCCCTTGACGTCGTACGGCGTGCAGAACGTGGCGCACAGGTCCTGCCAGGTCGAGTAGTAGCCGTAGATGTTCGGGCCCAGCAGGCGGACGCCGTGCCGCTCGGCGATCGCCACGATCTCCGCCTGGAGTTCGTGCTCGCCGGTCTCCGCGAATCCGGAGGGGATGAGGACGGCGTTGGGGATCTTCTTCCGTCCCACCTCCTCCAGAGCCGCGGCCACGAACTTGGCGGGAATGGCGAAGACGGCCACATCCACCTCACCGGGAACGTCCGTGACACTCTTGTACGCCTTGCGGCCGAGGATGTCATCGGCCCTGGGGTTCACCGGATGGATCTCCCCGGCGAAGCCGCCGTCCACGAGGTTGCGCATCACCGAATTGCCGATCTTGCCCTGCTCGTTCGAGGCGCCGATGACGGCGACGGAGGAGGGCTGCATCAGCCGGCGCATCGAGGTCAGGATCTCGTCGCGGGTGTACCGCCGGCGCGGCGGCGCCGGTGACTCGGCAAGGATCACCCGGATGTCGGCCGCCGTCGCGCCGTCGGGGGTCGCGATCACCGGGTTGAGGTCGACCTCGGCGATCTCCGGGAAGTCCGCGACCAGTTCGGACACCCGCCGGATCTGCTCGGCGAGCGCCCACCGGTCCACTGCGGCCCGGCCGCGCACCCCGCGCAGGATCTCCGCCGACCGGATGGAGTCCAGCATCGACAGGGCCTCGCCGGCGTCCACGGGAGCCAGCCGGAAGGTCACGTCCTTCAGCACCTCGACCAGCACCCCGCCGAGCCCGAACGCCACCACCTTCCCGAACGTGGGATCGGTGACCGCGCCGACGATGACCTCCTGCCCCTCTGGCACCAGCTCCTGCACCTGCACGCCGTCGATCCGCGCTTGCGCGTCGTACGCCCGTGCGTTCTGGATGATCCGGCAGAACGCGGCCCGCACGTCCGCCGCGCCCTCCACGCCGACGACGACACCACCGGCGTCGGTCTTGTGCAGGATGTCCGGCGAGACGATCTTCAGCACCACCGGCCCGCCGAACCGCGCGGCGGCGGCCACCGCCTCGTCCACGTCCCGGGCCAGCGCCTCGCCCGGTACGGCGATCCCGTACGCGTCGGCGACCACCTTGCCCTCGGGCGCCGTCAGCGCCGTACGGCCCTCCGCCCGCACGGAGCCGAGCAGCGACCGCACCCGCAGCTTCCGGTCCTCCGCCATCACGTCAGATCACCCCGTCCGTCTTCAGCAGGCTCAACTCCGCGTCACCGAGACCGAGTTCGCCGACGTACACCTCTTCGTTGTGCTCCCCGAGCAGCGGTGACGCGCTCACCTCGACGGGGGAGTCGGAGAGCTTCAGCGGGCTGCCGACCGTGACGAACTCGCCGCGCTCGGGGTGCGGGACGCGCACCACCATCTCGTTGGCGGCGAGTGAGTCGTCCTCGATGATCTCCTTGGTGGACAGGATCGGCCCGCACGGGATGTTGTGCGCGTTCAGCCGCTCCAGCACCTCCCACTTGGGCAGCGTCGACGACCACTCCTCGATGAGCTGGAACATCTTGTTCAGCTTCGGCAGCCGGGCCTCCGGCGTCGCCCACTCGGGGTCGTCGGCCAGCTCCGGCCGGCCGATGAGGGTGCTGAGCGGCTGCCAGCCGACGGGCTGCACGATGACGTACACGTAGTCGTTGGGTCCGCCCGGCGCGCACTTGACCGCCCAGCCGGGCTGGCCGCCGCCGGAGGCGTTGCCCGAGCGGGGCACCTCGTCGCCGAAGTCCTCGTTGGGGTACTCGGCGAGCGGTCCGTGCGCCAGGCGCTGCTGGTCGCGCAGTTTCACCCGGCACAGGTTGAGCACGGCGTGCTGCATGGCCACGTTGACCCGCTGGCCGCGTCCGGTGCTCTCGCGCTGGAACAGCGCCGCGAGTATCCCCGCGACGGCGTGCACACCCGTCCCCGAGTCGCCGATCTGGGCGCCGGTCGCGAGCGGCGGCCCGTCCTCGAAGCCGGTGGTCGACATCGACCCGCCCATCGCCTGCGCGACGACCTCGTACGCCTTGAAGGCGGTGTACGGGCCCTCCCCGAAGCCCTTGATCGAGGCGTAGACGATCCGCGGGTTGATCTCCTGGATGCGGTCCCAGGTGAACCCCATCCGGTCGATCGCGCCCGGCCCGAAGTTCTCGACCATGACGTCCGAGCGGCGGATCAGCTCGGTCAGGATCTCCTTGCCGCGCTCGGACTTGGTGTTGAGGGTGATGCTCCGCTTGTTGCAGTTGAGCATCGTGAAGTAGAGGGAGTCGACGTCCGGCAGGTCCCGCAGCTGCCCCCGGGTGATGTCCCCGGACGGCGCCTCCAGCTTGACGACATCGGCGCCGAGCCAGGCCAGCAACTGCGTGGCGGAGGGCCCGGACTGCACATGGGTCATGTCGAGGACGCGGATGCCGGTCAGTGCCTTGGTGGTCACCGCAGTCACCTCACTTGTACATCGTCTGGTTCATGGTTCCGGGGGCGTACGCGTCCGGGTCGACCCAGACGTTGACCAGCGACGGCTTGCCCGACTCGCGGGCCCGGCGCAGGGCGGGGCCGATGTCGGCGGGGTCGCGGACCTCCTCGCCGTGGCCGCCGAGCATCCGCGCGAACTGGTCGTAGGGCACGTCGCCGAGGGTGTTGCCGACCCGCTCGCGCTCCTTGCCGTACTTGGCGGCCTGGCCGTAACGGATCTGGTTCATCGAGGAGTTGTTGCCGACGATGCCGACGAACGGCAGGTCGTAGCGGACCAGCGTCTCGAAGTCCCAGCCGGTGAGCGAGAACGCGCCGTCGCCGAAGAGGGCCACCACCTCCTTGTCGGGGCGGGCCTGCTTGGCGGCGAGCACGAAGGGGACGCCGACGCCGAGGGTGCCGAGCGGGCCCGGATCCATCCAGTGGCCGGGCGACTTGGGCTGTACGACCTGGCCGGAGAAGGTGACGATGTCACCGCCGTCGCCGATGTAGACGGAGTCCTCGGTGAGGAAGTCGTTGATCTCGCTCACCAGCCGGTAGGGGTGGATGGGGGAGGCGTCCGAGCGCAGTTGCGGCAGCCGCTTCGCGATCGCCGCCTGCTCGGCCGCCCGCAGCTCGTCCAGCCACTCCTTGCGCCGGGACGCACCGCCGTCGAGACGGCCGGAGGCGGCCTCGGCGACGGACTTCAGCACGAGTCCGGCGTCGCCGACGATGCCGAGGCCGATGTCCCGGTTCTTGCCGACGGTGCGGTAGTCCAGGTCGATCTGCACGACGGTGGCGTCGGGGGAGAGGCGCTTGCCGTAGCCCATGCGGAAGTCGAACGGGGTGCCGACGATCACGATCACATCGGCGTTCGAGAACGCGTACCGGCGTGAGAGCTGGAAGTGGTGCGGGTCGCCGGGCGGCAGCGTGCCGCGCCCTGCGCCGTTCATGTAGGCGGGGATGTCGAGCGCCCGTACGAGATCGACGGCCGCCGCGGTGCCGCGGGTGGTCCACACCTGGCTGCCGAGCAGGATCGCCGGCTTCTCCGCGTGCACCAGCAGGTCGGCGAGGGTCTCGACGGCCTCCGGGTCGCCGGCCGACCGGGCCGATGCGCGGTAGGCGCCGGGCCTCGGAACGCGCGCCTTCGACGCCGGCACCTTCGCGTCGAGGACGTCCCTCGGGATCTCCAGGAAGGACGGGCCGGGCGCGCCGTGGTAGCACTCGCGGAACGCCATCGACACCATGTCCGCCGCCCGCGCGGTGTCCGGCACCGTCGCCGCGAACTTGGTGATGGGCGTCATCATGTCGACGTGCGGCAGGTCCTGCAGGGACCCCATCTTGTGCTGGGTGTGCGCGCCCTGGCCGCCGATCAACAGCATCGGCGACTCCGCGCGGAAGGCGTTGGCCACTCCCGTGACGGCGTCCGTCGTGCCCGGTCCCGCGGTGACCACCGCGCAGCCGGGTTTGCCGGTGATCCGGGCGTAGCCGTCGGCGGCGTGCGCGGCGACCTGTTCGTGCCGGACGTCGACGACTTCTATGCCCTCGTCGACGCAGCCGTCGTAGATGTCGATGATGTGGCCGCCGCAGAGGGTGTAGATGCGGTCGACCCCTTCCGCCTTCAGCGCCTTGGCAACGAGATGACCACCGGAGATGACGTCCTGGGTGTCGTCGGGCATGGCGAAGTCCTGTCCCTTCGGGAGGGGAGGGGACGCGCGGATGCGGCACGTCCACGGGTTCGCTGCATACGGTCGACTGTCGATTGCATACAGTCGACGAATACTGTATGAACCTTGTTATCCCGCATCCGATGGGTGGTGTCCAGGGGGCGTGCGGCACTTTCGAGACAGGAGCCGGAATGGACCTGTACGAGCACCAGGCAAGGGAACTCTTCGAAGAACACGGCATCGTGGTGCCGAAGGCGGAGGTCACCGACTCGTCCGAGCAGGCCCGGGAGATCGCCCGCAGGCTCGGCGGACGGGTCGTCGTCAAGGCGCAGGTGAAGACCGGCGGGCGCGGGAAGGCGGGCGGCGTCAAACTCGCCGCGGACCCGGCAGCCGCGGAACTCACGGCACGCCAGATCCTCGGCATGGACATCAAGGGGCACCGGGTCGGCAAGATCATGGTGGCCGAACCCGTCGACATCGAGCGGGAGTTCTACGTCTCCTACGTCCTCGACCGCGCGGCGGGCGGTTTCCTCGCGATCGCCTCGGCGGAGGGTGGCACGGAGATCGAGGAGATCGCCGCGACCAGGCCGCAGGCGGTGGCTCGTATCCCCGTCGATCCCGCACGGGGCGTCACCTCCGCGAAGGCGGCCGAGATCGCCGACGCGGCAGGCCTGCCCCCGCGCACCGCGGACGTACTCGTCAGGCTCTGGCAGGTACTGACCCGCCAGGACGCGCTCCTCGTCGAGGTCAACCCGCTCGTGACGACCACCGACGGCCGGGTCCTCGCCCTCGACGGCAAGGTCACCCTCGACGACAACGCCCGCTTCCGGCAGACCCGTTGGGGAGCCGAGCCGGAAGAGCACCACGACCCGCTGGAGGCGGCGGCCGCCGCCCGTGGCCTCGACTACGTCAGACTCGACGGCGAGGTCGGCGTCATCGGCAACGGCGCGGGTCTGGTCATGTCGACCCTGGACGTGGTCGCCGGCAGCGGCGCGCGGCCCGCCAACTTCCTGGACATCGGCGGCGGCGCCTCCGCCCGGGTCATGGCAGACGGGCTGTCGGTGATCCTCTCCGACCCGGCCGTGAAGTCCGTCCTCGTCAACGTCTTCGGCGGGATCACCGCCTGCGACGCCGTCGCCGAGGGCACGTCGCCGCCGTGGACGGCATCCGGCCCACCAGGCCGCTGGTGGTCCGGCTCGACGGCAACAACGCGGCCCGGGGCCGGGCGGTCCTCCAGGCGCGCGCCCACCCGCTGGTCGAGCAGGCCACCACCATGGACGGCGCCGCCCGCCGGGCCGCCGAACTCGCCCGCACCGCCTGAGGAGAGGGAACATGGCCATCTACCTCACGAAGGAGAGCAAGATCCTCGTCCAGGGCATGACCGGCGGCGAGGGCATGAAGCACACCCGGCGCATGCTCGCCGCCGGCACGAACGTCGTCGGCGGGGTCAACCCGCGCAAGGCGGGCCGCTCCGCCGACTTCGACGGACAGGCGGTCCCCGTCTTCGGATCGGTCGCCGACGGCATCCGGGCCACCGGAGCCGACGTCACCGTCGTCTTCGTCCCACCCGCCTTCGTCAGGGCGGCCGTCACCGAGGCCGCCGACGCCCGCATCCCGCTCGCCGTCGTCATCACCGAGGGCGTCCCGG
This sequence comes from Streptomyces sp. NPDC005706, assembly GCF_040631045.1. Classification (NCBI taxonomy): domain Bacteria; kingdom Bacillati; phylum Actinomycetota; class Actinomycetes; order Kitasatosporales; family Streptomycetaceae; genus Streptomyces; species Streptomyces sp. NPDC005706. Next base: position 115,948 of record NZ_JBEXYS010000003.1, on the reverse strand, counting down.
TCCACGACACCGTCGCCTTCACCACCCACGCCGCACAGCGCGGCACCCGCGTCATCGGCCCCAACTGCCCCGGCCTGATCACCCCCGGCCAGTGCGACGCGGGCATCATCCCCGCCGACATCACCAAGCCCGGCCCCATCGGCCTGGTCTCCAAGTCGGGCACCCTCACCTACCAGTTGATGCACGAACTGCGCGACACCGGCTTCTCCACCTGCGTAGGCATCGGTGGCGACCCCGTCATCGGCACCGGCCACATCGACTGCCTGGCCGCCTTCCAGGACGATCCCGACACCGAACTCGTCGTGCTCATAGGGGAGATCGGCGGCGACGCTGAAGAACGCGCCGCCACGTACATCCGCGACCACGTCACCAAGCCCGTCGTCGGCTACGTCGCCGGATTCACCGCCCCCGAGGGCCGCACCATGGGCCACGCGGGCGCCATCGTCTCCGGCTCGGCCGGTACGGCCCGGGCGAAGAAGGCGGCGCTGGAGGCGGCCGGCGTCCGCGTGGGCACCACCCCGACCGAGACGGCCCGGCTCGCGCTCACCCTGCTGCGCGACGGCACGTGAGGTCACTCATAGTGTAGACGCGGTCACTGTCGCACATGTTGCCGCGGCAGTAACTTCCTTGCTGCGCCCCGGCCCGCGCGGTGTTCCGCCGGACGCCCCGGCGCCGTACCACGTCATGCCCGCACGGCGGCGCGAGCCGTGCGGCCCGACCGGCCGGGCGTCCGCCGGGGCGCGGCCCTCACCGGCCGCGCCCCGGCGGACCCGGACCAGTCACGTACCTCCCGCGCCCCGGCGGAGCCGGACAGCCACGCACCTCCCGCCCCCGACCGTGCACCGGAAGCGGAGCAACCGAATGGCACCCACCCTCACCCTCAAGAACGGCACCTCCTGGACCGAGGCCTGGCGGCGCTGTCTCACCGCCGCCCCCGAGGCGTTCCGGGACGACCGCGTCCTCAATCTCTGGAACGCCGCCTGGCACGCCGACGGCCGGGCACTGCCCGCCATCAGCCCGGTCGACGGCACCCCCGTCGCCGGGCCGCCCCGGCTGGACCGGGCCACCGCCCGCCGGGCCGTGGCCGCCTCCCTCGACCAGCACCGCGCCTGGCGGCACGTCCCCCTGACCGAACGCCGGGCGCGGGTCGCCGCCACCCTCGACGCGCTCACCGAGCACCGCGAACTCCTCGCCCTCCTCCTCGTCTGGGAGATCGGCAAGCCCTGGCGGCTCGCCCAGGCGGACGTGGACCGCGCCATCGACGGGGTCCGCTGGTACGTCGACGGCATCGAGCCGATGCTCGCCGGCCGGGCCCCGCTGGACGGCCCGGTCTCCAACATCGCGAGCTGGAACTACCCGATGAGCGTCCTCGTGCACGCCCTGCTCGTCCAGGCGCTCGCGGGCAACGCCGTCATCGCCAAGACCCCCACCGACGGCGGGGTCGCCTGCCTCACCCTGGCCTGCGCGCTCGCCGCCCGCGAAGGGCTCCCCGTCACCTTGGTCAGCGGCAGCGGGGGAGAGCTCTCCGAGGCCCTCGTCCGGGCACCCGAGATCGGCTGCGTCTCCTTCGTCGGCGGCCGCGACACCGGCGCCGCCGTCGCCACGGCCGTAGCCGACCTCGGCAAACGGCACATCCTCGAACAGGAGGGCCTGAACACCTGGGGCATCTGGAACTACTCGGACTGGGACGCGCTCGCGGCCGTCGTCCCGAAACTCTTCGACTACGGCAAACAGCGCTGCACGGCCTACCCGCGCTTCGTGGTCCAGCGCGACTCCTTCGACGCCTTCCTCGCGGCGTACCTGCCGGCCGTCCGCAGGGTGCGGGTGGGCCACCCCCTGGCGGTGGAGCGGGAGGACGACCCCTGCCCGGACCTCGACTTCGGCCCGCTGATCAACGCGGCCAAGGCGAAGGAACTGCGCGACCAGGTCACGGAGGCCGTCGACCGCGGCGCCGTTCCCCTGTACCGCGGCAAGGAGGCCGACGCCCGCTTCCTCCCCGGCCAGGACACCTCGGCCTACGTCCACCCGGTCACCCTGCTCAACCCGCCCCGTTCCTCCCCGCTCCACCACGCCGAACCCTTCGGCCCGGTCGACACGATCGTCCTGGTCGACACCGAGGCGGAGCTGCTGGCCGCGATGAACGCGTCCAACGGCGCCCTCGTCGCCACCCTCGCCACGGACGACCGGGCCACCTTCGAACGGCTGGCCCCGCAGATCCGCGCCTTCAAGACCGGCCACGGCACACCCCGCTCCCGCGGCGACCGCGACGAACTCTTCGGTGGCTTCGGCGCCTCCTGGCGCGGCGCCTTCGTCGGCGGCGAACTACTGGTCCGCGCCGTGACCCAGGGCCCCGCGAGTGAGCGGCCGCCCGGCAACTTCCCGGGGTACCGACTGATGCCCTGACGCCGCGTCTCGCGTAGCCGTACGGTCACTGTCCGTACGGGGCGGCGGGCGGATGCCACAAGGCTCCCCGTCCGCCGCCCATCACACGGATACGCAGGTGAAACGCACTCCGAAGTCTTGGTATTGTTGTCCATGTCGCCGCGGGGAACACCCCCGGCCGGGCGGCGGACACCTTGTCCGGGTGGCGGAATGGCAGACGCGCTAGCTTGAGGTGCTAGTGCCCTTTATCGGGCGTGGGGGTTCAAGTCCCCCCTCGGACACTCCTTATAGCGATACGGAATCGAGGGCCTCGACCTGACGGTCGTGGTCCTCGTTGCGTTGTCATACGTGATCGTGATGCCCAGCGCTTCGTGGAGGGGCTCCTTCTTCGGTGTCGGCGGTCTGGAGACCCGCTCCGGGGCGAAGGCGCGGGCGGTCCACGTGTCCAGTGGCCCGCACAGGATGTCTTCGCGCGGGTTGATGGTCCGCGGGTGGTCGAGCCCGGGTGAAGGGCGGCTTCCTGTTCCTTGTACCGCACCGGTAGTAGACGCGGTCGCGGATCGGGGAGGGCTGCATCTTCCGTCCGCACAGCGTGCACCTCACCCGTCCGCACAGGACGTAGGCGCGGTGGCTGCTTCGCCGGTTGGGGCGTTCCTGCCGCTGGTAGGCGCGGGCGCGTTGTCTGGGGGCCCGGTCGGCGGCCTCGAAGCGGATAGCCTCTCTGGACGACGCTGGATTGCCGTTCGCACGGTGCGGCCGCAGACGTTCCGCCACAGCCTGAGAGGGAAGGATGGACGTGAGCGACGAAGGAGGCCCGTCATGAAATCCGGAGCCCCTGATTACGACGCCTGGTACTCGCGCACACCCTCGCAGGCCGAGGGCGAGCGGGACGAGACGGGCGAGCGTACCGCAACGGAACAGCACCCGGACGTCCCCCGGAGCGAGCCGTCCCAGGCGGAGGGCGAGCGGGGCGGCGACGCCTAGAGGGCCTCTCGTTTGGATCATGCCGGGCTCGCGGGGTCTGGCACCGCGCCTCGCCGCGTTGTCGTCGGTTGCCATGGCGCCGCCATGGTGCCCTCCTCCGCCTTGCGATGCACGGCACCGGACCCGGCTCCCTGATCCGGCCTGATCCCAAACGAAAGACCCTGGCACCACTGGACGATCCTTCGCCGGGGGCCGGGTGAGGATGCAGTTTCGGCGCTGTCACCGGTTCCCGGCCCGCCTGCCGTCCAGCATTCCGTGCAGATGCGCGGCGGCGTTCTCGATGTCCGCGTATTTCTGCTGTCCGGCGCGTACCTCGGCGGAGAGCACACCGCAGCGGTGGACGCGCTCGAAATCGCCGTAGGGGAACTTGTACCGGCCCTTGGTCTCCTCTCCCATCTCGTCGTCGATGCCCAGGTACCACCTGGCGTACTCATTGAATCCGTGCTCCTCGAGGTAGGCGTTCTCGTCCGCTGCCGAAGGCCGGTGCTCGCTCCACTCGTCCCGGTCGTCCAGGACGATCCGGTCCTCTTCGGTCAGTTTCTTTGCGTGGTTGAACGCCCTCGCGTTCAGTTTCACCGTCATGCCGTTCACCGCCGCATCGACTGTCGTGTTCAAATGTCGGCTGCTGCCGCCCGGATATCTTGCTGAGCGTGCCCCATCAGCTCGTCCAAGTCGCGGACCTCAGGAGAGAGTTCCCGCGCCCGCGGCGCGATCTGCTGCAGCCATGCCGCAGTGGCCAGGGCCAGTTCGACGGCCTCCTGGTTACGCTCCTCGCTGAGCAGTTTCTCGACCTTGAAAGCAATGCTCGCGAGTGTGTCGTCATCGGTGGCAGGCACCAAGTAGGGCTCCAGGCCCGGCGGATACGGTGTCCGCTCCCGGTACTCACGCATCGCGGTCACGACCGCGGGCACCGCGCTGTACCAGTCGAGGAGGCCCATGAAGACGTACAGGCGTGCCACCAGCCGTGGCAGGCCGGGGTGTCGATCCAGCCAGGCCATCAGCTCACGCTGATCACCGAAGTGGTCCATGATCTGCGACATCGCCTCCGCGACCCGGTTGGGCCAGGTCCAGTGGAAGGGCAGCAGCCGCGCCACCTGATGGGCGAGCGCCGCCTCGCTCTCCGCGTCCAGCGTGCCGGCGACGAATTCGGCGACCTGCCCGTGGTCCAGTCCGTAGTCGGCCGGCGCCGCCCGGTCCTGTGAGCTCTGCGACGAGTCATGGCGCAGACGCAACAGCCGTGTACCGATCTTGCTCAGTGTCCGGTTCCGCATTGTTCCTCCCGGCTCGTGATGTGTTCTTCATCGTCCGGAGCGGCCGAACGACCAGCTCCTGCTCGGATCCATGCGACCGCCCCACCACCCCCGCAGTTCGCCGGACCGCAGCGAACGCAGCAGACCTCCCAGCGTGGTCCGGTCGTGTCGGCGCCGGGCTCGGCTCCACCAGGTCAGTCCCACGGCGTTCGCGAAGCCGACGGCGATCAGCACGCCGGCGACCACGCCGGCGACGCGCTGGATACCGAGGGTCAAGGTCGCGTACAGCGTGACCTGCACGACGCGCACGGCCGTCACCGGAGCCGGCAGGGGCTGCGCATTGCCGGACAGCCACAGACCGGCGAGGTGGGCGAGGGCCGCGGCGGCGGTCGACCGCAGCGTCCGGACGACGACGGATTCCCTGCGCCGCCTGACCAGGTCCACCACCGGGGCCGGGGGAGTGAGCACGTTACCGGCCAGAGCTCACGCGCCGCGGTTCCGTCGGGAGCCGGACGCTCCGCCCGGCTTGTCCGGCGGCGCGTAACGGTCGTCCGGCAGGTGTCGGGCGCGGGACTCCCCGACGGCCTCCCGCAAGGCGCCTGCGAAGCGCCCGGGTCCCCACGACCGGCCGTGTACGGCCTGCTCGAGCCCTTCGCGGGTGGCGGGCCCGCTCTCTTCGAGGGCCCGGACCAGTTCTTCGATCTCCTCGTCGAGGCGCTGCTCGGCCATGGCGGTGGTGCGGCTCGCGGCGCCTGTGGTTCCGGCCATCCCCGGCGAGTAGAAAGAGCTGCCCGCGCCGGCGCCCGGACGGTACCGCCGCGCCCCGGTGCCTTCTCGCACCCGGCGGCCGGCCGTGCGGTCGGCGATCCGCTGGTCCCGCTCGCGTGCGGCCTGCCGTACGTCCGCGGGGCGGAGGCGGTCCCGTTCGTCCTGGGGCGCCCGCTCACCGCGCCAGGCCGCGTCGGCTTCCTCGGCGGTCAGCGGCCTGGCGATGTTCTCCAGGGACTGCTGTTCGGCCTTCACTCCGAAGGCGACCTCGGCCAGCCCGCCGAGGGCCATGGCCGCCGCTCCGATGAAGAAGCCGGTGGCCACGAGGGTGGTGTTGCCGCTGTGAATGAAGTGTCCGAACAGCAGCGGCCCGGTGATGCCGCCCACGGCGGTGCCGACGGCGAAGAACAGGGAGATGGACAGGGCTCGGGTCTCCATGGGGAAGACCTCGCTGACGGTCAGGTAGGCGGAGCTCGCTCCGGCGGACGCGACGAAGAAGGTCAACGAGACCAGAAGGAAGAACGACCAGGCCGTCAGCGAGCCGTTGACCAGCAGGACGGCGAGGACCACCGCCACGGCGGCCGAGCCGAAGTAGGTGCCCGCGATCATCGGCTTGCGGCCCACGGTGTCGAACAGCCGACCGAGCAACAGCGGGCCGAGGAAGTTGGCGATCGCGAAGATGATGAGGAAGTACGGCACCGAGCTGGAGCCCACGCCGAAGAACCCGCTCAGGAGCGTGCCCAGGTCGAAGACAGTCGCGTTGTACAGGAAGGCCTGGCCGACGAAGAGGGCAAGGCCGAGGAGGGCGCGTCGCGGGTACCGCTGCAGGGCCACTCGGCCGATCTCGGTGAACGGGATCACGTCACGTTGCCGGACGGTGACGGCCTCGGCCGGCTCGGGCAGGTCCCGACCGGTCTCCCGGCGTACCTCGGCCTCGATCTGGTCGACAATGCGTTCGGCCTCGTCCTCGTGACCGTGAATGAACAGCCAGCGCGGGCTCTCCGGTACATGGCGGCGGACCATCATGATGCCGAGACCGAGGATGCCGCCGAGGCCGAAGGCCAGCCGCCAGCCGAGGCCGGCCGGGAGCAGGTTCTCGTCGAGGAGCACCAGGGCGGCCAGGCTGCCGAGGGCGGCTCCCACCCAGTAGCTGCCGTTGATGGCCAGATCCACCTGCCCCCGGTTGCGGGCGGGGATCAGTTCGTCGATGGCCGAGTTGATCGCCGCGTACTCCCCGCCGATGCCCATGCCGGTGAAGAACCGGGCGAGATAGAGGTACCAGGCGTCGTGGGCGAAGGCGGTCGCGACCGTGGCGAGGATGTAGATGCCGAGCGTCAGCATGAACAGCTTCTTGCGCCCGTAGCGGTCGGTGAGCCGGCCGAAGAGCAGGGCACCGACGCATGCGCCCGCCACGTAGATCGCGGCGGCCGTGCCGATGTCGGCGCTGGTGAGGTGGATGCCGCTGTTCGGTTCGGTCATGCGTGAGGCGACCGCGCCGACGACGGTCACTTCGAGCCCGTCGAGAATCCAGACGGTGCCGAGGCCGATGACGATCCGCCAGTGGAACCGGGACCACGGCAGCCGGTCGAGGCGGGCTGGGACCTTCGTGGTGATGACACGGAGTTCGGGGGTGGTGGTCATGCCGCCGCCCCTTCCGCCTCGGGACACGGCCGATCCGCCGTACGGGCGATCGACCGGGCTCGCGCCCCGTGTCCGGCGTAACGTCCCTCCTTGTGCTGCGCTGCCGTCTTGTCGGACACCGGTTCCGCTTCCAGAGCGAGGGCGCCACCATGCGCTGGCGCTGCGAGCGCGGTTGCGGGGCGCACGGCAGCAAGCGGTATCCGAGCGCCGAGGACGCGGAGCGTTATGCGCGGGCGTTCGACCATGAGGACGCCGAGGACCTCGGGAGACGGGCACCGTTGGTGGGGCTCTTCCCCTTGCGCCTGTTGCGTGCCGTGCGGCTGGCACGGGCCAGGAGAGCAGGTTCGGCACCCGGTGACAGACCCTCGGCGCCTTGAGGCGATGTCCTGTGCAACGGCATTCATGGCGTCACCTCGATCTCTGGTCAAACGGCGCGGGGTGACGGCATCTTCCATTTTATGACATTTTGCGCGGCTCGGTGGGCATTCCGCTGCCGGTATCTCCCTTCGTCCGTCCAGTACAAGAAGCGAAGTCGCCATTTGATCCTGCAGGCGGAAGCGCCCGGACGAAATGCTCGACACCGTGAACACGCGACACAACACGCCTCCGCCTGTCCGCACGTCGTCGGCACGGTGACGGCGAGCGGTCCGTGCCCTGACGCACGGACCAACCGCTGACGACCGAAGGAATGCGAGCGCCCCCCACGGCACGGCACTCGGCGCCTTTCTGAACAGTGGCGCGGCGCTCGGTCGGTCCGCAGACCGTTCTCATGTGCGGTTGACTCCGGTCGGCCGGAGCGGAGTTCGTGCCGTCCGGCTGTGGCGGTTCGGGAAGGTGGTTGTGGCCCGGGCGCAAGGGTACCCGGCGCAGCCGGACCGTCTCGGCGCGCTCGTCCCGCAACAAGGCGTGGGCCGACGCGGCACCGGTCTGTCGTGCCAGCATCGCGGCCAGGAAGAAGTCCTGCGCCGACGGCAGTACCACCGAGCGGATGGTGCGGTACCCCGGGCAGCGGTCACGGTGGCGCAGCGCGAACGCCCAGGTACTGCCCCCGCCGGGCAGGCTCAGCCTGCCGTCGCGGCCCTGCAGCGCCGGCATCCCGGCGGCCACGGCGCTGTCGTCGGGACGGGCGCCGTCGGCGAGGAACCGCGCCTGACCAGGGCTCCGTCGCGCAGCACATGTGCGGCAACGGCCAGGCGGCAGCCCGTGGACAGCAGGCAGGACGCTCCGAGGGCGACGCTCCCCGGCGACTCGAACATCGAAGTGGCGAGCGTCGACAGCTCGAACACCTCACCCGACCGCTCCGGTGCCGTCTTGCGAGAGGCCGGATTCCTGACCCATGCGCCGTGCATTGCCGACCTGTGAGAACCGCCCACTCGTCCGCGGTGTCTCAGCCCGCTGGATCGATTCCGACCGCGCGATTTGGTCACCGTGGACCGATGCCGACTGCATAACCGGCGCGCAGCATGACGGTGGTCCGACCAGCCGCACCGCCGCCATGGTCGGCCGGTCGCACAACGAGGAGATCGACGAGGAGGCGGCGGCACTCGAACGATAGGGCCGCTCGGCCGGCAGACGCTTGAACAGGCCGTCAGGGGCGCTCCTGGGGTCCTGGCCGCTTCCGCACCGCCCTGAAGGACGCGGTCGAGGAGTCCCGGGCGCAGCGGCTGTCCTCCAGTGCCTATGCCCCGCCGGCCCGGGCCGGCGGCTGACGGGAGGGGTGTGGAAGATGTCCGACGGTACGCCCACCCGGCCCGCGGCGTTCGTCTTCGACCTGGACGGGACGCTCGTCGACAGCGTGTACCAGCACGTCATCGCCTGGCAGCAGGCGTTGAGCGAGATGGGCATCGCCCTGGCGATCTGGCGGATCCACCGGAGGATCGGGATGAGCGGCGGCCTGCTCGTGCACTCCCTGCTGCGCGAGACCGGCGTACGGCTGACGCCGAAGGAGGCCGAGGAACTGCAGAACGCCCATCACCGCCACTTCGAAGGCTGGACGAACGCCATCCGGCCGCTGCCCGGAGCCGCCGAGCTTCTCCGGACGCTGACGGACTGCGGCGTCCCCTGGACGATCGCCACCAGCGCCCGCCGGGACGACGCCGCACCCATGCTCGCCGGACTCGCCGTGCCGTCTGACGTGCCGACGGTCACCCGCGAGGAAGTCAGCCGCGCCAAACCCGACCCGGATCTGTTCCTGGCGGGCGCGGCGCGGCTCGGCATCCCCGCCCGCGACTGTGTCGTCGTCGGAGACAGTGTGTGGGATCTGCTGGCTGCGCGGCGGGCGGAAGCACTCGGAGTGGCGCTGCTGTCCGGAGGGTATGGGCAGGACGAACTGGAGCGGGCCCAGGCGTTCCGGGTGTACGCCGACCCCCTCGACCTGCTGGGGCACATCGACGAACTCGGCGTCCGGGACGCGCACGGCGCCTGAGCGCGACATATCCGTCCCCGGGCGGTCCGGCACCCGGGGACGGTGAGGATGGCGGCACTGCTCAGGAGGCCTGTGCGGTTTCGCCGCCGGCCTCGCTGGTCTTGACGCGGACCACCACGTCTGCCGCCTCTTCCAGGCTGTGGTCCAGGTTGTTGAGGAACCGCTCGTCGTCGATGCGGATGCCCCGGAGCATGTCGGCGTCGAGGCTGTCGCCGATCTCATCGGCGAAACGCTCTGCCGCGCGGGCGGCCGCCGCCGCCTTGGCCGCGACGGCGAACTCCTCCTCGATGTCCTTCAGGAGGCGTTGCGGAGTGTGACCGTCGTGCCCGGCCCGCACGGCTGACGGCAGCCCCGACATCATCCGCAACAGCACGCGGCCGGTGCTCACGGCCTGACCGCCCAGGGTGATGAAGGCCTCGGACAACGGTCCTTGGGTGGTCAGCTGCTCCAGGCGGCGATTGAGCTCGTGGATGTGGTCATCGACCTCCTGGATGTGGTCCTCCAGGGTCTGCCGGTGGTCCCTCGCGGGTTCGGCGGCCAGATCCGCCCGCAACTGGCCGGCTACCGCCTCCTCGGCATCGCGGACGTCGCGCAGCAGCGGGATGACCGCTTCAACGGTGACTGCCATCAGAACTCACCTCCACGATTTACACATCCGTATTTTGGACATATCGGTGTACCCGGTGGGAGGTTGCTTACACACCTCCGGCTGGGGAGGTCACGCAAGGTGCGGCGACCGGCCGCCGGGGCGGCCGCCACGCCGGTCCTGCTCCACGCGCTGCGCCGCGCTCAGGTCCAGTTCGGATGCAGGGTCGAGGCGCACCGACCTGGCCACCTCATCCCGGCTGCCGTACTCGTCCGAGGGAATTCCGAGGGAATGGCGCGAAGCGCCTCTCCGGCATGCATTCTCGGCGGCCTGGACCAGTTCCTCCTTGCCCGCAGGGAAGTCGACGTCCTGCGGCGCGTCCAGCACGTCCCGTACGCTTGTGGGATGCCTCCTCCTCTCAGTTATTGTCCGGGGCACTTCGTACCGGCCGTGCTACCCGTGGCGTTCCCGGCAAAACCGGCTGATGGGGACGTCTAAGCATTCCGGGGAATCCTGTGCCCGGCGGCGAATCCGAGGGAGATCACATGCCCGGCAATATCGAACGTGCCGCCCTGCGCGCCGCGGTTCAGGCCGCCGAGCAGACCCTGGCGAACGCCGCCGAGCAGGCCGAGCGGCAGTACCCGCAGGACCCGTCCGCCCAGTGCGTCGCCGAGGTCGGGACGCTCACCGGTGCGTTGAGGGCCCTGCTGGACGCGGTGCGCCCCCTTACCGAGGAGGGCGAAGAGGGCGGGCGGTGACCGGCGCTTTCGGCACCGGCCGCAGATTCGCGCCGGCGTTTCGATCACCGTTTGGGGCAGTGCATGCGCAGTACCGTGATGCGTTGCCGGATAGCAGGCGCCATGGACAGGTCAGCCGGCGGGCCCACGTGCCCGAGTAGCGGGCCAGGGAGCTGACCCGGGCCACGATGCTGACGCCGGCCGAGCGGATCACCGGCGGCGAGGCCAGGCACCTGGTCGGCGTCCTGCCCGCCGAGATCGCCGAGCTCGCCCCGCTCCTGCTCCCACCGGAGGATGTCGCCCAGAATTTCGGCGTTGCCGAGTTCGTCCGGCGAGCGAGTGAGCGGGCGGGCGTCGATGAGACCGTGGCGCGCAGGGACGTTGCGGCGGTTTTCATGACTCTGGCAGAAGCCGTCCCCGGCACGGAGCTCCAGGATCTGATGTCGCAATCGCCGAACAAGTTCCAGAACGTCTGGCGTCGGACGTCCAGGGGCCCGGAACACGGCTGCGCGCACGCCATGAGAATCGCTCGCAAGCGCTTGTTTGACATCCACCGGGCCGGTGGGAGGCTGGAAGAAGCGGTGGCGCGGCATGTGCGCCTTTCCGGTGCCGCATTCGAGGGCCCGGCGCACGTGGCCGGCTTTTGGCGCGTGGCCGGCTTGCCACGCCTGTCGCGTGTTATGACACGAACTCCATCGACGTCACGACAGGGGACCGGGCATGAGTACTCCGACGCCCCACATCAGCTCGCCCTCCCGGGTTCCGGCCAGTGCCTCGCCGACCGGGGACGGCATCGTCGTCGGAGCCGGCCCGGTACAGGTGGATGCCTTCATCGACTTTCTGTGCCCGTTCTGCAAGCAGTTCGAGGGGAAGAGCGGGCCACTCCTTGACGAGCTGGTGGCCGACGAGGCGATCAGTCTCGTCTACCACCCGATGGGCTTTCTCGACGACTTGTCCACCACCCGGTACTCCTCCCGTGCCTCGGCGGCGTCGGGCTGCGCGTCCGATGGCGGCCACTTCATGGAGTACCTGTACGCGCTGTTCGCCAACCAGCCCCCCGAGGGCGGGCCGGGCCTGTCCGATGACGAACTGGTCGAGCTCGGCCGCGCGGTCGGACTGGCGGACAGGTCGTTCGCCGCGTGCGTCCGGCAGGGCGTCTACCTGGACTGGAGCTCTTACGTGACGGCGATGGCCGCCCAGCGGGGCGTGGGCGGAACGCCGACCGTGGCGGTCCAGGGGGTCCCGGTACCGGCCAACCCCCGGACCATCCTCGCCGCGGTCCGTGCCGCCCTCGCCGGTGTCGGAGGATGAGGCGCCCGGTCAGCCGTGGACCGTGTCCGGCGTGAAATTCCTTTTTCTTGGCCTTCTTGGCCGGCGTGATCTTGGCGAAGGACATGGAGATATCCCCTCCTGGCACGTCGTCAACCGACGTTGATCGCCGCTTACTTCTTCCTGTGTTGCATCTGTGGGTGCGGCTGATGCCGCATTCAAGAAGCAAGGTGAGCGTTGGCCTATGTTTTCTCACTGCGTCCACGCTCGCCAATGCGACCGATGCACTTGCCGGATCGCCTGCCCATTGCCGGGGAAGTTCGGCCTGTTTCGCAATTCGTCGAGGAAACCGCCGTACTGGTGCTACCGGCCACATCCTGCCAAGTCGTGGCAGCCGCCGACGGCGTTTCACACGATGCGGCGGCGCCGGGCGGGCGAAGAAAGCCGGTGCCGTCACGAAGGAGTGCTGACCTCCGAGGTAGCAGGTCGAGGTTCCTGCGATCCGGTGACGGATGACCAAAGACCAGCAAGATCGGACCTTTACGGTCGGGGCCCTCGTTTCGTATGTGTACGCGGCCGCGTCAGCCGCTCAGCGGGTCTCGTCCGGCCTGGCGGTGCCGGCCTCGGGGGTTTCGGGCTGCGCGTACAGGATGTCGCGGGCCTGTTCCGCGGCACGGGCGAGGCTCTCGCCGACGAAGTCGACGAAGCGGGCGATGTTTTCCAGGCGGGCGGCGGCGGGGGTGTCGGGGCCGAGGAGGGCGACGCCCCGGCGGGCGGTCTGGGCGAGTTCGGCGTTGGACCGGGCGGCGGCGATCATTCCCTGGTACCAGACGTCGTTGTCGACTATGTAGCGCTCGCGGCGGCGTTCGTCGCGTTCCCGGCGGATGAGGCCCTGGCTCTCGAGCTGGGTGATGGCCTTGGAGATCGACGCCGGGCTGACCTGGAGGTGCCGGGCCAGTTCCGACGCGGTGAGGCTGCCCGTGTCGTCGGTGTAGAGGCAGGTCAGCACCCGGGACATCATCTTCGGCAGGCCCTGCCGCATCAGGAGGGTGGTGAACGCCTCCTCGTACTCGCGCACGGCCTCGGCGTCGCGGCCGTGGGCCTGCGGCGCGGCCGTCGTGTCGCGGGGGGTGGTCTGCCTGCGGCGGTGGGCGCGGTGTTCGGTCGCGCGATGGGCCAGGTCGGCGCGGTAGGCGGTGGGGCCGCCGTTGCGCATCACCTCGCGGGTGACGGTCGAGGTCGGACGGTCGAGACGCCTGGCGATCTCCGCGTAGGCGAGGCCGTCGGCCAGCCCCAGCGAGATCTGCTGGCGTTCCTGCTGGGTGAGTCGGCCTCCCGGCATCGCGGTCTCCTTCATGGTGCGTGGTGGGTCCCACTATAGCGTTCACTCTCACTCCATTGCAACGCACCCTTCTGGTGCTGTTGCGTTGCCGTGTCAACCGTTGCAACGAAATGGGCGCCTCTACCTGCACTGATTCTTCTGCAACGCAACATGCGCGTTGCCGAAATCATGAACGCAACGTAGCTTTTCCCTTGTCGGAAACAATGGGTCGCACGGCCCGACGACACGGAAGAGGGAGCACACCATGCAGACGTTCGACACCCCCGCCCCGGTCTCCGCCGTCCTGGACATCCCCGCGGGACACATCCGGTTCATCGCCGCCGACCGGGCCGACACCACGGTCGAGGTACTGCCCGCCGACGCCTCCAAGGGCCGCGACGTGAAGGCGGCGGAGAGGATCGAGGTCACCTACGCCGATGGCGTCCTGCGGATCGAGGCCCCCGCGGCGTCGAACCGGATCCTCGGCTCGTCCGGATCCGTCGAGGTGACCGTCCAGTTGCCCGCCGGCTCCCGCGTCGAGGCGAAGGCGGCCCTCGCCGAACTCCGGGGCGTCGGGCGCCTGGGCGACGTCGACTTCGAGGGCGCGCAGGGCTCGGTCAAGCTCGACGAGACCGCGGGCGCACGCCTCGCCCTCCAGGCCGGCGACGTCGCGGTCGGCCGCCTGGGCGGCCCCGCCGAGATCAGCACCCACAAGGGCGACATCAGCGTCGCCGAGGCCCAGCGCGGCGAGGTCACCCTGCGCACCCAGCACGGCGAGATCACCGTCGGCGCCGCCCGCGGAGTCTCCGCCTCACTGGACGCCGGTACCGGCTACGGCCGGATCCACAACGCGCTGAAGAACGCCGACGGCGCCGCCGCCGGCCTGACCATCCACGCCACCACCGCCTACGGCGACATCACCGCCCGCAGCCTCTGAATCCGCAGACAGCAACCAAGGGGGCACCTCTCATGACCGACCTGGCCATCGCGGCGAACGGACTGCGCAAGTCCTACGGCGACAAGACCGTCCTGGACGGCGTCGACCTGGCCGTACCGGAGGGAACGATCTTCTCCCTGCTCGGCCCGAACGGCGCCGGCAAGACCACGGCCGTCAACATCCTCTCCACCCTCATCTCGCCCGACCCCGACAGCGGTTCCGTCCGCGTCGGCGGTCACGACCTCGGCACCGAAGGGCAGGCCGTGCGCGCCGCGATCGGCGTCACCGGGCAGTTCTCCGCCGTCGACGGCCTGATCACCGGTGAGGAGAACATGCTCCTCATGGCCGACCTCAACCACCTCACCCGGCGCGAAGGGCGCCGGGTGAGTGCCGAACTGCTGGAGCGCTTCGACCTCACCGACGCCGCGAAAAAGCCGGCGTCCACCTACTCCGGCGGCATGAAGCGCCGCCTCGACATCGCCATGACCCTGGTCGGCAGCCCCCGCATCATCTTCCTCGACGAGCCGACCACCGGCCTCGACCCGCGCTCCCGGCACAACATGTGGCAGATCATCCGCGAACTCGTCACCGGCGGCGTCACCGTCTTCCTCACCACCCAGTACCTGGAGGAGGCCGACGAACTCGCCGACCGCATCGCAGTCCTCCACGGCGGGAGGATCGCCGCCCAGGGCACCGCCGACGAACTCAAGCGCATCGTCCCCGGCGGACACGTCCGGCTCCGCTTCACCGACCCCGCCGCCTACCAGAGCGCCGCCACCGCCCTGCACGAGGTCACCCGGGACGACCAGGCCCTCGCCCTGCACATCCCCAGCGACGGCAGCCAGCGCGAACTGCGCCTCATCCTCGACCGGTTGGACACGGCCGGCATCGAGGCCGACGAACTGACCGTGCACACCCCCGACCTCGACGACGTCTTCTTCGCCCTCACCGGCGGCGCCGGCATCCCGAACCAGCCCAAGGAGAACGCCCGATGAGCACCCTCGCCCTCGCCCTGCGCGACTCCTCCACCATGCTGCGCCGCAACCTCCTGCACGCCCGGCGCTACCCCTCCCTCACCCTCAACCTCCTGCTCACCCCGATCATGCTGCTGCTCCTGTTCGTCTACATCTTCGGCGACACCATGAGCGCCGGCATCGGCGGCGGCAGACCGGACCGCTCCGCCTACATCGCCTTCGTCGTCCCCGGCCTGCTGCTGATGACCATCGGCAGCACCGTGGTCGGCACCGCGGTCTCCGTCTGCAACGACATGACCGAGGGCATCATCGCCCGCTTCCGCACCATGGCGATCCACCGCGGCTCGGTGATCATCGGTCACGTCATCGGCAGCGTCCTGCAGTCCGTCATCAGCGTCGTCCTCGTCGGCGCCGTCGCCGTGGCCATCGGCTTCCGCTCCACCGACGCCACCCTCTGGGAATGGCTCGCGGCGTTCGGGCTGCTGGTGCTCTTCTCCACCGCGCTCACCTGGATCGCCGTCGGCATGGGCCTGATCAGCCCGAACGCCGAGGCCGCCGGCAACAACGCCATGCCCTTGATCCTGTTGCCGCTGCTGTCCAGCACCTTCGTCCCCATCGACGCCATGCCCGGCTGGTTCCAGCCCATCGCCCAGTACCAGCCGTTCACCCCCGCCATCGAAACCCTGCGCGGACTGCTCCTCGGCACCGGGATCGGCAACAACGGCTGGCTCGCCATCGCCTGGTGCCTGGCCCTCGCAGTCCTCGGCTACCTCTGGTCCGCCTCCAAGTTCAACCAGGACCCCAGGTAACCGCCATGACCACGCGGGCCGTCCCCGCGACCCGCCCCACCCCAGGGCGGCGTACACCGACAACCGTCGAGGTACGCCGCCCCGTTCGTCTGCGTGCCGGACACTTCCGCCTTTTCACACACGCGACTTCGCGGACGAGGGAGGATGACCGCCATGACGGATGAAGGCCCCTCCATCGACCGCACAAGGCCGAGCATCGCCCGCGTCTACGACTACCTGCTCGGCGGCACGGACAACTACGCCGTGGACCGGGAGGTCGGTGACGTGTTCAAGCGCGACCTCCCCGGTTCGGTGGCGATCGCCTTCGCCAACCGCGCGGCGCTGATCCGGGCCGTCGCGGAGATCGTGACGACGACCGGCGTGCGGCAGTTCATCGACCTCGGCAGTGGTCTGCCGACCGCCGACAACGTCCACCAGATCGCACAACGGCACGCTCCGGAGTCGCGGGTCGTGTACGCCGACATCGACCCCCAAGTACTGCTCCACGGACGCGCGTTGCTGGAGGAGAACGAGCGGACCCGGGTCGTCGCGGGCGATGTACGCGACCCCGAGGACGTCCGCACCCACCCGGAGACCCTGGAACTGATCGACTTCGACCGCCCCGTCGCCGTCATCCTCAGCGCCGTCCTCCACCACGTGAACGACGAGGAGGACCCGGCCGGCATCGTCCGCTACTGGCGCGACCAGGTGCCCCCGGGCAGCTACTTCTTCCTCAGCCACTTCCGTTCCGGCGACAACCCGGAGACCACGGAAGCCGAACGGGTCCTCCAGCAGACCTTCGGTCGTGGCCGGTGGCGCACCGAAGAGGAGATCGAAGCCCTGCTGGACGGCCTGGAGATTCTCGACCCCGGCATCGTTCCGGCGCCGCTGTGGCGCCCGGAGGCGGCAGGCGGCCCGAGGCGGAGCGGCGGCGAAAAGGACCTCACCGTCTGGGAGCGGCTCATCGCCGCCGGGCTGGCGCGGAAGTCCGGTTAGGCGCGGCAGGCCGGCCCCGGGCCTCGGGCGGCCGACCTGCCGGCGGTCACGCCCTGGAAATGACCGAGACGCCTCTTTGTCGGCCACCTACCCTGGCCGCATGGCCCACGCGAAGACCTCCTACGTCTGCCTGCCCTGCCGGGCCTCCTACAAGCAGTCCTACGACCCGGACAGGCAGCGGATCTGCCCCCGCTGCGCCCAGCCACTGATCCACGTCGGCTCCGCGTTCGCCGTACCGCGCCGCCGGGACACCGCCGCCTGGCGGACGCTGTCGGTGCTGCTGCACGCCGGTGTCCGGTTCCACAAGAGCTGCTGCTGCGGGCCTGGTTACCGTCCCCGCAGCCTGAGCGAGGTCCGCGAGCGGATGACGTACGCCCGGCGCAGCGGCGAGCCGTTCGCCAAGGCACTCGTGCGGTACGAAGTACCGTGACGTCGACGCGGCTCAAGGCCGGCGGCCGTGGTCGAGGACCGACCCGGCCCCCGCTCCTAGCCGCTCGGACGGGGCAGCGCCGCAAGGTCGTCGGCCTGCCCCACTCGGCGTCGCCCCCCGGGCCTCGACCCCGCCCGCCGTGCCGCTCCGAATATTCGCTACTCGCCGCCCGGTCTCTTTCCTAGACTCGGCATGCACCGCGCGCCGCACCCACACATCGGCGGCGTGCTCAGTGCGTCCACCGAACCGTGATCACCGAGGGGAGCCCGGCCGTGCGTGACCGTACCGCCGTCGTCGTCCCCCCGTCGCGGTCCGAGGTGATCCTCGTGTCCTCGTCCGTCCGGTGCCCGCTGCGCGGCCGGCACCGGATGCCCGTGACGACCCACTGACCCGGTTCATCGACTCGTAGGCCGACAGAGCCTTTTCAGGGTTCCCCGTGTCTTCTCGTCCGGGAAATCGCGCTGCCCCTTTCGTTGAACCGCAGAAAGGCCACGGGCCGTGCGCACCAACCTCAGCACCCTCGCCGTCGTCCGCAACCTCGGCATCCTCGCCCACGTCGACGCCGGGAAGACCACCGTCACCGAGCGCGTCCTGTATGCGACGGGCACCACGCACAAGCGTGGCGAGGTGCACGACGGCACCACCGTCACCGACTTCGACCCGCAGGAACGCGACCGTGGCATCACCATCTTCGCCGCCGCCGTGAGCTGTGCCTGGGACGGTCACCGCATCAACCTCATCGACACCCCGGGCCACGTCGACTTCGCCGACGAGGTCGAGCGCTCGCTGCGCGTCCTCGACGGGGCGATAGCCGTGTTCGACGCCGTCGCCGGGGTCGAGCCGCAGAGCGAGTCGGTGTGGCGGCAGGCCGACCGGCACGGCGTTCCCAGGATCGCCTTCGTCAACAAACTCGACCGCGCGGGCGCCGACCTCGACCGGGCCGTCGACTCGATCCGGGAACGGCTGCATCCGGCCCCGCTGGTCGTCCAGTTGCCGATCGGCGCCGAGGACGGCTTCACCGGCGTGGTGGACCTGGTGCGGATGCGCTCCCTGGTCTGGGCCGACGGCGAGGGTACGGCCGTGGAGGGGCCGGTGCCGGAAGCGCTGCACGAGGAGGCGCTGCGACGGCGCCGGGCGCTGGAGGAGGCGGTCGCGGAACTGCACCCCGCCGCCCTGGAGGAGTTCTGCGAGAACGAGACCCTCTCCGCCGGCACCCTCGCCGCCACGCTGCGCGACCTCACCCGCACCGGCGACGGCGTGGTCGTCCTGTGCGGCTCCGCCTACCGCAACCGCGGCATCGAACCACTGCTGGACGCGGTGGTGGCCTACCTGCCGTCGCCGCTGGACGTGCCCGCCGTACGCGGTGTGCACGAGGACACCGAGCAGCGGCGGGCCGCCGACCCCGAAGCGCCGTTCGCCGCCCTCGCGTTCAAGGTGAACGCGGGCAGCACCGGACGCCTCACCTACGTACGCGTCTACTCGGGCGCCGTCGAGAAGGGAGACACCGTGTGGGACCCGGGCACCGGCCGCACCGAGCGGGTGGCACGGATCCTCAGGGTCATGGCGGACCGGCACGTCCAGCTGGACCGGGCGGTCGCCGGTGACATCGTCGCGCTGGCGGGCCTGAAGTCGGCGCGGCCCGGCTCGACCCTGTGCGATCCCCACGCCCCGCTGCTGCTGGAACCGCCCGTGGCCGCCGAGCCCGTGGTCTCCGTGGCCGTGGAGGCGCGGCGCGCCACGGACACCGGGAAGCTGGCCACGGCGCTGGCGCGGCTGGCGGAGGAGGACCCCTCGCTGGTGGTGCGCACCGACGGCGAGACCGGGCAGACGGTGCTGTCCGGGATGGGGGAACTGCATCTGGAGGTCGCGGTGGAGAAGATCCGGCGTGACGGCGGACCCGAGGTCACGGTGGGCCGTCCGAGGGTCGCGCACCGGGAGACCGTAGTGCGCGGCGTGAGCGGTCATGTCCACCGGCACGTCAAACAGGACGGCGGCGCGGGCCAGTTCGCCCATGTCGTCCTCGACGTCGAGCCCCTCGGAACCGAAGTCGAGGCCACCGGCTTCGAGTTCCGGTCCGTCGTCGTCGGCGGGCGGGTGCCGCAGGAGTACGTGCGCGCGGTGGAGGCCGGCTGCCGGGACGCCCTGACCGAGGGGCCGCTCGGCGGTCACCCGGTGACGGGTCTGCGGGTCACGCTGACCGACGGCTCGACCCATGTGAAGGACTCCTCCGACATGGCGTTCCGCACCGCCGGCCGGCTGGGACTGCGCGCGGCGCTGAGCGTGTGCGCGATGACCCTGCTGGAGCCGGTCGCCGAGGTCACGGTCACCGTGCCGGAGGAAGCGGTCGGCGGTGTCCTCGGCGACCTCGCCGCCCGGCGCGGCCGGGTCACCGGCTCCGGGACGCGGGGCGGCGCGGCGGTGCTGACGGCCACCGTGCCGCTGGCCGAACTGTTCGGCTACGCGACCCGTCTGCGCAGCCGTACCCAGGGGCGGGGCACCTTCACCACGCGGGCGGCCGGTTACGTCCCGGCACCGGTGAAGGCCCTGGTCCGGTAGGGGCCAGGGCGGCCGGGTGCACCGGCCGCACGCGGGCCGCTCGCGGATCGTACGCAGGCCACAAGCGGGCCGCATCACGCATGGCCTCAAGGCGTGGTGTGGCCCGCCCGCGTCCGGGGACCCGGAAGTCGACCTGTTCAGGGACTCGGCAGAGCGGAAAATCACCCTTGCCGGGCGATGCGGTCGCCCGCCGAGCCGGATGAGGTGGACGACGGACACCCCTGGCCCGGCTGCCCGGAAGGGAAGGCGTGAGACGAGGATGACCGAGGACACGAGCCGAGGCACGACACGAGACGCGGCGCGACGCACGTCACGAAGCACGACACAACGCACGTCACGAGGCCGGACACGAACCATGACGCGTCACGGCCGCTACGCCGTACGGAGGGCGTGACCCATGTGCCGCTGGCTTGCCTATTCGGGAACGCCCCTGGTCCTCGAAGAGGTCCTGTACCGGCCGAAGCACTCGCTGATCGACCAGAGTCTGCACGCCAAGATGGGCGTCGAGACGACCAACGGCGACGGCTTCGGCATCGGCTGGTACGAGGAGCACGCGCGAACGCCGGCCGTGTTCCACGACGTCGGCCCGGCCTGGAGCAACCGGAACCTGAGGGAGATCGCGGGGCATGTCCGCGCCCCCCTGTTCTTCGCCCACGTCCGGGCCTCCACCGGCACGCCCGTCCAGCAGACCAACTGCCACCCGTTCCGTCACGACCGCTGGATCTGGATGCACAACGGCGCCATCGCCGGCTTCCACCTGCTGCGCCGGGACCTCCTCCTCGCCGTCGACCCGGCGCTCTTCCCGTCGATCGAGGGCAGCACGGACTCGGAGGTGATGTTCTACCTGGCCCTCACGTTCGGGCTGGCCGACGACCCGGCCGGTGGTGTCGCCCGTATGGCCGGCTTCGTGGAACGGCTCGCCCGGGAACACGAGCTGGCGCCGCCGTTGCAGATGACGATCGCGGTCGCCGACGGAGACCAGCTCCTGGCCTTCAGGTACGCCAGCTCCGGCACACCCAGGTCGCTCTACTACAGCAGCAGGGTGGAGGACATGCGGGCGCTGCACCCGGACACCGACTTCCTGCGAGGTGTGTCCGACGAGACCCGGCTGGTGGTGTCGGAGCCCCTGGGTGATCTGCCCGGTGCCTGGAACGAGGTACCGGCGAACAGTTACGGAGTCGTCCAGGAGGGCCACGACCGCCTCCGGGACTTCCAGCCCGCGATTCCCTGACCGCAGGCCGCGGCGACCACCCCGCACCGCCTCCCACCCAGCCGCGCACCCCTTCCGTCTCCCACCAGCGCGCACACCCCTCCTCCCACCAGCACGCACCCTTCCCCTCCTCGCACCTGCGCGCACACCCCTCCTCCCCTCACACCAGCCGCCCGTCCAGCGCCACCCGCCAGGCCGGCGACGGCACAGGCCGGGCGGCGGGCCGTGGCCGCCCGCCGCCGCGGGTGAAGAACGCGGCCAGCGGCAGGACCGCGGCGCCCACGGTGACCGCGTCCGGGCCGAGCAGGCCCAGTTCGATGCCGACCCGGCCCGCCGGAAACCGCAGGGCCCGCGCGAGGGCGTGCTCGCGGACCTGGTCCAGGAACGCGCCCCCCAGTTGCAGCCCCGCCCAGCCGCCGATCAGCAGCCGCTCCGGCTGGAAGAGGTTGATCAGATCGGACAGGCCCGCACCCAGGTACTCGGCGGTCTCGGCGAGCACGGCCGCGGCGACCGGGTCGGGTGCGCGGCCGCCGGCGGGGCGGGCCGCGGCGAGCAGTTCGGTCAGCGCGGTCTCCTCGTCCGCCCCGGCCGAGGGGCGTCCGCCCGCCTCCCGCCACCGCGCCACCAGCGCCTCCGCGCCCGCGTACGCCTCCAGGCAGCCCCGGGCGCCGCACCGGCACCGGCGCCCGCCGACCCGTACCGTCAGATGCCCCCACTCCACCGCCCGTCCCTGGGCCGCCTCCTCCGTGACGACGCACGCGCCGACACCCGAGCCGAACAGCACCACCACCGCGTTACGGGCCCCGCGCCCGGCCCCGAACCACATCTCGGCCTGCCCGAGGGTCTTCGCACCGTTGTCGATGAAGTAGGGCACCTCCGGCGGGAGTTGACCGGCATCGGACCGTCGGAGCAGCCGTTCCAGCGGGACGGCGTCCCAGCCGATCGTCTGCCCGTGGACGACCGCTCCCTCCGCCTCCTCGATGATGCCGGGCACGCCGATGCCCACGCCGAGCAGGTCACCGGTGGGCGGCCGGCCCGCGCCGAGCACCTCGGCGACGCCTTCGTGGACATGGCCGACGACGGCGTCGACGTCGTAGCCTCGTGGCCCCAACGGCCGCTCGGCCCGCGCCAGTTCGCGCAGTGCCAGATCGAACAGCTCCACCCGTACCCGGGTCTCGCCGACGTCGACCCCGATCAGGCACCCGCTGTCCGGCCGTATCCGCAGCAGCCGTCGCGGCCGGCCCGCGTCGGAGCCGACGCTGCCCGCCTCCTCGACCAGCCCGTCGGCCAGCAGCTCGGCCACGACGTTGCTGACGGAGCCCGAACTCAGTCCGGTCGCCGGGACCAGCGCCTGCCGGCTCGTCGGCCCATCGAAATACAACCGTTGCAGAACGGCACCCCGGCTCTCCCGCCGCAGGTCACGCACCGTACGGCCGCTCAGCCCTGCCACCCGACCTCCCTGGTTCGCGCGCAATTCCGGCCCGCGGGACCGGATATCGCTGCCGGATCCCTTGACGAGCGTTTCTCTTGAGGTTTAACTCACATCCTAAATTAAGCCATGAGGGGCTTCAGAAGCCGAACGGGGTGTCGGCCTTCGCGATCAGCCCCGAGGGGTATCGACTCCCGGAAAGGGACACCAGGAGCCATGCGCAGCATCCGAGCCGCGGCCGTCGGCGCCGTCACCATGTCTCTCGCCCTCGCGGCTACGGCCTGCGGAGGGGGTTCGTCGAGCGGCGGGGGGTCCAACGACTCGCCGAAGACGCTCACTTACTGGGCCTCCAACCAGGGCGCCAGCATCGCGATCGACAAGAAGGTCCTGCAGCCCGAACTCGACAAGTTCCAGAAGCAGACCGGCATCAAGGTGAAGCTGGAGGTCGTGCCCTGGTCCGACCTGCTCAACCGGATCCTCACCGCCACCACCTCCGGCCAGGGCCCGGACGCGCTGAACATCGGCAACACCTGGAGCGCCTCCCTGCAGGCGACCGGCGCGCTGCTGCCGTGGGACGCCGAGAACTTCGGCAAGATCGGCGGCAAGGACCGGTTCGTCGACTCCGCGCTCGGCTCGACCGGCGCACAGAGCAAGGACCCGGCCGCGGTGCCGCTGTACTCGATGGCGTACGCCCTCTACTACAACAAGGAGATATTCGCCGACGCCGGCATCTCCAAGCCGCCGGCCACCTGGGACGAGCTGGTCGCCGACGGCAAGAAGATCAAGGCGAAGGGCAAGTCCGTACTCGGCGCGGAGGGCGCCAACGTCTCGGAGAACATCCACCACGTCTTCGTCTTCGCCAAGCAGCACGGCGCCGACTTCTTCACCGCCGACGGCAAGCCGGACTTCACCAACCCCAAGGTGGTCGAGGCGGTCAAGCAGTACGTCGACCTGATGGCCAAGGACAAGGTCATCCCCACCGGTGACGCCGAGTACGCGCAGAACCAGTCCGTCAGCGACTTCGCCAAGGGCAAGCAGGCCATGCTGCTGTGGCAGTCCGCGGCCTCCAACCTCAAGTCGCAGGGCATGAGCGAGGACACCTACGGCATCGCGCCGGTCCCCGTCCGGTCCGGCACCCCCGGCACCGGCACGCAGACCAACTCCATGGTCGCCGGCATCAACATCGCCGTCTTCAAGAACAGCCACAACCTCGACGGCGCCACGAAGTTCGTGAAGTTCATGACCAGCGACGACGAGCAGAAGATCCTCAACAAGGCCTACACCTCCATCCCGCCGGTCAAGGGCGCCCAGACCGACCCCGCCTTCACCTCGCCGTCCAACGTGGTGCTCAAGAGCACCCTCGCCGTCAGCGCGGCGGCACTGCCGCAGGTCGCCTCGGAGTCGCAGTTCGAGACGACGGTCGGCACGGCCGTCAAGGATCTGTTCGCCGACGCCGCCGCCGGCCGCGCGGTGACCACCGACTCCGTCAAGGCCAAGCTGGAGAAGGCCCAGCAGCAGATGCCGGCTGCGTGACCCGACATGACCTCCACCGCTCTCAAGGAGCCGGTGCGCCGGACGTCCCCCGGTGCGGCGCGCGAACCTCGCCGCCGCACCGGGCGGATCCGCCGCATCGGCCTACCGTACCTGCTGCTCCTGCCCGCCCTGCTGCTCGAACTCCTCGTTCACCTGGTGCCGATGGTCATCGGCACCGTGATGAGCTTCAAGGAACTCACCCAGTTCTACATCCGCGACTGGGGCAGCGCCCCCTGGTCCGGCCTCAACAACTACAAGGTGTCGGTCGACTTCGACGCGCCCGTCGGCGAGGCACTGCTGCACTCGTTCTTCGTCACCGTCGCCTTCACCCTGCTCTCGGTCGGCCTGTGCTGGCTGATCGGCACCGCCGCCGCGGTCTTCATGCAGGACACCTTTCGCGGCCGAGGACTGCTGCGCGCCCTGTTTCTGGTGCCGTACGCGCTGCCCGTCTACGCGGCCGTCATCACCTGGGTGTTCATGTTCCAGCACGACAACGGCCTGGTGAACCACGTACTGCACGACCAGCTCCACCTCACCGACAAGCCGTCCTTCTGGCTCATCGGCGACAACAGCTTCTACGCCCTGCTCACCGTCTCGGTGTGGAAGGGCTGGCCGTTCGCCTTCCTCATCGTGATGGCCGGCCTCCAGAACATCCCCAAGGAGCTGTACGAGGCGGCCGCGCTGGACGGCGCCGGGATGTGGCAGCAGATCCGCCGCATCACTCTGCCGTCGCTGCGACCGGTCAACCAGGTGCTGGTCCTGGTGCTGTTCCTGTGGACGTTCAACGACTTCAACACGCCGTACGTGCTGTTCGGCAAGGCCGCCCCGGAGGCCGCCGACCTGATCTCCGTCCACATCTACCAGGCCTCGTTCGTCACCTGGAACTTCGGCACCGGCTCCGCCATGTCGGTCCTGCTGCTGCTCTTCCTGCTGGTCGTGACCGGCGCGTACCTGCTGTTCACCTCACGCGGACGGAGGGCCGCCGATGCCTAGCCCCGGCACTGTGATGCCCAACTCGCCCATGGCGCCGCCCCGTTCCTTCCTCTGGGCGCGGCGGATCTTCCTCACCCTGCTCACCGGCTTCGTGCTGGTGCCGGTGTACGTGATGGTCTCCAGCTCGCTGAAGCCGCTCGCCGACGTCACCGGCAAGTTCCGCTGGCTGCCCAGCGGGCTGACCATCCGCCCGTACATCGACATCTGGTCCACAGTCCCGCTCGCGAAGTACTTCGTGAACTCCCTGATCGTGGCGGGCGCGGCGACCGTCTGCTCGGTGGTCATCGCGGTGTTCGCGGCCTACGCGGTCAGCCGCTACGAATTCCGCGGCAAGCGCGTCTTCACGGTCACCGTCCTGTCGACGCAGATGTTCCCCGGCATCCTCTTCCTCCTCCCGCTGTTCCTGATCTACGTCAACATCGGCAACGCCACCGGCATCGCCCTGTTCGGCTCGCGCGGCGGCCTGATCCTGACGTACCTCACCTTCTCCCTGCCGTTCTCCATCTGGATGCTGATCGGGTACTTCGACTCGGTGCCGCGCGACCTGGACGAGGCCGCGCTGGTCGACGGCTGCGGCCCGCTGAAGGCGCTGCTCAGGATCGTGGTGCCGGCCGCCATCCCCGGCATCGTCGCGGTCGCCGTCTACGCGTTCATGACCGCCTGGGGAGAGGTCCTCTTCGCCTCCGTCATGACCAACGACACCACCCGCACCCTCGCCGTCGGCCTCCAGGGCTACTCCACCCTCAACGACGTCTACTGGAACCAGATCATGGCCGCCTCGCTGGTCGTCAGCGTGCCCGTGGTGGCCGGCTTCCTCCTCCTGCAGCGCTATCTCGTCACCGGTCTGACGGCCGGCGCCGTCAAATGACCACCTTCCCGTACCCCGAAGGGACTTCCGTGTCCGAACGCATCGACCTCGCCGCACTCCCGCACGACTTCCTGTGGGGCACGGCCACAGCGGCGTACCAGATCGAGGGGGCCGTCGACGAGGACGGCCGTTCGCCCTCCATCTGGGACACCTTCTCGCACACCCCCGGGAAGATCGCGAACGACGACAACGGCGACGTCGCGTGCGACCACTACCACCGCTGGCGCGAGGACATCGGCCTGATGCGGCAACTGGGCACCAATGCCTACCGGTTGTCGATCGCCTGGCCACGGGTGATCCCCGACGGGGCGGGCGCCGTGAACCCCAAGGGCCTAGCCTTCTACGACGAGTTGGTGGACGCCCTGCTGGAGGCGGGCATCACCCCGGCCGTCACCCTCTACCACTGGGACCTGCCCCAGGCGCTTCAGGACCGCGGGGGCTGGCCGGAGCGCGCGACCGCCCTGGCGTTCGCCGAGTACGCCTCCACCGTCGCCGAGCGCCTCGGCGACCGCGTCAAGCTCTGGGCCACCCTCAACGAGCCCTCCTGCTCGGCCTGGATCGGACACCTGGAGGGCACCATGGCCCCCGGCTGGACCGACCTGAGCGCAGCCGTCCGGGCCTCCTACCACCTGCTCCTCGGCCACGGCCTCGCCACCCGCGCGATCCGCGCCGCCGTCCCCGACGCACAGGTCGGCATCGTCAACAACCTCTCCACCGTCTTCCCCGCGACCGACCGCCCCGAGGACCTGGCGGCCGCCCGCCGCCACGACGGCCACGTCAACCGCTGGTGGCTCGATCCGCTGCACGGCCGCGGCTTCCCCGCCGACATGCTCGAGACCTACGGCGTCGAACTCCCCGAGCAGCCGGGCGACATGGAGACCATCGCGGCCCCGCTGGACTGGCTGGGCCTGAACTACTACTTCCCGGCCTACGTCGCCGACGACCCCGACGGCCCGGCGCCGCGCGTCCGTTCGGTCCGCCGGCCCGACGTCCCGCGCACCGGCATGGACTGGGAGATCGACGCGAGCGGCATCGAGACCCTGCTGCTGCGCCTCACCGAGGAGTACGGCGCCCGCAAGATCTACGTCACCGAGAACGGCTCGGCCTACCCGGACGTGGTCCGCCCCGACGGCACCGTGGACGATCCGGAGCGCCAGGAGTACCTGGAGCGGCACCTCGCCGCCTGCGCCTCCGCCGCCCGCAAGGGCGCACCGCTGGCCGGCTACTTCGCCTGGTCGCTGCTGGACAACTTCGAGTGGGCGTACGGCTACGACAAGCGCTTCGGCCTGGTCCACGTCGACTACCGCACCCAGGTGCGCACGATCAAGGGCAGCGGGCACCGGTACGCGGACATCGTCCGCGTGCACCGCGGCCAGCACCGCCGGGCCGCCTGAGTCCGGCCCGGACGACCGGTGGGCGCGGGTGCGTGAGCCCGCGCCCACCGGATACGCACCGCCCGTTTCCCTGGACTGTCATGTACGCGTCATAAACCGCACCGCCGGATCCCCACCCCCACTGAGGAGAGCCGCATGCCATCCCGAATCCCGCGTACCCTGCTCGCCGCCGCCCTGTCCACCATGGCCCTGCTGACCTCCGGCCCGCTCCTGGCCGCCCCCGCGCACGCCGCCCCGGCCGCCGCCACCTGGGACACCGACCGAGCGGCCGCCGCGTACGCCGTGAACCCCGCCGCCGTCACCGCCTCCGGCAGCGAGAACGCCGGCACCGCCCCCGGTCTCGCCCTCGACGGCAACGGCGCCACCCGCTGGTCCAGCAACTTCGCCGACGACGCCTGGATCCGCGTCGACCTCGGTACCACCATCCGCGTCGACCGCGTGGTCCTGGACTGGGAGGCCGCCTACGGCAAGCGCTACGTCCTGGAGGTCTCCAGGAACGGCACGGACTGGACGCCCTTCTACACGGAGACCGAGGGCACGGGAGGCTCGGTCACGGCCCACACCTACCCGCAGGAGGTCACCGGCCGCTACGTCCGGCTGCGCGGCCTCCAGCGCGCCACGCCCTACGGCTACTCCCTCTGGAACTTCAAGATCTACGGCGGCGAACCGGCTCCCGCCTCAACGACCCGCACCAACCTCGCCCTGAACCACCCGGCCTACTCCGACTACTACCAGCACGCGGGCAATTCTCCGGCGTTCGTCACGGACGGCGGCTGGCCGGCCGACCTGAAATCCGACAGCACGCGCTGGTCCAGCGACTGGAACGCGGACCGCTGGGTGTCGGTGGACCTCGGCGCCCGGTCGACGATCGACACGGTGGACCTGTACTGGGAGTCCGCCTACGCGGTCGACTACCTCCTACAGGTCTCGGACGACAACCGCACCTGGCGCACGGTCTACGAGCCGTCGGCCGCGGACATCGCCGCCCGCCGCGCGAACGTGAAGTCCCCGTCGGAGGCGACGGGCCTGCACGACACGGTGAAGCTGCCGTCCCCGGTCACCGGCCGTTACGTCCGCATGCTCGGCAAGGAGCGCCGCTCCTTCTACAACCCGGCTCCCGCGACGGCCCAGTTCGGCTACTCCCTCTACGAGTTCCAGGTCTGGGGCACCGGCGGCTCCGCCTCAGCCACGTACCCGGCACTCCCGGCCGACCAGCCCGGCGGCTACCGCACCACCTTCTTCGACGACTTCACCGGCGCCGCACTGGACCGCTCCAAGTGGCGCGTCGTGCGCACGGGCACCGAAATGGGCCCGGTGAACGGAGAGTCCCAGGCCTACGTGGACTCCGCGGACAACATCCAGACCCGCGACGGCAGCCTGATCCTGAAGGCCAAGTACTGCAAGGGCTGCACCAAGGCGGGCGGCGGTACCTACGACTTCACCTCGGGCCGCATCGACACCAACACCCACTTCGACTTCACGTACGGCAAGGTCAGCGCCCGTATGAAACTCCCGGTGGGCGACGGCTTCTGGCCGGCCTTCTGGCTGCTCGGCAGCAACGTCGACAACCCGTCCGTCTCCTGGCCGGCCTCCGGCGAGACCGACATCATGGAGAACATCGGCTACGGCGACTGGACCAGCTCGGCCATGCACGGCCCCGGCTACTCGGCGGACGGCAACATCGGCGCGCGCCAGACGTACGCCGGCGGCGGCACGGCGGACCAGTGGCACACCTACGCCGTCGAATGGACCCCAACGGCCATGCGCTTCTACGTCGACGACCGCCTGGTCCAGGAGACGACCCGCAACAAGCTGGAGTCGACCCGCGGCCAGTGGGTCTACGACCACAACCAGTACGTCATCCTCAACCTCGCCCTGGGCGGCGCCTACCCGGCCGGCTGGAACAAGGTGACCAGCCCCTACTGGGGCCTGCCGCAGTCCAGCGTGGACCGGATCGCGGGCGGGGAAGTGCACGCCGAGGTGGACTGGGTGCGGGTGGAACAGAAGGGGTGACACCGGCCACACCCCTGGGCGGCGGCAGTCGGGCAGTTCACGGGCTGCCGCCTCGGCCCCATGTCCCTGGGGCGCTGCGCCCCCGTCCGGCGACGGGTGGCCTTCAGCACAATTTGCCCGATAAGGGCAGGCGAATGTGTATAAGTGGATCGAAGGGCGGTTGTGCTCCTCGGCAACCAGTCCCGGAGAATCCGAGATCAACGGCATGGGAGAAGAGTTTGACCGCGGTACGAATACGACGCACCAGGCTGGTGGCTGCGGCCGGCGTACTCGGCGGTGTGCTCGCAGTCACGGCCTTGGGCGGTACCAGTCATGCCGCCACCGGCGGCAACGGCGCCGGTGACCAGCAGCAAACCCAGGCTCCGGCGGCTCCGACGGCGTCTGCGGCTCCGACGGCACCCGCGACTCCGGCGGCATCCGCGACTCCGGCGGATCCCACGGCCACCCAGGACGCCTCCGACGCCCGAATCAAGATCACGCCCGGACAAGGCGCCCACAACGTCGGGGTCACCGATCCCGTCAAGGTAACCGTCAGTGACGGCAAGCTCACCAAGGTGACCATGACCGCCGTCGCGACCGGTGCCGAGGTTCGGGGAGCCCTGTCCGCGGACGGTACGTCCTGGAAGCCGAACGGCTCGCTGAAGCCGGAGACCAGGTACCAGATCGCCGCGGAGGCCCAGGACACCCAGGGCCGCTCCGCCGCCGAGAACGCCACGATCGCCACGGTCTCCCCGGCCAACGACTTCATCGGGCACCTCTCCCCCCTGAACGGCTCGACCGTCGGCGTGGGCATGCCGGTGTCGGTCACCTTCAACAAGGCGGTCACCGACAAGGCCGCCGTGCAGTCGGAGATCCAGGTCCGCTCCAGCAGCGGGCAGCAGGTCGTCGGCCACTGGCTCAACGACGGCCGTCTGGACTTCCGACCGGAGACGTACTGGAAGGCCGGCTCGACCGTCACCGTCGACATGAACGTCGGCGGCGTCCAGAAGACGGTCACGTTCAAGATCGGCCGGAGCCAGGTCAGCACGGTCGACGCCAAGACCAAGCAGATGACCGTCGTGCGGGACGGCAAGAAGATCAAGACCATCCCGATCTCGTCCGGCAGCGCCGAGCACCCGACGTACAACGGCCAGATGGTCATCTCCGAGAAGTTCCGGCACATCCGTATGAACGCCGCGAGCGTGAACCTCACGGAGAAGGACGGCAAGCCCTCGTACGACATCGCGGCCGTGCCGCACGCCATGCGCCTGTCCGACTCGGGCACGTTCATCCACGGCAACTACTGGGGTGCCGACTCTGTCTTCGGCAAGGTCAACACCAGCCACGGCTGCGTGGGCCTGAAGGACGTCAAGGGCGGCGGCGACAGCACGAAGCCCGCGGCCTGGTTCTTCGACCGCTCGCTGATCGGTGACGTCGTGATCGTCAAGAACTCCGACGACAAGACCACGCTGGCCCCGGACAACGGCCTCAGCGACTGGAACGTGCCGTGGAGCGAGTGGACCGCGGGCGGCGCGGTCAACTGACGCGAGGGCGTACTCCACACGCCTGAACGTGACCGGCGCGGTACCGCCCCGCGCCGGTCACGCCGCGTTCGGCGGCCGGGCCCTGATCTCTCCCCCCGAGGAAGGGCTCGACTCCTCGTGCCCGACGCCCGCGCCGTTCGCTGCCGGTCGGCCCGGCGCCGTAACGGCCCGCCGGAAATCTTCACGGCCGACAAGTAAGGCGCAACGGGCGTAGCGCAAACTCGGTGCGGCTGAGCTTGGTAATTTGGCCAGGCACCGGATCGTCCGCAAGGGGGAAGGGGATCCCGTCATGGCATGGGACGAGTGGGAGCAGCTCAAGGCTCAGTCGGCCGGGCGGGGGCAGGCCCACATGCGGCTCAACCACGTGCCGCCGGACGGGGGTGGCGGAGGTAACGGGGACCTGGTGGTGTACCAGGACGATCTGGGCGCCGTGGGTCATGAGGCCAACATCCTCTACGACGACGTGAAGAGCCAGGCCGACATCGCCGGGACCGGCAACGGCTCGACGGCGCAGGCCGCCGCCACCTTGAAGTCGCACGGGTTCCAGACCGGCGGTGCTCTGGAGACGACCGTCGAGATGTGGACCTCGCAGGTCAAGGCCGTACTGCAGGCTTGCGCGCACATCTCCGACCACTTGGACTACACCAAGAAGCGGCACGCGGAGGACGACGCCAAGATCGGTGCCGTGCTGCGCGGCAGTGACGGCTCGGCCGCGTCCGTGTCCCAGCTCGACGAGTACTTCAAGTAGGGGGACCGCTGATGGCTCTCACCTTCGCTGACCTCGTCGAGGTCGACCTCGGCAAGCTCGCGAACGCTGTCTCGGACTGGAAGAAGGCCGTCGAGGGCTTGAAGAAGTCGGCGGAGAACGCTCGTACGGGGATGCAGGGCAAGTCGGACTCCGCGCGCTGGGCCGGCGTGAACGCCACGGTGACGAGGGAGTTCGTGGCCAAGACGGCCAAGGAGATCTCCGACCTGCACACCGAGGCCAACAGCATCTACCAGGTTCTCGAAGACGGCCACACCGAGCTCGAGTCGCTGCAGAAGCAGATGAAGACCGCCGTCCACGACGACGCCGCGAAGCTCGGGATCCGGGTCGAGGACATCGGCGGCGGCAGGGCCCGCTGCTTCTTCCCGCACGTGCGAGGGGACACCGACGAGCGCACCCAGGACCAACTCGACCAACGGCAGGAACTGGAAGACCGGATCAACCGGATCCTCGCTCATGCCGCCGAGATCGATGCCTCGGTCGCTCGTGCTCTCGCCAGGAGCCACGGCAACGACCCGTACGACGCGGGCCACAGCAAGTACGAGTCCCTCAACGACGCCGAGGTCGAGCGCGCCGTCGAACTGGCCCGCAAGGGCGACAAGATGTCCGACGCGGAGCTGCGCGAGCTCAACGACCTTCTGCGCTTCAACTCCGCCGAAAAGGATGGTGAGTTCGCCACCGAGTTCTACGAGGGACTGGGCGGACCGGAGAAGACCCTCCAGTTCTACGCCGCGATGTCGATCGACGGTACCGGCGGCGACGCGAGCAAGACCCGGCTCGACGCGGTACAGGACCTGCAGAAGGTCATGGGGTACACCCTCGCCAACGCCACGGACCCCGACCACAAGCAACACCTGTCCGGCGACTGGGGCGCGCAGTTCCGGCGCCTGGGCACCCAGCAGATCGCCTGGGAACGCGGCCAGTGGAACAAGCCGTACGGCTACCAGGTCCTCGGCGGCCTGCTGCGCTACGGGAACTACGACTCCCGCTTCATCAACCCCATCGCGGAGCACATCACCCAGCTCCACAAGAAGGACCCGCACTTCTTCCTCTCCAGCAAGCCTGCGGGCAGCCCGGACACGTACGGATTCAATCCCTCCGGGAAGCTGGGCTCGGGTAACGACCCGCTGAACAGTGTCCTGGAGTCGCTGGGCCACAGTCCGGAGGCCGCGGAGAAGTTCTTCACCGGAACGCCGACTGCGTACAACGAAGACGGGACGGTGAAGAAGGGCGGCGACCCCGGCTTCACCTCGTACCTCGATCTCTTCACCGACAAAGATTTCGAGTGGACGGTCGATACGAACGCGACGAACGTCCTGGCCGACGAGGGCAAGACCAAGACGGCCCTGACCTTCGGTCCTGAGGCCCT
Source organism: Streptomyces sp. NPDC005706 (assembly GCF_040631045.1). Taxonomy (NCBI): domain Bacteria; kingdom Bacillati; phylum Actinomycetota; class Actinomycetes; order Kitasatosporales; family Streptomycetaceae; genus Streptomyces; species Streptomyces sp. NPDC005706. The sequence continues at coordinate 82,806 of NZ_JBEXYS010000003.1, read as the reverse complement.
CGGCCACGCACTGGAGGCGGCGACCACCGGTCGGCCGTACGACAGCGACGCTTCTGCCGCTGCAGTTCAGCACACCGAGGCGCAAGCGCATCTGGTCAGCGACATCGTCAACAAGTTCGGAGGCGACCCGGAACTCATCCGGCACAACGAGAACGGAGATCTGGACGGAGAGGAGACCGGTCCGCTGTACGGGATGCGCGGAAGCCTCGGTGACATCACCGCCGAGTACATGGGCGACTTCCAGCGAGCCATGTACGACGAGGACCCCAGCAGCGATCTCTTCCCGTCGTTCGGCGCCTCGGCCGACCTCGACGCGAACAACGTCGTCCGCTTCCTGGGTGAGGTGGGTCAGGACCCCGACGCCTATTCCGCCATCACCACCGCACAGCAGACGTACACGACCGACGTCGTGGACCACGTCATCAACGACCCCACCCACTCGACAACGTCGCTGGACGGGCGCGTGGGTGCCGCGGTCGCCCCCGGTTCGGCCATCGCCGGCATCATGAGCGATGCCCGGGCCCATGCGATCTACCAGTACCACACTGCTTCCGACACGGACTTCAACGAGGCTGCGGCCGAGAAGCAGAAGTGGGTGAACCGCATTCTGGGCATGGGCCTGGAGAAGGTCGGTGAGCGCGTCCCCATCGCCGGCACCGCTCTCGAATGGGCCTCGGAAGACATCCAGGAATCCATCATGAAGAGCATCGAGAAGGACACTTCAACCGAGGCTGAGGCGCAGGCCGGCTCGGATTACAGCCACGGTCGTGCGGCAGCTCTGGACTCCGCCCGGTCCGCCGTCGATCACGCTCTGCTGAACAACAACACCATCGACCCCGACACCGCCGACGATCTCAGAAGAGCCGCGCGCACATCGGCGGGTCTCAGCCACTCCGACGGCGCGCAGTGGAAATCGGAGAGTAGCAAGCATTGAGGTCCTCGTCGCATGTCAAATTCGGCATCCTGTTCCTCGTCGCTGCGGTGACGGTAGTCGGCTGTTCTTCGGAAATGCAGGGGCAGGAGTTCACCGTTCCGAAGGCCCTCTGCGGGGTATCCGTACCGGCCGGTGCGCTGGCACAGCTCCTGCCTGAATCAGGTGAGCGGCTCACTGTGGAGCATCGTGGAAGCCTCGACGACGGCTCCGCACTGTGCGGTGTCAAGGTCGACGAGGACACGGTGCTGCAAGTGAGCGGAGAACGTATCAACGCCGGTGACTCGGCGCGGCACATCCTGCGCAGCCGCCTCTTGGTCCAGGAGCAGAAGTCCGCGAATGGCAACTCGATCGCCTATGTCGATCACGCGGCTGTGTCCGTGATCCAGTGCCGTGGCGCCGATGTCGAGGAAGAGGACGTCAGCACCTTTGTCAAGGTGCTGAAGCCCGCTCGCCCGAATGAGTCGGCGATGAAGGTGCTGATCCAGGAATACACGGCATCGCTGAAGAAGCAGCATGTGTGCAAGCGGGCCTCTTGAACGGCGACCGCGGCGGCCGGGCGGGAGATCCGGCAAAACGGGGCAGCCGGTTCGGACCCTGGTCGACTGCGGCGGCCGTCGGAGTGCTCGCCGTGGCCTGTGTGGTGGCGTGGCAGTTGTGGCCGTCGGACGATGCCGACGTCGCGGTGCCGGCGCGCGTCTGCGACGACGCCCTTCCCGGAGCCGATGTCGCGGCCCTGCTGCCGGAAAATGGGAAGCCGTTTACGCAGTGGCACGCCGGTGTCCTCAACCCGGAGCATCCGTACACGGGGGAGCCGTCGTACGTCGTCGTGGAACTGAAGCAGTGGAGTCAGGCCGAACCCGACGAGGACGATCCGGCACTGTGCCGGATAGATACCTACGCTCACCCCACCCTAGTCAAATTTTTGAGGCCCGCAGGTCTGAATGAGCCGGCGATGAAGGGCTGATTCAGGGGGCCTACGGCCTCACTGAAGTACAGAAACCGTGCAGGCGGGCACTCCTGAACGGTGACCACGTCGGCTCGGGGAAGCCCGCTGCGGGGCCATTCGTCCCGAGCGATGCGCTCTTTTAAGGCTCGTTCGCCTCTGGAGAGCGGCTCACTGTCTTGGCGGCGGGGAACTGTCATTTTCGGCCGTTGGTCTCGGGAGCCGAACGCACCGTGGACTCCTGCAGCTCGTCGGCGTGATGTGGTTCTAGCTACTTCGCCCTGTTTGGGTGGCTGAACCGGAGAGGCTGATTCCTGCCCGCATGTGAAAGAAATCGTCGGGAACCGTGTCGATCTTTGCCCGTTTTCTCTGACAACTTGTGCGAGCCCGGTGGCCGTTGGGGCTGTCGGCGCTTGTCTTCTTGTGGGGGAAAGCCATGCGTACACGTGCCCTCGGCACGTCTCTTCGTCCTGCCCGGAAGAGATCAGGATCGGCCGCCGCGGTGGCGGCGGTGGCGGTGGCGGCCCTGGCGGCGGCCGTGCTGCCGGCCTCGACCGCGAGCGCCGCCGACGGGAAACCGGTGTCGAAGTGGGGCGAGAGCAGTCCCGACTTCACGATGCCGCCGGTGAAGGTCGGCCCGAACCGGCCGGTGAAGTCGGAGCCGACGGAGAAACCGACCGGTGCCGCGTACGACTCGTGGCTGCGCGAGCAGCGCGCCCACGCCAAGGGCCCCGCTTCGAGCCGCAAGAAGCATGCCGGTGTCGCCTCGGAGGCGTCGCTGATGGTCTTCGTCCCGGAAGGGCAGGGTGCCGTGCCCTGGCACCGCTCCACCGGCTTCGCCATCACCGACTCCCTGAACGCGAAGATCGACTACTCCACCGGCAATCTGATGCTGACCGCGACGGACTTCGACATCGCGGGCGTCGGGCAGCGCCTGCGACTGGCGCGGACGTACAACTCGCTGGACGCCCCCTGGGGCGGGGTCTCGCAGCGCTGGTGGCAGCAGGACGAGCGCTACCTGTCCTTCTTCAGCGATGAGGTGATCCTGTACGACGCGTCCGGCGCGACCGTCCGCTTCACCAAGAACAGCGACGGCACCTTCGCCACCCCGAAGGGCTACTCGGAGGACTTGAAGAAGAACTCCGACGGCACCTACACGCTCACGAAGTGGAAGTCGGGGACCAAGGAGACGTACGACGCGAACGGCAGCCTGATCAAGGTCACCGACCGCAACCACGGCAGCATCACCGTCGCCCAGCACGACGAGAGCGGCGAGAACAAGGGCTTCAAGCTCACCGAGACCCGCTCCGGCCGCTGGATCGACCTCGTCAAGACCACCGCCTCGCAGTGGCAGGCCAAGGACAACACCGGCCGCACCGCCGTCTACAACCTCGACTCGGGCGGCAACCTGGCCACCACCACGGACACCGAGGGCAAGACCGTCACCTTCGGCTACGACGACTCGGGCCGCGTCGAGAAGATCACCACCGCTGAGGGCCGCGTCACCGCTTTCACCTACGACGACGCCAACCGCGTCACCTCGATGCTGCGCGCCACCGGCTTCAACGCCTCCGGGAACACAGGCCCGACCTGGACGTACACCTACAGCGCCACCTCCCCGACGGCCGCCGGGACGACCACGGCCAAGGACCCGGAACTGCACGCGACGAAGTACGAGCACGACGGAGACGGCCAGGTCACCGACGTGACCGACGCCCTGGGCCACAAGCGGTCGACGAAGTTCGACGCCAACCACAACATCGACACCGCCACGGACGCGATGGGCTCGGGCACCACCCCGGGCAAGGTCACCGACTACGGTTTCAACTCCCGCAACAATCTCGAGACCGTCGCCATGCCGACCGGCGGCAAGACGGTCAACTCCTGGCAGACCATCGCCGGTGGTGACGTCCCGAAGGACTCCACCAACGCCGACGGCGAGAAGACGAGCTTCAGCTACGACACGGCCGGCAACACCACCTCGGTCGCCCAGACCGGCACCGGCGGCGGCAACGTCTCCTACGACTACAACCCCGCCACGCCCAACTGCGGCGGCTTCGAGGGCCAGCGCTGCGCGCAGAAGACGAAGATGACGTCGACGAAGACGGTCACCACCGACTTCCACTACGACCCCAGGGGCAACCTGGACTGGGCCGAGTCCCCGGCGCCGCTGGGCAGGACGACCTACACCTATGACTTCCTCGGCCGCACCGAGACCGTCACCGACGCGCGTGGCATCAAGACCGTGTACGTCTACGACAACCGCGACCGGATCAAGACCGTCTCCTCCACCAACGACACCGTCCGCTACTGGTACGACGGCGACGGCAACCTGACCCAGCGCTCGGACGGCACGGGGACGGTGAAGTACGACTTCGACCCGCTGCAGCGCGAGACGGTCCGCCACCTCCAGGACGGCTCCCAGACCCTGCTCGCCTACACGGCGGCCGGCAACGTGGACTACTACCAGGACCCGGCCGGGACGATCGACTACACCTGGAACGAGGTCAACAGGCTCACCGAGCTGAAGGACCCGCAGGGCGCGGTGACCAAGTACGCGTACAACAACAACGACGTCCGCACCTCCACCACCTACCCCGGCGGCACGGTGCAGAAGGTGGACGTCGACGACTCCAGCCGCCCCAAGGCCATCAAGGTGACCTCCGACCAGGGCACCCTGGTCGACCTCGGCTATTCCTACGGCTACGGCACCAACGCCGCCACCGACGGCAGCAAGATCCGCACCAGCACGGACGGCGTCAGCGGGCTGAAGCGCACCTACTCCTACGACGGCGCGGGCCGCTTCTCGTACGCCAAGGAGGAGAAGAACGGCACGATCGCCGACTCCTGGCAGTACTGCTACGACCTGGCCGGCAACCTCACCTCCCAGGGCACCGACCAGGGCTGCCCGCGCGGCACCACCTACACCTACAACGACGCCCAGGAGCTCACCGCCAAGTCCAGCACCAGCGGAAGCTGGTCCTACGACGCCATCGGCAACGAGACCGCCGGCGCCTCCACCGACGACTACACCCGTACCGGCGAGACCTGGACCGACTACTCCCAGATGTCGTCGATCACGGTGAACGGCAAGGCGTACAGCGGGCAGTACGGTTCCACCGACCAGAGCGAGCGCATCCGGCTCGGTGACACCTACTTCCACAACGGCCCGCTGGGCCTGTCCGCCAAGTCGACCGCCGGTGTGGACATGGGCTTCAACCGTGAACCCGGGGGCACCCTGAACTCCATGACCACCGGGGGCAAGAGCTACTACTACCTCACCGACGCCATCGGTTCGGTGATCGGTCTGGTGGACGTCGACGGCAACAAGGTCGACACCTACACCTACAGCCCCCGCGGTGTGCGCATCCTGGCCCAGTCCTCCGAACCGGTCGCCCAGCCCTACCGCTTCGCCGGCAACTACCAGGACCCGACCGGCCTGTACCACCTCAAGGCCCGCTACTACGACGCCAACGTCGGCCGCTTCACCCAGCCCGACCCCTCCGGCCAGGAACAGAACCCTTACCTCTACGCCGAGGGCGACCCCGTCAACCGCATCGACCCCTCTGGGCTCCTCGACTGGGGCAAGTACGGGATGGAGTGCGTCAAGGGCGGAGCCCAATCGACGCTCATCGGCCTGGCTACCGGCGTGACGGAGACGGGTGTGGGAGCTCTGGCCGCATTCGGCGAGGGGTGTGCCCAGAACGTGGCGGTGGAGGCAGTCGGTGACTACGTCGACCAGAACGCGGGAGAGGCGTTGAACTGGCTGGGCGACGCGAAGGATTTGAAGGACCTCACCAAGGCCGGCTTGAAGGCTTTGTGACAGCCGATGTCCGGGACGGCTCGCCGAGCCGTCCCGGACGTTACCGTAGGAGACTGGATGAACAGCGTGAACTCTGTCCAAATGGCTCGCGGAGCACTGGCGGGGGCCCTTCCGACATGGCTTCTCGTGGTGATCGTCGTGCTGCTTCTAGCGGTGGTCGTCGTGCGCTTGCGTAGAAAGTGAGAATGGCCTGCTGACGCCTGGGACATGAAGAGAGCTGCGGGGACGACCAGCAGTGGTCGACGTTGCGAGTGGCTGCTTCCCAGGCCATGGTGCGCCACAGCCCGAGAGCGGTGGGATCGCCCTTGGTGGCCGCGGCCTGTGCCCTTCCCGCGAAGGAGCGGGCACAGACGCTGTCCAAGAACAGGAGGCTTGCAACGAGGGTATTTCTTTCCATTTTCGCTATTCTCGCCGGCTTGGGCCTCGTTCTTTATAGTAGGAAGTTCGCGCGCGCAGCGGTGAGCCAGGACAGTGTGTTCGGCAGGGCGAATGCGTCTGCGGGAAAGACTGGCGTGCGAATGGGCCCGTTGATCATCTGAGTCTTCGTGATCATCGTCGGCATCCTCGCAGCCACAGGCCTTGTCGCTGTCGAATGATGGTCAGAGCGGTTGCTCTCGTGTGGCCAGGCCGGACGCCGTTCACGGTAGAAGCCCTGGCCACCGAGGGAGCGCGACGGCCTGTGACTGGAGTCGGCGGGATAGAGGGAGGCGGTGGCATGGGAGCAGAAGCAGCCATAGGAACGACTTCCTTCGGTATGCGGGAAGGTGACCGCGGCACGGGAACCGGCGGCCGGCGAACCCCGTCTGCCGCCGGCCACGCCGCCGGACTCAAGGGCACGGGCTAAGACGCGGTCGACCCCGACGACTTGTCCAGACCGACGCGCCAAGGCTGAGAAATGCCGGGTACGCCCGGTGCCCCGGCGTGGGTGAGCGTACCGGGAGTAATACCCAGGAGCGTGCCGCTTCCGGTATCGCAGGGTTGGCGGCATCGGCTGTCAGAGGAGGCGGCGACTCGCGACCGCCGGCGCTCACCACGCAGGAGCACCGACGGTCGCCGTGCGAATCGGAAGCCGGGTCTCACGGCTCCAGCGCGTTGTCCGGCGGCCGGGGGCGGTCTTCCTGCCCGTGCACGGGAGGGGCATGCTCCTCGTGGGGAGAGGAGGGGCGATGCTGACCATGTCCGTCTCGGTCTTCGCGGTTCTCGTGTCGCTGGGATCGCTGGCCCTCGCGTACGCGTCCAGTCGCCGTTCCCACATGCCTGTGCTGCAGTTCATGTGGGAGAGCGCGCAGGGGAGTTCGGGCGCGTCCCAATGGTGGCTCGTCAACGTGGGGACAGGGCCCGCGACCAACATCGTCGTGGCTCAGGCGGCGCGGACCGGACTTACTCGGGGCCTCAACGGCGAGGAGTGGTTCAACCCGGTACTGGTGCCGTCGATTCCGGCCGGCGGGAAGCTGGCCCTGTCGTGGCTGGACGGGGCGATGGGGCTGCAGAGCGGGCTGGGGGCCAGTTACACGGACGTCGAGCGGTATTTCTACACCACCAAGTGCGGGGACGACGTCTCGATGTTCTTCGTCGGCCTGCACTTGCCGCGGTGGCCGCTGCTCAGACTGGGCGGGAACAAGGCCGTGAAGACATGGTGGGGTGTGGAGAGCCTTTCCGGGCCGACGTGGTCCGCGGTCACCGAGTCTCACGTCCGGCGACGTCGGTGGCTGCCCTCCCGCTTCGGCCTCTGCCGCCGCCTCGGTGGGTGGGCCGACCCGGTGCTGTCGTACAGCCCGCGATGAGAGCCCGATCCGTGACCGGCTGTCGCTTCTCGTTCAGGAGGGCCACGGCTCGGCGTGGCCCATCCTGCGCAGCTGGCTGTTGATTCAGGGAAAGAAGCCCAGCGACGGCAACTGCTGCGCATGCCGATCACGCCGCGGTGTCGCTGATCAACAGCCGCGGCTCTGCCATGAAGGACACCAGCATCCTGGTCGAACCGGCGTGATCATCTCGGGCGGGCCGTCACACCTCGTAGGACCCTCCGTTCGCTGAGTTATGTCGTTGACCCTGTCAACGACTCTCTTCATTGAAGGCCGACGGGCCGCTGTGTACGGTGACGGTCATGGAAGACACACCCGCGGTGCCGGCGAGAGCCCTGGTCACCGGGAGCGAGATCGCCCGGATCGCGGGCGTGACCCGTGCCGCGGTTTCCAACTGGCGGCGGCGATACGACGACTTCCCCTCGCCGGTCAGCGGTGGGGTGAACAGCCCACTTTTCGACCTCGCCGAGGTGCAGGCCTGGCTGGACGGGCAGCGCAAGGGGCAGGAGGTCTCGCGGGAGGTTCAGCTCTGGCAGGCGATGCGCGCTGCCTATGGTGACGACATGATCGGTGGTCTTGCCGATGTCGCCCGGCTGCTCGCTGGTGTGCCGGATGAGGCGTCCGACGCGCTGTCGGCGGACGCCGTGCGCCTGGCGCGGGCCCTGGCTGACGGCGGGAACGCCGGCGAGGTGGTGAATGCCCTAGCGGAACGTTTCACCGACGCCGTCCGCCGGGCCGGATCGGACCAGATCACCTCCCCGCGCATCGTTCGTGCCGTCCAGCACTTCACGCGCGACGTGACAGCCGGAGCCACCGTCTTCGACCCGGCCTGCGGTATCGGCACTCTGCTGCTCGCCGTCGGACCCCAGCATGGACTCACGAGACGCGGCCAGGAAGCGGACGGCCGCAGAGCGCGCTTCGCTCAGCTGCGGGCCGACCTCTCAGGTCGCCAGGATGTGCAGGTCGTCACCGGCGACTCCTTGCGCCACGACCAGTGGCCGCACCTGAAGGCCGATCTCGTCGTCAGTGACCCGCCGGTCAGTGAGACCGACTGGGGTCGTGAGGAGCTGCTCCTCGACTCTCGCTGGGAATTCGGCACACCGTCGCGGGCCGAGAGTGAGCTGGCCTGGCTGCAGCATGCCTACGCGCACGCGGCGCCCGGCGGCCGGGTCCTCATGGTCATGCCCGCCTCCGTCGCGTACCGGAAAGCGGGTCGGCGGATTCGAGCCGAGCTCGTACGGCGTGGGATCCTGACCCAGGTAACCGCCCTCCCGCCCGGTGTCGCGGCATCGCACGCCCTCCCCGTGCACCTCTGGGAACTGCGCCGTCCGCCCTCCGTCGGCGGCGCCGCCACCAGTGTCCGCATGGTTGATCTGACGGCGAACGACCCCGACGGGTCACTGGAAGTGGAGCCCGACCAGGTGGCAGAGGTCTCCCTCATCGACCTGCTCGACGACGTCGTCGATCTCACTCCGGGGCGCCGTGTCTGCGAATCACACAGGAACTACGTATTGGAGTATCGGGCCCTGAGCCAGGAGCTGGCCGAACAGGCGCTAGGGCTTGCCGACTTGCTACCCACCCTTACCGCCGGTGCGGGCGCCAGTGCCCTTGACGGGCCGTCCGTCAGCGTCGCCGACCTTTCGCGCGCCGGGCTGGTCCAGTACAGCGACCTGGAGCCGGTCTCCGTGAGCGACCAGCTCGACACCGACTTCCTCCAGGGATTCATGCGCAGCTCAGCGAACGCCCGACGATCCACCAGCGCCAGCGGGACCTTCCGGCTCGACGGCAAGGGTGCGCGTATCCCGCAGATGGACATCGCAGCACAGCGACGGTACGGGGCCGCGTTTCGCGCCCTTCAGCAGTTCGAGGAGCTGTCGCTGCGCGTGGCCGAGGTTGGCAAGCAGATATCAGCACTGGCCCGGGACGGCCTTGGCAACGGAGCGCTGGCACCTGAGGGGGGACGTAACGACGAATCCAGGTAGCCCCGTCCCACGGATCAGCCTTCCTGTGAGAGGAACGGGCTGCTCGTCCCGCTCCAAGACACCGCCAGCGCCTCCCGCGCCCGCGTGCACGCCACGAACAGCAGACACCGCTCGCGCAGCAGGTCGGAGTCATGCTGAAGCGGGTCCACGGACGCCGGCGTGATCTCACGGGCGAAGGGCACCGCACCGGCCGTCACACCGAGTACCGCAACGCACCGGAACTCCAACCCCTTCATGGCGTGCATAGTGGCCAGCCGCACGCCCTCCACGTCCGGCCCAGGCTGGTCCTTGACCCTGGCAACAGGGACACCAGCCGCGACCAGCCTGTCGTGGGCCTTGTCCAGCAGCACGTTGAATCGGGCGCAGACTCCGATCTCGGACGGCCTTATGCCCTGAGCGATCCAGTCCTGGACACGATCGACCAGGGCCCCGACCTCGGCCTGCTCCGAGCCGTACCCGTCCACGTGCGGTCTGCGGCCGTGCAGAAGCGAGCGATAACCCGCCAGGGTGTCGCTGCCCTCACCGCCCAGATCCTCGACGGAGACCGGGGAGAGGATGCGCGTCGACCAGACGAGGATCTCCTCTGTGCTGCGGTAGTTGATCCGCAGCCGGTGGGTGCGGCCGGTCACCGGTATGCCCAGGGAGCCTAGCGAGACTTTCGCGTCGTAGATCCGCTGGTGCGGGTCGCCCGAGATGAACAGGTCGTCGCTGCCGACCGCCACCGCCCGACGCAGCACCCGCCATTGAGCGGGGTGCAGGTCCTGCGCCTCATCGACGACCACGTGGTCGTGCGTCGGTGCGGAGTCCGCCAGCAGATCAGCGGCACGCGCGCACATCTTGAGGTGCGTGGTGGCCTTCCGCTCACGCAGTAGGGACTCGAACAGCTCTACAGCCGGCCACAGTTGCTCCCGTCCCGCGGGCGACAGCGCGCAGCCGCGGCCACGGCGGGACACGGCTCGATAGGCATCCAGGGTGCGCACGTCCTGAGCCAGCACCACGTGCCGGTACTCCTGCGCCAGGAACTGTTCCGTCCAGGGCAGTCCGAGCTGCTTCACCACCTTCTGCCACAGCTGCCGTTCGTCGCGGTCGCCGAGGGGCGAGGAAGCCTTGCCGTCGTGGCGCGTCACGACGGCGTGTGCGTAGGCGTTCACGGTGGTCACGTCGACCCGGTCGAGCAGCGAGGAATCTCCGTCCAGCAGCACCGACAGGTTCTCGCGCAGCGAGGCGGCGAGGGCGTTGGTGTACGTGGTCAGAAGAACTCGGGCATCACCGGAGCGGGTGAGGAGATGCTTGACACGGTGCAGGGCCGCCACCGTCTTGCCCGTGCCCGGACCGCCTGTCACCTGGACCGGGCCGCCGTACGACACCCGATAGGCCACTCTGCGTTGCGAAGGGTGCAGGAATACGCGCCAGGCCGCGAACGGCTTCTCCAGGACGTCCGCCAGCTCCTCCGGTCCGGTGACCAGAGTGATGCGGCTCGTCGTGTTGGCGATGGCGACGGCCAGAGTCTCGTCCGGGTCGGGGCCCGCGTCGACCGGGCGGCGCACCGCGACCACGTCCCGGTACACGTCCTCGGGAGGGAATCCCTCGGCGAGGTATTGGAGCACCTCGCACTGGTCCTCCGGAAGAAGCGTTTCGAAGGCCTGCAGCTGCGGCTTGTCGACGATGGTCCGAACCGCGCGCAGGACCTGCTCGTCGATGCCCAGTTCACGCAGGACGGTGTCCGAGTACTTGGCGAACAGGAGCGATTCGGCGGTGGCGGCCGCCTTCTCCAGGGCCGGGGTCAGCTGTTCGAGTGCGACGACGTTGCGTACCTCGAGGCCGCGCGTGGCGGAGTTGGTGGTGTACAGCCGCTTGGCCGCCCAGGTGTAGGCGTCGTCGTGGGGCACGACATTGACCAGCAGGAAGACATCGCTGCCATCGTCGGGAGCCAGCACGACGCCCCGCCAGAAGTCGTTGATGCGGATGGTGCGCATGCGTGGATCGCGCGCCTTGTCGACGGACTCCAGGTGCAGCCCTTTGTCCGCGTGCAGGCCGGCCACGGTCAGCCGCTGGAACTTCTCCATGGCTTTGCGAACGCCTGCTTTGACGGGCTTCTCCAGGACGTCGTAGCTCTCCCAGAAACCGTTGGTGAACGCAAGCTGCGGCACGTGACGCCCTCCCACCCCTGAACGGACCCCTCCGCGATGATCATACGCGCAGGTCGGGAACCATATGCCGGGCGATGGTGGCGATGTCCGCCAGCAGCCCGGCGGGCTGCTGGCCCAGGTCCAGTGCGTGTTGGTGAATGAGAATTCCGGCGTGCCGCACCTGGTGCGCCGCGTGCGATGCGCTGCCCCTCGCATACACCAGGTGGCCCTTACGCAGCCCGAGCGCGGTGCAGTAGGCCAGCATTTGATAAAGGTCGGCCTCAGGGAAGCCGCCCTTCCTCTCCACCTTGTACTTGGCGTCCGCGACGGCTGCCGGAGCACCGTCCGCTCCGTACAGCACGAAGTCGGGACGCATACGGACCGCGGCTGCCTCATCGAGATGATGCGTGTCCTGTAGTCGTGACGTGCGTCCCGAGCCGCGCAGAGCCTCCCTCAGGGCGACGGTCACGAAGTCCTCGAAGAGCTTGTTCATGTCGAACAGGAACCCGTCAATGACGAGTCCTCCGTGACTGTGCTCCGCGGACGCGTTGTCCAGGACCACACCGGCGAGCCGCAGGGCCGGGTGATAGCGGGCGTTGAGCCGTGTGGGTCGCCATGCGGGGATCGGCCGTCCTCGCACAGGAGCGGTCACGTCCGCCAGCCGTCCCCTCTGGTGCAGCAGCCTACGGCGCAGATCACGCGGCAGGCCGGGCAGCCGCAGCAGACGTTCGACGGCCGCCCGCAGAATGCGGTTCTCGGCGATGTCGGTGGTGAACTCGTCGTACGTCACTTCCACAGGCAGGGTGGCACCGAAACGGCGCCGGATCTGCTCCGCCTCGCGGATCCGCCCCCGGACGACCAGGGCGGCCTCCTCCGTGACCCGGTAACCCTGCAGCGGTCCCTGACGCAGCGCCCGATCCACCTGCCGTTCCACGACGTGGGCCAGCGCGGGCAGCAGGTCTCGGTGCTCGGCCACCTCCACTTCACCGTCTCGCCAGGCACTGCCCGGGTCGAGGCTGTAACCGAGCAGGAAGAAGAGCCGGGCGACGGGCGTCTTGGGGGTGATCCGCACGGTGAACGCCTCGTCCAGGCCTGGCCCGGCGACGCTCACCGCGCCCACCTTGCTGCCGGCCCGCAACGACCAGCGCCCCGCAGCGTACGGGTCGGGGGCCGCGTCCAGCACGTCACCTGCGGCCAGCGCGCGGCCCACGGCGTCCGGCAGCGGGAAGCTGACCGCCGGCGCGTGCTCGACGACCTCGACGACCGGTGTCACCCGAGCGACTCCCGCAGTGCGGCCACCCCGTACCGCCTCTCGACGTCGAGGCCCTCGCCGTAGTGATGTTCCTCCAGCAGCGGCAGGATCTTGGTCCGCCAGGTCCGCTCCAGGCCACCTTCCCGGTAGACGCCCTTCTTCATCAAGTACGAAGGCCCGATGCGGAAGTCGGCATCAGCGACGCGCGCGTTGAGGGCGTCGAGGAGGTCGGCGGGCTCGGCGCCCCTGCCCTCCCGGGCCAGCCATCGGCGCAGCAGCCCGCTCGTCGGCTCGGTACGAGGCGACAGCTCCACGAACGCGAAACGCCGGCGCATGGCCGCGTCGACGAGTGCGATGGATCTGTCCGCCGTGTTCATCGTGCCGATCACGAACAGGTTCGGCGGAAGTGCGAAGTCGTCGCCCGAGTAGGTCAGCCGGACCGACTTGTTCCGGTACTCCAGCAGGAAGTACAGCTCGCCGAAGACCTTCGCCAGGTTGGCCCGGTTGATCTCGTCGATGACCAGGAAATGCGGGATGTGCCGGTTGCCCTCACGGGAGGCGAGGTCGGCGAGCTCGCGCAGGGGCCCGGCGGTGAGGCGGAATGCCACCTCCCGAGTCTGCGGGTCCTCCTGGGGCCGGAATCCCTCGAAGAAGTCCTCGTAGGCGTAGGAGGGATGGAACTGCACGAGCTTGACCTGCTCGGGGCCGCCGCCGAGGAACTCGGCGAGCTTGAGGGCGAGGTAGGTCTTTCCGGTTCCGGGCGGCCCGTAGAACACCAACTGCCGTTCGTCCCACAGCAGATCGCGCACCTCGCGCAACCAGCTCGCATCGTGCACGAGAAGCTCGGCGGCCAGCTCCTCGGTCGGCTGGGGGAGTTCGAGTTCACGTCGGGCGGTCAGGGCGGGAAGCTCCAGAGTCGGATCTCGATCGGCGGCCTCGGCCTCCTCGATCAGATCCTCGTCGCTGATACCCAGACCGTCGATCAAATCCTTGACACTGGTCAGGTCGACGACATCGTGCTGCGCGGACAGTTTCTGCTGGAGCGTCTCGGGCAGGTCCTCGTAGGCATGTCCCGCTTCCGCCCAGTCCACCGGCCGCCGCAGATCGGATCGCCCGCCCTCGGAGGCGGTCCGTTCGACTTCGCCGGTGATCTTGCCGACGTAGAGGCTCCCACCGGAGATGGTGCACATGGTGTCCCCGGGCCTCATCCGGGAGAGGAACATGTGGAGTTCCTCCACCATCTGCACCTTCTGGTTGTACGTGGCGGTAGAGGCGTAATCCTCCTCCACGACCGCCCGTAGCCGGTCCTTGCTGATGCCCTGATCGACTACCTGCCGCAGGTGACGGGCCTGCAAAGTCACCAGTCCCTCGGGCAGCCACAGCCGGCGGACGAGGTCGAGACCTGAAACATTGGAGCCCCGCACCAGCCATGCCCGGTTGGGCCCCCACCACACCTGGTCGAGATAGTCTGACAGCGGGTGGCCGTCGACACTCTTCCACTCCAGCCATCCGTTGGCGCTGCGGCCGACGAGAATCTCGGCCGCGGCCGACGGCGAGTTGCACTCGACGTCCCGCGTAGCCTCCAGCCAGCCCGGCCACCTGACCGACTCCGTGATGACGCCCTCGTCGATCAGCCGCCGACGCAGTCGGTACGACGACGGCATCCGGACAGGGAAGGAAGGGACCACCTCTGGACGGGCGGGGGACCCGGCCAGAACGACGAACTTCTGGCTGCCGTTGGTCCCCTTCTCGGTCAGCAACCGCCCACGGGCTTCAGGGCCCCCGCCGGGCAGCCGAAGGCGGAACTCCGGGTACTCCTTGTCCGTATCGTCCACGTCGATCGCTCCCCTCAACAGCCGGACCCGGATGCAAGGTAATGCCTCCGACCGACACACTCCGTCATCCGGCCCGGCGGACGCCTCTCCCTAGTGCCCCTGAGCGCGCAGGCTTATCGGCGTCCGAACACGTGCCCCGTCCAGAACCGAGTGGTCCACGGCGGGCCGGGGTCTCGGCGCGGCCGCGGTCAGCGTAATGGTGCCTCGATCGCTCAGCGCGGTCTGCCATTCGCTCGGCCGCGGACGGCTGCCTCGCTCACCGGCGGCCTGCGCGAAGAGCCTACGAGCCGCGGCCTCTTGGCGGCCGTTCAAGCAGCCGGCGATCAGCTTCAGCTCTGTCCCGGGCGTGACGTAGGGGTCCTGGGTGAGGATGCGCCCTGCCACGAGGGCCGTCTTGTAGGCGTCCGTGTCCACGGACGCCTCCGTCGACGGCACCTGCGGATCATTCCAGTCAGGAGTGCCCGCCTGGGCCTGCACCGCCGCACGCCCCACCCGGCGGAAGCCGTCGCAGTCCAGGAAGTGAACGGCGACTTCCGGTGTGAGCGACCACAGGATGTTGGCCTGGGAGATGTCACCGATCACGAGTCCGGCGCTGTGGAACCAACCGATGGCTTCCGCGCAGGCCAGAGCCAGGGCTTTGCGCCGCTCCGGTGTTGGCTGCGGGACTTCCTGCCAGGCCACCTTGGGCGGCCTGATCAGGTACTGCAGCTCGATCAGCTTCATGGTCCCGGCAGCGGTGCGCCACGTCATGTCGGCCGGGGCGCGCCGCATCAGGAAGCCGAGTACCCGGTTACCCTCGACCACCCGGCACAGCGGCCAGGCGGCAAGGGAGTCGAGGCGGCTGCAGTCGGACTGCCCTAGGCTCTGCCGGAACGCGACGAGATCGGCGAGGGCACCGCCGTTCACCTTGGACGGGTCCTTGTACTCCTTGTAGAGCAGGGACCCGTCGGCCAGAGCACTCACATCCCCCTGGCCGCCGCTGCCCACCCGGTCCCCCAGGATGAACGAAGCGCGTGTGACGTCCGCGCCGTCTTCCGCGCTCACGTTTCCTCCTCCCATACGCAGATCACTGTCCGGTCGTCGTCGTAGGACTTGGCTCGTGTCTGCGCCTGCCAAAGGAAGTCGGACAGCGAGGGAATCTCAGGGCCGCCCCAGGCGTGGGCGAGGTGGTCGGCGAACCCCGGATCCTTCTGGGTCAGGGGGTTGGTGATGCCGTCGGTGCCGAGGAGGAGAACTTCGCCCGGCAGGGTGCGCAGCAGGGACGCTTTCACACTGCTGTAGGCATGCGGAAGCGCCTCGGTGCGGGTGTGGAGAATGGCGCCGTCATCCATTGGAGTCACGTGGTGCCAGCGGCCCTCCGCCAAGACGAAAAGCCCACCGTCGCCCACGCTGAACAGGACGCGCTCTCGGACGCGAGGGTCCGTGGGTACGAGGAGAACGTGCAGGGTGGTGGCGTAGTCCGCGTCACTGTGGATCCGATCTTCTCGACGGGCCTCTGACTGCCAGCCGGCTCGCAGTGCGTGAGCCACCCCTGTTATGACTTTGTTGGCGAGGCCGCAGAGTTCGGTCTCGTTCTGTGCACACAACGCCGAGTAGATGCTTTCGGCCTCGTGGTCCAGGTATTCAGCTGTGAGACGTGTAGCCCGATGCGACCCGACATGCGAGTAGCGCGCTGAGCCCACCCCGTCGGCGACCGCCAGTAGAAGCATCTCTGCATCCGGTGGGCCGATCCGCGTGACGGTCATGGCGTCCTGGCGACAGGTTCCCTGCCAGTTGTGGGAGTCACCACGCACCGATGCGGCCCGCACGGTGATGGGTCCCACGCGGGCACCATCCAGAAGGACAGCAGGGGAGACTGCCGCGAACGCGTCCCCGTCCCGGACGGAGGGGCGTGACAAGGGATGCGGCGGATAGCTGGGAGGACGGATACCGATGTGATCGGGTACTCCGCGTAGGGTGTCGGCCCTGACATCCGGAGTCGTCACAAGGCGCTCCGGAGCCTGGGGTGCGGGCCACTCATCTGCCTGCACCGCGTCGCCGGACTTTTCGAGACTCACCGGGCCGCTCACAGCTTGTCCAGGGAGAGGCTGGTGAAGCCGGGGACGTGGTCGTCCACTTGGAGATCGAAGCCTTCGCCGCCTTTGGAAGCCATACTGGTGGCCGAGTTGACGATGGACCGGGTGAAACTTGAGGCAAATTCGCGGAGTGCCATGGCCGCGGAGATGGAATTGTCCTGCTGAATGAACGCTTTGTAGTTGGCCACTTCCGTGATGGTCGCGGTGTCCGCGTCGCTGATCCCGAAGGCGATGATCTTCGGGGCGTACCGGAACGAATTCAGTTCCTTCAGGTCGGTCTGCCAGCCCTCGTCCGTGGGGATGCCGTCGGACAGGAAGAAGACCACCGGCCGGTACACGTCGTGGCCTTCGGCCTTCAGGTTCGCAACGTCCTTCTCGATGGTGCTCTTAAGCAGGCGGAAGGCGGAGCCGAAGGAGGTGACTCCGCCGGCCGACAGGGACGGCAGTTGTGTCAGCTCGCTCAGGTCGGCGAGCGGCTGAAGCACCGAGGCCTGCGTCGAAAAACCGATCAGCGCGAATCGGGTCTTGTCCGCGACACTCGGATTTGTGCTGATCTCCTGGTGAAGTTCGGGCAGTGCTGTGTTGATGGCGTCCACGCCACCTCCGGCCATGGAACCGGATTCGTCACACACCATGTAGAAGGGAAGGATCTGCATGGACTCTCCTGAGCTCAAAAAGACGGCGTGGTGACGGCGTGGCCGTCAGCGGGTGTAGAAGTAGATCTCCAGGTCGGCCGCGCCGGAGGCGCCGCCGTTCCAGAAGTCCCGTGTCGTGGCGTCGCTGAACATGCGCGGCCGCGCCTGGTGCAGGGATTTGTTGATATCGCGGGCGTACGCCTGACCGTCAGCGGGTTCGTGGGCCTGGCCGAAGGTCAGCACGAAGGCCGCGTCGCGCTCCTTGTAGCGAGCGGTGGCGGCACGCAGCTCCTTCACCATCCGCGCGGTGTCACCCGTCGCGGCCGTCACATGGAGCTTGACCGGCTTGCGCTCCACCGACCGCGGACCCGTCGGAGTCGGGCTCGGCTTGGGCGACGGCTTGGCGTCGGCCGACGGGGAAGGAAGCGCAGCGGCTCGGGCCGCCAGCGGATCCCCTCGGTCGCCCATGGACACCAGCGCAAGGACGAGCAGCATGTCGGCGAAGAGCCACCCGGCAAGGTGCAGAGGGGTGAACCTGAACCTCGGCTTGCGAGGGCTCACCGTGCCGATCCGATCCCGGCCTGCAGCTCCCTCGCTTGCTGCAGCTCTTCCTTCGCAAGCAGCAGTTCATCCTCGGCGCGCCGCTGGGCTGCCTCGGCTCCGATTCGCGCTGCCTCCGCTTCGGCTCGCGCAGCCTCGGCGTCCGCTCGTGCCGAAGCCACGTCGGCTCGTGCGGTCTCCGTCTCACTGAGCGCCCGCGCCAAGGCGTCGGTGACGCTCGCGAAGCGGTCGGCAGCGTCGTGCAGTGCACGGCTGCGGGCCTCGATACCTTGCAGCGCCTCCCGGGAGGCCTCCGCGGCTTCGCTGGAGCGCTCAGCGACCGCGCCGAGGTCGTCGAGCAGCCGGCCGTTGACGTCTGAGACGACCTCGATGCCCGTGGTGAACCCACGCTGAGAGGCGGCCAGCACGGTCAGGGAGTCCTCGACCTGCTGAGCCGCGTCGGACAGTGCGCCGCGGACACGGTCGCCGTTGTCACCCACCGCCGACTCCAACCGGTCCGCGGCACGACCGAGGACGTCGCGCATCGCGTCGCCGGCCGCTCGCAGGTCTTCCAGCGCCTTGTCGAGCACGCTGGTCTGCCCGCTGACGGCGTCGGCCAGCTGTCGTCCCGCCTGGGTCACCGGATCGGCGAGATTCCGAACAGCGGTTTGGATGGCCGTACCACTGTCCCGGACGGTTTCCTCGATCTGCCTCACCACTTGCTCGATCGGCCGCACGTACGACTCGGCCTGGGAGAGGCGCTGCTCCGCCTTGTCCATGGCCTCGCTCACGAGTTCCGCGGCGCGAGTGAGCTCCTCCTGCGTGGTGATGGCCTTGGAGTGCATCCGCTGGAGTCGTCCCGCCGCCGAGTTGAGCTCTACCGCGAAGCGCTGAGGGGAAGCTACACGATGGCGGTTGAGGCAGAGCTGCGCACGTGTCAGAACCGGGGTCAGGCGTGCGAGGACCGCCTCGACACGACTGCGTGCCTGCTCCTCGCCACGTTCGGTGGCGGTGCGACGGTAGCCGTGAACCGCGGTGAGGACGAACAACATCCCCAGTGCAACGCAACCGGTCACGGCGACGTGCCCGAACCGGAACACGTCGCCCAGGTGCCCGTCGAACCCGGACTGCCACAGCTGGAGGAACGGCCGGCCGGCCGCCTTGGGGTCGTCTCCGGTGAGTGCTCCGTAGGCGCTCGACGCCTGCCAGAGCCCGAACCACGTGAAGAGCAGGGGCAGAAAGACCAAGGCGCCGAGAGCCCAGTCGAGCGAAGAGTTGAACCGCGCCCAGCGGCCCCCCTCCGAGGTTTCGGCAATGCTCTCAGGCCGTGCGAAATGCCCCATCAGATCCAGTTCGGCCCACGGGTCGAGGGCCTCCGGGTCACTGGAGTCCAGTGCCTGGGCCAGTGCGCGCAGTTCGTCGGCGCGCGGCGCGAGCAACGGCTCCTGCGCCATGTCGTCGAGGTGACGTGCCGCCACCCCGTTGTCGATTTGAGTCCCCGCGAACATTCCCTACCCCTGCCCGGCGATACCGGGCCATCTGTGCAGATCCACGTGACACCAAGCGCAGCGGTGCCTCGATGCTCACGTCTGCGTGGTAACAAACATGGCGCCTACAATGTTCACATCTTCTTCACTGCTTGCGCAACAATAGGCGAGAATCACGTGACTGGTGTGGCGTGTTGAGAGCCATTGATATCGATCAGTGATGTAAGGGGAGGGCTGCGTTGAGCGGTGACGGAAGGCAGCGGGGGGTCATCCGGCTGGGCCGAGGAGCAGCGCCCGTCCAACCTGAGCTTGGGCCGCGACGCGAACGAGAACCGCAGACGCGCACCGTGGACCTCACCAAGCAGACGCCGCACGCCCAGATCACCGGCCGGGGTATCTTGCAGGTGAACCTCAACTGGTCGGTCACCGCGGAAGCCGACCTCGATCTGGGCTGCATGGTTCTCACCCGCAGTGGAAAGGGCACCGCGGTACAGCCTCTCGGACAGGAGTGGGGAAGCCTGGACGCCTGGCCCTATGTCAGCATCGACCAGGACGACCGGACCGGCGAGACCTCCGACGGGGAGACCCTTCGCATCAGCCTCGAGAAGCGCCGCAAGTTCAGGAAGCTCCTCGTCTATGTGTACATCTACGAGGGCTCGGCCGACTTCCGAAAGCTCGGAGGCGTCGTCACCGTCAGCGCACCGAGCAGCACCTGGCGGATCCACCTCGACGACTCCCCGGCCGGAGCCACGGCGTGTGCCATCGCGCTGCTGACCCCAGGGCAGGACACACTCGAGCTCCGACGCGAGGTTCGCTGGTTCACCGCGCAGCCGTGGTTGTCGAACCAGCAGCTCATCGACCAAGCGTACGGCTTCGGGTTCGAGTGGGTGCCGGGGAGCAAGCCGCCGTTGTGAGTTGGAGCCGGTCCGGTGTGGCTTCTGACCGATCCGGTCGCAGCACCCAGCTCACCGCAGCGCCGCGCGCATCCACGCACCCGCTTGCTCCGGCGGGGCGTGTGTGTTGATGCCGAGCACGTGGATGACGCCCAGGCCGCGCTGAGGGCTCCCGATCTGGAGGGTGCGCTGGGCGTACCCTCCCGGCTGGGGATGCACGATGACCGCACTACGCGCGACGGCGGGGGTGTAGCCAGCGCTATAGGTCAGGAGCTGGTGGATGTCGCCCGCGCTCACGCCGTGGCGGTCGTAGCGCTTGTACTTGGCGTCGACGGGCAGCAGGGTGTGCTGGTCCGTGCCGGGGTCGGGCAGGCTGAGCAGAAGGTCGGGGCGGAACGTCGAGGTGCTGCCGAGGTCGTCGCGCACGGTGATGCCGGTCGCTCCGCTGCTGGGGACCGGGCGGCCTCCGCACGGGGCTGCTGCCTCGGTGGCGAGCCGCCGGACGACGGCTTCCCAGAGCGCGGGCATGGCCAGTAGGAGGCCGCCCGCCGTAGTGCCGTCGTCGGTCAGCAGGTCGCTCACGCCTCCGCCGCGCAGCAGCAAGCGGGCCCACGTGTGGGCAGGCCGGTAGCGGGCATTGAGGCGCGTGTACCGAGTGCGCTCGAGTGCGCGCAACGCGGCGGCCGGCGTGCCGGAACGCGTCGGCCACGTCGTGCAGGCCGCGGGCGAGTCCGGAGTCGGTCGTCAGACTGAGCGCGGCCTTCAGTGCCGTTCCCAGGGCGCGGTTGTCCCAGACGTCCGCCTCTCGGTCGAAGGTACGGACATGCAACTGATCCAGTTGCCCGAAGCGGCGGGTGGCCTGTGCGGCGATGTCCAGGCGCCCCCGCAGCACCGGCTCGAGGCTCTGGCGACGGACGTAGTCCCGACGCAGCCCCTCCCGCAGGAGCCTCTCGCACTCCTCCAGCAGTGCGGCGGCCAGGAGGTCGGCGTAGCCGTCAGGGGCGGTGGACCAGCGTCTGACCGACGTCGGGACAGGAGTGTGGAGCGCGTAGGCGAGCCAGGTCATGAGCTGCTCGCCCGGGATGGCGAACTTCGGTTCGAGGACGAGCCGTAGCCGATCCAAGGGCAGTACGCCGACGGTGGCCTCGGCCTTGAGCCGCCACCCCGCACGGGTCGTGGTCAGGGTGAGGCAGCCGCGTGCTTGCAGGGCGTGCAGCCGGTCGATATCCCGGGCGGTGAGCTGGTCAGGACCCAGCTCAGCGGCCTTGTACTCGCCGAGCCGGACCTCGGGGCGGCGGTCAGGCATCAGGGCGCGTCGTGTCGCTCGTGAACTCGGTGGCCAGCGCGTCGGCCAGGTCCTGGGGGGACATGAGCACGGGGCGCCCGGTGTCCTGGTCGACCAGGCCGCCGACGATGCGGTGCAGCAGGTCGGCGCGGCCGAGGCAGTAGTCCTCCAGGAGCGGTACCACCTCGTGGTGGAAGGCGGCGGCCAGGTCCTCCTCGGTGGCGATCGGCTCCCCGTCACGCATCAGGTAGGCGTGCCCGATCTGGTGATCGGAGTCGAGGTGGTGCGCGATACGGCTGTTGAGAGTCTCGAAGAAGGCCGCCAGGTCGAGCGGTCCGACCGTTCCCGACACGGCGTCCGGGTCGGGACCCACGGACAGGAAGGCGAAGCGGCGGCGCACCGCGGCGTCCAGGTGGCTGATGCTCCGGTCGGCCGTGTTCATCGTGCCGATGATCCGGACGTTCGGCGGCACGGAGAAGCTGCGCTTGCTGACCGGCAGGTCGACGGGCAAGTTCCGTTTGTCGAGTTCGAGGAGCGTGATCAGTTCGCCGAAGATCCTCGGCAGGTCGCCGCGGTTGATCTCATCGATGATGAGGAGAAAGTCCTGGTCGGGATGGTCGGCGGCGCGGCTGCAGAGCGTGTGGAACAAGCCGTCCGAGAGGGCGAGGGTCAACCCGGAGCCCTTGGCGTCGAGGTCCGGCTTGAAGCCCTCGACGAAGTCCTCGTATCCGTAGGAAGGATGGAAGGTGACCAGCCGGACCCGATCACCACTCAACACCTCGGCCTGCGCCTGCGTACGTCGCTCCGGTTCCGAACCGTCGAGTACGTCGGCGCGGCCGGCCAGAGCGAGGGCTGCGCCGAGGGCGAGCCGTGTCTTGCCGGTGCCGGGCGGCCCGTGCAGGATGACCTGCCCCTTGCGCTTGAGGGCGTCCAGGACTGCCTGAACGTCCTCGGGGAGGGCGACGGGAGCGGTTGACTCCGCGGAATTCCTGTCCGGCACGGAGTCAGCCCGGTGGCTGATGATCCTTGCGAAGAGGGAGGGATTGACCTTGGCGAAGGTGGACCGCCACTGCTGAGGCTCGGACAGCCTCTGCGCGTGGGAGACGTCCCAGTCGACGGGAACGACGTGCTGGAACTCCTCGCGAGTGCCCGAGTCCTCAAAGCGGTAACTCCCGTTGACCGTACCCGTGGCCAAGACCTGGTCGACTCCTCTGTTGGCCACGATCCGGTCGCCCTCTTCCAAGTCACGGAAGGCCAGCAGCCGACGGGCCAGGGTCAAACTGCCCCCGCTCTTGCCAGGCCAATGTGCGTCCAGCGCCTGCTTCAGATCCGTGTCGCTCTGGTAGAGGGCGAGGTCCCCGAGTTCATCCCAGCCGACGCAGATGAACCCGCCCTCCCGGCATTCCTCCCACAGCCTGCCCCGTTCACCCGGTGCGATCTTCCAGACGATGGGCTTGCGGGGTCGCGGGTCGAACCGTTCGTACAGGAAGTGCATCACCTCCTGCCCCGTCCAGTCCTCGAACTCCTCACGGGACCGAACGAGTTCGAGCAGGCGCCGATTGCTTCGCCAGGCCGGTGCGTCCCCCTGGGCGGAGCCGCCCAACCGGATGATGAATCGGCGTAGGTGCTCTCCTGCGTAGATGGGCAGGAAGTGCTGAGGGAAGTAGGTCGCCAGTGACTTTGTCACCAAGGCCGGACCGAAGCGCAGCGCGCCGAGGTCGTCCAGAGCCTCGAAGTCGCCCGCCCCTACAGCATCGAAAGCCTGCGTGAACTGTGCCCGCAGTTCCCTCCAGGCGTCCTGCGGGTCCATGCCACGGAGAGGAGCTGCCAAGCGCCACTCGCCCGAGTGATGGCGGAAACATGATGTGCTTCGCGGCGCTGCCGCCCCTGATGCTGCCCAGGTGCGGAGTGAGGAACTCGAGCAGCCGGCAGTACGTCGGTTCCGACCCGGCGGGCGAGGGCTGCCCGAGGGCGTAGCGCTCGAGCGGCAGCGTCATCCACCCCTCCGGAGGGAAGAGGGAGAGCACCCGTTCGCGCTCCGCCTCGGCGGCCGACTCCATCTCCGCGACGGCCGTCCGATCGAACTGGCCCGCCGCCGTGCCCACATCCACCCCACCTGTCATGCCGCCATGATGCCGGAAGCCCACAACTCGCTGTTCCGTGTTGGTACTTCGTATGCGGCCGGCTGAGTCGGCTGACACCATGGACCGGTGCAGGCAGTGCAGGCAGCTCCAGCTCCGCACCCGCGGAGGTCAGCGACTCAGGCGATGGGGGAGCCGTGGAGGACTGGATCTACATCCTCAACCCGAACAAGGACACGTTGGACGGGGAACCCTCCACCAAGGAGACCATCCGCCGCCTCGCCCACGAAGAACCCGAACTCGACCTCTGGCTCAGCCGACGCAACCGTATGAGCCCCGGAGATCGCCTGTGGTTCTTCTTCAGCCAACCGGAGTCGGCCGTGGCGGCGCTGGCCGAGGTCGACGAGAAGCCGCGCGAGGATCCCGACGACCCGGATTTCTCGTACCGGGTCGAGGTGACCCTGCTGCCGGAGGCGACCGACGCCTTGTGCGGCAGCCCGGTCGGCCGGGCGGAACTGGGACTCGGGCAGGTGAGGTCGGTGCAGAAGGTGAAACCCGAGGCATTGCCGGTGCTGCTGGCGAGGGCGGGGTTGTAGGACGACGGGACCGATGCGACGGGGGGACGGGTCTCTGGCGCGAGACCTCTCGCCCGTCGAGCAGTGAGTTCACGTCCGAGGGCTACCGCTGGGAGCCGGTGACTGGCTGAGGGGCCACACCCGCCGTGGGGCCGCGGGTCACTCGGCTCCGGCGGCCGCCAGGTGCTCGCGCATCAGATCAGCGATGTCCGTGGTGTCTCCTGTCGCCGGCAGGCGCCAAGGCGTCTCGTCCCCGTTCTCCATCACGAAGCTGCTCATGAAACGCACACTGGCAGGTGAGGGGACGTATGAGTCTCGGAGCCACACGGCAAAGGCAGCCGCTTCTTCGGGCGTCGCCTCGATGACGCTGATGTAGGCGTAGTCGACGGTCGGCATTGCTGACGTACCGGTGAGGAAAATTTCCGGGGCCACCTCGATCTCGAAGTCCAGGACCGGGAGGTCGCGCAGGGCGGAGGTATTCGTCTCCAGGAAGGCGCCCGGGAAATCCCGTTCCAGCGCGTCACGGAAGGTTTCCAGGCTCGCCTGCCAGGCCGCCGGGTTGTCCGCGGGCGGAGCGAAGACGAAGTTCGACCGCTGGTTGTACTCGGTTGTCACAGAAGTCCTTCACTCTCAGGGTACGTATCGCGCGGAACCGCTGACACCGTTCATGGCGATCATCGACTCCCAGTAGACGGCGTTGTCCTTGCCGTTGGTCACGATCTCAAGTCCACGGATCTCCGAGTTGGCGGGATTGGCCATTGCGCTCTTGTACCGGCGCAACTCCCGCTCGTCACCGCCGTACATTCCGTCGATCATCGGGTCGAACTTCAGTCTCCCCTTGTCGTCGACCTTCACCGGCTTGGCCAGGGTCTCGTTGACCCGCTCGATGGTGCGAAAGCTGCGCTTCTTGCAGTCAGGGTCCTGCACGTGTTTGGCCTCGACCAGGTAGCCGTCGACCGGGCGTATGCCGTCCACCATGAGACCACGCTGACGCCCGGCGAGGGGAACCTCACGCTCCGGGTATCCCGCCACGCGCAGCTGGTAGGCGTTGTTGGGGTTCGTGGCCCCACCGCCTCCGGCGAAGCCGCCCGTGTTCAGCGAATTGAGCCAGGTCCGGAAGTGTTGCTGCTCGGCAGGTGTGAGCAGACGGGTGGTGCCGGGCTCCGGGGCGATGGGGTCCTGCGCGGGTATGGACGGATCCACCCTGCTCGCCATCGGCATGAGTCCCGGTACCTGTCCGTGGAACGAGGCGAGGGTGACCGGTAGCGGAACACCGCCCGGCACCGGCACCGGCAGGAGAGGGGGGAACGGGGGCCCGGGTGGGTCGTCCGAGCCCTGGGGGAGCTTGACCCGGCGCTCGGACTCGTCGAGGGCGTGGGCGACGTTGCCGAGGCGGTGGATCCACACGTCGCCGAGTACGGCGTCCAGCAGTCCGCCGTCGTCGCCGTTGCCGCCGAACATCGGCTGGTCCCAGGGCATGTCGACATGGAACGGGTCCGTCCGGTCCTGGATGATCTTCCGCTTGGCCGCCTCGACGTGGTCGGCGTACTGGTCGCAGGCCTTGGCGAGCTGGGTGCAGGCGGCCACGAGGTTGGCCACCAGGGTCTCGTCCTGCTGGGCCTGGTCCGGGGGTTCGGCGAAACCGACGAAGCCCGCGAAGTAGCGGCGGAACGCGTCCGCGGCCTCCCCGGAGTGCGCCTTGTCCGCGGTGTGCGCATAGGCCTGGGCATCATGCATGAAGCGCAGCATCATCTTGCCGCCCGCCCGCCAGGAGCCGGCCACGTCACGCAGTTTCTCCGGTGAACCACGGAAGCGGTCGCTCATACCGGCGGGCGCGTACTGGTCGTACCAGGCGGTGTCGCCGACGACCTCCGGAAGTTCCTGCCCGAGGCCCAGGAAGCTCTCCGTGCAGTCGGCGCCGGGATCGCCCATGCCTGCTGTCAGGTCGACCTGCTTCTCCAGGATGGCCGAGGCGATGTGGCTCTCGCGTGCCATGAACTCGCGGACGTTCCGCATCAGCCCCTTGCCGGTCTCACCCATCACGTAGGCGCTGAAGCCCATCTTGTCGAGCGTGGTGGCCGCTGCGGAGTCGTAAACCTTCGCGAACGCCCGCCCCGCGTCGTCGTCCCCCGCCATGCCGTGCTGACGGTCCAGCTCGTGAAAGAGCGCGATGGCGGTGTCACGGGTGCCGACCATGACCGTCCCCACCATGCCCATGGACGCCTTGATCATGCCATCGGCGATGACCTTCAGGTCCGGTGGCAGCCCCACACGAATCTCCTCACGTCGAATGGCCGTGCAACAGAAGGACGTTGAACGTCTTTTCTACCGCACAGAGATTCGCGGGGCTCAGCGGCACCACGATGGGGCGCGCTTCAGTCCGGGGGCCCGGTAAGCGTGGTCAGTTCCGCCCAGACAGTCTTGCCGCCGGGCGGACACGGCTCCGTGACCCAGCGGTCGGCCAGGGCGGTCACCATGAGCAGGCCGCGACCCGACTCCGCGTCCGGGGGCGCCGTTAGGTCTGCGGTGGGGGAGGGGAGGCGGTCACCTCGCGCGTCCGTCACGGCGATCCGCAGTAGGCCGGCCGTCGGATCGAGGTGGAGCGTCAAGCGGAAGTCGCGGCCCTGAACGCGGCCGTGCAGTGCCGCGTTGGCGGCCAGTTCGGCGACGATCTGCTCCGCACGCTCGGCCACGGCAGAGGGGATCTGCCAGGTCTGGAATTCCGCGACAGCGAGCAGACGGGCGAGCCGTGCGCCGCGGCGCGTGGACGACAGCTGCTGCGCGAACGTCCGGACGGTGGTGGGGGAGTGGGGCGTGCTCACGTTCATGCGGTCACCGTGTCGCGAGTGGGGCGGCGTGCGCCAGAAGCGAGGCCCGTACGTGGAGTCAGCGTACGGACACGTTCGGTGGACAGTACGAATTGGGTTTGGCCACTCTGGGTGTTCTCGATCAGGGGGAACTGGCACGTGTGCACCTGGAGGTGGGCCTCGAATGACGACCGACAACCTCGAACCGGCGGCCGGCGCGGAGTGCGAGCGGGAACCGGATCCGTCGGACAGTCTGCGGACGTTCGGGGCGGTGGTTCAGGCGCTGCGCGAGCATGCGGGACTGAGTCGGGTGGAGTTCGGGGAGATGGTGCGCTTCTCCAAGCACACGGTGGAGTCGGTGGAGCTGGGGCGGCGGATGCCGGACGCGTCGTTCGTGGAGCGGGCGGAGGAGGCGCTGGGCAACACGGGGGCGTTACGGCACTCGGCCAGGTTCCTGACTCGTGGGGAGGCGGGGTTGGCGGCTTGGTTCCGGCAGTGGGCTCGGCTGGAACGGCGGGCGGTGAGCCTGTGCACGTATGAGTGCCGGTTGATTCCGGGACTGTTGCAGTCGGAGGGGTACGTGCGGGCCCTCTGCGACAACGAGATTCCGCCTCTGTCGGACGAGGCTCTTGAAACCACTGTGCGGGCGCGCATGGAGCGTCAGCAACTACTCAGGGAGAGATGCAACACGACGTTCGACTTCGTCATGGAGGAAGCCGTCTTCATGCGCCGCTTGGGCGGCACGCAGGTCACCGCCGAGCAGCTCGACCTCATCCTTGAGCTCAGCTCACTGCGCAACGTGACGGTGCAGATCATGCCTGCGGACAGCGAACAACACTCCTGCCTTTCGGGACCTGTCCGGCTACTGGAGACACCAGATGGACGCTGGCATGCCTACTCCGAAGGTCAGGAGAACGGCCGCTTGATCACTGACCCGAAAGAGGTGAGCAGGATCCACATGCGCTATGCGAGACTGCGCTCGCAGGCACTTACCCCGAAGGACTCCACGGGCCTGCTGGTGCGGATCAGAGGAGCTTTATGAACGTTTCCGAACTCGGCTGGTTCAAGTCCAGCTACAGCAGCGCACAGGGTGATGACTGCGTGGAAGTGGCCGTCACCGAACAGGGCGTTCACGTACGTGACTCCAAGGATGCGATGTGCACCCCCTTCGCCGTGAGCCGGGACGGCTGGTCGCGCTTCCTGGACTTCCTCGCGGGGTGCTAAAGGTGACGCGCCACGGTGGTAGCCCGTAGGCGCATGCCACCGTGACGCGTGAACCGGCTTGTCGCAGTTGAGGGTATAGTCCGGCTGCGCACCTGGCTGACGATCAGCGCTCACTCAGCCTTTCTCGCCGCGCTCCTCCTCGCCTCCGCGCCGACGGCGCACTCGCCCGGCGATCTCGCTGGAGAGTTTGCCCTTGACCGAGTTAGCACGGTCGAGGGTCTCGTTGCCGAGGCTTCTGGCGGCAACGACGCTCTTTGATCCTGTCTCGATCGCCTTGTCCCTCACCACCGCGGCCGCGTCCACCCATCGTCTCGCCTCCGATGACCGGCGACCGGACTCAATCCCGAGCCGTCCGTGGAAGTCATGGACACCGGTCACGACGTGGTTGGCCGACTTGACTACAGCCGGGGACTTGGTCGGGTTCAGTAGCACCTTCGCATTCGCCGTGTCAGCAGCCGCGGTCATCCGGGCCATCAGACGCTCGGTGCTCCGTGCGATGAGCTCCAGCCGGTTCTGTCGGGCGGTCCGAAGCCCGATACGATGTTGGTCCAGCTGGTCCGGATTCGCGTCCAGCACTCGGTCGAGTTCGAGCACGGCGATCGCGTCCTGCAGTTGGAAGCAACGAGCCAGGACAGCTAGCCACTCCTGCGCCTTGGACTCGGCTTCCTTGGCCGTCGTGGCGAGATCACCGATCTTGGTCTTGCTCTCCATCTTCTCCGCAAGTGCGTCGAGTTGGCGCAACGTGTATGCCTGCGTATCCGCGATCGTCGCCGGCGCGCCCTGCACCTTCGACCACGCGACCTCGGAGACCCGGCCCACCTGCTCTCGGATGGTCATGGTCTCCTCGATCATGAAGTCCACCCCGATCATGCGGGCAACTACAGCGTCCTTCTGGGCGCGGAGCACGTCGTCGACCTTCTCGTCGATCCTGGCGAGGTAGTCGGTGATCTCGTCCATGGTCTGCTGCATCGCGAGCTGTGCCATGATCCCCGCGGCACCGGACAGAAGCGCCGGGTTGCTCAGGAGCGAGCCGGCCCCCTTCTCGACCTGGAGCCAGTTCTTGATTGACCCGGGTTTCCCCACCATCGCATGGCTGACGCCTGGCGTCTTGCTTTCCATCAGCCCGAACTTCTTGACACGCTCCGCGGACTCCTGGGTCAGCTTTACCCAGCGACCGGAGTTGGCGCCGATCTCCGACCCTGCCTGCGCGGCTGCGGCCCCGGTGCCGAAGGCGGACTTGAGCCGTTGCAGTCCGAGGTCCTTGGACGGCAGTCCCTCCGAGACGAGGAAGCGTTCGACATCCGTCGTGTTCCCGATGACCGCCAGTCCATCACCGTCACTGATGAGCTGAATCTCGTTGTCCATTGCCCGCTCCTGAAGTGGCTTCTCGCAGTTGAGGGTGGTCGGGGTGCGCGCGGCGATCGCCTGGCGGTCAGGCGGGGTGTCGGGGGCCGTGACCCGGGGGCGGGGTGAGGGTGGAGGTGTAGTTCTCGCCGTCCACCAACGGGTTCTCCAAGCTGACGCCGGCTTCAGCCATGCGGTCAAACTCGGCAAGGATGAGCCGCTCGGTACGGTATTCGCCGTACTTGGCGATCTCGTTGTTCTTCAGGCCGCCGCTCTCGGTCTGGAAGGTTTGAAGTATGTATTCGGTGTCATCGCGACTGACGCCGTAAAGGTGAAAGAAGTACGCGTCCAACTCGGCGCGAATTACGCCGCGACGTTCCTCGTCCCACTGAAAGGGGTTACCTTGGTCGCCGAGATCAAAGGCGAGGGGCGTCATGTCGTAGGATGTGTAGACAAGTTCAAGGATGCGATGAATGAGGAAAGGAAGATGGGGGGTCAATGACTCAGGTGTAGGGACAGGGAGTTGTTTCCACACGAAAAGACCCATACTGGTGCCACCGATCTTCTGTCGACTCACGTAATCGAACACTAGCGAGCTTTGAGAGGCGACCAGGGCTGCAGAAAGGGCGGGGGAAACTTGCGGAAGCATCAAAGGGAATTTGTGGCCGACTGCGGTTCGCGGCAGGAAGGCGGGGATGGCCGTGCGCTCGTTCGTTGAGGCGGTTACGTCACACCAACCGCATAGCCATTTCCGGTCCCACTTCATCTCACCCAATCGGACATTCACGCCAGGCACGGAGACGTCCCTGCCATTGCGGCGGGTAGGGATGAGCCCGTCCCCAGCGATCCAGTGCAGCGGTAGGGCGGGCCGTCCAGCGTCTCCGAGCTCATCCTGACTGAGGTAACGGGGCTGATTCTGGCGGTTAACTGCCGTCTCGCTCTTCACGACATCGGCGGCGCGATGATTGAAGAAGCTCACCATCTTTGCTTCATAGAGCGGTAGCATTCGCTCCCTGCCCCGAGTGAATACGTTCCCGTTGAGCTCCCAGCCCTCGGCTTCCAACGCCTCGCGTGTTCGGAAGAGATCGGAGTCGTCGGTCATGTCGAAGAGGCGCTTGAAGGTGATGCCCCAGGGGTTTCCACCGAGCCTTGTCTCGTCCCACAGCACTGGGATCCGCCGATAGATCGCCGCTGTGAGATCCGCGTCCCGACGCGAGCGGAAGATCGGCAGTGTGCCGGTGTTGGGGTTGATGAGGATGATCTCCTCCGGGCTGAGCGCGAAGACGCGGTCGGCGTGTTCGAGGTCGGTGGTGTCGTGGAGGAAGAATGCGAACTTGGCGGCTGGCTCGGAGACGCCCCGGCCTGTGAGGGAGAGCAGACAGAATTTGTAGCTGGAGTGCACTCCCTCGAATAGTGGCTTCTTGTTCTCGAAGTCATAGAGGGAGGCGACTCCACCGCGTTGGGTGAAGCCGTTGAAGAGGTGCTGAGCTCCTGCCCCGGTAGCTATCGCGGTCGGGACGATGGCACCGAGGCGGCCCTGTGGCGCCACGATTGACGCGAAGCGTTCGGTGAACAGCTGATCCGTCTGAAGGGAGTTGACTCCTTTGACGGTCAACCCTTGTGCACACAGAGGAAAGGAACCGGAGCTCGACGCGAACAGGAACGTCGACTTCACCATCCGCCGTGTCGCACGGTACCGCTCGCCTGCTTCCGGATTCTCCTTTTCCCACTCGACGATCCGGGTGCGCCGGGCGGTGCCGGAGATCGCAGCGATCGATGGTTCGACCACGCTGAAGTACTTCTTGTCCTCGAAGTCGACCTTGTCCCAGGGGGGATTGCCCACCACGCAGGAGAATCCTCCGGCCCAACCCGTTGCCGGGTCGATGTCCAAGGCCGTTCCGCCGTCCTTCGGGACCGTGAAGACCTCGGGGAACTCCAACTGCCAGTGGAAGAACTTGTACTGGTGGGCGAGGTGGACGATCCCGTCACGGGTGGATTCAGGTATCCCGCCGCCGGGGTTCTGGAGGTCGCGGAAGACGCCCTCGGTGACGGGGGCCACGGTGCCCTGGACCTTGGGCCAGACGAAGGCCGCGCACCAGGCGTCGGCGATGTTGAGGGCGTGGAGGTAGTCCGCTGACTGCTCCAGTTCGCGGAAGCGGCTGGACTGAAGCCGAACGTCGCGCAGGGTGTCGGACCTGGCGGTGGTGATGTCGCGGAGGCTGGCCGCGAAGGAGGCGTTGGAGACCCAGATGCTCTCTTCGGTGGTGAAGCTGAGCTGGCCGGCCCGTTCCTGGGTGTTCCGCCTCCTCAAGCCCTCCGCGATCTTCCTGTCGTCCCCCTCGATAGGTTTGAACGCGTCATCCGGGATGCCCTTCGCCAGTAGCGCCGGCGTAGCCCCAATCAACGCGTTGCCGTGCTTGACGTGAGAGTCCAGGAACCCCAGCGGCTTCCCCGGCTCCAGGGCCTCCAACCACAGCGACACCTTGGCCAGTTCGACCGCCATCGGGTTGAGGTCCACGCCGTAGATACAGCGCGCGACGACCTCGTGCAGGGCATGCCGTACCGCGTCGATCGTCGGCTCCGGGTTCTGCTCCCGCACCGCGGCCACGCGCTTGGCGACGCGCCGCGCCGCAGCGACCAGGAAGTGGCCTGAGCCGCAGGCCGGGTCGCAGATCGTCAGGTTTAGCAGTTCCTCGACGATGGCCGGGCCCGGGTCCGGCTGGCCCGAGCGCGTCGCCCGGATTTCGCCGCGCTTCACCGCGTCGTCGATCACCGGGTCCAGCGCCGAGTCCAGCAGGCACTCGATGAGCGAGGACGGGGTGTAGTAGGAGCCCGTCGTCTTCCTCGCGTTGCCCGCCAGCTCGACCAGTTCGAAAGTGCGCTCGGAGGCGTTGTGCTTGGGGACCAGTTCCAGCAGGGACTCGTAGATCGAGCCCAGCTCCTCCGCGTCCAGGTGCCGATAGTCGACCACCCGGTTCCGCTTGCTGCTCATGTCCCGCACGATCGACAGCGCCCGGACCGCCTCCAGCAGCGGCTCGTTCGAGAGAGACAGGGGGTGCAGGACCTTGTCCGCCTCCGTGTCGTCGAAGATGCCACCCAGGCCGGGCAGGCCCAGCTCCGGCAGGCCGTCGTCGTTGCCGAGGCCCGACAGGACGAAGCGCAGCGCCTGGTACAGGTCACCGTGGGCCGTGCCCCGGCGGCGCTGGGCGTGCCGGCGCAGGCGGGCTGAGGAGAAGTACGCGGCGTACCGCTCCTTCGCCGTCTCGTCCGCCGACGGGTACAGCAGGACCTCGCGGTCCTCAGCCACGAACAGGAACAGCAGCCGGTAGACCAGACGCAGCAGCGCGTAGTGGAAGGTCTTGACCTCCAGCGTTTCCCGCAACTCCCGGTTGTCCGGGTGCTTCAGGAAGCCCGTGCCGAGGGTCGTGATCGCCCGCTGGACGCCCTTCCTCAGCTGGTCCAGTGCACGGGTGCCCTGAGCGATCGCCTCCGTGCGCCACTTCTCCAGCCAGCACGTCGACGGCGCCGCGTCCTCCGCGACCTCGAAGCGGGACACGTGCAGCAGCCGGTACAGCAGCACGAACTCGCTGAACAGCTCGCCGTCGAAGATCGCCTCAAGGTCGAACTCGACGTACGACGCCGTGGCCAGGGCGCTAGAGTCACGGAGCAGGCGGACCTGGCGGCCGTTCGTCAGGATGCCCCACAGGTGGGCCTCGGTGCGGTTCAGGCACTCCTGGAGCATCGACTGCGGCGGCACTGTGCCCGCGCCCCCCGGACGCTTGTCCAGGTTGGCGTTCCACTGCACCTGGTGGATCAGCGCGTGCTGCCAGCGGTGCGAGACCTCGAACCGCTTCTCCGTGTCCGAGTCCGCCGTAACGCCGTCCGTGCCGATCGGCGTCAGGCGGCCGAAGCCCAGCTCACGCCACAGCGGCGCCAGCCAGTCGGCACTCGCACGACCGGTCGGGTCGGTCGCGGGTAGGCCCGTCTCCCGGTCCTCGGGCAGATGCTTGCGCAGCTCGCGCCAGAGCGGCTTCAGGTACTCCCAGCTGCGCTCGGCCTCGTCCCGTACCGACCGCGACGACGGCAGGCCGTAGTCGGCCGGTTTCGAACCCGGGACGTCCTTGCCCTCGGAGATGCGCAGCAGCATGTCGGCCGGCAGCAGACCTCCGACCGTGTGGACGGCGGTGAACACCTGGTTGCGAGTGGTGGCGGACATCAGGCGGACGCTCCAGAGACAGCAGCAGGGGCGGGGGAGGAAGCAGCGGGGTTGGCGGGCAGGTACAGGTACGCGCCCAGGACGTCGGCCGGCTTCTGGGCCGTCACCGACAGGCCCCGGACGATCTCGCCGGACGCCTGCCGCACTCGGCGGTGCGAGGCGTCCAGTTCGGCCGCCAGATCCTCGCCGTACGTCTCCAGATAGCCGCTCGCATCGGGGAGTTGGTCGAGGATGCGCTTCATCATGCGCTCACCGAAGTGTGGGTCCGTGTTCTCGGACGCCGTCGCGTCCAGCAGCGCCGCCGCACGCTCCTGCGACAGCCACACCGCGTTCTTCGGGGAGCCCTCGAAGGCCAGCAGCCGCGCGTCCTCCGCGACCAACTGCTTCTCGCCGCTGCGCGACGGCAGGGTCAGGTGGAAGCGGTAGCGGACCAGGAGCAGAGTCGTGCGCGTGGTCACCGCGTCCGTCGTCACCACACCGCAGCGGCGTGCCGGGCGGGCTCCGTCCGCCTGGGTGTCCAGCGCGGCGTTCAGGACGTGCGACGCCAGCGCGCCCACCACCGGGTCCGTCCGTACCAGCGCGGCCTCGCCCCGCGCCACCGCCGGGTCCGTGCGGAACGGGATCGGGCGGTCCTGCTCGATCACCTCAGCGCCCACGGCCGTCGCCAGCGCGTCTCGCAGGCCCGCCGGCGTGCCACCCACCTGGGCCGTGAAGTCCTGCGACGGGTCGGCTCCGCGCAGCACCGCGCCCAGCGAGCCCAGCGCCTCCCGTACGAACGTCTTCACCTCGCCCGTGCCGCCCAGCGCGTCCCGGATCGCGGCGACCTCCCGGGCCACCTCCTCCGGGTGGATCGAACGCTGCGCGAACCGGGAACGCGACGCCTTCTCCCGCTCCGCCGCCGAGTTCCAGTCGCTGTCCAGCTTCGCCGTGCTCACCTTGAACGCGTCCGCGCTGAACAGGGCGTCCTCGTTCTCGCGGCCACGCATCAGCAGCCACTCCACGATCGCGTCCGTCACGCCCGTGGACAGCTCGTCCGGGATGGACACCGAGATGCCCAGGTCCTTCTTGATCTGGCGGTGCTTCTTGATGAGGACTTCGAGGACCTTGCCGTCGATGCCGTTGTCATCGCCGTACAGGGTGATGACGCGGACCTCGTCGCGGCGCTGGCCGTAGCGGTCGACGCGGCCCTCGCGCTGGTCGTGGCGGGTGGGGTTCCACGCCAGGTCGTAGTGGACCACCGCGTCGAAGTAGTGCTGGAGGTTCACGCCCTCCGACAGGCAGTCCGTGGCGATCAGCACCCGACGCGCCGCGGCGTCCTCGCCGGCCTCCGTCGCCAGCGCCTCGATGTTGTCGATGCGCTGCTGCGGCGACAGCTCACCGATGACGGCCTTGACGACCGTCTTCGCGCCCAGCGGGCCGCGCTTCTTCGTCTCCGGGTCGTTGGCCAGTTGCTCGGCCAGGTACTTGGCCGTGGGGATGTAGCGGCAGAAGACGATCGGGTTGTAGCCCTCGGCCAGCAGCGCCCTGAGGTGCTTGATCAGCGCCTTCAGCTTGAGGTCCTGCGTCGGGCCCTCCAGCTCCTGCGCCCGGTCGGCGAGTTCGGCCAGGCGCGAGCGCGGGTCGTCGGTCTCGATCTCGGCGCCCGGTGCTACGTCCATGCCCTCCATCGAGTCGCTGTCGGCCGCGTCGCTGTTCAGCGGGGCGCCGAGCTTGTCGGCCTCCTCCGCCGAGGACGCGACCGCTGCCGCGGACCTCGTGCGCAGCGTCTGGGCCGCCGCCCGCGGGGACGACACCAGCGAGCGCAACAGCGCGATCGCCGACCACCAGGCTATTCGGGCCTCCCTGCGGCCTCGGCCGTCCGCCTCCTCCACCCGCTCGCTCGCGTAGGCGATCGCGTCGTCCAGCAGGGCCCGGTACGCCGGGGACAGCTTGTACGTCTCGTCCTTGAAGTAGCGGTCCGAGGGGAACGCGGTGCGCTCGGCGAGCGAGTCGTCGGCCAGGCCGTCCTCCTTGGTGAGGTACTGGCGGACGTCCGCACGCTTGCGGGCCACGAAGTGCTGGGCCAGCAGCTTCCGGCCCCTCTCCGACTCCAGGTCGACGTGCGCCAAGTCGGGCTTGACCAGGCCCAGCAGGTTGCGGAACGCGGATTCCTTGCCGCTGTGCGGCGTCGCCGTCACCAGGAGCAGATGTCGTTCCTCGTCCTCGGCGACGCGCCGCAGCAGCTCGTAGCGCAGCTGGTTCTGGGTGCCGGTCTTGGTGTCGTCGGCCGCCACGCACGTGTGCGCCTCGTCGACGATCACCAGGTCGGGGCAGTGCCGTACGAAGTCGTCGCGGTGACGGGTGGACTTGATGAAGTCCGTGGAGACGACGACGTTCGGGTAGCGGTCGAAGAGGGACTGGCCGAGGTCCAGGCCACGCTCCAGGCGAGTGACCGTCGACGACAGCACCAGCTCCGCGTCGATGCCGAACTTGCCGCGCAGCTCCTGCTGCCACTGTTCCGCCAGCGCGGGCGAGCACAGCACGGCCAGGCCCGACGCCTCGCCCTGTGCGAGGAGTTCGCTCGCGATCAGACCCGCCTCGACCGTCTTGCCGATGCCGACGTCGTCAGAGATCAGCATGCGGACCGTCTTCTGGCGCAGCGCCATCAGGAGCGGGACGAGCTGGTACGCGCGCGGCTCGACGGCGATGCCGGCCAGCGAGCGGAACGGGCCCGCGCCCGAGCGGAAGCCGACGCGCAGGGCGGTGCGGAGCAGGCCGGCCGCCCGCTGGTCGCCGAGGTCGCTCGGCTCGGGCGCGGCGAACCGGGCCTCCTCGACCGTCTCGAACGCCGGGAAGACGGCGGCGACGTCGTCGTCCGAGCCGCCGAGCGGGCGCAGGACGAGCAGGTCGGGCTTGCTCTCGGGGAGCACCACCCATTCGCGGCCGCGGGCCTTCACCAGGGAGCCTGCGGAGTACGTGAGTGCCATGTGTGTTGTCGAGTCCTCGGGAGAAGGCGGGCGTCAGTTGGCGGTCGGCGTGCCGAAGTAGCGGGTGTTGGCGGCGGCGATGGCGTCCCAGTCGGCGTCGTGCGGGAAGCGCACGACGTCCCAACTGGCGTTGAAGAGGCGGTCCTCGGCGTCCTCGTCCCGGAAGGTGTCCTGCTCCTTGTCGGGTGTGTCGACGAAGACGGCCACGTTTCCGCCGGGGAGTCGGTACACGAAGTCGGGCATCGCGTTCGCCTCGGTGAGGAAGGGGCCCGCCTCGTCCGGCAGGTTCAGGCCCCGGGCCTTCGCCCAGCCCAGGAAGTCACCGTTCGCGGCCAGTTCGGCGGCGGCCGACGCCTCGACCGCCGTCGGTGCCGCCGGGGTCTGGTCGAGCAGTCGCCGGTACTGCTCCGACCGGGACTCGCCGCGCGACTCGCGCTCCGCCGTCCCCGAGGCGAACCGCACCAGCAGGTGTCGGGCCGCATGGCGGTTGATCAGGGCGTGGTCGAGCTGGTTGCCGTACGTCAGCAGGCACTCGTAGCAGCCCAGGGCGCACGGGCGGTCCGGGTGCGGGCCTCCCAGATCGGTGCCGTCCTCGTCGAAGTGGCAGATCGACAGGGCGTACCGGGCGGCCTTGGCCAGGGCGTCAGGCTCGGCCTGGAGGCGGCGCAGCACGCCCGCGCCGCCCTCGGCGGCCTCCATGAACAGGAACCGGTTGCGCGGTCCGCCGTCCGGCGGCAGCAGCTCGCTGGACAGCTCGGCGTCCTCCAGTTCGAACGCGGCCTCGATGCCCCGCTCCAACGCGTACATGAGGGACAGCGCCTCGGGCTCGGGCAGGGCCTCGTCGAGGGTGACGACGAGGATGTTGCGGCGGTCCTCGACGTACGGGATGACCCGCTTCTTGCGGCGTCGCTCCTTGCCGTCCTCGTCGACCACGGGCAGCTCGCTGGAGTCGCCGGATGCCTCGGCGGCGTCCTTGTCGTTCATCCAGCGGCCGTCGGCGAGGTCGAGCCAGTAGCCCGCCGGCTCGTCCTTCTTGGCCCGCACCCGGCCGAGGTTGGTGATGCGGACGGTCGCCGAGTCGCCGTAGGCGAGGTCGGCGAGAGGGACGTCCGTGGCGTCGGCGACGGACGCGTTGAGGCGGCCCTTGCGGGCACCGTGGTCCTGGAAGCGGTACGACATCTCCAGGCGGAAGCCGGCCCGACGGCGCTCCTCCTCGTCGGAGGAGATCCGCTCCCGGCGTGTGGTGTAGACGGTATGCAGCTGGAGCAGCCCGTGGGTGGCCGCGCCCAGCGGCTCGTCGCACATGTGGCAGCGGTCCTGCCGCTCGGCCGGGTCGTGGTGGTAGCCGCAGTGCGTGCAGCGGCGGGCCTCGCTGGTCGCCAGGTCACCGGAGGAGTCCGGCGGCAGCTGGATGCGGGTCACCTGGTAGCGGGCGCCCTCGTGGTAGATGAGGGAGCCGGGGCCGAACTCGCGGATGGCGAGGAAGCGGGGACGCTGGAGGTAGTCGCCGTCACCCCGGCGCCGGCCGATGGTGGGAATGTAGGCAGCCAGCGGCAGGCGCGGGAAGCTGTATCCGGGCAGGAAGCCCTCGGAGGCCAGGTAGCGGTAGGGGTTGAAGTCGGAGAGGACCGACTTGCTGTCCACGCTCTCGTTCATCAGCAGGTTGAGCTGTGTCTCCGCCTC
Organism: Streptomyces sp. NPDC005706; assembly: GCF_040631045.1. Taxonomy (NCBI): domain Bacteria; kingdom Bacillati; phylum Actinomycetota; class Actinomycetes; order Kitasatosporales; family Streptomycetaceae; genus Streptomyces; species Streptomyces sp. NPDC005706. The sequence continues at coordinate 44,295 of NZ_JBEXYS010000003.1, read as the reverse complement.
GCGGCGGCGGGCGTTGGCCCGGTTGCGGTCGCTCTCGGTGAGGCTGTAGTCGAGGCGCCGCTTGTTCTGGATGTACTGGTCGTCGAGTGCCGCGCGGAACAGTTGCCGCCACCGGTCAAAGGCCCGGTCGAAGCGCTCCGGCACCGTGCGGACCCGGTCCTGGATCCAGTCGTCGTGCCACCACGTGGTGTCGGCGAAGTCGGGCAGAAGCGGGCCGAGCACCCGCAGCGCCGCGTCCACCGTGCGGTGCTGCGCGGTCTCGTCCAGGGAAGCGTCGAGGATGTCGGGGAGCAGCTCCAGGGCCGGACTCGGGCGGTCGCCGGTGTCCGGGTGCGAGACGTCCAGGACCTCGGGTATCGCGCGGCCCAGCTTCAGCCCGGCCTCGGCTATCCATATGCCCTGAAGGTGGGAGAGGACCAGATCCTCATTGGCGAGGTCCAGGCGCGGGGGAGCCACCGCGCCCGCCACCATCCGCTCCGAGCGGCGGAAGTAGTACTGGTCGTGGCTGTTGCCCGTCGCGCAGTACGTCGTCACCAGCGCGGGCTGGCCGCTGCGGCCCGCGCGGCCGGACCGCTGGGCGTAGTTGGCGGGCGTGGGCGGCACGTTGCGCATCATCACCGCGTTGAGGGAGGAGATGTCGACGCCCAGCTCCATCGTGGGGGAGCAGTACAGCAGCTTCAGCTCCGCCTTGCGGAACGCCTCCTCGCGCCGCTCCCGCTCCTCCGGGGCGACCTGGGCGGTGTGCTCGCGGGCGAACAGCCCGGACAGCGCGCTCGCCGCCTCCTGGTACAGGTCCCGGAAGAAGGTGTTCACCCGTGGGCCGTCGCCGCTGGGGTAGGTGCGGGTCAGCGGGTCGTGCGTGCCCGTCTCGCCCTTGCCGGCACGCCAGATCAGCGACTGGGCCGCCACTCGGTATCCGGTCTTCACGGCCGTCGTCGGCCTGCGGTAGCGGCCCGCGCGCTGCGGTGCCTCCGCCACCTCCTTCACCAGGCCGTTGGCGGCCAGCACCTTCAGCAGTTCGGCGATGACGAGCTGCAGATCGTCGGGGGAGAGCTTCTTGAACGAGGCGTCGGCGCGCCTCAGGTACTTACCGAACTTGCCGCGCGCCGAGAGGAACAGCCCGGAGCGGTCCAGTCCCCGGCCCGACGGGTGCGGGTAGGCGGTGCCCACGCCCGGGCGGTCGGAGGCCGACAGCACCCACGGGTCCACCAGCCGTTCCTCGCTCGCCCGCTGCAACGCGTCGAAGTCGTCGCGGAAGTACGACACGTCGATGGCGAGCGAACGGCGCATCTCGTTGAGCAGCACCTTCATGATCTCGGCCCGCAGCGCCGGATCGGCGTCCCGCAGCGCCGCGTGGGCGTGCGCCCAGCGGTCCTGCTTGTCCGCGACCCAGCGCAGATCCGCGTAGTCGATCTCCAGCAGACCGGTCTGTTCGAGGTTGGGCATGGTGATGCGCCAGCCGCGCTCCAGGTCGAGGTAGAGCCGGAAGGCGACCACGTCGCGCAGCGTCTTGGCCGCCGACTTGGCCATGGTCGGGGGAAGATCGTGCTCGCCCGTGTAGTCGACGGGAGCGATGCCGAGCGCGTTCGTCACCGCCGAGGCCAGTTCCTCATGGGCGAGGCCGTCCTCGCCAGCGTCCAGGGCGGCCCGGTACAGCGCCCCGCGCAGCTGGGTGATCTGCACGAAGTCGTTGAAGTGGCCTGCCTGGAGCGAGGCGTCCTGCCGGTTGTCGACGAAGGTAAGGAGCTTGCGGGCTTCCTTGTCCAGGGCCTCTTCCGGCACCGACTTCAGGGACCTCACCACGGACGCCGAGATGAGGGAGGTCGCCGAGGAGCGGCCCTCCTGATCCAGCGTCGCCAGCTTCGCGAAGTCCCGGCCGCGCGTCTGCTCGTAGGCCACACCGCAGTGCAGGCAGAACAGGAACGGCGACGGGATGAACGCGGCCTGCAGCTCGCCGCGGCCCTCGTGGCCGAACGGGTCCACGGTGATCGCGCGCGGCACCCGGTCGCGGTACGTCTTCTTGACCACCTCCTGGTCCCTGTCGTCCAACTCGAGCCAGGACTCGGGGAGTCGGCGGTCGTCGACGGCGTACTGGACGCTGGACGGCCAGGGCCGCTCCTGGTCGATGAAGAGGTAGCCGTCGCCCTGGCGCCCGCCCGTGGCGGAGGTGTCCCGGCGCGCCTCGTAGCGCACCTCGCCGTCCTTCTCGGTGCGCCAGACAGTCAGGTATTCCTGGCCGCACTCCCTGCAGAAGGCGAGGGGCATCAGGAGCTTGCCGCCGCTGCCCGGCTGCTCCAACTGGTAGGAACGGGTCAGATGGCGGGAGAGCTTGTCCTCCAGGGTGACGTACACGGTGTCGCCCTTGGACAGGAACTGGTGCAGCCGGAACGCGAACAATGGACGGTCGGTGACCGGATGCCGGGCCTGCGAGCCGGCCTCCAAAGTGGCCTCGATGGCCCTCGCGCAGTCGCCTTCGGCGACTCCTGACAGCGCGGACAGCTCGCTCGCCGCCACAGCGATCGTCGTCGGCTGTCGGCGCACCAGCCGTCCGGTCGCTTCTTCCGTGGCGAGGCCGAAGCGCGTCTCGATCCAGCGCGCCAGCGGGTCGCGCACCAGATCGCCGTACGCACGCGGCGCCACCGGGGAGCCCAAGCGCTCGGCGGGGACAGTGTCAGGGGCCTCGTCGGTGGCGCGTACGAGCGTCTCGCCGATGACGTGATCGGGGCTGACCGGCGTGCCGAACAGGCGGCTCGCCACGTCGGCGACCACCATCTTCTGGTCCTCCACGCTGCCCTCGGTCGACATGGTCGCCGAGGTGCCGATGCACTGCACGTCGGGTGCCTGACAGGCCTCGCGGACCCGGCGGATGAGCAGGGCCACGTCGGCGCCCTGCCGGCCTCGGTAGGTGTGCAGTTCGTCGAAGACGAGGAACTCCAGGCCCTTGGCCATCTTGATGAGGCTGGCCCGGTCGGCCGGCCGGGTCAGCATCAACTCGAGCATCACGTAGTTGGTGAGCAGGATGTCCGGCGGGTTGTCGCGGATCTCCCTGCGCTTCGCGTCGTCCTCCTGGCCCGTGTAACGGGCGAAGGTGACCGGCTCGTGGCCCTCGCCGTACCCGTCGCGCAGGTACTTCTCGAGTTCCTTGAGCTGACTGTTCGCCAGCGCGTTCATGGGGTACACGATGACGGCGCGCACCCGCTTGACTGCTTTCGGACCCTCGGAGTCCCGCTCATGAAGGACGCGGTTCACGATCGGAACGATGTACGACAACGACTTGCCGGAACCGGTGCCGGTGGTCAGCACGTACGAGGCACCGCGCGTGGCGGCGTCGATGGCCTCCCGCTGATGGCGGTGGAGGGTGAGCGGCCGTCCGTCCGGAACGGTGCCCCCTTCCGCCTTGCCAGCCTGGAAGATGCGGGCGCACTCCGGGTGGAGCACCTGCTCGCCGACGAGTTCGGCGACCGTGCCGCCGCTCTGGAAGAACGGGTTGAGCGACAGCCACGGGTCGGGCCACTGCGATTTGTCGTCGAGGTCCTTCTCCACGAACGCCGCGACGCGGTCGTCGCGGATGACGGTGCCGCCCTCGGTGAAGTCGCGGTAGTCCTTGATGAGGGCGCGGTGCACACCGAAGACGTCCATCGCCGTGCCGGAGACTGTGACGGGCGCGGGACGTGCCACGGGCGCGGACGCAGTGCTGCCGTTACGGGAGGTGCCGGGGGCCAGGGGCCGGGTCGGGTCGAGGGCGCTCCAGTGCGGGAGTTGGGACGTGTCTGCGTCCCGCACGGCCAGCGGGGCCAGGCTGTCGCGCACGTCTGCGGCGCTGGCCGGACGGTCGGCGGGGTCCTTCGCGAGGAGCCGGCCGACCAGCCGGACCAGCTCGGCGGGGATGTCACGGCGGATCACACCGAGGGGCGTCGGCTCGGCCTCGAGGTGCTTACGGGCCAGCTCGAACGGCGATTCGCTGACGAAGGGCGGTGCGCCGACGAGCATCTCGTACAGCACGCAGCCCAAGGCGTAGAGGTCGGCGGCCTGGGTGACCTGACGGGCCTGGAACTGTTCGGGCGCCATGTAGCGGGCCGTGCCGACGCTGACCCCGGTGCTGGTCAGCCGAGTTTCGTCCGGGTCGTCGACGATGCGGCCCATGCCGAAGTCGAGCACCTTTACGGTTCCGCCCTGGATCAGCATGACGTTCCCGGGCTTCAGGTCGCGGTGCACCACATCGGCCGTGTGGGCCGCACTGAGGCCGTCGGCTATCTGCGCGCCGATCGCGGCCACCCAGGAGACGGGCAGCTGGCCCTCCTCCTCGATGAGGTCGCGCAGCGTCTCGCCGTCAAGGAACTCCATCGCGAGGTAGGGCAGTCCACCGTCCGTGCTGATACCGCCGGCGATGAGCCGGGTCAGGTTCGGGTGCTCCAGGCGGCGCATGATGCGCACCTCGCGTGCGAAGCGCTCAACCGCCTTGTCGTCAGCGTCGGTGTCGATCAGTCCACCGGTGCGGCGACGCAGGATCGTCTTCACGGCGACGTCGCGTCCGGAGCGTCCCTCCGGCGCCCGCATGTCCTCGGCCCGGTGGACCTCACCCATGTTGCCCTTGCCGATGGCTTGCCCTATGTGGAACCTGCCATCGATCAGCTCGTGGCGCACGGCCGCTCCCTGCACTCTCCCCGTCCCGTCAAAGGGACTTGCCCCTGTGTTCACCGACGTCCCGCCGCCTGGTTCCGAAGCAGAGGGTGCGAACGCGGTCACGGTACAGCAGCTGTGTGCGCTTTTCTAGAGCCCGTTGTGCGTTGACGTTGTCAACGTGTAGTTCTACTGTGTGGGGCGCAACTGGGGTTGGGGGTGAGGGGTATGGCGGGGTTTCAGGAAGCGGGACATCGGGGGGTGTCGGTGTCCGTGACGAAGGCTGCGCTGGCCGAGTTGATGGCGCAGCTCCGACGGGCCGCTGTCGGCGGGGTCGTGCCGGAGGCGATGTTCCTGGAGCAGGCGTGCGGGCTCGGGCTGGGCGAAGCCGAGCGAGAGCGACTGCGGGGCGAGCTGATCAAGCTGGGTGTGCCTGTCCTGCCCGCCCACAAGAGCGTGGTGCATACACACGTCGACATTCCAGATGTGCGAAAGGTTGTACGTAAGCGTGAAGAAAATGTGTCCCCCCGTCTCGGGCGGGTCCTGAGTCTGCTCGAGCGCTATGCGGACGACGAGGGGTATGTGACGTCGCGTGCTCTTGAGGGGGCCGTCCGCCTCACGGGACTGAGCGCTCGCGAGGCCACTGCCCTGCGTGCGGCGGCCCGGGTGCGGGTTGCGGAGCGACCGCCGCGGGCTGAGCGTCCGGCGGACTCGGAGAGTCATGACCGTACGGACCGCCCAGAGCCTTCGAAGTACTCGGCAGCCGAGTCGGCGGAGGGCCTCGAGCCCGGTACGCCCGAGGCGGCCGCACCCTCCGACACGGATGTGGCCGCCGCCGTGACCGCGGCCCGGCAGGTCATGGGCGAGGACCGCTACCGGCGGGAGCCGGGCAGCCGCTTGCTCACCGCGCAGGAGGAGGTCGGGCTCGCGGTGCTCGTGCGCGGCGGTCTGGCCGAGGAGCCCGACCAGGAGACCCTCAGCGCACTTCCGCCGGACGACATCAGGATCCGGGCACGGGACTGCCTTGTCGTGCACAACCAGCGGCTTGTCCGCAGCCTGGTTCCCCGCTATCTGGAACAGGGGCTGGACTACGAGGACCTGGTCCAGCACGGAGTGCTGGGGCTGTTGCGAGCAGCACGCAAGTTCGATCCTGCCAGAGGCTTCAAGTTCTCCACATACGCGACCTGGTGGATCCGTCAGTCCATCACCCGGGGCATCGCGGACGAAGGTTCCATCATCCGGATTCCCGTCCACATGCACGAGCAGATCCGCAAGGTGGCCAACGCCGAACGCTCGCTGGCCGCGCAGGGGCGGTCCGCGACCGCGGCCGACGTGGCGGTGCTGTGCGACATGAGCCTGAGCAAGGTCGAAGAGGCCCGGCGGCTTAGCCGGCGCACCGACTCGCTCGACCGTGTGGTGGGGGACGGGGCCACCCTGGGTGACTTCATCGCCCGCACCCAGGGAGTTCCGTCGTTCGAGGGGCGGGTGCACGACGCGCTGCTCCTGGAAGACGCCATGGCCGTGGTGAACACCTTCTCCGGCCGTGACCACCGGATCCTCGTCGGACGTCTGGGCCTCGACGACGAGGAACCGTTGACGCTGGACGAGCTGGGACGCGAGTGCGGTGTGACGAGGGAGCGCATCCGTCAGCTGGAGAGCAAGCTGATCCCGCAGCTGCGAGCGAGACTGCGGCAGGCGGGCCTCATCGGTGCCGGCGGTGGCGTCTCGCGCGAGCAGCCGGAACCCGTCGTGACGTCGGCGCCCGCTGCGGCCTCCCGCCGCTCGGTCACGCGCGCGGTGCCAACCGTTCGCGGCGTCCCTGCCGAACCTACGGTCGCCCGGCCGGTGGCCGTCCTGGATGACAGTGTGTCGGAGGAAGCCGTGGCACTCACGGACGCACCGGACTGGGACCGTGCCCGCCGCTTGGCCGGCTCCCCGTCCGGACAGGCTTGGCTGGCGAACTACACGCTCGCCGCCTTGGGAGGTCGGGCGCTCACCGAGATGTTCGGAGAGCCGGCGGCCGAAAAGGTGCTGAGGGTCGCCCGCGAGCGTGAACCGGCCGATCATGACGTGCTGGCGGCGCTCGAGGTGATGCGGCGTGTCTGCGACGGCGTCGCACAGGCCGGGCTGCGCCCCGAGGACTTCCTCGACCGACCGTCGGAAGCGCTGTGCGGTGTGACGCCCCGGGCCTACCTCGCCCGCAAGCCACTGGTGCGCGGCGAACCCCGGCTGGCGCTGCGCGACGCGCTTCGCGAGTTCCTGGCGGCCCCGGCCCCGGCCCCGCTGTCCGAGGCGCCGGTGGCGGGCGGCGCGGAGGAGGATCCGGGGCGGGTGGAAGCGGTCGAAAGTGCCCCGGACACAGGTGCCTCGGCCGAAGGGCTTTCGGTGGAGGGGACATCGGCTGCCCACGCCCCGGGTGAAGGCGCCCGAGGGGAGGGTGCCCGGAGGGAAGGTGTCCCGAGCGAAGGCGCCCCGGATGACGAGACCTCTGGCGAAGGGACCTCGGACGGAACGGGCGTGACCCGCACGCTCTCCCCTGAGCTGGTCCCGGCACCGTGCGATGAACCTGCCGACGCGCTCGACGATTCCGCAGCCGAGCCGCAGTCCGACAAGCAGGCCCCGAGAGATGAAGTGGCCGCCGGTGCACCCGCCCCGCCCCGATACACGGCCGACTGGGACAAGGCCCGGGAGCTGAAGACACCGCCCTTCGGCGGGGGAGTGGACTGGCTCGCCGAGTACGCGCTGCTCGCCGTGGGGCATCTGCAGCTGGCCGTACTGCTCGGCCCGTCCGCCGCGGACGCCGTGGTGAGGGCCGCGCGGGACGGGGGCATGCTCAACCGCCATGTGGCCAGGGCTCTGGAAGTCCTGGAGAGCGTCTTCGACGCGGTGAAGGAGCTGGGAGTGCGGCCCGAACACTTCCTCCAGCGGCCCTCCGCGACCCTGGGCGGGGCGACACCTCGTTCGTTCCTGGCCGCGAAGCCCCTGGTGGGCAACGAGTCGCGTTACGCCATCCGTGACGCGCTGCGTGAATTCGTGTCGGCAGCGGCGCAGACGCCACAGACGGACGTCGAGCCGGAAGCGGTGGAAGGTTCTCCGTCGGAGCGGCCTCCGGAGGACGCCCCGAACCTGCTCGCCGGGGTCCGCGCCCGTCACGAGGCCGAACTCGTCCGGCTGACCGAGACCCACGAACGTCGTATCGGGGAAGTACGGCAGGAGGCCGACGCGCGTGTCGCGGCCGCTTTGGCCGAGGGAAAGCGGCAGCTCGACAGCCTGGAGGAGGTATTGCTGCATCGCGTGGACAAGGCGCTGGCCCGACAGGAGGAGCACCTGCGCCGCCAGGCCGAGGAGCGTGTGACGCAGCTGAAAGAGGAGCACCGCGAGGCGACCGTCGCCGCGACGCGTCGCACGCAGGAACGCATCGTGGACCTCGAGATCCGTCTCCGGCAGTCGGAGACGGCGTCGAAGACGGCCTCGACGGGGCAGCTATCCCAGCTCCAGGCCCGAGCCGAGCAGGCGGAGCAGCGCCTGCGGCAGTACCGCGAGGAGGCCGAGGCGCGCGTCGCGCACCTGGAGCACCGGCTGCGGCAGACCGAGACGCGGCTCATCGCCCGGGACCGCGCCATGTACGAGACAGGGCAGCGTGCCGCCGACGACGTGGAGCAGGCCGTGCGGCGCGCCGAGGCGGCGGAGAAGCGCGCCGAGGCACTGATGTCCGCCGCCGACCAGGCGGAGGCCCGGGCGGCACACGGGCAGCAGCTCGCCACCGCACGCCTCGCGCAGGTCGAGCATGACGCCTGGGCGCGCATCAGCGAGCTGGAGGCCCAGCTCGCCGCCCTGCAGACTCCGGCGGCCGGCCGGACGCCCCTGCGCGAACGCTGGCGCCGCTCCTGACGACGGCCGGCCGCGTCGCACCCTTCCGCCAAGCACCGATCAGTTCCAGGAGCACCATGGACGCCCGGCAAGAACTCGTCGACTACCTGCACCGGCAACTCGTCGGACCGGCCGCGGGTGAGCACGAGATCCTCGACGCGCCGCCCGACCGGCAGTACCTCATGGGCACCCTCTATCCGCAGGAGGCTGACCTGCAAAAGCAGTTGAGCCTAGCCGCGGAGGAGCCGGAGGGGCCCGGCACCGAAAAGCGAGCCGACGACACGGCTCCCTCCGCCGATCCCGTTCCCGAGGCCAACTCATGGCTGCCGTCCTCCCTGGGGCTGAGCTTCTACACCGATGCCACCGCCGTCACCGTCAGCTGCTCCGGCGCCCGGTACGAGACCAGGGCCGCCACCGGCGAACGAGGCCGACGCTGGGCGCGGGTGCCGATCGACCTCGAGACGCACACTCTCGGACCGGACCGTGACCGCCTGCCCGTGCTCGACGGCCGGGCAGAAGTCCGCGTCAAGCGGCGGACATTCGGCAACGGGCACCTGGTCACCGTGGCCCTGGTCAACACCGCGCACCACGAGCAGGCCCTCGGCAAGGCGGCACAGTGGGACCGCATGCTGTTTCAAGCCGGTCTCGAGGCCCGGCCTGAGCACGGCGCCGTGCTGCCCTACCCGAGCGTGCGCCTGGCCAGTCGCGACCCCGAGGAGCAGGAACTGCGGCTGCAGTACCGGCACGTCCAGACGCACGCCGTCGGGCACGGGTGCGCCGTCGAGGAACTGCACGACGAGGACACCGGGCGCGTCACCGGAGTGAGAGCGGCCGTCATGCCGAAGGCCGAGGTCAGCGGAACCCGGGCGGCGGGCCTCACGGACACGCCCGTGCTGAACGTCCTGCACCTCGCGGACCCGGTCGTCTCAACGGACCAGCTACGCGAAGAACTGGGCGAGTTCGCCGCGCACTACCGCGCCTGGTACGTAGGCCAGCTGAACGCGGACGTCCCCGAGTGGGGACGGGACGCCGCGAACCGGATTCTCGAGCGCATCGGTGCGGCGGTAGCCCGGATCGAGTCGGGGGTGCGCACCCTCTGCGATCCGCGCCGGCCCGAACTTCTGCGCGCCTTCCGTGCGGCGAACCGCGCCATGGCGCTGCAGATGCGGCACTCCGCCCGCGACCAGGCCGGCGAGCGGCGCGCCCGCCGTGACCCGGTCCTGCTCGACCCCGCGCCACACCCCGGCGCGACATGGCGGCCGTTCCAGCTCGCCTTCTTCCTGCTCGCGGTGGACGGCGTCGCCGACCCCCGGCACCCGGACCGAGGCACCACCGACCTGATCTGGTTCCCCACCGGTGGGGGAAAGACCGAGGCGTACCTGCTCCTGGCCGCCTTCGTCATGCTGCTGCGCCGCACTGAGGTCGACGGCGGCGGAACCGCGGTGCTCAGCCGCTACACCCTCAGCCTGCTCACCACCCAGCAGTTCCAGCGCGCGGCGACCACCGTCTGCGCCCTCGAGACCCTGCGCCGCGCCGACCCCGGGACATACGGAGCGGAGCCGTTCTCCATCGGCCTCTGGGTGGGCGAGGCCACCTCTCCCAACTCCTACGACAGCGCCCGCACCAAGTTCGAGGAGGTGCGCGGGGCCGCCAAGCCGAACGACGTGTTCATCCTCGACCGGTGTCCCTGGTGCGGCACGCGCATCGTCCCCTCCCACAAGTCCCCGGACATCGGCGACTACGGTGTGCGGGCGGCGGCCGACTCCTTCGCCTTCTTCTGCCCGCGCGACGAATGTGCCTTCCACGACGAACTGCCCGTGAGCGTCGTGGACGAGCAACTGTACGACCGTCCACCCACGTTCGTCCTCGGTACCGTTGACAAGTTCGCCCGGCTGGCCTGGGAGCCGCGCGCTGGGCGGCTGTTCGGCGCCGGCACACGAAACCTTCCGCCGTCACTGGTCATCCAGGACGAACTGCACCTGCTGACCGGCCCCCTCGGCACGACCGTCGGCCTGTACGAGTCGGCGATCCTCGGCCTGTGCACCACGACCGAGGGAATTGGCCCGAAAGTGGTGGCCTCCACGGCGACGATCCGCCGCTCCGGCGAGCAGATCCGCGCGCTGTACGGCTGCGACGTACAGCTCTTTCCACCGGCCGGACTCGACGCCAGGCACTCGTACTTCGCCGAACCCGACACCTCCCGTTCAGGACGGCTGTACCTCGGTGTGATGGCCCAGGGCCACACTGCGGGCCGGGCCTCCGTGGCCACCGCCGCGGCCATGCTCCAGGGAGCCTGGGAGCTGCCCCTGGAGGACCGCGACGACTACTGGACCCTCGTCGCCTACCACCACAGCCTGCGCGAACTCGGCCGTACCGTCACGGCTGCCGCCGACGACATCCCGGCCCAGCTGAAGGGCCTCGACGCCGGCGCCGGCGTACGCGAGTTGCGGGACCACCAGGTGCAGGAGCTGACGAGCAACCTCCCGCGCGCGGAGCAACCCGTCCTGCTCGACCGGCTCGAGAAGAGCTGGCAGGACGAACAGTCGGTGTCCTTCCTGCCCTGCACGAACATGCTGTCAGTGGGCGTCGACGTGAAGCGGCTGTCGCTCATGCTGATGCAGGGGCAGCCCAAGACGACGGCCGAGTACATCCAGGCCACCAGCCGTGTGGGCCGGCACACCGTTCCGGGTCTCGTGGTCACGTTCTTCAACGCGACCCGCCCCCGCGACCGTTCGCACTACGAGACGTTCGACGTGTACCACCGCTCCCTCTACCGGCACGTCGAACCGACCAGCGTCACACCCTGGTCGGTTCCCTCGCGCCGACGGGCGCTCCACGCCGCGCTCGTCATCCTCGTACGGCACCGGCTCGGCCTGGCCGCGGAGAACCGGGCCGGAGACCTCCTCGACCGGATGGCGGAGGCCGAGTCGCTGGCCGACGACCTGGCGTCCCGGGTGGTCGCCGCGGGCGAAGGCCCGGCTGCCGAGGCCGTGCGCAAGGAACTCGGTGAACTCCTGGCCGCCTGGGAGGACGCCGCTCGCGAGGCGCGCAAGGAAGGCCGGGAGCTGTACTACCGCAGCCAGGGCAAGGGCCAGTCCAATCTGATCAAGAGCTTCGAACAGCGCTACGGCCTGTGGGAGACCCCCAATTCCATGCGCAACGTCGACCGGGAGTGCCAGGTCATGGTGAAGGGAGCGGACCTGTGAGCCGCACACTGCGGGTACGCCAGTCGCAGACCGTCCTGCCGTTCGGCGTCGGAGCCGTCTTCGACATCCAGGGCGAGTCGTTCGTGGCCACCGGCATCGGTGACTGGCCGCAGCGGGCCAAGCAGCGCGTGGAGTCGGCCAGGCTCGCCACCCGCCTCGGCGTCACCGGGTTCTACGCCGCCCCGCCCACAGCCAACGAACGGTACGACGTGCCGGACGCGCCCGGCGCTCCCTACATCCGCTTCCCGTCCTGGCTGTTCTGCGGCGCCTGCCGACGCATGAAGCGCTGGCGCATCGCCGACGAGAAGCCGGGGCAGCCACCACGATGCCCGTCCTGTTCACCCGGTCCCACGCTGGCGCCCATGAGGTTCGTGCAGATCTGCTCCGCCGGCCACCTCGGAGACATCGACTGGTGGTTCTGGGCCCATTCACGGCGTGAGGCGACCGAGCGCCGGGAATGCGGTGAACGGGAGAAGCTGCGCTTCCTGGTCTCCGAGCGGGCCTCCGGCCTCGAAGCCCTGTCGGTCACCTGCACGGCGAAGGGCTGCGGGGCCGCGCGTGACCTGCTCGACATCCTCGGTACGCACGGCATGCGCTGCTCGGGACGCAACCCGTGGCAGCGAGTCAACGAGGCGGCGGAGTGCGTCAAACCCGTTCAGATCGTGCAGCGCACCGCCGGCAACCTCTACTACCCCGTGGTGCACTCGGCCCTAGACATCCCCGAGACGGAAACACCCGTGTACGCCGACGAGACATGCGCGAACCGGGTACGCGAGCATGACCTGTGGGTCTCCCTGTGCAAGGTCGCGGCGACCCCGCGCGCCGAGGTCTTCCGCGGCATGATCAAGGACGACACCGGAGCGGACGACGCCTTGCTGGACCTCCTTCTGGCCGAGGAGACCGGACAACCGGTGCCGGCCGGGCCAGGGCCGGCGACCGCGGCGGAGCGGCCTGACCTCAGCCGCGAGGAGTGGGCGGCCTTCATGGCTCCCGTGCCACGCGCCACTCGTGACTTCGCACTGCGGGAGACCACGCTCGGTCTGGCCCAGGAGACCACGGAACCCTGGGCAGGCCTGCGGCGCGGTATCGGGAGGGTCCTGCTCGCCGACCGGCTACGAGAAGTGCGCGCGCTGTCCGGCTTCACCCGTGTGTCCCCGGATGCCGCCGTCGTCCCCACCGACACGGCACGGCGCCTGAAGTGGCTGCCCGCCGTGGAGGTCTTCGGCGAGGGCATCTTCCTCACCCTCGACAAGGGCGCGCTGAGCGACTGGGAGGCGGACGACCGAGTACGCCGCCGCGTAGCGGGGATGCGCGCCGACCTGGACCGCGCCTTCCAGAAGGACCGGCTGGAGGCCCTCACCGGATCTGAGCTGTCCCCGAGGTTCGTCCTGCTGCACACACTCGCGCACCTCCTCATCCGCCAGTTGTCGTTCGAGTCCGGCTACACGACAGCCAGCCTGCGTGAACGCGTCTACGCCCGCCCCGACCAGGACCAGTACGGCATCCTCGTCTACACCGCCGCCGGCGACGCCGAGGGCACCCTCGGCGGACTCGTGCGGCAGGGCGAACCACCCCGATTGGCGGAGACCCTGCTGCGGTTGACCGAGGCTGCCGCCTGGTGCTCGGCGGACCCGCTGTGCGCGGAGCACTCCGGGCAGGGTTTCGGAAACCTCAACCGGGCCGCCTGCCACGCCTGCGCCCTGCTGCCCGAGACGAGTTGCGAGGCCGGCAACACTTTGCTCGACCGCGTCCTCGTCGTGGGAGGCGAACGCGTGCCCGGCTACTTCGAGCCCGTCGTCACCGCCGGCCGGGCAGCGGCGGCCGCGGCTCTGGAGGAGACCGCGTCATGACCCTCACGTACCTGGACCTCATGCCGGACCAGCGGTCCGCGCTCGATGGCCTCCCGTTCGACGGCAACCACCTGATCAGTGGCCCGCCAGGCAGCGGCAAGAGCCTCCTGGCGGCCCAGCGTGCCGTGATGCTGGCACTGACCGGCATTCCGGCTGTTCTGCTCACACGCTCCCATCTGCTGCACCAGTCCCTGGCTACCACGGTCCACGCGCTGGGCCCCAGAGACCGGAGTGTGCGCGTCGCCACGGCGCACTCCTGGCTGGCCGACTGGTACGGCCCGAAGGCTCCGCGCGCAGAAGACGGCTGGTACGACTGGCCGTCGTTCTTCGAGCGAGCCGTTGAAGCTGATCCCGACCCGGGACTGACCTTGGTCGTCGACGAGGGCCAGGACCTGCCTCCCGAGTTCTACAGGCTGTGCAGGCTGCTCGGTGCCCGCGTCACGGTGTTCGCCGACGAATGCCAGCGTCTGACGGACACCAACTCCACTCTGGAGGAGATCGCCCAGCGCCTCGGCCACTGCACACGTGTCGAACTCGAGGGCAATCACCGGAACACCCGGCAGATCGCCACGCTCGCCGCGCACTTCCACACGGGCGTCGGCATGCCCGCCGTGCCCGACCGGGACGGACCGCCACCGCGCGTGCACCGGCTTCCCGAACGAGGCGCCGCCGACCTGCTGATCACTCTGACCCAGCAGCACCCGGACCACACCATCGGCGTAGTCGTGAACTCGCGGCACGCACAGTTCTCTCTGCTCGGCAGCCTGGAGAACCGAGCACCTTGGCTGAAGCCCCAGCTGTACACGTCCCAGGCCGTCAAGGGCCGCTACCGCACCCTGGACCTCGCCCGCCCCGGGATCGTCCTGGTTCACCGCGCGAGCGCGAAGGGGCTGGGGTTCGACACCGTCGTCATTCCTGACACGCACACCGACGCCGCCACCGACCCCACGTCGTCCGCCCTGCGCATGACGTACTACGTCCTGGCCACCCGGGCCCGGCGTGAACTGCACTTCGCCTATGAGGGGGACACGGAGCCGCCCCTGCTGGCTCAGGTGGGGCCGGGGGTGCTGATGCGAGGCTGATCCCCGAGTCTCCTGGTCATGTGCAGGCCAGGCAACGGCTGGTCAGAGGATGCCGCCGTGTGGCTTCGAGCGGCCCGCGTACCCTACTCCGGCGGCGTAGGCGTCTCGGCGTTGCGGTACATCGCCTGGACGTCCAGTTCCAGTTGTACGGTCGGGCCGACGACAGCGATGCCGCGGGCCAGCATGGAGCGCCAGTTGAGGGTGAAGTCCTCGCGGTGCAGTTCCGCCTTCGCCAGGGCCGCGCAGCGCAGCTCCTGCTCATAGCCGCCGTTCACGGTGCCGAGGTACGTCGTGTCCAGGCCTACGGAGCGGCTGGTGCCGTGCATGGTGAGCGTGCCGTTCAGGGTCCACCTGGAGCCGCCGCGGTAGACGAAGCGGTTGCTGGTGAAGTCGATGTACGGGTAGCGCTCGACGTCCAGGAAGTCGGCGGAACGCAGGTGGTTGTCGCGGGTCTTGTTGCCCGTGGCGATGCTGGATGCGTCGATGCGTACAGAGACCTGGGAGTCGGTCACGTCCGGGGTGACGCGGATGCCGCCGGTGAAGCGGGTGAAGCGGCCGTGGACGTGGGCCATGCCCACGTGCTTGGCGATGAACCGGATCGCGGTGTGCGGTGGGTCGAACAACCAGGTGCCGGACGGCGGGAGTTCCAGCTGACGGGCGGGCAGCAGCGCGATGCGGGCCGGGGGGAGGACAGCGCCCTCGGCTATGTCGACGTTGCTGCGGGCCGGGGTGAGGCCCTCGGCCGAAGTCATCACGCTGTAGGTGCCGGGCGGCAGTGCCGCCATGAACAGTCCGTACGGGTCGGTGGTGCCGCGCGCGACGACGCGGTGGCTGTCCAGCGCGGTCACCGTCATCTCGGCGCCGGGCATGGGCTGCCCCATGGGATCGACGACCTCGCAGCCGTAAGCACCCGCGCCGGCCGGTAGGGGCACCGACAGGCCCGGCGCGGCAGCGGAAGCGTCACGGAAACGCCGACGCCGGAGCAGTCCGAGGGCCATGCTGTTCACCTTTCCTCGCACGTGTCGCCACCGCGGGACGCCATCGTGCGGCGGTGTCCCACGGTGGCCCATACGCGCCTGATGCTGGTTGCAGACGCGATGATGTCAACTATTCAACGATCATAGGCAGACGGTGCGGGGTGGCTCGTCGCCGAGGGCGAGTTGCGAAGAGGTCATCCGGCTTGCCGAAACGCCGTGAAACGCCGTGATCGCGGGCTCAGCGGTTATGGCCGACTCATGTTGCTTTGCTTCGGTGCTGTGGCGAAGGACACCCCCTCGGCGGCGCCTTGTTCACGGGTGCCTCGCGGATCCGTCACGGGGTCCACACGTGCCTCCGTCTCCTGTGCCGGGCAGCACCGGCCACGGCAGGTCAGTGGGGGTGCGGGTGAGTGGTGCGCGGCAGGCGGAGGCCGGTTCCGGCGAGGAGCAGCAACACCGCGAGGCCGGAGAACACGCACGCCGCGGTGAAGACGTCCGACTTCTCGTCCTCGAACATGCCGACCGCGGTGAGCGCGAGGAAGACGCCCGCGGTCTGGAAGCCGCTTCCCTTCGGCATGGGGCCCGCCGTGCGCCGGCGTCTGCGCGGGATCCATAGGCGCAGGAGTTCCACCGTCGCGGCGAGGGCGAAGATCCGTGAAGCGAACCTCACCCACAGATGCGCCGTATTGTCCCCGAGTTCGCCCACGCCGACCACTGTCGTCAGACCGAAGTAGAGGATCGGCAGCAGCCAGGCGAGGCCGGCGCGGAGTCCGGGTTGCCGTTGCGGCTGCGGCTGGGGCGATTCTCCGGCCTTGGCGAGGGTGACCCTGGGGCGGGCCGCGCCGATTACGGACGGTGCGGGGTCCGACGGGGTGCGCGGCGACGGGATGCCCGGCAAGGGTGATGGGTCCGGGAGGGCTCGCAGGGCCCGGGTCTGTGCGCGCCGGCCTCGGCGGCCCGCATAGCCGTACCGGTGGATGTGGGACGACAGTTGGGTCTGGAGGGCGAGCAACTGCTCCGCCATGGCGTCGAACTCGGCCCGGCGTTCGGCGGCGCGCTCCGCTGCCTCGCGGTGGTCGGCGGTGAGCCGGGCCAGGATGTCGCCGTGCGCGCGGCCGGCTTCCGCGCGAGCCGCTTCGACGGCCTTCGGCGCGTCCTGTAGCTCCCGCTGAAGACGCTTGCGCTCGCCTTCGATGATCTCGGCGATGCGGTGCCGTTCGTCCGGCGGCAGTTCGCGCGGGGCTCGGGCCTCCGCGCGGGCGACCGCGGAGTCGCGCCATGCGATGAGCGGACGGCCACGGTGTTCGCCGATACCGTTGATGTGGACCTTGCGCCCTTGGCGCGGTGGATGTAGAGGACGTCGCCCCCCTTGCCGTTGGGTGCCTTCCCCCAACTGACGCGCTTGAAATCGGCGGCTGTGCGGATGCCCTGCCCGGCGAGGTCGCGGATCAGGCCCTTGCCGATTCCGTTCACCTCGCTCGAGTCGAGGTACGTGCTGCCGAGCGTGCGCTCGATGGATTCGCGGCGCAGGACGGCCAGGGCCTGCCTCTCCTGGGTGTCACGCTTGCCGTCGAGTCCGTTCAGCCGGCGGGTGAGCGAGGCCTCCTGGCGCACCTGGCGCTCGTGGATGCGCTGCAGGGCCTTGCCGTTCGCGGCCTCGGCGCGGTCGCGGTCCCGTGTTTCGCGGTTCAGGCGCCGCTGATCGGTGAGCTCGAAAGCGCGCCGTTTGTCGTGGAGGCGCCGGAGGGCCCGGATCGACTCGATGAGCCGGCGACGTTCGGCGCGCACCTCGGAGGGGGAAGGGGTGGCGCTCGGCGGGACGGGGACGGGGACGGACCCGTCCCGCTGCGTAATCGTGCTGTCGGTCAACGGAGTTCTCTCACGGGGTCGGGCGGAAGCGGCTGCGAGGCGGGCCGGGCAGGCGGCGCGTGCTTGTCCTGCCTGGTCAGAAGAGTGTGGTGCATACACACGTCGACATTCCGCATGTGCGAAAGGTTGCATGGCGACGTGAAGGAATGGTGTCCCTCTCGGCGGCGGCCGGAACCCGCAGGCGGCTGCGGCGGTGCATGGGCAACGCGAGGGGTGGGCTGACGCGTTCGAGTGACGTTCTGCTGCGCCTGGGACTTGCGGCAGTCCGCGGAGGTACGCCGGAAGCGCCGTCTCCCAGCCGTCAACTGAACCGGATTTCGATGCCGTACGTATCTCCCGGCGTGGAAGGATCGCTCACCGTGAGCGCTACGGAGATCCACTCAGCCATGTCCGCCATGTCCGTGAACCGCACCGTCCTGCGTCGGGCCGGAACCGTCGTCGCCCTGAGCGCCGTCGGTGTTCTCGCCGCGGCCGGTGTCGCGTCCGCCCATGTCACCGTCCACCCGGAGAGCTACGCCAAGGGAGCCACGGACGGAGTGCTGACCTTCCGGGTGCCCAACGAGGAGGACGGGGCCTCCACCAGCAAGGTTCAGGTCTTTCTGCCGACCGGCCATCCTGTCCTCGGAGTTCTCGTTCGTCCGCGGGACGGGTGGACGCCGAAGGTGACCACCACCAAGCTGAAGACACCGGTGAAGACCGACGACGGGACCATCACCGAGGCCGTCTCCCAGATCACCTGGACCGGCGGGAAGATCGGCGCGGGGGAGTACGAGGACTTCGACGTCGCGTTCGGCGAACTGCCGGACAACACGGGTAAGTTGACGTTCAAGACGCTGCAGACCTACTCCGACGGCAAGGTCGTCCGGTGGATCGAGGCGCCCAGCGGCGGGGAGGAGGCGGACGATCCGGCGCCCACGCTCAAGCTGACGGAGGGCGACGGGGAGGACGCGGCCCCCGCGGCCGCGAAGAGTGAGGACACCGGCGGTGTGAAGGCGGCCGACGGGAGCGACGGCACCGCTCGGGGGCTGGGGATCGGTGGGCTTGTCGTAGGTGTGCTGGGGCTGGCCGCGGCCGCCTTCGCCATCGTGCGCGGTCGGTCCCCGAAGACGGACGCCTAGCCGGCCCGGATCAGCGGCGGATCAGGCCCAGGTCCGTCGCCGTGGCCACGGCGGCCGTGCGGGAGTCGACGCCGAGTTTGGTGTAGGTGCGGGCCAGGTGGGACTTGACGGTGCCCTCGGTGAGGTGGAGCCGTCGGCCGATCGCCTGGTTGGAGAGGCCCTGCGCGACCAGGGTCAGGACCTCCGTCTCGCGCCGGGTCAGGGCGACGGCCGGGGTGCGGAGGCGGTTCATCAGGCGGTCGGCGACGGTCGGGGCCAGTGCGGTGCGGCCGGCGGCGGCCGTGCGTACCGCCGCCGCCAGTTCCTCGGGGTGGGCGTCCTTGAGGAGGTAGCCGGTGGCGCCGGCCTCGATGGCGGGCAGCGTGTCCGCGTCGGAGTCGTAGGTGGTGACGATCAGGACCCGCGGTGCGCCGGGACGGGCGGTGATGCGGGCCGTGGCCTCGGCACCGCCCATGCCTCCGCCGAACTGCAGGTCCATCAGGACGACGTCGACGTCGCCCTCGGCGGCGCGGGTGACCGCGTCCTCGGCCGTGGCCGCCTCGGCCATGACGACGATGCCGGGCTCGGTCTCCAGCACGGCGCGCAGCCCCGCCCGTACCACCGGGTGGTCGTCGGCCAGCAGCAGGCGGATGGGACTGCTGCCGGACGTGACTGGACCGGGGTCGTCGGGCATGGCAGAGCTGGGCTTGCCGGACACAGCCGGGCCCGGGCTGCCGGGTGCGGCAGGGCTGGAGTCGCCGGATTCGGCCGGGCTGGGGCTGTCGGTCATGGGTGGGCCTCGGGTTGCTCAGGAAGGTCCGGCTGCTCGGGTTCGCCGGCGTCGGGCGCGTTCGCGCGTGGGTTCAGGGGGAGCCGGGCGGACAGGGATGTGCCCCGGCCGGGGGAGGAGTCGACGGTGAGGGTGCCGCCCAGCGCGCGCATGCGGGCGCGCATCGCGGCGAGGCCGAAGCCGCCGTCGTCCGGGTCAGGGGGCGGCAGCAGCGCGGGGTCGAAGCCGGTGCCGTCGTCGGCGATGTCCACGGCGACATGGTCGTCGAGGTGGGTGAGGGTGACGTCCGCCGTGCCGGCGCCGGCGTGGCGGACGGTGTTGCCGAGTGCGGACTGGGTGATCCGCAGGAGGGCGACCTCGTGCGCGGTGGGCAGGGGGACCGGGGTGCCGGCCACGTGGAAGCGGACGGTGAGGGGGTGGCGGGCGGAGGTCGTGGCGCACAGGCGCTCCAGCGCGTCGGCCAGTGTGGTGCCCTCCAGGGCCGGCGGGGTGAGGGCGGCGACGAATCGGCGGGCCTCGGCGAGGTTGTCCACGGCCGCCTGACGAGCCTGGTCCACATGGCGCGCGGCGGCGTCGGGCCGCCCGGGCAGGGCGCGTTCCGCGGCACGCAGCAGGAGCTGGATGCTGGACAGGCCCTGTGCGAGAGTGTCGTGGATCTCGCGGGCCAGGCGTTCGCGTTCGGCGAGCACCCCGGCGGTGTGCTGGGCCCGGGCCAGGTCGGCGCGCGTGGCGGTCAGTTCCTCGATCAGCCGGCGGCGCTGCTCGCTCTCCCGGTACAGGGCCTGGTACCCCCACACCACGGCGACGGCCACGGCGGCGCCCAGCGCCGGGCCGATCACCATGGCGACGCTGAAGGCGTGCTGGTGGGCGGCGAAGGCCGTGATCGCCGCGACCGAGGTCGCCACGACCGCCGCAAGCGCGGTCCGGCGCGGCAGCAGGTGGAGCTGGAGGAAGTACAGGGGGAAGGCCAGCCAGACGCCGTCGGCGGACAGGGCCAGCAGCACCAGCCAGACGGCGCCGAGGCAGGCCAGCCATACCGTCGCCGGCCGGCGTGACCCGCGTACCCCGGGCAGCAGCGGGCCGGCCGCGTACACCAGGCCGCAGGCCACAGCCGCGGCGACGGTCGCCCCGGGGTGCGGCCCGCCGACGGTCAGCGCCCGCCCGGCGGCCAGCGCGAGCAGGCCGGCGATCAGCAGGTGCAGGCACCAGGCCAGGATCCGGCTGGTCGGGACCGGGGCGGCGGTGGCGGAAGAGGAGTTCACAGTGCGTCCAGGCTACGGAGGCGGACCCCGAGAGGCCTCCATCGAAAGTTACAACCGGGATGCCGTCTTTCCGGCCCGTGAAGTGCGGTCCCTCGCCAGATGCCCGGGTGGGCGGACGTCGGCGACGGTGGGGACGTACCGATTCGACCACGCCTCGGCCGCCCGTCGGCCGCCCGTGGATTACCCGTCGGCCACCCCCGGCCACCGATGCCGATTCCGATGTCGCTGATGCCGACGCCGACGCCGACCGAGAGGACAGGCCACCCCGTGTTCGTCGCCTGGAGAGACCTGAGGTTCGCCAAGGGGCGGTTCGCCCTGATGGGAACCGTCATCGTGCTGATCACCCTGCTGGTCGGGCTGCTGTCCGGGCTGACGGCCGGGCTCGGCAGGCAGAACGTCTCCGCGATCACCGGGCTGCCGGCGGACCGGATAGCCTTCCAGGCCCCCACCGGCGGACAGGGCCTGTCCTACTCGGGTTCCACCGTCACCGCGCGCCAGTGGCGACAGTGGGCCGAGGCGCCCGGCGTCAAGCGTGCCGAACCGCTGGGGATCACCACGACCAGGGCCACCGCCGGGGACCGGAGCACCGCGGTCTCCGCGTTCGGCGTCGAGCCCGGCTCCTCGCTCGCCCCGGACGGCGGACGGATCGACGACCGGTCCGCGGTACTGTCCACCACGGCCGCGGGCGACCTCGGTCTCGCCCCCGGCGGCTCCCTCGTCCTGGCCGGGCACCGGCTGACCGTCGCCGCCGTCCGGGGCGACGCCTCCTTCAGCCACACCCCGGTGATCTGGACCAGTCTGGACACCTGGCGGCGGGCCGCGCCGCCTACGGACACGGCCCACGGCCCCACCGCCACCGTCATCGCGCTGCGCACCACCGCGGGCGCCGAGATCACGGCCACCGACCGGCGGACCGGCACCAGGACGGTCACCACCGGGGACTCGCTCTCCGCGATCGGCTCCTACACCTCGGAGAACGGCTCCCTGCAGCTCATGCGTGGATTCCTCTTCGCCATCTCGGCGCTGGTCATCGGCGCCTTCTTCACCGTGTGGACCATCCAGCGCGGCGGCGACGTCGCCGTCCTCAAGGCGCTCGGCGCCTCCACCGCCGGCCTGCTCAAGGACGCCCTCGGCCAGGCCGTCGTCCTGCTCGTCGGCGGCACCCTGGCGGGCACCGGCATCGCCGCCGCCGTCGGCGCCCTCGTGGCCGGGTCGGACGTGCCGTTCCTGCTCAGCCCCGGCACCGTGCTGCTGCCCGCCGCGGTGATGGTCCTGCTCGGCACCCTCGGCGCCGGCCTGTCCATCCGCCGCATCACCTCCGTCGACCCGCTGACCGCCCTGGGGAGCGCCCGATGAGTCTCGAGCTGACCGACATCACCCTCACCTACGCGGACGGCGACACCCGGCTGACCGCCCTCGACCGAGTCACGCTCCAGGTCCCCAAGGGCAGCCTCACCGCGGTCGTCGGCCCCTCGGGCTCCGGCAAGTCCAGCCTGCTGGCCGTCGCCGCCACCCTGATCACCCCCGACGCCGGGACCGTCACCATCGACGGCACCCCCACCACCGGCCTGAGCCGCGGCGAACTCACCGAGCTGCGCCGTCACCGGATCGGCATCGTCTTCCAGCAGCCCAACCTGCTGCCCTCCCTCACCGCCGCCGAACAGCTCCAGGTCATGGCCCGGATCGACGGACGCGACCCCGGCCGGGCCCGCGGCCGTGCCCTCGAACTCCTCGACGCGGTCGGCCTCGCGGACCAGGCCCACCGACGGCCCCACCAGCTCTCCGGCGGCCAACGCCAGCGCGTCAACATCGCCCGCTCCCTGATGAACGACCCCACCGTCCTGCTGGTCGACGAACCCACCAGCGCCCTCGACCACGAACGCGGCGCCGCCGTCATCGAGCTGATCACCCGGCTCACCCGCCAACGGGCCACCGCCACCGTGCTGGTCACCCACGACCGCGCCCACCTGACCGCCGCCGACCGGATCGCCGAGGTCCACGACGGACGCCTCCGCCGCCCCGCACCGACCGGCTGACGGTGCAGCGAGACGACGGAGGCGCGATGGTGTCACCGGCGCCCTCAGCGCGTCGCCAGCTCCAGCTCCCGTACCAGCGGTTCGCCGACCGCGCCCTCGCCGACCGCGCCCTCGGCGAAGGCCCGCCCGTCGTCCGTACGGGAGCCGCGCCACAGCCACAGCACGTCCCGGCCGAACGACCACACCAGTGAGCCCAGTGACAGCACCACGATCGCCAGGTTCGCCGGGTGCGGCAGCAGTTCGGCGCCGGCCAGCAGCAGGCAGATGCCCTGGAGCGCGGCGACCGTCTTGCGGGCGAAGGACGGCGGCAGCGGGGCGTTCAGCCAGGGGGCGACGCGGGCCGCCGCGACGAACGCGTACCGCATGCCGCCGATCAGCAGGACCCAAGGGCCCTGCTGCGTCGCCACGTACACGCTCAGCACCAGGATCAGGAACGCGTCGACCTCCATGTCGAAGCGGGCGCCGAGCGCGGTGGAGGTGCCGGTGCGGCGGGCCACCTTGCCGTCCACGCCGTCCAGCAGCAGCGCCACGGCGGTCAGGCCGACCAGCAGCGTCACCGGCGGCGCGCTCTCGAAGGAGTCCGCGACCAGCGCGGTCACCCCGCCGACCAGGGTGGCCCGGCCGAGGGTCACCCGGTTGGCGGGGCCGAAGGAGCTGAGCCGGGAGCGGTGCAGGGCGCGGGAGAGGACCGCCCAGGTGGCGAACGCGAAGACCAGCCCCGTCAGCCAGCCGGCCGGCCCCATGCCGATCGCCGAGCCGAGCAGGGCGAGCAGCAGGAGCTGTACGCCCGCTCCGACAGCGGTCTCCTGCTGGAGCCTCGCGTCATACGTGTTGTTCAGGGCCACCGCACATCCTCCGGCCGAGTGACAGAGTCGATCAACGCCGCGTACTGTGCGCGGCCTGTGCACATCTCGGTACGTGAACAACTTCCCGATCGTTCAGGAGGATGCCGATGAACCGGTCGGCCCGCGCGTTCTGGCTGAGCTCCCCGGGCGCCGGTGAGCTTCGCGACGTCACCCTCGCGGAGCCGGGCGAGGGCGAGGTCCTGGTCCGCACGCTGTACTCCGGAGTGAGCCGCGGCACGGAGACACTGGTCTTCCGCGGCGGGGTGCCGGACTCCCAACACGGCGTGATGCGGGCGCCGTTCCAGGAGGGCGACTTCCCCGCGCCGGTGAAGTACGGCTACCTGAACGTCGGCGTCGTCGAGGAGGGTCCGCGGGAGCTGACCGGCCGTACGGTCTTCTGTCTGTATCCGCACCAGTCCCGCTACGTCGTTCCGGTGAACGCCGTGACCGTGGTGCCCGACCGGGTGCCCGCCGAGCGGGCCGTGCTCGCCGGGACCGTGGAGACCGCCGTGAACGCCCTGTGGGACGCGGCGCCCCTGATCGGCGACCGGATCGCGGTGGTCGGCGGGGGCATGGTGGGCTGCTCGGTCGCCGCGCTGCTCGCCCGCTTCCCCGGCGTACGGCTGCAGCTCGTCGACGCCGACCCGGTCCGCGCCAGGACCGCCGAGGCGCTCGGCGCAGAGTTCGCCACCCCCGACACCGCCCTCGGCGACTGCGACCTCGTGGTGCACGCCAGCGCCACCGAACAGGGCCTCACCCGTTCCCTGGAACTCCTCGCCCCCGAGGGCACGGTCGTCGAACTGAGCTGGTACGGCGACCGGCGCGTCGCCCTGCCGCTGGGCGAGGCCTTCCACTCCCGCCGGCTCACCGTGCGCAGCAGCCAGGTCGGCACCGTCTCACCGGCCGCCCGCGCCGGCCGCGGCTACGCCGAGCGGCTGGCGCTCGCCCTCGACCTGCTCGCCGACCCGGCCCTCGACGCCCTCATCACCGGCGAGAGCGCCTTCGAGGAGCTGCCGGAGCTGATGCCCCGGCTCGCCTCCGGCGAGATCCCGGCCCTGTGCCACCGCATCACCTACCCCGGCAGCGGCCGGCCCGGTCAGGACGGCAGCGGCCTGACCTGAGAAAAGAGTGAGAGGAGGCTGAACACGGGGAAGCGAGGAGCCGTACTACTCGGCAATCCCCCGGCAGGTGACCGCCGGGGGCATCAGACGCGCCGCACCTGGAGGGTCGTCCGTTGTTCAGCATCACCGTCCGCGATCACATCATGATCGCCCACAGCTTCCGCGGCGAGGTGTTCGGGCCCGCGCAGCGCCTGCACGGCGCCACGTTCCTGGTGGACGCCACGTTCCGCCGTGAACAGCTGGACGAGGACAACATCGTTGTCGACATCGGTCTGGCCACCCAGGAACTGGGCGCCGTCGTCGCCGAGCTGAACTACCGCAACCTCGACAACGAGCCGGAGTTCGCCGGGATCAACACGTCCACCGAGTTCCTGGCCAAGGTCATCGCCGACCGGCTCGCCGAACGCGTCCACAAGGGCGCCCTCGGCGAAGGTGCCAGGGGCCTGGCGGGACTCACCGTCGCCCTGCACGAGTCGCACATCGCCTGGGCGAGTTACGAGCGTGCCCTGTGACGGAGACGACCGTGGAGCCCACCCGGACGACCGTGGAGACCGCCGGTACGGCGGTGAAAACCAGCGGGGCGACCGTGAAAACCAGCGGGACGACCGCGGAGACCACGCAGAAGGCGCGGCTCGCCTACGTGCCCGCGCAGCCCACCGCTCTCGAGAACGTCGGGATCATCCCCATGTCCCTGCGCACCGTGCACTTCGTCATGCCGGGCGGTGTCGACGACCCGGCCGCGCCGAGCGGCGGCAACGCCTACGACCGCCGGGTCTGCCTGGACCTGCCGGGCTTCGGCTGGCAGGCCGTGCGGCACGCCGTGCCCGGCAGCTGGCCGCGCCCCGGCCGCGCCGACCGTGACGTGCTCGCCCGCACCCTGCGGGAACTCCCGGACGACACCGTCGTCCTGCTCGACGGCCTGGTCGCCTGCGGCGTGCCGGAGATCGTCGTCCCCGAGGCGGAGCGGCTGCGCCTCGCGGTGCTGGTGCACCTGCCGCTCGGCGACGAGACCGGCCTGGACCCGGCCGTGGCCGCCGCCCTGGACGCCCGCGAACGCGTGGTGCTGCGGGCGGCGGGCGCGGTGATCGCCACCAGCGACTGGGCCGTCCGCCGGATCGTCTCCCACCACGGCCTCGCCCCGCAGCGGGTGCACGTCGCCGCCCCCGGCGCCGACATCGCCCCCCTCGCCCCGGGCACCGACGGCGTCTCCCGGCTGCTCTGCGTCGCCGCCGTCACCCCGCGCAAGGGCCAGCACCGGCTGGTGGAGGCGCTGGCCGCGGTGACCGACCTGCCGTGGAGCTGTGTGTGCGTCGGCGGGCTCACCCAGGACCCGGAGTACGTCGACCGGTTGCGCGGCCTGATCCGCGAACGCGGCCTCGACGAACGGCTGCTGCTCGCCGGGCCCCGGGCCGGCGCCGAACTCGACGCGGCGTACGCGTCGGCCGACCTGATGGTCCTCACCTCGTACGCGGAGACCTACGGCATGGCCATCACCGAGGCGCTCGCCCGCGGGGTCCCGGTGCTGGCGACCGACGTCGGCGGGGTGTCCGAGGCGGTCGGCCGCGCCCCCGACGGCGGCGTCCCCGGCATCCTCGTCCCTCCGGAGGACCCGGCGGCGCTCGCCGCCGAACTGCGCGGCTGGTTCGGGGAACCCGATGTGCGCCGCCGGCTGAAGGCCGCGGCCCGCGGCCGCCGTGCGGCACTCGACGGCTGGGCGACGACCGCCCGCAGCCTGGCCGGAGTCCTCGGCCGGCTCCCCGAGGCACCGAGGAGGGCGGCATGACGGACACACGGACGGTGACCGGGGGCATCCCGGCCCAACCAGGGGCTGACGCAGCGCAGTTCGTGCCGGACGGTGAGGAGGCCGCGATGGGTACCGATGCACGCGAGAGCGACCCGGCCGGTGCGATCGCCGGTGCCGGGCCCGTCACCGGCCCCGGCGAACAGGCCACCGTGCGGCTGCGGGACGGTGAGCCGCAGGAGCCGCCGCGGTACGCGCCCGAGTGGCTGCGGCTGCGGGAACTGGCCGACGCGGCGGCGCGCGCCCAGGAGTTGCTGGACCTGCTGCGGATCCGGCTGGCCGAACGGTCCGGCGGGGAGGGCGGTTCGGCCGTGCACGACCTGGGCTGCGGCACGGGCTCGATGGGCCGCTGGCTGGCGCCGCGGCTGGACGGCGCCCAGCACTGGGTCCTGCACGACCGCGACCCGTACCTGCTGCACTTCGCCGCCGTGGGCTCCCCGCGCGCCGCCGCCGACGGCAGCCGGGTGACGGTCGAGACCCGGCGCGGTGACGTGGGCCGGCTCACCCCGGACGCGCTGAACGGGGCCGGACTGGTTACCGCCTCCGCGCTGTTGGACGTCCTCACCCGCGAGGAGATCGACACTCTCGCCACAGCCTGCGTCGGCGCAGGCTGCCCGGCGCTGCTCACCCTCTCCGTCGCGGGCCGGGTCGAGCTCACCCCGTCGGACCCGCTGGACGCCGAGATCGCCGACGCGTTCAACTCCCATCAGCGGCGCGACGGGCTGCTCGGGCCGGACGCGGTCACCGTGGCCTGCGAGGCGTTCGCCGAACGCGGGGCGACCGTACGGGTGCACCCGAGCCCGTGGCGACTGGGCCCCGAGGAGTCCGCGCTGACCGCCGAGTGGCTGCGGGGCTGGGTGGGCGCGGCCGTCGAGCAGCGGCCCGAGCTGTCCGAGCGCGCCGAGCGCTATCTGCGCGAGCGGCTGGCCGCCTGCGAGGCCGGTGAGTTGCGGGTCGTGGTCCACCACAGCGATCTGCTCGCGCTGCCCAAGCCGGCGGGCGGGGCGTCGTCATGAGCGGACAGGCGGTGGAGACCGGCGCGAGGCCGCGCCGGGGGAGGGCGGTGAAACCCCGCCTGGAGCGGGTGATCCCGCACGCGCGGGTCCGGGGGGTGCGGGGCGGTGCCACGGCTCACGCGGTGAGCGCGGTGCCGGCACCGCAGCAGCCGCCCGCCCCCGGGACCGCGCGGCGCGACGCCCCTCACCGCCTGTTCCGCAGACTCAACTCCCGTGCTGTCCGCACCCACTTCGGCACCGTCGCCGGTGTGGCCATCGTCGCCGGGCTGCTGTGGCGGCTCGGTACCGGGGTGCTGCTCGACGGGCTGCGGCGGATCGACTCGGTGTCGCTGCTGCTGGCCCTGGGAATCGGGGTGGTCACCACCGTGTTCAGCGCGTGGCGCTGGCAGTTGGTGGCCCGGGGTTTGCGCATCCGGCTGCCGTTCGGAGCGGCCGTGGCCGACTACTACCGGGCGCTGTTCCTCAACGCGGCCCTGCCCGGCGGGGTGCTGGGCGATGTGCACCGGGCGGTCCGGCACGGGCAGAGCGCCGGTGACATCCGGCGCGGGGTGAAGGCGGTCGTGCTGGAGCGGGTCGCCGGGCAGGTCGCGCTGGCCGTGTTCGGCGCGGTCGTCCTGGTGGTCCTGCCGTCGCCGGTCCGGGACGAAGTACGGGCGCTCGCGGCGCCGGTGGCGCTGGCCGGGGTGGGCGCGCTCGCCGTCGTACTGGCCGTCCGGCTGAACCGCGCGCCCGCTCGCCGCGGCGGCGCGCTGCGCTCCGCGCTCGGCGAGGCCCGCCGGGGGCTGCTGTCGCGCGGGGCCGGTCCCGGGGTCGCGCTGTCCTCCGCCGTCGTACTGGCCGGGCACGTGGCGATGTTCGTCGTCGCGGCCCGGATCGCCGGATCGGCCGCGTCCGTAGCGGTGCTGCTGCCGATCGCCGTGCTCGCCCTGGTCGCGATGGGGCTCCCGCTGAACGTCGGCGGTTTCGGCCCCCGCGAAGGCGTCACCGCCTGGGCGTTCGGTGCCGCCGGGCTCGGCGCCAGCAGCGGGGTGGCGGTCGCCGTGGTGTACGGGGTGCTGAGCTTCGTCGCGAGCCTGCCCGGGGCGGCCGTACTCGTCGCCCGCTGGTACGCCGGGCTGCGCGGCTACCCCCGTACCGGAGCCGGGCCGGAGTCCGAGGTGAGCAGCTCGAAAAGCGCGCCGAACGACTCCATCAGCCCGGCCAGCAGTTCCTTCCCCTTCTCCGCGGAACCCAGGGAAGGGCGGCCGATGACGCCCGATTCGGTGTAGGCGGACATTCCCACGGTGAGGAGATGACGACGGTCGTCAGCGGTGAAATCGGCGGACTCGTAACCAGGGCGGACGAATTCGGGATGAGCGTGCAGCAGAATGGAGGTCTCGATCTCGCCCGCGTGCATGTCGGTGAGCAGGGAGGTGAGCACTCCGGAGCGCTGCCGCGCCGCCTCCCAGTCCTCGGCGGCCGGGAACAGCGCCATCCGCTCCCCGCGCGCCGAGGCCTCCTGAACGACGTTGCCCAGCACGTAGTTGCCGCCGTGGCCGTTCACCACGACCAGCGTCCCGACACCCGAGCGGCGCAGCGAGTCGGCGATGTCCCGGACCACCGCGTGCAGGGTCACCGAGGAGATGCTGACGGTCCCGGGCCAGTCCGCGTGCTCGTGCGAACAGCCGATCGTCACGGGCGGAAGGAGGTGCACCGGATACGCGCCGGCGATCTCCCGGGCCACGGCACAGGCGACGAGCGTGTCGGTCGCCAGCGGAAGGAAGGGGCCATGCTGTTCGAAGCTGCCGACGGGAAGGAGGGCGACCTGTGTTGAAACGCCCGCCCCCCGCATCCGTACGTCTTCCGTAGTGTCCGCCGGTACCACCCCGAAGCCGGCCGTACGCGCGCCCGAACCACTCATCTTTCCCGGCCCTTCGTCTCTGCTTAGGAATCAGATCATGACAGAAAACCTCGGTGTCCTCGGCGAGAAGTCCTCGCGGCGCTCGGGCGCGGAACGCGTCGTCAACGCGCCGCTGCCCACCGTGTACGGGCAGTTCCAGGCGATCGGCTACCTGGACCACGACCGCGGTGACGAGCAGGTCGCCCTCGTGTACGGGGAGATCGGGACGGAGAACGTGCTGACCCGGCTGCACTCGGAGTGCCTCACCGGGGACGCGTTCGGCTCCCGGCACTGCGAGTGCGGCGACCAGCTGGCCTCGGCGCTGCGCGCGGTGGTCGCCGAAGGCAGCGGCATCGTCGTCTACTTGAGGGGACACGAGGGCCGGGGCATCGGCCTGCTGGGCAAGCTGCGTGCGATGGCGCTGCAGGCGGAGGGCCTGGACACGGTCGAGGCGAACCTGGCGCTCGGCCTGCCCGTCGACGCCCGGGACTACGGCGTCGCCGCCGAGATCCTGCGCGACCTCGGGGTGCGGTCGGTCCGGCTGATGTCCAACAACCCGCGCAAGCGGGAGGCGCTGGTACGGCACGGCATCCAGGTCGCCGAGCAGGTGCCGCTGCTGATCGAGCCGTGCGAGAGCAACATCACCTATCTGCGGACCAAGCGCGAGCGCCTGGACCACATCCTGCCCCACCTGGACGCGGTCGCTCACGGGTCGTGAGCGGGCGGGGCGGGGGCGGGGCGGGCGACCGACGACGACGTCCCGCCCGGCCCCCCGGTTCCCTCCGTTCCCTTTGCCTTCAGCTGTGCTGTCCGATGCGGTCGACCACCTGGATGTCCTTGAGGGTCCTGGTCTCGTAGAAGTAGTTGGTCTGCTTCCACTCGCCGTGAATCCTCTTCGGCGAGCTGCCCTTGGTGCGCAGGCCCAGGTAGTCGTACGTCCTGGGGTCGAAGAGGAACGTGAACGACGCCTGCGGGTGCGAGACCCCGACGGCCTTGCGGCCGGCGACGTCCGCCTCGTCGTAGTCGAGCCGGATGCGGGGCAGCTTCGACAGCGCCTCGAAGGCGCCGGCCTGCAGGCCGGGGGGCATGACACGGGGGCCCATCAGCAGCATGCACCCCTCGAAGAAGGCCATCATGTCGCTGTTGGGCGCGCTGTCGTTGCCCCGGAAGCGGGCCAGGAGCTTGTCGGGGTCCGTCGGCATCTCCTGGAGCTTGGAGTAGACGGTGGGAGGCCATCTCACCTCGTGCTTGCCGAGCGGGGGGTCGTGGTGGACCTTCCCGTACTCCTGGCGCAGAGACGGCTTCGAGCCGTCCACGGACATCCAGCTCTGGTCGGTCCACGTCCTGGTGGGCCCGCCCTTCACCGGTACCCGGGTGATGTAGGTCCGGGTGTAGAAGTACTGGTCGTCGCGGGGTACGGGCAGGTCGCTGCCCGCGGCGCGTGACCTGTCGGCGGCCTTGCGCAGCACGTCCGCCGCGCTGACCGCGTTCAGACGTGGCGCGCGGTCGTGTCCGCCGTCGAGTGCCACGACCACGACGCCCGCGGCCGCCGCCGCCATGCCGGCGTACGCGGTGCGGAGCACGATCCGCCTGCTCAGCCGGCCCGCCCGGGGCGCGACGCCGCCGGACTCCTCCGCCATGGCGGCCTCCAAGCGGGCCCGGGCGGCGGCGCGTGCCTGGTCGGACGGCCCCTGCTGGTCGGTGTCCCACGCGCGCACCGTCGTCAGTTCATCCATGATCGGTCCCCTTCTCAGGTGCGGTCGAGGTGGTCGGTTCCGGGCCGCCGAGGGCCCGGCGCAGCTTGGTGCGGGCCCGGTGGAGTCGGGAGCGCACCGTGCCGACGGGCAGGTCCAACGCCTGGGCGGCCTCCGCGTAGTCGAGCTCTCCCCAGGCGATGACCAGCAGCACGTCCCGGTAGCGGGCGGGCAGTTCGGCGAGGGCGCCGGCCAGGGTGCCGTGCGCCTCCGTGGAGCCGAGGCCGCCCCCGATCCCGTCCTCCGGGCCCGCCTGCTCTCCTCGCCCCTCCGACAGCGACGCCATCCGGGACAGCGCCCGAAGCCGGCGCGCCTCGTCCCGGCGGTGACGGCCGATCAGGTTGGTGGCGATCCCGTACAGCCAGGGCCGCGCGTGCGGGTGGGACAGGTCGTAGCGCCGCCGCCGCTGGAAGGCGGTCACGAAGGTCTCGGCCATCAGGTCGTCGGCGGTGTCGGAGCCCAGGCGCCGGGCGATGTAGCGGTGGATGTCGTCGGCGTAGCGGTCGAAGATCACGGCGAACGCGTCGGGAGTCTCCCAGGACCGCTCGATGACCGAGCCGTCGGAGGTGCCGCTCGCGTCCGCCGCCAAGGCGGACGCGGCACCGGTGGCGGGCAGAAGGGTCATGTTCCACCTCTGCGATTCATGTCGCGTCCTCGGGTCTCGGAGACATGGTCACCTGCTGTTCGCCGATGGCCGTCCACGAGTTCCAGGCAGGGGAGTGATGTACGTCACAGGGCACAGGTGTCCATCAGGGCGGCAGCGTGCCCCGTTCTGATCCGATGACATGGAGGAAGGTGGTGCGGGGGTGTGACAAGGGTCAGTCGAGCAGGGATTCGTGCACCAGGCGGCGCAGGTCCGGGAAGACCTTCAGGTTCTTCGGGCGGACCTGGGTCATGAACTGGACGGTCAGGTCGTGGGCCGGGGCGACCCAGAAGGCGGTGGTGGCGACGCCGGTCCAGCCGTAGGTGCCCTGGCTGGTCGGGGCGAGGGTGCGGGTCGGGTCGACGACGACGGAGACGTTGAAGCCGAAGCCGAGGCCCGCGTTGGAGCGTTCCTGGTGGACGGGGGCGCCGAAGGAGTCGAGTTGGGCGCCGCCGGGCAGTTGGTTGGCGGTCATGCGGGCGACCGACCCGGGCGACAGCAGGCGGATGCCGTCCAGCTCGCCGCCCCGGCGCAGCATCTCCATGAACCGGTGAAAGTCCCCGGCGGACGCGACCAGGCCGCCGCTGCCGGACAGGAACAGCGGCCGGCCCCGTACCGGCAGCCCAGGGACCGGTGTGATGCCGCCGTCCTCCGTCTCGCCGTACAACTCGGCCAGTCGGTCGCACTGTTCGTCGGTGATGTGGAACCCGGTGTCCGTCATGCCGAGCGGACGGAGGATCCGCTCGGCGAAGAACTCGTCCAGCGGCTGCCCGGAGACGACCTCGATCACCCGGCCCAGCACATTGGAGGCGACGGAGTAGTTCCACCGCGTGCCCGGCTCGAACTGCAGCGGCATGCGCGCGTACACCTCGACGGTCTCGGCGAGGTCCTTGCCCGGCGGCACCGAGTACTCAAGGCCCGCCTCGCGGTACAGCGCGTCGACGGGGTGCTTGTAGTAGAACCCGAAGGTCAGGCCCGCCGTGTGGGTCAGCAGATGCCGAATCAGGATGGGGCCACGGGCCGGGCGGGTGCGCAGGTCCGCGCCCGAGCCGCCCTCATGGACCCGAGGGGCCGCGAACGCGGGCAGATGCCGTTCGAGCGGGTCGTCGAGGGACAGACGGCCCTCCTCCACCAGCAGCAGCACCGCGACGGCGGTGACCGGCTTGGTCATGGAGTAGATCCGCCACAGGGTGTCCGCCCCGACCGGGAGCCCGGCGGCGCGGTCCCGGTGGCCGTAGGCGGTGAGGTGGGCGACGCGGCCGCCGCGCGCCACGGAGACCAGGTAACCGGGCAGCCGCCCCTCGTCGACGAGGCGGGCGAAGTGCCGGTCCAGGCGGTCGAGCGCCTCGGGGTCCAGACCGGCCTCACCCGGGTCGGCTTCCTGCCGCAGCTCTGCCATCGCTCTCCTCCGGTCGCGTCGTACCCGCGCGGCACGACCGGCATTCCCGCCGGACCGGCCGCACGGTCTCATCGTCGCGCAGGAACGCCGGGAGGGACCCCGTCCGCCGTGGTGTGTGTGATCGACACGACGCCCCGCCCCGGCAGCGCGCGGGCCATCGGCACGGCGGCCGCGGCCGCCCCGGCGAGCACCAGCAGCGCGGTCCCCGCTCCCGCGCCCATCAGTGCGGTGCCCGCCGCCACCCCCACCACGGGCCCGACGTTCAGCGCCGTCTGCTGCAGCCCGCCCGCCACCCCGGCCACCGCCACGTCCGCACGCCGTACGACGACATGGGTGGCCGCCACCATCACCGTGCCGAACCCGGCGCCCAGCAGCGCGAAGGCACCACCCTGGGCGAGTGCTCCGGTGGCCCGGGACAGGACGAGCACGCCCACCGCGATCACCGCCGTCGCCGCGGCCACCGCGCACCGTGCGCCCACCCGGCGCAGCAGCGGCGGGCACAGCGGCGCGGACACCACCATCAGCACCGCCAGCGGTACACCGCGCAGCGCGCTGTCGAACGGATCGAGACCGAGCCGGCGCTGCAGGACGTATGTCTCGACGAACAGGGTGCCGAACATGGAGGCCGACACGGTGACGAGGACACCGAGCGCCGCGCCGGCCGCCGGTGAGCCGATCACCTGGGGCGGCAACAGCGGACTCGCCGCCCGCCGTTCGTGCCGGACGAACGCGGCACCGGCGAGCACGGCGCCCCCCAGCCCGGCCGCCGTGGCCGTCGTCGTGGCGGGGAGCGCGACCAGGGTGTGCACGAGACAGGCCAGGGACACGGCCAGGAGCAGGGCGCCCGGTACATCGAGCGGGTCCCGGCTCACCGGCGGCCGTTCCGGTCCCCGCCGGACCAGGGCCGTCAGCCCGAAGCCAACCGCCGGCAGCACGCTCAGGAAGAACACCGCCCGCCAGCCGAGACCGCTCACCAGCGCCCCGCCAAGCAGCGGGCCGACGGCGGCCGCCAGTCCGATCGCGCTGGTGCGCACCGCGAGCGGCGTCGCGAGCCGGTCCGGCGGGAAGGCGGCGCGCAGCATGCCGAGCGTGGCGGGCTGCAGCAGCGCCCCGAACACCCCCTGCGCCGCGCGCAGTCCGATCACCCAGCCGATCCCGGGCGCGAGTCCGATGCCCGCCGACACCACTCCGAACCCCAGCATGCCGACGGCGAACATCCGGCGCTGTCCGTACCGGTCACCGAGCCGCCCCGCGAACACCAGCAGGCTCGCCACCGCCACGAGATACGCGGTGCTGGTCCACTGCACCTGCGCGTACGACGCGTGCAGCGCCCGCTGCAGGGAGGGCTGTGCGACGGTGAGGACCGTGCCGTCCAGGGCGACGAGCACGGCGCCCGCCACACTGCTCGCCAGCGTCGACCTGCGGTTCACCGGGCGCCCGCCGGGCCCAGATGAGCGAGCAGGGCCGCGTCCAGCAGGGGCGTGAAGTCGTCGGCACCCGTGGCGAGTTGCAGACTTCCCCAGCGCCACAGCTGGGCGATGCCGTGCAGGTTCGCCCACAGGGCACCGGCCACCCGCCGGGCGTCCGCTTCCGGCCTGATCCGGCCGGTCAGCTCCGTGAGCAGCCCGAAGAGGGGCAGGCTGGTGTCCCGAAGACCCAAGTGGCCGCTTTCCAGCAGATCGTGACGGAACATCAGCTCGTACATGCCGGCGTTGTCGAGGGCGAACGCCAGATAGGTCCGGGCGAGTGCCGTAACCCGCTCGCGCGGATCGGGCCCGGCTCCGTCAAGGGCCGCCCGTACCCGGTCGGCCAGGTCGGCGAAGCCGCGGCCGGCGATCGCCGACAGCAGTTCGAGATGAGTGGGGAAGTAGCGCCGGGGTGCCCCGTGCGACACCCCGGCCCGGCGGGCGATCTCCCGCAGCGTCAGTGCCTGTGCCCCCTCGGCGGCCACCAGTGCCACTCCGGCGTCGACCAGGCGGGTCCGCAGGCCCGAGTCGGGATCAGCTGTCATAGACACTGTCTACCAGGTGCCCGTAGACAGTGTCTACTCGTCTTCCGTTCCGTGCTGAGAGTGGGAATGCGCGGCCCGCCCCGGTGAGTTGACCCAGGTATGACTCAGGACGACACGCAGGACGACGCACTGCTCAAGCTGCTCGGTGAGGGACACGGCGGGGTGCTGGTCACCCTGAAGAGGGACGGCCGGCCCCAGCTGTCCAACGTCGCCCACGTCTTCTATCCGGACGAGCGGATCATCCGGGTCTCGCTCACCGACGACCGCGCCAAGACCCGCAATCTGCGGCGCGACCCCCGCGCGTCCTACCACGTCACCACCGCCGACCGGTGGGCCTACGCGGTCGCCGAGGGCACCGCCGAGCTCTCGCCCGTCGCCCGGGACCCGCACGACGAGACCGTCGAGGAACTGGTCCGGCTCTACCGGGACGTCTCCGGTGAGCACCCGGACTGGGACGACTACCGGGCCGCCATGGTCCGCGACCGCCGGCTCGTGCTGCGGCTGCGCGTCGAGCGGGCGTACGGCATCCCGAAGCGCTGAGCTACGGCGTCGCCGCGGCGGTCCGCGCCTCGATCGCCCGCAGCACCGCCACCATGTCCTCGCCGCCGTGTCCCAGTGACACCGTCTCCTCGAACAGGGCGTGACAGGCGTCCAGCAGCGGCGAGGCCAGGTGTGCCCTGCGGGCCGCCTCGGCGATGAGCCGGTTGTTCTTCAGCACGTCCAGGGCGGCCGCCTGCACCCCGAAATCCCGCTCGCGCAGCTTCGGCGCCTTCATTCGCGACACCCCGCTGGCCATGGGGCCGGCGTCCACCACGTCCAGGAACAGGCCCGGATCGAGCCCCTGCCGCCCGGCGAAGTGGAACGCCTCGGCCAGCCCGGTCGCCAGAGTGATCAGGAAGAGGTTCACGGACAGCTTCATCAGCAGCGCGTTCGGCGCCGCACCGCACACGAACGTCTCCCGGCACAGGGGTGCGAGCAACGGTCGTACGACGTCGACGGCGGACTCCTCGCCTGCCAGCATGGCGACCAGCCGTCCCTGCTCCGCCGGGACGCGGGACCCCGAGACGGGCGCCTCGACATACCGGCCGCCGACCGCCCGGACGTCGGCCTCCAGGGCGCGGGAGTACTCGGGCGAGGTCGTGCCCATGTGGACGACGACGCGCCCGGCGACCCGAGTGGCGAAGCCGGGGGTGCCGCGACCGAGGACGGCGTCGGCCGCGGCCTCGTCGGCGAGCATCAGCAGTACCACCTCCGCCCGCGCGAACACCCCGGCGGCGTTCGCCGCGACGCCGGCGCCCGCCGCTCGCAGCGGCTCGGCCCGCCCCGGCGTCCGGTTCCACACCACCAGCGGCGTGCCGGATGCCGCCAGCCGCAGCGCCATGGGCCGGCCCATCACTCCCAGACCGATGAAACCGACGTTCGCGACGTTCACGGGGCGCCCCTCACTCCGGCGGAGTTCCGCGCGGGACCTCCGGATCGACTATGACCGTCGTCATAGTAGCGGCCGTTATGACGCCGGTCATAGAGTGAGGGTGAGGGTGATCGGAGGTCCGTCATGGCGGAGTCGCGGTACGGACCGCGCGAGCGGATGGTGTTCAGCGCGGCCCAGCTGATCCGGCGGGACGGGGTCGCCGCGACCGGAATGCGGGACGTCGCCGCTCTCGCCGGGGCACCGCGCGGCTCGCTCCAGCACTATTTCCCGGGCGGCAAGGAGCAACTGGTCAACGAGGCCGTGGCATGGGCCGGCCGGTACGCCGGCAAGCGCGTCGCCCGCTTCGTCGCGGGCCTCGAAGAGCCCGCGCCGAGCGCGCTGTTCGCGGCGATGGCCGCGCAATGGACGGACGAGTACCGGGTGGACGGCTTCGCCGCCGGCTGCCCGGTCGCCGCCGCGACCGTGGACCGCGCGTCGTCGGGCAGCTCCAATCGCGAGGCGGCGGCGAGCGCGTTCGCGGCCTGGCGCGGCCCGGTGGCCGAGGCGCTGACCGGCATGGGCGTCCCGGCGGCACGCGCGGACTCCCTGGCCACCTTGATGATCAGCACCCTGGAGGGCGCGATCCTGATGGCCCGCGCCGAGCGGGACGTCCGTCCGCTGGAGACGGCGGTCCGCGAACTGGGCCCCCTGCTCGACGCGGCGGCGAGCCGCTCCCAGTGAGGCCACGGCCCCCGGTCGTCAGGGGCGTCAGCCCTCCGCCCTCGCGAGCGCTGCGGGCACTCGCGCTGGTGAGTCCGCTGGCGGTCGTGGGGCGCCGGCCCTTGGCCTGGTGAGGCCTTGCGGTCCTTCGCCCCGGCGAGTCCGTGCGCCCGCACTCGTGGGGCGGCAGCCCTTCGCCTTGGTGAGGCCTTGCGGTCCTTCGTTCTGGTGGGCCCGATTGCTGGCGCTCGTGGCGCGTCAGCACTCCGCTCTCGCGAGGCCACGAGCTCCTTCGCCCCGGCGAGTCCGCGCGCCCGCACATGTGGGGCGGCAGCCCTCCGCCTTCGCGAAGCGGCGGCCCTGCGCCCTCGTGAGACCGCCCCCCTTGCCCGTGACAGCGCGGTGCAGCGCGCCGCAGGGCCCCGGAGCCGTCCGGAGCCCTGGCCGGGGGGCTCAGGCCGACACCGTCTCCGGGTGCGGCTCCTTGCGGGCCGTTCGCTCGCCCAGCAGGTCCGACGGGACCTTGTGGGTCTCGCGGGCGGAGAGCGCCGCGAGGGTCGGCGGGACGCACAACAGCGCGGTGAACAGGGCCACCGCCGACCAGTCGGCACCGCCCGGACCGGCGATCTCCGCGGCGAAGGTGACCGCGAAACCGGCCACCGCGAAGCCGATCTGGGTGCCGATGGCCATGCCGGACAGCCGGACCCGGGTCGCGAACATCTCGCCGTAGAACGCGGGCCACACCCCGTTCGCGGCGCTGTAGACGATGCCGAACGCGACGATCCCGAGGACGAGGGTCAGCGGATAGGAGCCGGTGGAGATCGCCCAGAGGTAGCCGGCCATCGCCGCCGCGCTGCCCACCGTGCCGACCAGGTACACCGGACGGCGTCCGATCCGGTCGGACAGCGTCGCCCACAGCGGGATCGCGGCCAGGGCCACGACATTGGCCAGCGCCCCCACCCACAGCATCGACGTACGGGACATGCCGACCGCGTCGCTGGTCGCGTACGCCAGCGCCCACACCGTGAAGATCGTGCTCACCGAGGCGACCAGCGCGCCCGCGATCACCCGCAGCACGTCCGCCCAGTGCTCGCGCAGCAGCACCGCCAGCGGCAGCCGGACCACGCCCTCGGTCGCCGCCTGCCGGGCGAAGGCCGGGGTCTCCTCCAGCCGGCGCCGGATGCCGTAGCCGACGACCGCGACCGCCACGCTCAGCCAGAACGGAACCCGCCAGCCCCAG
The DNA here is from genome assembly GCF_040631045.1 of Streptomyces sp. NPDC005706. Lineage (NCBI taxonomy): Bacteria > Bacillati > Actinomycetota > Actinomycetes > Kitasatosporales > Streptomycetaceae > Streptomyces > Streptomyces sp. NPDC005706. The sequence continues at coordinate 5,796 of NZ_JBEXYS010000003.1, read as the reverse complement.
GACAGCAACTGGTCCTCGGGGAGCTGGGCGACCGGGATGAAGACCAGGGTGGCGATGAGCTGGCCGCCCTGCGTGCCGCTGAGCGTGAAACTGGTGAAGAAGCCCCGCCTGCCCGGCGGCGCGTGTTCGAGGCTCATGGAACTGGCGCTGGCCTGTTCGCCCGCCGCCGAGATCCCCTGCAGGACCCGGCACAGCACCAGCAGGACCGGGGCGAGTCCGCCGGCCTGGGCGTGGGTGGGCAGACAGCCGATCAGGAACGTCGACAGGCCCATCAGGAGCAGCGTGAAGACCATGATCTTCTTGCGGCCGAGGCGGTCGCCGAAGTGCCCGAGGAACAGCGCGCCGACGGGCCGAGCGGCGTAGGCGACGCCGAACGTGGCCAGCGACAGCAGGGTCGCGGTGGCCGGGTCGGAGGCGTCGAAGAACACCTTCGGGAAGATCAGCGCGGCGGCGCTTCCGTAGATGAAGAAGTCGTAGTACTCGAGCGCGCTGCCGATCCAGGCGGCCAGGGCGGCCTTCCTGGGCTGGCCGGGCGGGGCCTCGGCCGGGGCTGGGGCGGGGACGGACACGGCGGTGCTCCTTCGGGGAGACTCCACCCTCCGGACGGCAGGGGGAGTGAGCGGCGGGGCGAAGGGCCGGATCACGGCTGCTAATTAACCCACTGGATAGTTAGTCGTGATGGGTGGGATGTTGCGCCCGCGTTTCCCCGCTGTCAAGGGCCCGTGCGCGGCTCCGGCCGCCGTGGCCGGGGGGCGGGCGCGACTCGCGGTCGCCCCCGGGGGCCGCGGCTCAGTCCGCGGCCCGCTCCGCCGTGAGGTAGGCGATCACCATGTCGCCGAGCATGGCGCGGTAGTGCTCGCGCTGTGCCGGGTCGACGAGGTCGCGGCCGAACAGCGCGCCGAAGGTGTGCCGGTTGGCGACCCGGAAGAAGCAGAACGAGCTGATCATCGCGTGCAGGTCGACGGCGTCCACATCGGCCGTGAACAACCCCGACTCCTGCCCGGCGGCCAGGATCCGGCGGATCACCTCGAGGGCCGGGGAGCCGATCCGTCCGAGCTTCTCCGAGGCGGCGATGTGCTCGGCGCCGTGGATGTTCTCGATGCTGACCAGGCGGATGAAGTCCGGGTGCAGTTCGTGGTGGTCGAAGGTCACCTCGGCCAGCCGCCGGATCGCCGCGACCGGGTCCAGGTGCTCGACGTCGAGCTGCTGCTCGGCCTCGCGGATCACGCCGTAGGCCCGTTCCAGCACGGCCGTGAAGAGCTGCTCCTTGCCGCCGAAGTAGTAGTAGATCATCCGCTTCGTGGTGCGGGTGCGGGCCGCGATCTCGTCCACCCGGGCGCCGTCGTAGCCGGCCCGGGCGAACTCCTGGGTCGCCACGTCGAGGATCTCGGCCTGGGTGCGGGCGGCGTCCCGTGTCCGCCCGCCGGGTCGTACCGGTTCGTCGACGCTGGTCATCGGGTTCCTTCGGGCGTAGGGCCAGTGCCGGTGATTCTAGAAGCAGGGGTGGGGCGGGCCGTAGGGGTCTTCCCGAAGACGGCCACTGCTGATATAGCTAACGTACTAGTTCGTACATTAGTGAGCGTGCCGGGAGGGCTTCGTGGCCAAGGACTCGTATCTCGTCGGGCTGATCGGTTCCGGCATCGGCCCGTCGCTCAGTCCGGCCCTGCACGAACGGGAGGCCGACCGCCAGGGGCTGCGCTACCTGTACCGGACCATCGGCATCGACACCCTCGGCGTCCCGCCGGAGGCGGTCGGCGACCTCGTCCGGGCCGCCCGCGACCTGGGGTACGACGGGCTCAACATCACCCACCCGTGCAAGCAGCTCGTCGTCCCGCACCTGGACGGGCTCGCCCCGCAGGCCCGGGCCCTCGGCGCGGTCAACACGGTCGTCTTCGGCGAGGACGGGCGCGCCGTCGGCCACAACACCGATGTCACCGGGTTCGCCGCCGCCTTCGCGCGCGGCCTTCCGGACGTGTCACTGGAGCGCGTCGTGCAGCTCGGCGCGGGCGGCGCGGGCGCGGCGGTCGCCCACGCCACCCTCACCCTCGGAGCCGGGCGGGTCACCGTCGTCGACGCCCTGCCGGAGCGGGCCGCCGCCCTCGCCGGCTCCCTGAACCGGCACTTCGGCGACGGCCGGGCGGTCCCGGCCACCCCCGACCGCCTGGCACACCTGCTGACCGGCGCCGACGGCATCGTGCACGCCACCCCCACCGGCATGGCCGCCCACCCGGGCCTGCCGCTCCCCGCCGAGCTGCTGCGTCCGCGGCTGTGGGTCGCGGAGGTCGTCTACCGCCCGCTGGAGACCGAGCTGCTGTGTGCCGCCCGGGCGGCGGGCTGCGCCACCCTCGACGGCGGTGGCATGGCCGCCTTCCAGGCCGCCGACGCGTTCCGGCTCTTCACCGGCCGGGAACCCGACAGCGCGCGGATGCTCGCGGACCTCACCGAGCTGGCCGGCGCCGTGACCACGCCGAAGTAGCGGACCACGCCGAAGTAGCGGACCACGCCGAAGTAGCGCCGAACGCCCCCGTCGCCGCCCGGCGCGGCGCCCGAAACAGCCCCGACGCAGAGAGGCACCCGGATGCGTACGTCCATCGCCACCGTCTCACTGAGCGGCTCGCTCACCGAGAAGCTCACCGCCGCCGCCCGGGCCGGTTTCGACGGGGTGGAGATCTTCGAGAACGACCTGCTCGCCAGCCCGCTCACCCCCGAGGAGATCCGGGCCCGCTGCGCCGACCTCGGCCTCACCATCGACCTCTACCAGCCGATGCGCGACGTAGAGGCGGTGCCGGAGGCCGATTTCGGCCGCAACCTGCGCCGCGCCCGGCACAAGTTCGAGCTGATGAACCGGCTCGGCGCGGACACCGTCCTGGTCTGCTCCAGCGTCTCCCCGCACGCCGTGGACGACGACTCGCTCGCCGCCGGCCAGCTCGGCCGGCTGGCCGACCTGGCGCGGGAGTTCGGCATCCGGGTCGCCTACGAGGCGCTGGCCTGGGGGCGGCACGTCAACACCCACGAGCACGCGTGGCGCATCGTCGAGGCGGCCGGCCACCCGGCGCTCGGCACCTGCCTGGACAGCTTCCACATCCTCTCCCGCGGCTCCGGCCCCAAGGACCTCGAAGGCATCGCGGACATCCCCGGCGAGAAGATCTTCTTCCTCCAGCTGGCCGACGCCCCGCTGCTCGCCATGGACGTCCTGCAGTGGAGCAGGCACTACCGGTGCTTCCCCGGCCAGGGCGGCTTCGATCTGGCGAACCTGCTCGGGCACGTGCTGCGCACCGGATACGCCGGACCGCTCTCGCTGGAGGTCTTCAACGACGTCTTCCGGCAGGCCGACGCCGGCCCGACCGCCGTGGACGCCCACCGTTCCCTGCTGCTCCTGCAGGAGGCCGCCGGCGTGGCGGAGCTGCCCGCGCCCGTGGTACCCACCGGGGTCGCCTTCGCCGAACTGCTCACCGCGGACGCCGAACCGGTCACCGCCGTCCTCGCCGCCCTCGGCTTCACCCGCGTCGCCCGTCACCGCGGCAAGCCCGTCGACCTGTGGCAGTCGGGCCGGGCCCGGGTCCTCGTCAACACCGGCCCGGCCGCCCGCCGGGACGGCACCCGGCTCGCCGCGATCGGCCTGGAGTCCCCGGACCCGGCCGCCGCCGCGCGCCGCGCCGAGGCCCTGCTCGCGCCCGCCCTGCCCCGCCACCGCGATCCCGGGGACGCCCCGCTGGAGGCGGTGTCCGCCCCCGACGGCACCGAGTTGTTCTTCTGTGCCACCGAAGGGGATCAGCTCCCGCACTGGCGGGCCGACTTCGAGGACCTGCCGGAACACGGGGCCCCCGCGCCCAGCGCCGTCCGGGTCGACCATCTCGCCCTCACCCAGCCCTGGCACCACTTCGACGAGGCGGCCCTCTTCCACCGCAGCGTCCTCGGTCTCGACGCCGAACAGAGCGTCGACCTCGCCGACCCCTACGGCCTGCTGCGCAGCCGCGCCGTCAGCAACGCCGACGGCAGTGTGCGGATCGCCCTGTCCGTCGGCGCGGCGCCCACCGACGACACCGCGCACGCCCAGCACATCGCGCTCGCCACCGGCGACGTGGTGGCCGCGGCCCGCGCCTTCCGCGCGGCGGGCGGCCGGCTGCTGCCCGTGCCCGCCAACTACCACGACGACCTGGCCGCACGGTACGAGTTCGAGGCCGGCGAACTGCAGACGTACCGGGACCTCGGCATCCTCTACGACCGGGACTCGGGCGGCGCCTTCCGGCACTGCTACACCGTGACCGTCGGCCGGGTCTTCTTCGAACTGGTCCAGCGCGACGCGGGCTACCGGGGCTACGGCGCCGCGAACGCCCCGGTGCGGCTGGCCGCGCAGCACGCCCCGCACTGAACGCACCGCGGCCCGGGTCGCCGTGGACGACCCGGGCCGCTCACGGGGGACGGCGCCGCCGTCGCCCCCGAGGTCAGTCCTTCTTCGCCGCCTCCACGGCGTGGCCGCCGAACTGGTTGCGCAGCGCGGCGATCATCTTCATCTGCGGTGAGTCCTCCTGCCGGGAGGCGAACCGCGCGAACAGCGAGGCGGTGATCGCGGGAAGCGGCACCGCGTTGTCGATGGCGGCCTCGACGGTCCAGCGGCCCTCGCCGGAGTCCTCCGCGTATCCGCGCAGCTTGCCCAGGTGCTCGTCCTCGTCCAGGGCGTTCACCGCGAGGTCCAGCAGCCAGGAGCGGATGACGGTGCCCTCCTGCCAGGAGCGGAACACCTCGCGGACGTTGTCCACCGACTTGACCTTCTCCAGCAGCTCCCAGCCCTCGGCGTAGGCCTGCATCATGGCGTACTCGATGCCGTTGTGGACCATCTTGGAGAAGTGGCCGGCGCCGACCCGGCCCGCGTGGACGTAGCCGTAGGGGCCCTCGGGCTTGAGCGCCTCGAAGATCGGCCGGAGCCGTTCCACGTGCGCCTTGTCGCCGCCGACCATCAGGGCGTAGCCGTTCTGCAGGCCCCACACACCGCCGGAGACACCGGCGTCGACGAAGCCGATGCCCTTGACGCCCAGTTCGGCCGCGTGCTTCTCGTCGTCCGTCCAGCGGGAGTTGCCGCCGTCGACCACCGTGTCGCCCTCGGACAGCAGGTCCTTGAGTTCGTCGACGACGCCCTGGGTGGCGGTGCCGGCCGGGACCATCACCCAGACCGTGCGCGGCGCGTCCAGCTTCTCGACCAGCTCTTCGAGGCTCTTCACGTCGGAGACTTCGGGGTTGCGGTCGTAGCCGATGACGGTGTGGCCGGCGCGGCGGATCCGCTCGCGCATGTTGCCGCCCATCTTGCCGAGACCGATGAGACCGAGCTGCATGATCTATTCACTTCCTGAGAGAACGGTAGGCGGCGACGAGGGCCGTGGTGGACGGGTCCAGACCGGGCACGGCGGCGCCCTCGGTCAGGGCGGGCTCGATGCGCTTGGCGAGGACCTTGCCCAGCTCCACGCCCCACTGGTCGAAGGAGTCGATGTTCCACACCGCGCCCTGCACGAACACCTTGTGCTCGTAGAGGGCGACGAGCTGGCCGAGCACGGACGGGGTCAGCTCGCGCGCGAGGATGGTGGTCGTCGGCCGGTCGCCCGGGAAGGTCTTGTGCGGGACGAGTTCGTCCGGCACGCCCTCCGCGCGGACCTCGTCGGCGGTCTTGCCGAAGGCGAGGGCCTGGGTCTGGGCGAAGAAGTTCGCCATCAACAGGTCGTGCTGGGCCGCGAGTTCACCGCTCAGCTCGTCGACGGGGCGGGCGAAGCCGATGAAGTCCGCCGGGATCAGCTCGGTGCCCTG